>NZ_JQMG01000001.1:1981491-2641989 GCF_000744605.1 Methylotenera sp. L2L1
TGTGCGTGAACTGAAGCATCAAGTGAGCCGTGCTATGTTGCTTTGTCATAACGGAGAGCTGACAGACATTGATTTGGCGTTACCAAATTGCCGTCTTGCAGAGCCGATTCCTACTACCTTAGCAGATTCACAACAGTCCGCTCTGGATGCGGCAGAAAAGTCTATATTGTTACAAGTCCTTGTCGAAACTAAATACAATGTTTCTGAGGCGGCAAGAAAGCTTGGGATTACACGCATGACAATGCGTTATCGTATGGATAAGCATCAAATTAAAGCTTAGCAGCTTGGTTGCAATTTTTTAAACCAGTGATGTCGAAATTTATTCATCTATAGAGGCTGTTCATTTTCTATTTTCTTGTAAATTAAGTGTATCTCTAATTTTCTTAAAAATAGCTGCATGGTATGATTCGAGCAATCATAAAATGAAAGAATCACTATGCGAATCGGAACCCCTTTAAGTCCTAATGCAACCCGTGTCATGCTCTTAGGTAGTGGTGAGCTTGGTAAAGAGGTGATTATCGCTTTGCAACGTCTAGGCGTTGAAGTGATTGCCGTCGATCGCTATAAAAATGCGCCTGGCCATCAAGTTGCGCATCGCGCCCATGTGATCGATATGACTGACGACCAAGCATTACGTCAGTTGATTGCGCTTGAAAAGCCACATTTGATTGTGCCTGAAATTGAAGCTTTAAACACAGCAACACTCGCTGATATTGAACAATCGGGCATTGCGACCGTGATTCCTACCGTTAAAGCTGTGCAGTTAACGATGAATCGTGAAGGTATTCGCAGGCTTGCTGCTGAAGACCTTAACCTACCGACATCTCCTTATGCATTTGCCAGAAGCGAAGCCGAGCTTCAAGCTGCGATTGATGCAGGTATAGGCTACCCATGTTTTATCAAGCCTACCATGTCTTCCTCTGGTAAGGGTCAATCACGCATTACACAGGCGAGCGAAGTATCCTCTGCGTGGGAATATGCTGCGTCTGGTGGACGCGTAAATCAAGGTGTAGTGATTGTTGAGGGTCAAATTGACTTTGATTATGAGATTACGCTATTAACCGTCCGTGCAAAAAATGCACAAGGTGAAATCAGCACTTACTTCTGTGAGCCAATTGGCCATGTGCAAGAAAAGGGTGACTATGTCGAAAGCTGGCAACCGCAACCAATGGCTACTAAAGCATTAGAAGAGTCTAAACGTATTGCTAAAGCGGTCACTGACAGCTTGGGCGGCTTGGGCTTGTTCGGGGTTGAGCTGTTTGTCAAAGGCGACCACGTTTGGTTTAGTGAGGTAAGTCCTCGTCCACATGATACAGGCATGGTGACGATGGCCACGCAACGCTTTAGTGAGTTTGACCTACACGCACGTGCAATTTTAGGATTGCCTGTAGACGTGAGCCTGCGTGAAGCTGGCGCTAGTGCTGTTATCTATGGCGGGCATAATACCCAGCAATTAGCTTTTGATGGCGTGGAAAAAGCCTTAGCCGTGAATAATACTGATATTCGCTTATTTGGTAAGCCAGAGTCTTTTACTAAAAGGCGGATGGGCGTTGCATTAGCGACGGGTAAAGATGTTGCGGAAGCAAGAGTAAGTGCAAAATTGGCTGCTAGTCTTGTGACACCGATTGATATTTAAATGTAGGGATAGCAACAGTACAGTGGTGATGCATTTTGCACACTACGTTACAAAAAGTTCCTACACTTAAGGTTTTAAGCATATGTTAAATGAAATAGAAGAAGCGGGTAGTGATAAGCGTACATTTTTTGAGCTACTCGGTGGTGAAGAAAACGGCATCCAAAATATTCGTTTGCTGGTAGAGACATTTTACGACATCATGGATAGTGATCCTAAGGCGAAGCCTCTGCGCGATATGCATCAGCCAGATTTAACCTCTGCTCGTGAGAAGCTGTTTATGTTTTTAACCGGATGGACAGGTGGACCACAGCTATATATTGAGCGCTATGGCCATCCAATGCTGCGTAAGCGGCATTTGCCGTTTGCCATTGGTGAGTCAGCGCGTGACCAATGGATGTATTGCATGATTAAAGCCATGCATCAGTTGGAATATGACGAGGCGTTGATGAAAAAACTAGCAAATCAGCTCTATGGTGTTGCTGACTTTATGCGGAATCAACACGGGCATTAACTGTACGTAATCAATTAACGGCGCGCAATAAAAAGGGGCATCACTGCCCCTAATTAGCTGGGTACTAAATACCCCACATAACTTTCAAAGATTATTACTTTCTAGATAACAATCCACCAAGTAAGGCAGCTACTGGTGCTTTTTTGGTGTTAATTTGTCTAGTAGCGACAACATTATTTTCTTGTGTGCTTGGTTCGTAAGGTTTATCAAACCATGGGTCGACACTCTTCTTCTTAGCTGGTAAGCGTCTGGTTGGTGCTTCCTGATCTTTCACCTGATTGCTTGCGTTGCTACGTGTACGTGATGTTGCTTTAGGTTTATCTAGCGCTACCGTTTCTTTGGTAATTTGGCGTTTGATTAACTTCTCAATTTCAACCAAGTATTTCTCTTCATCATCGCTGACAAATGAAATTGCAACGCCGCTTGCGCCGGCACGTCCGGTACGGCCAATACGATGCACATAATCTTCTGGCGCACTTGGAATTTCATAATTAATCACCATTGGCAGTTCACTAATATCTAAACCACGCGCAGCAACATCCGTTGCGATAAGCGCAGTCACTGTGCTAGCTTTAAACGCATCTAATGCTTTAATACGCTCTTGTTGGGTTTTATCGCCATGAATTGCGTCTGCCGCAATGCCTTCGCGTACTAGGCTGCGGCTTAAACGGCTCGCCGTTAATTTTGTTTTGGTGAATACGATGACTTGTTTTGCATCGGCTTCTTTTAACAGCTGAATTAACAAGGCTTCTTTATCTGATTGCGCAACTTGATATACTTTTTGCGTTACGTTGTCGTTGGTTGCATTGCTGCGCGCCACTTCAATCAATTGAGGTTTAGTTAAAAAGTCATCTGCTAATTTTTTAATCTCGTTTGAGAATGTCGCTGAAAACATCAAATTTTGACGCTGTTTTGGCAATAGTGCCAAAATACGTTTCAAATCAGGCATAAAGCCCATGTCCAGCATTCTGTCTGCTTCATCAAGTACTAACATTTGTACTTGGTTGAGCTGTAATGTTTTTTGTTCAATATGATCCAACAAACGGCCAGGGGTCGCTACCAACACTTCCACGCCCGTTTTAAGGTGAGGTGTCTGTGTTTTGATATCTACGCCACCATAGACAACCAGTGAGCGTAATTGCGTATGCTTGGCATACGCTTTGACGCTTTCTTCCACCTGAATAGCAAGCTCACGTGTTGGCGTTAAAATTAACGCGCGCACGGGGTGCTTGGCAGGAGAGGTGCTGCTATTGGCTAGCGGTAATAACTTCTGTAGTAGGGGAAGCGCAAATGCCGCAGTTTTACCTGTGCCAGTTTGCGCCCCTGCCATTAGATCCCCTCCAGCCAAGGCAACAGGAATAGCCTGTGCCTGAATTGGTGTTGGAGTAGTGTAACCAGATTCAGTTAATGCACGTAAGAGCTCAGGTGCGAGTCCTAATGTGCTGAAACTTGGGCTGTCAGTCGTTACGATTTCTGTCATTTGTTGGATACTGTTCAATTAAAGTCTTTACTTAAGTTATGCAAAACTACGTGAGCGACGTGGTGCACCATTGCCTGCACCTGCATTAGCGCCAGCAAAACCACGTGCTGGACCACGGCTATCGCTACGACCAGCAGGACGGCTATCACTGCGATCACCATCACGACGTGCAGCAGGTGCTGCGCTACGATCAGAACGGCCTTCGCTACGTTGACCGTCGCGTGAGTAAGGTTTTTTACCGAAGGCTACGCTATCGCCAAAGCTACGGTTAGGTGTACCCGCATTGTTACCACGGCTACGGTCACCAGACTTATCAAACGCTGCGCGGTCACCAAAGCTACGTGCACGGTCGCCAGATGGTCTTTCTGAGCGGTTAGTATCAGATCTGCCAGCATAACCAGCTGAGTTGCCATTGATTTCACGCGGAGCTGAGTCACGGTTGCCACGATTTTCAAAACGGTTTTCGCTGCGAGGAGCGCTATCACGGCTAGCGCCATTGCGATCATCACGACCTTTGTAACCACCACGGTCATCACGTGGTTTAAAGCCACCACGACCACCTGGTTTGTGACCATCACGACGGCTGCCGCTAGGGCCATCCATCTTCATGGCACGTTTTGGTTCAAAACCTTCAATCACTGCAGGCGACATGGTGTTGCCAGTGAATTGTTCGATTTTACGTAGAATATGTCTATCCATGTTCGACGCGAATGAAATGGCGATACCAGTGTTGCCAGCACGACCAGTACGGCCGATACGGTGTACATAGTCTTCTGCAAATTTAGGTAAGTCGTAATTGATGACGTGTGTAATGCCATGTACGTCAATACCGCGTGCAGCAACGTCAGTCGCTACCAAGATTTTTACATCGCCATGACGTAATTTAGTCAATGTGCGGTTACGTGCACCTTGTGTCATATCACCGTGTAGTGCGGCTGTTTTATGGCCTGCTGCGTACAAATCTTCAGCTAACACATCAGCGTGACGTTTAGTGCTGGTGAAAATGATAGCTTGGTTAACTTCAGGAGCAATCAATAAATGCTCAAGCAGTTTGTTTTTGTGTGTCATATCATCAACAAAGTGCAAGCGTTGCTCAATGTTTGCGTGTTTTTCACGTTGAGCTGCTACTTGAATTGTTTTAGGATTTTTAAGAATTTTGTTCGCAATACGTGCGATGTCTCCATCTAATGTCGCTGAGAACAATAATGTTTGACGCTCTGCCGAGAGTTGCTCGCAAATACGTTCAACATCAGGTAAGAAGCCCATGTCTAACATACGGTCAGCTTCATCTAATATCAACATTTGTAGACGTGATAAGTCAATACGACCACGTTCCATATGGTCCAATAGACGGCCTGGCGTTGCTACTAAGATGTCTAGCGGTTGTGATAATAGTTTGTTTTGTAGTGGGTAAGGCATGCCACCTACGATACTTACTGTACGTGCACGGATAAATTTACCGTATTTACGTGCAGCTTCGTTCACTTGTGTTGCAAGTTCACGAGTAGGTACAAGTACTAAAATGCGTGGACCACGGCTTTTAGATTCGTGTGGAGTTGCTAGTAAGTTTAGTGCTGGCAACATGAATGCTGCAGTTTTACCTGTACCAGTCTGTGCTGAAGCCATCAAGTCGTGACCTTCTGTCACAACAGGAATTGCTTGGGCTTGAATAGGGGTTGGGGCTGTATAGCCTGATTCCTCTAAAGCACGAATAATAGTAGGGTGTAGATTTAATGATTCAAAAGACAAGATAGTCCCTTTCAAAAGCAGTTTTATAAAAACAATAAAAGGGCGCGAGCAAATACATGTATGTTTACAGTGATGTTGTGAAAAAACAACATAACGCAAAAAGCAAATTTCAAATATATAGTTCGAGATGCTTTATTTACCAGCGCACGGGCATAGCCGCTAACCAGTAAAGATAGATTTAATATTAAATCTAAAGATAGTCACTTCAAAATTTCACGAGTGACTGAGGGTCAGGGCGATGAATCTAAAACTCTAGAGCTATTTGTTAAGCTGTTTAAAGTTCTAAGTTGTGCGCATTATATGCATTAATTACACTTTGTCAAAGTGTTTTTTACTATATTTATAGATAGTTAAATCATTCTTAGGGCTTAATGTGTTAAAATCGCCGCCTTTCAATGAACTGGTAGCAAGACAATGTCTCGTAATTTAAGAAATATCGCAATTATTGCCCACGTTGACCATGGTAAAACAACTATGGTTGATAAACTTTTACATCAAGCAGGTACATTTACATCTCATCAGACAGTGTCTGAGCGTGTAATGGACAGTGGCGATATTGAAAAAGAACGTGGTATTACCATTTTGGCAAAAAACACTGCGCTGAATTACGAAGGTACGCATATTAACGTTGTGGACACTCCAGGCCATGCGGACTTCGGTGGTGAAGTTGAGCGTGTATTAGGTATGGTGGATGGCGTTGTTCTGTTAGTAGATGCTGTTGAAGGCCCGATGCCACAAACACGTTTTGTTACTAAAAAAGCGTTGGCGCTAGGTTTGAAACCAATCGTTGTTATTAATAAAGTAGATCGTCCAGGTGCACGTACTGACTGGGTAGTGAATCAAACATTTGATTTGTTTGCTAACTTGGGTGCAACAGATGAGCAGTTAGACTTCCCTGTAGTATATGCGTCAGCAATCAATGGCTATGCTATGTTGGATATGAATAAGCCTAGCGATAACATGCGTGCTTTGTTTGAAACGATTTTAAGTCATGTAGCGCCACCAGCTGGTGATAGCAATGCACCTTTACAGTTGCAAGTTTCAGCATTAGATTATTCAACTTACACTGGTCGTTTAGGTATTGGTCGCGTGACTAACGGTAAAATCAGACCTGGCCAAGCAGTGACTGTGATGAATGAAACTAAACAAATCGCTACGGGTAAAATCAACCAAGTGCTTGGTTTCCGTGGTTTGGAACGTGTGCCAGTTGAAGAAGCTGAAGCTGGCGACATTGTAATTATTTCTGGTTTAGATGATATTGGTATTGGTTTCACTATCTGTGATCGTGAAAACCCAATTGGTTTGCCTCATTTAGGTGTGGATGAGCCAACATTGACCATGGACTTTATGGTGAATACTTCACCATTAGCTGGTACTGAAGGTAAATTTGTGACTTCACGTCAAATTCGTGATCGTTTAACTAAAGAGCTTTTAGTTAACGTTGCTTTGCGTGTTGAAGACACTGAAGATGCTGACGTGTTCCGCGTTTCTGGTCGTGGTGAGTTGCACTTAACCATCCTGCTAGAAAATATGCGTCGCGAAGGTTTCGAGATGGCAGTAGGTAAACCAAAAGTTGTTTACCGTGAAATTAATGGCGAAAAATGTGAGCCATATGAAATTCTTACTGTGGACTTAGAAGATGAGCATCAAGGTGCTGCGATGGAGGAATTAGGCCGTCGTCGTGGTGAAATGCAAAATATGGAGTCTGACGGTAATGGTCGTACACGTTTGGAATATAGAATTCCAGCGCGTGGTTTGATTGGTTTCCAAGGTGAATTCTTAACGATGACCCGTGGTACTGGTTTGATGGGTCATGTGTTTGATGAATATGCTCCAGTTAAAGCTGATATGCCAGGCCGTCGTAATGGCGTGTTGATTTCAGCTGAAAATGGCGAGGCTGTGGCTTACGCGCTTTGGAAGTTGCAAGACCGCGGTAAAATGTTCTCAGTACCAGGTGACAAGTTGTATGAAGGTATGGTGATTGGTATTCACAGCCGTGATAACGATTTGATCGTGAACCCGATTAAAGGTAAGCAGCTGACTAACATTCGTTCATCAGGTACTGATGAGGCTGTACGTTTGATTACGCCAATTGCATTATCTTTAGAATCAGCAGTTGAGTTTATTGATGATGACGAGTTGGTGGAAATTACCCCTAAAACGATTCGTATCCGTAAACGTTACTTGCTTGAGCATGAGCGTAAACGTGCATCAAAAGACTAATTATTAGTTGATGTATTGAAACCCAGCCTAGTGCTGGGTTTTTTATTGTTTGTTCATCTGACTTGATCTGCAATCACGTTAGAAATGACATTGAATGTTACATTTTGGATGGATTGGTGCTTGATTTTGGCTGTTTACAGCCAAAAATGTAATAGTTTTGTAAATCAATCAAATGCTTAGCGCTTGTTTGGTAAAATTTAATAATTGTAATGGTTTTACTTAGGTACTTATTTTTACTTTACTAACAATAATAGGAGTTAATTATGTTTCGTTTATCTTTAGGATCTACTTTAGTTGCAGCTGTATTTTTTGCAAACTCTGCTATCGCTGGCCATGACACTATCAAACCAAAAGCTTATGATAGTTTAGGAAAGTGCGTAAAAGCAGCATTAACTAAGCACGAAGGCACGATTGTAAAGACAGAGTTCAAGTCTGAGAAAAAAGTGGGTGTTTATGAGTTTGATATCGAAACTGCAGATGGTAAGGCATGGGATGTTGAGTGCAATGCTAAAACTGGTAAAGTAACAGAGGTTGAGGAAGAAGTTAAGGCTGATGATGCTAGATTCAAAGTGCTTGCTAAAGTAAGCGAGGCTGATGCTAAAGCAACAGCACTGGCTGCACATCCTGGCACTGTGGTAGAGACAGAGTATGAGCTTGAGTCAGACGGCAAAGCATCTTATGAGTTTGATATTTTAGAAGCTGATAAAGAAGAAATTAAAGTAGAAGTTGATGCGACTACTGGTAAGATTGTTGAAGTGAGCTACGAAGAATACCAAATCGGTAAAGAGTAATAGATTTTGTATAAAATAAAAGCCAGCATTTGCTGGCTTTTATTTTTTGATGCTAGCAATTTTGGTGTTAGCAAAGCAATCAAACTACACATACATTGTATTAAACCACGTACGTTGTATTAAACAGCCGCGATATCGACTCTAATTGGGAGCTTTCGGTACTGTTTGCGCTTTAGGTGCTAGGGCAGATGCCTGAGGCACAATCACATTGGAGGTGTCCTCTTGCGTAGGTACTTCATAGGTAATGATGATAGATACACGTCTGTTTTTTGCACGACCTGTTTCTGTTTCGTTTTCGCTAATCGGTTGTGATGCGCCTAGACCAGTTGCACTTAAGCGCTGTTCGCTGATACCTAAAGTGCTTAGCAGTCTCACAACACTGCTGGCGCGCACTGCAGAAAGTTCCCAGTTAGAGAAGAACGTAGTGTTATGAATAGGTGTGTTGTCTGTGTGACCTTCTACCTGTATTTTTCGTTGATTATTTTTAATTAACGGAACAATTTCGCTAATGATTGCATTGGCCGCCATTGATAAATCAGCAGAACCGGCACTAAATAACAAGTTATCTTGTATATCAATACGGATACCACGGCTAGTCTGTATGACTTGAATCTTACCCTCTGCAATCATTGGTGCCAGTTTGTTAGATACCTCAGCCCCAGTTTTGGCCATGGAATCACGCTCTCTGCGCATTTTTTCTGTATATAAATGGCTTAGTGGAAGTGGTTTGATGATTGATGTGGTGTTAGTTTCCGTGACGCCTCGCGCGCCTAGGCCTTTTTCTGTACTTGTTTGGTTGACACCAGAGCTACCATTACCGCTAAAAGCCGTGCCGATAGAGTTAGTGAGTTGTTTGTATTTACCTATTTCTACGGAAGAAATAGAGTACATGACGACGAAAAATGCGAATAAAAGCGTAATAAAGTCAGCATAAGAGACTAACCATCGCTCATGGTTATCTTGATCCTCTTCTACTCTTTTACGGATGAGTTTCGACATAGTTTATAATTAAGTTAATTGGCGACTAGTGTGGTTTGTCTAGGTAGCTGTCTAAGCGTTCCTCAACAATTCTAGGGTGATCGCCATTGGCAATAGACACCCATGCGTTGAGTAACATTTCACGTGTTTTTAATTCTGCTTGAATGTGTGTTTTTAACTTGTTTGCAATAGGCAAAAATATCAAATTGGCAAAGCCAACGCCATAAATAGTGGCCACAAATGCGACAGCGATACCGCTACCTAGCTTGCTTGGGTCGGATAAATTCTCCATCACATGAATTAGGCCAAGTACCGCGCCCAAAATCCCCACAGTCGGCGCATAGCCGCCAGCTGCGTCCCAAATTTTCGCAGCACTACGCATTTGAACCTCATGGAAATAGATGTCAATCGCACATATCTCGCGAATTTTTTCTGGAGGAGTACCATCAATCATCAAGCGCATGCCTTTAATAATAAAGGGATCAGTTTCCCTTTTTAAGAAAGGCTCCAGCATGAAAATACCTTCTTTACGTGCAAAATTGCTCCAGACCAAAATGCGTTTGAAAAGCTCTTTCTTGTCATCAACTGGCTTTTTAAATACTTTTTTTAGCATTTTTAAGCCTTGAATGAAGGTTTTGGCTGGTGTTTGTACAAGTACCGCACCAAAGGTGCCGAACATCACGATAAGAAAAGCTGCATATTGCAACAGCGAACCAACGTTCCCGCCCTCAAGTTTTTGCCCTAGTATAATCCCTGCAACAGCAAGGATTAGGCCGATTATGCTGCCCCAGTCCATGACTTCTCTCTTAAGTTAGCACGTAGCCTTGCAACTGCCTGACTATGTAATTGACATACACGGGATTCTGAAACGCTCATTACCGCACCAATTTCTTTTAAGTTTAACTCTTGTTCGTAGTATAAACCCAGCAAGATTTTTTCTCGCTCAGGTAGCGAATCTATCGCAGCAATCAGTGCATCTCTGAAGTCACCGATGAGCAAGCCTTTAATGGGGTCACTGTCGTGGTCAGACTGAAAGCGATCTAAGAAATGTTCTCCACTCTCTGCTTCGTGAAAGTCTTCATAGTAAACCAGTTGGTGTCCGCTACAGTCACCAAGCATTTCGTGGTATTCAGCGAGAGATAAATTCAGTTTTTTAGCAACATCATTTTCAGTAGGGGGTTGGCCAAGTTGCTGTTCTAATTGGCTAATGGCATGTTCAACATCACGCATGTTTTTACGGATGCTACGTGGCAACCAATCTGAACTGCGTAGCTCATCCAGCATGGCGCCTCTGATTCTTTGTGCGGCATATGTTTCAAATTGTGCGCCGTGGGTGTCTTCATAACGATTAACCGCATCTAGCAGACCCATCATGCCAGCTTGAATCAAATCATCAAGCTCTACACTAGGTGGAAGCTTGGCTTTTAATTGATAAGCGAGTTTTTTAACTAAGATAGCATGCTGATCCAGCAAAACGTCTTTTTGATCTTTTTTCCCATGCGCTGTGTACATAAATCGTCTTTAGCTTAGTTGTATGATGCCTGTTTATTGTTAAAAATATTATCATGCTTGTCATCTAAGCGTTGTGCAATTTGCTTTAATGCAGTGGATGCGATAGCAAGCGGAAATGCGTCAATGACTGAGCGTCCTAATTTGGAAGCGCGGTTTAAATGACTGTCAGCAGGAATTGCACCAAAAAAATCTAATTCAATTTGCATAAAGCGTTTTGCTACTTGCGATATATTGCGGAATACTACTTGCGCCTGTGCGTCTGTTGAATCATCTACAATGATACCAAAAGAACGTCTACCAAGTTCACCGCATACTTGTTTAATCAGTGAATACGCTTGGGTAATAGACTCAGGCTTGCGTGAGAGCTGAATAATAATCTCACTTTCGTTGAGTTTGTGTAAAGGCAGCGTGTTAGCTTTGTTGAGCATTGTGTCCACTAACACCATGTCGTATTGCTGGGCCAATTGGTTGAAAAGCAGATTAAGCTGACTAGTGGTATGGTTGTCATTTGCATTAGCTAATAGCTGCTTTTGCATTAATTTAACGCTTAAAAAGCCATGGCTAGTTGATTTAATTGCTTGCTGTAAGATATGTTTTTCTTGAATAACATCTAGAAGTGAAGGGGACTGATCTAACTCATAGCTTTGTTCAAGCGTATGCTCTGATGCGTGCATGACGAGCACATCGCTGCCTTGATTCGCGATAGAAGTTGCTAGGTTTGTGATTAGACGCGGTTGTGTTTGTGAGGGTAAGGCGGATAAAACAGACACAACTCTAGGCTTTGGTTTTGCCATAATACGTCTTAATCCTGCAGCTTGATCGTTATGCATGACGCTATTATTGAAGTTTGACATGGTTAAATCTCCGCTAGTTGAGAGATGTTTCCAGTGCTACTGGCTTGTCCCATGACAAATGGCAATTCTTCAGTTAAGAATTGAAACGGACGATTTGCAGGCGACTTTAAGTTCAATGCCAAATGAATCAACTCTATTTTATTTGCTAAGTTGATATCCTCAGGAACACGCTGTCCATTAGCGGTGTAGTAAAGCTTTAATTTTTCACGAATAATGACATCAAGCGCATTGCCGATAGTGGCAGCTTCATCTAGTTTAGTGATGATGCAGCCATCAAGACCTTTCCCTTTGTAGGCTTGAATAACATCGGTGAGCGTTTCACCAGTATTAGTCGCGTTTAAGCACAGTAATTTTTTTATAGGTGTTTTGCTGCTCGAAAGCAGTGCAATTTGTTCCGTTACCATACGGTCACGCTGGCTTACACCCACGGTGTCAATCAGAATGGTGTGTTTGTTTTTCAGTTCATTGAGTGCAATAGCAAGGTCTGTTTCATCTTTAACAGCATAAACCATGACACCTAAAATCTTGCCATATATTCTGAGTTGTTCGTGACCGCCGACCCGGTATGCATCCGTTGTAATTAGCCCTAGGTTTTGTGTGCCGTGTTTCATGACGTAACGCGCTGCAAGCTTGGCTGTCGTTGTGGTTTTGCCTACACCGGTAGGGCCAATTAAGGCAAACACACCGCCTTGGTCTAACACCTCGGTTTCATTCTCGATGGTATGCAGATTTTTACCTAGGATGTACTTCACCCAGGCATTTGCTTTTTTGCTATCTAAATTCTCAGGTAGTTTTTCTGCTAAATATCTTGATAATGCAGGACTAAAGCCAGCCCCCAATAGTGCACCAAGTATTTCAGATTTAATCGGGTCGCGTTGCTGAACATTGCTCCAAGCAATCGTAGCAAGTTGCGATTCAATCACATTACGCATATTGCGCATCTCATTAAGCATGAATGCCATTTGCTTACTAGTCGCGACATTGCCTGCACTGGCATGTCGGTGAGCATCATTTATATGTGTTTGCGTGCTTGAGCTTTTTGATTGGCTATCTATTTTTTTAGCATCAAAGTGTTGATGTTCTTCACGAGCACTCTTATTCAATAATGATAATAATGCCGTTGGCTCATCATGATGTTTAGCTTGTTCGTAATTAAACGCATGCACGGCTTGGTTATCATTAACCATTGCATTCATCTCATCTTCTCTAAAAGCCATAATTTCATTACCGCCCGCTACTACCCGATTAGAAAGAATCACAGCGTCATCTCCCAGCTCTTTGCGGACCATTGTTAGCGCTTCGCGTGAGCTTTTACCGAAAAATCGTCTAATGTTCATGCAGAACCTCCAATTAGGCTAGTGACGCGTATTGTTTTTGAGTCGGGCAATTCTTCATGTGAAAGTACACGGAGATTGGGTACAGCACGGCGCAGAAATTTAGCTAGAGCTGCTCTAAGTGGAGCAGAGACTAATAACACAGGCGTTAAGCCCATTTGTTCTTGTTGTCTGGCTGCTTCTTCAGCTTGTCTAGATAGCGTTTCTGCCATACCTGGCTCCATCGCTGAGCCGCCTGTGTTATTTTGCATCGCTTGTAGCAATAGGCGTTCTAGGTTGTTATCCAGTGACATGACCGTTACTTCATTGCCTGTAGGGAATAGTTGTTGCACGATAGCGCGTCCAAGTTGCACACGCACTAATGCAGTTAAATCATTGGTATCTTGAGTCTGGCTTGCATGTTCTGAAAGTGTTTCAACAATTGTTCGCATGTCTCTAATATGAACACCTTCTACTAGCAAGTTCTGTAGCACTTTTTGCACGATAGCGAGTGGCATGAGTTTAGGTACTAAATCCTCAATTAGTTTAGGAGACTCTTTGCTAATGTGATCTAGTAATTGCTGTACTTCCTGACGACCTAGCAATTCAGCTGCATGCATGGAAATAATGTGGTTTAAATGCGTTGCGATAACAGTGCCAGCATCAACCACCGTGTATCCCATGCTTTGTGCTTCATCGCGAATACCTGCATCAATCCATACCGCTGGTAAACCAAAAGCAGGGTCTGTAGTGATATGTCCAGCAAGCGGACCTGTGACCATGCCTGGGTCAATCGCTAGATACTGACCGTAATTAGATTCGCCAGTCGCAATTTCAACACCTTTTAACGTAATTCGATAACCAGAAGGTCTTAATTCAAGATTGTCGCGAATATGTACAGTGGGGGCGAGGAATCCAATTTCATTCGCAAACTTCTTGCGTAAGCCTTTAATTCGCTTCAGTAAATCACCACCTTGTAGCTTGTCTACTAATGGGATCAAGCGATAGCCAACTTCCAACCCTACCGTATCTACCGGTGTCACATCATCCCAGCTGGCTTCTTCTACTTCTAATGGGGCAACAGGTGCTTCTTCAACATCAGGCTCTTCTTTGATCGTATTTTGTCGCTCATTCACAAGGTAAGCGATACCCGCAAGAAAGAGTGCTAATGTTAAAAATGCAAAATTTGGCATACCCGGAATGATGCCCATGCCACCCACAATGGCCGCAGTCACGTAAATCACTCTAGGGTTAGAAAATAACTGTGTCGTTAGTTGGCCGCCAATATCTTCAGTATTGGCTACCCTTGATACAACCACACCAGCTGCAACAGAAATAACGAGTGAAGGAATTTGCGCAACCAAACCATCACCAATCGCAAGTAAGGTATAGATTTTGACAGCATCTTCAAAGGCTAATCCGTGTTGAACCATCCCAACAATTAGGCCGCCTACAATATTGATAATCGTGACTAGAATACCTGCAACCGCATCACCACGGACGTATTTACTCGCACCATCCATTGCGCCGTAAAACTCAGACTCTTGACTAATTTCAGTTCGGCGTTTGCGCGCCTCATCTTCACCAATTAACCCAGCGTTCAGATCGGCATCAATCGCCATTTGTTTACCTGGCATTGCATCTAGAGTGAAACGCGCACCAACTTCAGCAATACGCCCTGCGCCCTTTGTTACAACGGTAAAGTTGATGATGGTTAAGATGATAAACACCACAATGCCCACTGTATAGTTGCCGCCAATCAAAAAGTGACCAAATGCCTCAATCACTTTACCAGCAGCATCAGGGCCGGTGTGTCCTTCGGTGAGTACAACGCGGGTAGAAGCCACGTTGAGTGATAAGCGTAGCATTGTGGTAACTAATAACACAGTTGGGAATGCGATAAAGTCGAGTGCCTTTTTAGTTTGCAACCCAATTAGCAATACCATGATAGACAGTGCAATATTAAAGCTGAATAACACATCCAGTGCGATAGCAGGTAACGGCAAAATCATCATTGATAACAGCAAAACAATGATAAGAGGTGCAGCAACCGTGCGGCTACCTAGATTGCTCATCCAGGCTGGTAAGTTAATTGGATTCATTAGGCAAACGCTCCAGGTTCATTTGACACATCATCTACGCTGGGAAGTGGCAACAGGCTGTGAGGATCCAATTCATCAGGTACCACTAAAGTGCTTGGCACTTCTGGTTGATGGCCCCCATCTTTTTTGAAAATACGCATTTGAAATACGTAAGCCAATATTTCAGCAACAGCTGTATATAAAGCTTCGGGGATTTCATGCTCTAGTTCAGTGTGTGCGTATATTGCACGTGCTAGTTTAGGTGATTCAACGATAAGAATTTTGTGCTCATCAGCAACTTCACGTATCTTCAATGCTACGGCATCCGCACCTTTAGCCACCACAACAGGAGCTCTCATACCGCCTTCTTTATATTGAATGGCAACAGCATAGTGGGTCGGGTTGGTAATGACGACATCCGCATTTGGGATTTCAGACATCATTCTACGTCTAGACATTTCTCGTTGTTGCTGACGAATTCTAGATTTGATTTCTGGATTACCATCAGACTCTTTAGATTCGCGCTTGACCTCTTCTTTTGTCATCTTCAGTTTTTCAGCGTATTGATATAACTGAAAAGGCACATCAATAGCTGCGATAAAAACAAGCACACTGACAATTGCTAAGAAGCTAAATAACAATAAATCATTCACTTCAGCAATACTTTGATTTAAGGGCAGTAACGAAAGTGAAAGAATCGACTCCATGTCGTTGGCGATAACGATATAAGAAACAACGCCTACTAAGATTGCTTTGCTTATAGATTTAATCAATTCAGCAAGAGCGTTCTTCGAAAACATATTGCTCAAGCCAGTGATTGGATTTAATTTTCCAAATTTTGGTGCAAGTGCTTTTTCACTAAATACCCAGCCACCAATCAGGGCTGGTGACGCAATCGCAACAACAAACAAAATCAACGCTAAAGGGGAGAATGCCAGCAATAGATTGTAAATGTTATCGGATATTTTCATTAAAAGTATCATTGGATCATAAGCATAAGCGCGCTCCAATGTTAGCCCTGAACTCATGGATGTTTTCAATGCCTCACCTAGTTGGCCTCCCATCATTAGCATTGCAAAGCCGGCAGCAAGCAATACTGTCACTGTAGCAAGCTCACGAGAGCGCGGAACGTCACCTTCCTCACGCGCTTTTTCTAAGCGCTTGGGGGAGGCCTCTTCCGTTTTCTCTAAATCGCTTTCTTCAGCCATTACGCGTCCTGTTACTTAAATAATGCTATTTGGGTCAACTTTGAAACTAAATGCTTTATTACTGACTATATTATTAATTAAAGTAATGTCATTGCATCTTGAGAATAAGCAGGTGAAAACCCTGCTTTCTTATTGTCGAGGTCTATTAAAGAATGATTTATTTACATGCTTAGATTATTTTTAATTATTTATAAAAAATATTAAAAATAATTTTCAATATAAAACAATTGGTTACGTGTTTTTATCATATTTATTTAAATTTTTTTATAAAATACCCTAAAGTTTTCAAAAGTACTGCCGATATATGGTTATTAGATGAAACCGTTAATGTTTATTGCTTTAATTTTTGCATCTAATTTGCAATTTACTAACGGTGTCAATCATAAAAACTTTAGGATTTTTGATGATTTTAAAAAGTTAATAAAATCAATATCTGTTATTTATTTGTTCATTATAAATACAGTTAATACATATATTTAAGTACCCATACAGCCAATGTAGGTGTTTGTAAGACAAGCACCTACATTGGCTCGTCCTGTTTCCTCACAAAAAAAACCGACAGCGTATTCTTGTTAATTGCGGTAAAAGAGCTCAAAGTGTATCTAACCAAAGCTCGTATGCTTTAACAACTGCAATATATTAAGAATCGGAAATAAAAATGACTGAAATAGAATTGATGTCGGAAATTAGAGATGCCAACCTCAACTATTTAATGTTGGCGCAGCAGTTGATTCGTGCAGATAAAGCCACCGCCATTTTCCGTTTGGGTATCAGTAGTGATATTGCTGACCTGTTAGAAGGTTTGAGTAATATGCAGTTGGTTAAGCTAAGTGGTGCTAATGTTATGCTGGCAAGGTTTCGCTTTGATGATAGTGCCATTTTGGGTATGCTTACTAACTATACAAAAGATCGATCACAAGCGCATTTACATACGGCCATCTTAATGTCTGGGCAAGTGGCCGAGTCAATGGTTTAGTTAAATAGTGCTCGTCACGGTAATAAAATTAAGAAGGAAACTATCATGGAAAATAAAAGCCCAGTGACTTCTGCCAAAAGTGTGGTCAATGAGTCGGAGCAAATTCAGCTTGCTATTCAGATGATTAAGTTGGGTGCGAGATTGCAACTGTTGGAGTCTCAAACTACTCTGTCACGTGAGCGCTTGATTAAGCTTTACAAAGAGCTCAAAGGCGTTTCACCACCAAAAGGCATGCTACCATTTTCTACAGATTGGTTTTTAACTTGGCAGCCGAATATTCACTCTTCTATTTTTTATAATATTTATAAATTTATGCTTGATTACACAGGTGAAACCGGTATTCATGCAATCATTAAGGCTTATAGTTTATATCTTCAGCAGGTGGAGACGGAAGAGGGTGCTGAGCCAGTGTTGTCTATGACGCGCGCTTGGACGATGGTGCGCTTTGTGGAGAGTAAAATGCTGAAATTGCAGAGCTGTAGCTGCTGTGGGGGTAACTTTATAGTCAATGCTTATGATTTAAATGGTCGTTATGTATGTAATTTATGCCATGTTCCTTCTAGAGCGGGAAAAACTAAAAAAGCAAAAGAGCTCACTTACAAGGTAGTAACAATGAGCGCTTAACGGGTGCTTGTAATGTTCTTATATTGTGTTAAGGTTTTGATGGCTTGTAGTACATAATGTCTAGAAGTACATAAAAATATAATAGAAACATTCAGTACATGCTCTGCATCACAGGGGAGTGAGTGTGTATCTGAAATTTAATTGGCATCAAATGTTGCGGTTATTCTTCAATAAAATCAATCTAAAGCCAGCTACACTCGCTGTTTTAATACAAGCTGTTGCCTTTTTTTTTGTTTTTTCATTCGCATGGATTGTTAAGTCGCAATCACTCTACGTGATAAGTGCTATGCCAATGTGGTTCATATCGTTTTTGGTCTTGATGCAAGCGACCGTTGCTGCATGGTTTGCAAATATAACGAATATGGCCAAATGGTGGCGTTGGATACACTTCATCTTCCCGCTAGCTGTTTGGGTAATGTCTCAGTTGCATGTTCCTAATGCAATCTATTTGATAGGATTTTTGCTTAGTCTAAGTTTGTACTGGACAACTTTTCGTACACAAGTTCCATTTTTCCCTTCTACAGCTGCCGTTCGGCAACAAGTTTTAACATTCATTCCTCAACATCAACCTATGCGCATCATTGATATAGGTAGTGGTTTAGGAGATATGTCTATGTATATTGCCAAAGTAAGGCCGGATTGCTTAGTCAATGGTATTGAAATAGCGCCCTTGCCTTGGTTAATCAGTGTGGTGCGCGCAAAGCTCAAAGGTTCAAAAGCAGATTTTAGAATTGGTGATTATCGATTATTGAATTTTGCAAACTATGATCTTATTTTTGCCTATTTATCACCTGCAGCAATGTCTGATTTGTGGCAAAAGGCACAAGCCGAAATGCGTTCTGGGGCGCTATTAATAAGTTATGAGTTTGAGATTGAGGGTGTCGAGTCGACAGAGGTTATTCAGGCTGGCGACAATGAGAAGATGTTGTACGTCTGGAAAATCAAATAATTTATTGCGATGGATATTAATCTTTATAGTTAGTGGTTTTGTCGGTAAGCGCATGATTATTTGATAAATATCTATCTTTGTAATTTGCTCAATATTGATGTTGCCTCATTAATTGATAGTAGTGTTATAAAAAATTGCTTTATTCAAGTAATTACTTTACGTTATATTGGCTATTCTATTAGGAATGTTTGAAAACTGTAGTATCAAAATCTGGAGTACGAAAGTATGTTTGTTATTATTGGGTACGTCGTTATCTGCGGAGCGGTTTTTGGTGGTTATGCTATGGCGGGCGGTCATTTAGGTGGCTTATGGCAACCGCTAGAAGTGGTGATGATTTTTGGTGGGGCGTTAGGTGCTTTTGTTGTAGGTAACGACAGTAAAGCAATTAAGGCTACAGTGAAAGCTTTACCTACCGTGTTTAAAGGGTCTAAATTTAACAAAGCCCTTTATATGGATTTGCTAGCGTTGTTATTTGAAATTCTTACTAAAATTCGTAAAGATGGCATGATGTCCATTGAGAATGATGTTGAAAATCCTGAGGCTAGCCCTTTGTTTAGTAAATATCCAGCATTGCAGCATGATCATCATTTAATTGAATTTATTACAGATTATTTACGCCTGATGGTTTCTGGCAACATGGACGCGTTTCAGGTTGAAAATTTGATGGATAATGAAATAGAAACGCATCATATGGAAGGGCATGTGCCTGCCCATTGCATATCAAAATTAGGTGATGGTTTACCTGCATTTGGTATTGTTGCAGCGGTGATGGGTGTTGTGCATACAATGGAAAGTTTGCATCTACCACCAAATGAATTAGGGGTTTTGATTGGGCATGCATTGGTCGGTACTTTTTTAGGTATTTTATTAGCTTACGGTTTTGTTGGGCCGCTTGCTGGCTTGTTAGAACAAAAGCTTGAAGAGAGCACAAAAATGTATCAAACGGTTAAAGTGACATTGTTAGCAAGCCTTAATGGCTATGCACCAGCTATTGCTGTTGAGTTTGGTCGTAAAGTGCTTTATTCAACAGAGCGTCCTGGTTTTGCCGAACTTGAAACGCATGTTAAGCAAGCTAAGGGCAAATAGGGGAAGTTGTTATGGCTGAGGAACTGCGCAAGCCGATTATCGTAAAAAAGATTAAAAAAGGTGGGGGTGGACACCACGGTGGCGCTTGGAAAATTGCCTATGCCGACTTTGTGACGGCCATGATGGCTTTTTTCTTGTTGATGTGGTTGCTTGGGTCAACTTCTAAGGCTCAAAAAGAAGGGATATCTGAGTATTTTAAAACGCCATTAAAAGTAGCATTGATGGGTGGGGATTCCGTCGGGGCCAGCGATACCTTAATTAAAGGTGGCGGTGGTAAAGATATGACGAAAAAGCAAGGGCAGGTCAAGCCGGTTGATGGTCCGCCAGGTAAGCAAAAAGCTGTTGATGTGAAAGATGCCAAAGCAGCGCTGGAAAAGGTTGAGGCTCAAAAGCTGGAAGAGTTAAAGCTTAAGCTAGAGCAATCCATAGAGGAAAGCCCTACTTTAAGTAAATTTAAGAAACAATTGTTAATCGATATCACTTCAGAAGGTTTGCGTATACAAATTGTTGATGAGCAAAATAGACCAATGTTTGAGTCTGCAAAAGCTGAGATGCAGCCATATGCTAGACAAATTCTGAAGGAAATTGGGCAGATGCTTAATGGAGTCTCCAATAAAATAAGTTTGTCAGGGCATACTGATGCAGCTACTTATTTAAATGGTGAAAAAGGTTATAGCAACTGGGAGCTGTCCGCTGACCGTGCTAATGCATCACGCAGAGAATTGATTGCTGGCGGGATGGATGAAGCTAAATTATTACGTGTTGTAGGGTTGTCTTCAGTTTCTTTGTTTGATAAGGATGATCCGCTTAATCCAATCAATCGACGTATCAGTATTATTGTGATGAATAAACAGGCTGAGATGGATGCAATGAAAGATGATGGGGAGGCGACATTGGCATCTGATGCAGATAGTGCGACGGTAGATAATGTACTGAATAAAAATAACTGATGTAATGCGATATGTCTTGGTTTTAAATTAAAGCCAATGGCAATTCTTTGAATAATAATGGTGTGCTTCATTAAGTAGTATCAACGCGTTAGGGTCGTTGTTGTATGGAAATAAAAACATTACCAATTGCTGAGTTGCGCAAGCTACTTGCTGCGGTTTCTGACCACGGCAAGCAGCATTTAATAGAAGTTGAAGCGGACTTGCTGCAAACAACATTTTTATTGAGTGAAGCTATTGAGAAATTAAGTGCTAGTTTCACGGCTGTACATGAAGCTGTCTGTGAGCAACAGCAGGTATTGGATGCGCTGGTTGCAAAATATGCAATCGAGAAGCCAGTTCTAGAAAAGTTGGAGACCTTCAAGTCTAAAATTGGTGAGGAAGTCAATGTGGCTGTCACTAGCCTTCAATTTCAAGATCTAACGAGTCAGTTAATCGCAAGAACAATCAAACGGGTTAATGGTTTAAAAGAGTTACTGCATGAGGTTGAATCACATAGCAACGAGATGGATCCTAGCCACGAGCATGAAGAGATTGTTAAGTTTCTGGAAGAAATGAGTAATAGTTTGCAAGTAGGTAGCCATGCTTTGTCTGGAGGATTACGCCGTTCTGTCGGTCAGAAAGACATGGCAACTGGTGAAATTGATCTTTTTTAGAGTGCTAAGGCTAAATATATTAGGTTTGCTGCCGTTAGGCAGTGTAAGTTAAGCATAAAAGCGCTCTGAATTTAGTGGTAAGCGTGATTGTTTGTTAACAGTAAAAAGTGAGTAAATAAATGGCAAAAACAATATTAGCAGTTGATGATTCAGGATCTCTGCGCCAAATGGTGGCATTTAGTCTGAAGGCTGCAGGTTATGATGTGGTTCAGGCTGTGGATGGACAGGATGGTCTCAACAAAGCTAAAGAGAAAACTGTAGATCTAGTGTTAACCGATCAGAATATGCCAATTATGGATGGTTTAACATTAATTAAAAATTTAAGAGAATTAGGCTCGTATCAGAAAGTGCCAATTTTGATGTTAACAACTGAGTCTAGTGATGAAATGAAAGCAAAAGGTAAGGCTGCTGGTGCTAATGGTTGGTTAGTTAAGCCATTTGATCCTAAACGTTTGATTGAAGTTGTACAAAAAGTGATTGGTTCATAAGTGTTAAAGGTTATTGTAGAGTAACTACAGGTATAAAAATGTTAAGTATTGTAAATTTGAATTTCTTTTTTAAATAATAATAAGCAAAGAGTTTCTTAAGAGATTCTAATTAAGCCTTTATTTTTACGAGTGAGAAATTCTGATTCTAATGAGATTGAACTCATTTAATCTTGTGCAAGTTTTAGTGATTTCTAATTGGATTCACTGAGAGTTTGAAATAAATGCAGCAGCGGTATTAGCGCAAACCATACGTTTTGTATGTTAGCGCAAGTAAATAAATGGAGTGCGGCAATGACAATTGATATGAGTCAGTTTTATGAGGTCTTCTTTGATGAGGCTGAAGAGCTGTTGGCAGAGGCCGAGCGTTTGCTCTTAGGCATTAACATTGCGAATCCTGATAATGAAGAATTAAACGCAATTTTCCGGGCAGCCCACTCAATTAAGGGCGGGGCTGCTACTTTCGGTTTTATGGATATGACCGAAATTACGCATGTGCTTGAAAATTTGTTAGATAAGATTCGTAAGAATGAAATGGCTCTTACTGCTGAACATGTGGATGCATTCCTTGCAGCTAAAGACGTGCTCAAAATGGAACTGGATGGGCATCGGTTAGCCACAGAAGTGGATGAAGAGCAAGTGGCTGACGTAAAGATGATGTTAAAGTTACTTTCAGAAGCAGGCGCCGCTCCGGCACCAGCCGCAGTTGCTGCAGCCCCTACTGTCGAAGTTGCAGAGCCAGTTGTGACAGAAACCGTACAAAATGTAACGCCTGATGGAATGAGTTGTTTTAATATTGTGATGCCAGATATCACAGAAAAAGACGTTGAGAACCTACAAGAGGAGTTGGGTCTTTTAGGTGAGGCTGCAGTGAGCAAGCAAGCCGACGGACATTTTGTAATTACCCTCACAACCGACTCATCCCAAGCTGATATTGTTTCCATCTGTTCGTTCATTGTAGATGCGGACGATTTAGTCATCACATTAAAATCAGACACACAGCCTATCATTGCACCTACTGTTGAGGCTGCAAAGCCTGCAGTTGTCGAAACAGCAGAAGTTAAACCTGTTGAGGCTACTAGTGGGACAAGCACCAAAGTTTTAGTGCACGAAGAAGTGGGTTATGGTCTTTTTGAAGAGGATGGTAAAGAGAAGCAAGAAGAAGGTTATGGGTTCTTTGCACCGTTCCAACCTCACCCTGATGCTGTAAAAGCAAACCTAATTGGTGATGATACAGCACTCACTCTTGCAAACAGCGGAACTACTGCTGCACAATTTGCAGCCAAAACAGAAGTGACAGCAGGAAGTACGGCAGCACAAGATGCTGAACGCAGAAACCTTGGGCGTAGAGAGTCAGACAAGGCACCAGCTAGCGCTGAAGCATCTTCAATTCGTGTTGGTGTTGAAAAGGTCGATCAGTTGATTAATCTTGTTGGTGAGTTGGTCATTACACAAGCAATGATTGAGCAACGCATTAGCATGCTAGACCCAGTGCATAATGAAGCGCTAATTAATAGCGTTGGACAATTGACACGTAATACACGTGATTTGCAAGAGTCAGTGATGTCAATTCGCATGATGCCGATGGACTTTGTGTTTTCACGCTTTCCTCGGATGGTGCGTGATTTAGCCGCTAAATTAAATAAAAAAGTGGACTTTGTTACTGTGGGGGCTACGACAGAGCTGGATAAAGGCTTGATTGAACGTATTGTTGACCCGCTTACACATTTGGTGCGGAACAGTGTAGACCATGGCATTGAGATTCCGGAAAATCGTAGAAAAGCTGGTAAGAGCGAATCTGGCACACTCACGCTGTCTGCTGCCCATAAAGGCGGCAGTATCGTTATTGAGGTAACTGATGATGGTGCAGGTTTAAATCGAGACAGAATTCTTGCTAAAGCACAGTCAAACGGTTTGCCTGTCAGTGAGAATATGACAGATGGTGAAGTTTTTTCACTGATTTTTGCCCCAGGTTTCTCTACAGCAGAGGTAGTCACTGATGTCTCTGGTCGTGGTGTGGGTATGGATGTAGTTAAAAGAAATATTACCGCAATGGGCGGAGCTGTTGAAATTCGCTCTGCACTTGGTTTTGGCACCACAATTTCCATTTCACTTCCGTTAACCCTTGCAATTCTGGATGGTATGTCAGTATCACTAGGCCAAAGTGTCTATGTTATTCCGTTAAACCTGATTGTTGAAACGTTGCAGCCTCGTGCGGAAGATATTAAAACCGTCACAGGTGAGGGGCGTATGGTGCATGTGCGCGGAGAGTATTTGCCAATTATTGCGCTACATAGTTTGTTTAATCACGCCACAGATATCACGGATCCAACGCAAGGGGTCTTGGTGTTGTTGGAGTCTGATGGTAAAAAATCAGCTTTGTTTGTTGATCGCTTGGTCGGTCAGCAACAGGTCGTTATTAAGAGTTTAGAGACAAACTTTAAAAAGATCCCTGGCGTATCTGGCGCGACTATCATGGGTGATGGCTCAGTCGCTTTAATTTTAGATGTGGCTGCGCTGATACAAATGGGGCAGACCACCAACTATATTACAGGCGCAGCCTCATTTTCTAACCAAAATAATCCGCATATGCAAAGCAATGCGTAAGGAGCTTAAACAATGAGTACAGATAATGTAATGAGCAATTCAAGTTCAAAAGCTAAAAGTGCAGAGGGTGAATACCTTACCTTTGTTTTGGGCGCTGAAGAGTATGGGTTAGAGATTCTTAAAGTACAGGAAATTCGCGGATATGACGCGGTGACTCAAATTGCTAATACCCCAGAATTTATTAAAGGTGTTGTAAATTTACGCGGAAAAATTGTACCGATTGTGGATTTACGTATTAAGTTTAATTTAGGAAAAATCGAGTACAACGAATTTACCGTTGTCATTATTCTTAACTTACACGGCCGTGTAGTAGGTATTGTGGTGGATGGCGTTTCAGATGTGATTGCGTTGAAAGAAGAGCAAATCCGTGATGTGCCATCATTGGTGACTAGCATTGATACTAAATACATTGTAGGTTTAGCCACTTTGGAACAAAGAATGCTGATTTTAGTAGATATTGAACAGTTAATGACGAGTCAGGAAATGGCTTTAGTAGACGCTGTAGCAGCTTAAATATAAATGAGCGACTGGCTTCTGCAACAATGATGGTGATTGAGAACAGTTTTAATCGATAAAAATTAAAAAACGTACTTCTCCAGGGTAAATAATATGATCAGTTTGCGAGGTCAATTTACTGAAAGTGAAGCTGTGGTTTGTGTTGTCCTAATATGCGGTAAAAATGGAGATATCTGATGAAATTACTTAGAGCGCTAACTGTTGCGCAGCGATTAATGGTGATTATTGCACTTGCGGTTGCTGTGGTTACAATACAAGCTGCAATTGGCTTGTTTGAGCTTAGCCAAGTAAGAACTAGCTTGCAATCTGTGTATCAGGATAGGATGGTGCCAGTAGAGTCGCTAAATCAGATTACCTTGAATATGTTGAAGAACCGTGCGCATTTAAATGCAGCATTAAGCCATTACAAAACAACGGTAGGTGAAGATGGGCAGGTCCATGTTGAACTGGACGCTGAATACTCTGTTAAACAAGCTGATTATATTGAAAGTAAAATTCAAGAAATCAGTAGTATTTGGAATGCATATTTACAAAATAATTTGACGCCAGAAGAGAAGCTTTTAGCTGATAAATTTGCTAAAAGTCGTGGTCAGTTCGTTGAGGCTGTACTAAAACCAGCAGTGATTCAATTACGCGCAAATAACTATGAGGCCTTGAAGCTTACGAATGAGCAGGCGCTTGATTTGTACGAGGCTGCTGAAGTTGATATGAAGGCGCTGCTAAAGTTGAACTTGGATATTGCGGCCAATGAATATATCAATGCATCTACTAATTATGACAGCGTGCGTTTATTGACGTTTTTTGGCTTAGCTTTAGCAATTTTAACGCTAGTTTGGTTAGGCTTCGCAATTACACGTTCAATTACCAAGGCATTGGGCGGCGAACCAGATACGATGTATGACACAGCGAAACGTATTGCATTAGGGGATTTAGACTTTACTATTCCACTAGGTGCTAACGATCGTAGTAGTACGATGGCTGCCATGAGCACTATGCAAGCCAATATTAAGTTATTGATTTCTGATATTGCAGTGCTTTCACAAGCCTCACAACAAGGACGTTTAGCTGCGCGTGCGGATGCTAGTCATCACCAAGGTGATTTCCGTAAAGTAGTGATGGGTGTGAACGATACTTTAGATGCTGTGATTGGGCCGCTGAATGTCGCTGCAAATTACATGGATAGAATCTCTAAAGGTGACATTCCAACGAAGATTGTTGATCATTACAATGGCGATTTTAATACCATTAAAATTAATCTTAATACATGTATAGACGCGGTTAATAATTTAGTTAGTGAAGCCATCAATTTAGAAAATGCTGCAGTAGAAGGGCGTTTAAATAATCGCGGTGATGTTACTAAGTATCAAGGTGACTTCCGTAAAGTTGTAGAAGGGTTTAATAACTGTTTAGATGCAGTGATTGATCCGTTAAATGTAGCTGCTGGTTATGTAGAGAACTTTGCTAAAGGTAATATTCCAGCCAAAATTACAGATGATTACAATGGCGATTTTAATATTATTAAAAACAACTTAAATGCATGTGTTGATGCTTTAAGTCTATTGGTTTCAGATGCCAATATGTTGGCGCAAGCTGCGCAAAGCCATGAGTTGGATACACGTGCGGATGTATCTAAGCATTGGGGTGATTACAGAAAAGTAGTTGAAGGCGTCAATGGCACACTAGATGCGGTCATGCAGCAAACTGCAGCAGATGCGGCAGAAAAAGCGCAAGAGGCGCAACTGCTGTCAGATGCTGTAGACGAAACTCAACTTATTATTGAAGGCGCCAAAGCAGGAGATCTGAGCAGCCGTGTATCCCTAGATGGAAAAACAGGCGCAATTGCTAGCTTGTGTGATGGTGTAAATGCGCTGATGGATAAGATGACTGAAGTTATCATCCAAGTGCGTGAGGCTGGGGAGACAATTAATACTGCCGCTGGTGAAATATCTTCAGGTAACAACGACCTTTCAAGCCGCACCGAACAGCAAGCATCAAGTCTGGAAGAAACAGCTTCTAGCATGGAGCAACTTGCCTCAACAGTAAAACAGAATGCTGAGAACGCTAAACAAGCGAACCAGCTGGCTAGTGCAGCCTCGGGTGTTGCAGTCAAAGGTGGCGATGTGGTTGGTCAGGTTGTCAATACCATGAATGCTATCAATCAAAGTGCACATAAGATTGAAGATATTATCTCTGTGATTGACGGTATCGCCTTCCAAACAAACATTCTAGCCCTTAACGCAGCCGTTGAAGCGGCAAGAGCCGGTGAACAAGGCCGTGGATTTGCGGTTGTAGCAGGTGAAGTGCGCAATCTTGCTCAACGATCAGCCTCAGCAGCTAAGGAAATTAAAGAGCTGATTTCGGACTCTGTGAATAAAACTGCAGAGGGCACTAAGCAAGTTGAAAATGCAGGCGCCACCATGCAAGAGATCGTTACTTCGGTTCAGCGTGTGACAGATATTATGGGTGAAATTACAGCCGCTTCAATCGAACAAAGTGCCGGTATTGACCAAGTAAATAATGCGATTACCAGCATGGATGAGGTGACACAACAAAATGCGGCCTTGGTTGAAGAGGCTGCTGCGGCTGCCGAATCTCTGGTTGATCAGGCAGTTGGCTTAATGGATACAGTCAGTGCGTTTAAGTTGAGTGGTGGTTTGGGCCTACAAAACAGGCAAAATTTAAGAACGATTGCTCCGCCAGCACGAATAACAGGGATGGCACCACGTCTAAGTTAAGTTGTGATTTTTCAGCTGAAGGGGCTAAGCAAGCAGCTATTAAATAGCAAGTTCGATTAGTCTCAGTTCGCTTAAAAGCATACTTAGTGATTAAAAAATGTGTTGATAATCAATGGATATTAGGTGGCTTTATCTATAGTCAG
The DNA here is from genome assembly GCF_000744605.1 of Methylotenera sp. L2L1. Lineage (NCBI taxonomy): Bacteria > Pseudomonadati > Pseudomonadota > Betaproteobacteria > Nitrosomonadales > Methylophilaceae > Methylotenera > Methylotenera sp. L2L1. The sequence goes on from NZ_JQMG01000001.1 coordinate 2,009,552, forward strand.
GTACAAATGTACTAAAAAAGTATAAATGAAGCGAACCCCATTAGTGAGTTTGATTAGAAACTTAATTTGTGACTTAGTGACAGTGTTTGGCAATTGAACAAACTTCACTAGCAAAGTAATTGAGCGATTTAATCGTGTAGTACTAGTTAATACATATTAATTGATAGTTTTGAATAAATTGGATATATAAATGATTACAGCAGCAAACAGTCGAATAGATCCTTGGGCAACTAGCGCAGACAAACTAATGACTTGGACGTTAGTGATGTTGCTGGCTATCAGTTTTTTTATAGGGTTTTCTAACGGCACACAGTTTGAAACTTTTGTCGTTGGTGTTCCTGCGTTACTAATACCATTATTACTCGTTAACATGCTACCTGGTGCGGTGGTGACTAGGATTGTGATTGCAGTGGCTTTTATGGTGTTCTCTGCACTTCTTATTCAGCAAACACATGGTATGAGTGAGGCTCACTTTGCCATTTTCATTTTATTGGCTTTTTTGCTGCATTACCGTGACTGTAAGCCAATTTTCGCTGCAGCATTAGTGGCTGTAGTGCACCATATAAGTTTTAACTCACTCCAAGCCCATGATGCTGGATTTTATGTATTTCAACTGGGCGCAAATAATAAGCTGCTACTAATACACACATTAGCTATTGTGCTTGAAACTGCGTTTTTAATTGTGATTGCTAATAGCTTCCGTAAAGAAGCCAATATGCTTGGAGGCTCGTCTGCTGATGTTGTGAATATTGCAAGACAGTTAGCAAATGGCCATTTAAATATGGCAATAGAGGTTGATGCGAAAGACACATCTAGCGTTAAGTCTGCGCTCAAGTTAATGTCAGCAAGCTTAGCAACAACATTAGCTCGCATTGAAAACATGGCACTTGAGCATAAAAAAGGTAACGTAAATGCGGTGGTTGATTTAGAAGGACTTAATGGAAGCTACCATGCAATTGCAGAAAAAATCAACGCCACGCTAGTCGCACAATCTAATTTGGTGCAAAGCGTTACTGAAAGCGTGATTGGTTTTTCAGGTGGCGATCTCGATAAGTCTTTCGAAAAGTTACCAGGGAAACTAGGCTTTGTTCATGAAGCTATTGAACAGCTTCGTGCCAATGTGAAAGGCATTATTGAAGACATTACAGAAATGTCCCAAGAGCATGAAGCTGGCAATATTGATGCCACAATAGATGTCACTAAGTACAAGGGCTCGTACGCACAAGCCGTGGTAGCTGTGAATGCGATGGTAGGATCCCACGTACGTGAGAAAGAAGAAGTGACGCAAGTGATGCGAGCGTTAGGAGATGGTGATTTTGACGTACAAATTCAACAATACCCTGGTAAAAAAGCGGAAATCAACAAGAACCTAGACCGCCTCAAAGGCAAACTAAAAGGCGCAGTAGACTCAGTTAAATGGGTGACGAACGAACATGCACAAGGTAACATTGACATGAGCCTACATGCACACCTATTTAAAGGCGGCTTCTCTGAACTAGCCGCAGCAGTCAATGCGATTGTTGCTGGACAACTGGAACTAACAGAAAAAGCCCTAGCCTGTGTTAAAGCCTTTGGCGAAGGTGACTTTGATGCCCCATTAGAAAAATTCCCAGGCAAAAAAGTATTCGTGAATGAAGCCATTGAACAAGTACGTACCAACTTAAAAGCCCTAAACGAAGATGCACAATTACTAGCAGACGCCGCACATGCTGGCCGTGTCACAGTACGTGCTGACGCTAACAGGCACCAAGGCGACTACCGTAAGATTGTGAACGGCATGAACGAAACGCTAGAAATGATCGTTGGACCGATCGTCACCGTTCAACAATCGGTTGAAACCATCAACACCGCAGCAAGAGAAATTGCACAAGGCAACGCAGACCTATCACGTCGTACAGAAGATCAAGCGGCCTCACTAGAAAAAACCGCTGCCAGCATGGAAGAACTCTCTTCAACCGTGAAACAAAATGCCGACAACGCTAAACAAGCCAACCAACTAGCCTCAGCTGCCTCAGGTGTTGCGGTCAAAGGTGGTGTAGCCGTGTCAGCAGTCGTCAGCACCATGGCAGAAATCAACGAAAGTGCCAAGAAAATTGAAGACATCATTAGCGTGATTGACGGCATTGCCTTCCAAACGAACATCTTAGCGTTGAACGCAGCGGTTGAAGCAGCAAGAGCCGGTGAGCAAGGTCGAGGATTTGCGGTTGTTGCAGGTGAAGTCCGCAACCTAGCACAACGCTCAGCTTCAGCAGCCAAAGAAATTAAAGAACTGATTACAAACTCAGTGAACAAAACAGCAGAAGGCACCAAACAAGTAGAAACGGCTGGCGACACCATGCAAGAGATCGTCAGCTCAGTCAAACGTGTGTCAGACATCATTGGTGAAATCTCTGCAGCCTCACAAGAGCAAAGTGTTGGTATTGAACAAGTGAACGAAGCCATCATGAAAATGGATGACGTTACACAACAAAACACAGCACTAGTTGAAGAAGCGGCAGCGGCTGCAGAATCGATGATGGAGCAAGCGGACGAACTAATGAATGCGATTAGTGTATTCCAGCTAGGCACACATGGCGAAAGCCAAGCACCACGCAACGTGCCTAAAGTGAATGTTGCAAGTAAAGTGGCTAGTATTGTGAGACCAGCCCCTGTCAAATTGAGTGTAAAAACCAACTCAGATGATGGTGATTGGGAAGAGTTTTAAAAATACATGTTGTAGGTTGTGTTTTTAGAAGTTGATATTTATAGGTTTTTTTAGTAAGAAATGGACTTGAGATGCAAATGACTGTTGCAAGAAAAATGTTATTAATAACATTGATTTCTGTATTAGGTTTAGTAGGTTTGTTAACGCTAAATATTTTCCAGACCGACTCTGTATATAAAGACACTAATTATGCAAATGAAAATATAGTGCCTAGTGTCATTAAACTTGATGAAATGCGATATAAATTCAATACGCTACGTATCAGGGTTGCTAATCACACGTTGATTAAGGATGATGCAAAAATGGCAGAAGTTGAAGCCGCTATTAGAAAGCTTCAATCTGAGTTGAAAGACATTACAGAGACATATGTTAGTTTTATTTCAGATGAGCAAGAAAAGCGCCTGTTAGAAGCGGATGTGGAAGGTTTAAATGCGTATTACTCACGTATGGAGCCAATACTAGATGCGTCTAGAACGAACCAAAAAGAATTAGCGCATGAACTATATATCGCCATCCGTACTCCAGCAGAAAAGGCTAATGATGATATAGCTAGCCATATGAGCTATAAAGTTGAACTAGGTCAGAAATATGCCAATGATGCATTAACGGTAAAGCAACACGCGACAAGACTTTCTTTAGTGATGGGCTTATTAATCGTACTCGCTACCATTATCCTTGGTGTTTTCATTACACGTAACTTACGTAAACAATTAGGTGGAGAGCCAAATGATGTTGCGAAAATTGCGAATGATATCGCCAATGGTGATTTAAATAGTGCAATTAAAATTAACGCTGATGATCGTTCAAGCTTGATGGCTTCAATGTTCACCATGCAACAGACATTAAAAACTGTGATTGAAGAGCAAAGCACAATGTCTGCACAAAACAAGCTTGGTAATATTAGTGCACAAATTGACGCTGCAAAATTCCGTGGTACTTATAAAACCATGGCTACGAATATCAATGAAATGGCATCTAATCAAGCTGATGTGATGCGTAAAGTGACGGCTTGTATTGCTGAGTTTTCTAAAGGCAATTTTGATGAGCCATTAGAGCGTTTCCCTGGTCAACGTGCTTTTATTAATGAGCGTGTAGAGCAGCTACGTATCAACATTAAAACCTTGATTGCTGAAATGCAAAATATGTCTCAGCAGCATGATTTAGGTGAAATTGACGTAGAAGTTGATGTGGCTAAATTTACTGGTACTTACGCTGAGATGGCGCAGTCATTAAATAAAATGGTAGGATCCCACGTACGTGAGAAAGAAGAAGTGACGCAAGTGATGCGAGCGTTAGGAGATGGTGATTTTGACGTACAAATTCAACAATACCCTGGTAAAAAAGCGGAAATCAACAAGAACCTAGACCGCCTCAAAGGCAAACTAAAAGGCGCAGTAGACTCAGTTAAATGGGTGACGAACGAACATGCACAAGGTAACATTGACATGAGCCTACATGCACACCTATTTAAAGGCGGCTTCTCTGAACTAGCCGCAGCAGTCAATGCGATTGTTGCTGGACAACTGGAACTAACAGAAAAAGCCCTAGCCTGTGTTAAAGCCTTTGGCGAAGGTGACTTTGATGCCCCATTAGAAAAATTCCCAGGCAAAAAAGTATTCGTGAATGAAGCCATTGAACAAGTACGTACCAACTTAAAAGCCCTAAACGAAGATGCACAATTACTAGCAGACGCCGCACATGCTGGCCGTGTCACAGTACGTGCTGACGCTAACAGGCACCAAGGCGACTACCGTAAGATTGTGAACGGCATGAACGAAACGCTAGAAATGATCGTTGGACCGATCGTCACCGTTCAACAATCGGTTGAAACCATCAACACCGCAGCAAGAGAAATTGCACAAGGCAACGCAGACCTATCACGTCGTACAGAAGATCAAGCGGCCTCACTAGAAAAAACCGCTGCCAGCATGGAAGAACTCTCTTCAACCGTGAAACAAAATGCCGACAACGCTAAACAAGCCAACCAACTAGCCTCAGCTGCCTCAGGTGTTGCGGTCAAAGGTGGTGTAGCCGTGTCAGCAGTCGTCAGCACCATGGCAGAAATCAACGAAAGTGCCAAGAAAATTGAAGACATCATTAGCGTGATTGACGGCATTGCCTTCCAAACGAACATCTTAGCGTTGAACGCAGCGGTTGAAGCAGCAAGAGCCGGTGAGCAAGGTCGAGGATTTGCGGTTGTTGCAGGTGAAGTCCGCAACCTAGCACAACGCTCAGCTTCAGCAGCCAAAGAAATTAAAGAACTGATTACAAACTCAGTGAACAAAACAGCAGAAGGCACCAAACAAGTAGAAACGGCTGGCGACACCATGCAAGAGATCGTCAGCTCAGTCAAACGTGTGTCAGACATCATTGGTGAAATCTCTGCAGCCTCACAAGAGCAAAGTGTTGGTATTGAACAAGTGAACGAAGCCATCATGAAAATGGATGACGTTACACAACAAAACACAGCACTAGTTGAAGAAGCGGCAGCGGCTGCAGAATCGATGATGGAGCAAGCGGACGAACTAATGAATGCGATTAGTGTATTCCAGCTAGGCACACATGGCGAAAGCCAAGCACCACGCAACGTGCCTAAAGTGAATGTTGCAAGTAAAGTGGCTAGTATTGTGAGACCAGCCCCTGTCAAATTGAGTGTAAAAACCAACTCAGATGATGGTGATTGGGAAGAGTTTTAAAAAGTGATTTTATGCTAAGGCACCTAATGGTTTACAATAGAGGGTAAATCGTTAGCGCACAGCTAACTTTAGTAATTTTAAGATAGGGTAAGGTGGATGAGTGTAGCGTTGTCCACCATATGTAAGTAAAAATTGGCGGTAACGCTACACTCGACCGTCAAGTGTAACAAAGTAGTTAATTTTGAAATTTATTTAGAAGTTCTAGGAGACTTAAATGGCTGTTATTGATCGTGTATTAATTGGTGAAGCATTGGTGATCGAAGATCGTCCAGATGGTAGTGGTTTGGATCTTAAAAATGTTGCTCACATTGACCTAATCATGGGCCCACGTGGTAGCGCTGCAGAAGATGCATTTTGCCGTACACTAACTGATCAAAAAGAAGGTGTGAATGGTTTGTTAGCTATCGTTGCTCCTAATATGATGGTAAAACCAAACACAGTAATGTTTAACAAAGTGACTTTGAAAAACACTAAACAATCATTGCAAATGTTTGGCCCAGCACAACGCGGTGTTGCGATGGCTGTGATGGATTGCGTTGCAGATGGCACAATTCCAGTTGAAGAAGCTGATGACGTATTCATTTCTGTTGGTGTATTTATTGACCAAACTGCAGACATGGATGACCGTATTCAAGATTGGAACTACCGTGCTACTAAACAAGCAATCAAAAGCGCAATCGCACGTGAGCCAAAAGCTGCTGATTTGTTGAAAGTTTATAAAGATTCTGCACATCCTTTTGCTGCAAAAGAAGGCAACAGAAGAGCAACAGATAAGGCATAAGGTAATTTGTAGTTAAGTAATAAGTAAGTTGTGATGTGGAGCAATGTTTTAAGATGGAAAATGTCAGATAGTGCCAGTTTTAATTAAATGGCTTTCTTGATATTTACATCTTGCATTGCTACCTTGTCATACAGCATCAAATAATTAAGATAGTGAATGTTTTACGCGGAGATTAATCGCTGATTAAAGTGGTTAAGCTTTAATATAGCTCCGTTGGGTATGTTGATATTGTCCATAAATAGTCAAAAAATTAAGTAAGCAGTTAACTGCAACATAATTAATAAAAAATAAAATTAAGAGTGCCCAAAGCATATTGCTAAAGCGCTTTGTACCACATTGGTACAGTAAGTGACTGACAATAAATTACGTGGTGAATATCTAATGTTTAAAAAAGAGCAGCATGATGAGGGGCGAGAGTTTAACTTTACTGCTCAAGACTTTGCCAGAGTACGTCACTTAATTTACCGTCATGCAGGTATCTCACTATCAGAAGCTAAGTCGGATATGGTTTATAGCCGTATTGGGCGAAGACTTCGCGTCCTAGGTGCTACATCATTTAAGCAGTACTTGGATAACCTTGAAAGTCAAAACGATACTGCCGAATGGGAAGCATTCACGAATGCACTAACCACGAATTTAACGTCGTTTTTTCGTGAAGAGCACCACTTTCCAATACTCGCAGACCATCTGCTAACACTAAAAAAACCGATTCGTATCTGGTGCTCTGCGGCATCTACCGGTGAAGAGCCTTACACAATTGCAATGACCGCATGTGAAGCGTTTGGTAGTTTAAATCCACCAGTTGAAATTATAGCCACAGATATTGATACCAATGTATTGTCTACAGCATCTCGTGGAATTTACCCTTATGAGCGCGTGAGTAAGCTTTCGGATGCGAGACGTAAGCGCTTTTTTTTAAAAGGCACGGGTCCTAATGAGGGTTCTGTTGCAGTAAAAAAAGAGCTAAAAGAAATGATTACTTTCAGCCAGCTTAATTTGTTGGATGAAAACTGGGCGTTACAAGAGCCTTTTGATGCAATATTTTGTAGAAATGTCATGATTTATTTTGACAAACCTACACAGTCTAAAATTTTAAGTCGATTTGTGCCGTTAATGAAATCTCACGCATTACTATTTGCAGGGCATTCCGAGAACTTTCTTTACGTATCGGATGCGTTTCATTTACGTGGTAAGACAGTCTACACATTAGGTGATAGTAGCCATGTAAAGCGTTCTAATAATCTGATTAAAGAGAGATCTTTATGAGTATGTTGGAAGAGGAAATTTCAACAACCCTATATTTTGACCGAACTTTTGATTGTGAAGCTGCAAAGATAGCGCCTGGTGAATACTACTTTACTGATAAAGACATGGTCATTGTGACAGTGTTGGGATCATGTGTTTCTGCCTGCATCAGAGATAGCAAAACAGGAGTAGGTGGTATGAACCACTTTATGTTGCCTGATAGTGCTGCTACAGATAAAGACAGCCCTGTTTCTGAGTCTATGCGTTATGGTACCTATGCCATGGAGGTTTTAATTAACCAGTTGCTGCGCAATGGTGCACGTCGTGAGAATTTAGAGGCTAAGATTTTTGGTGGTGGTAACGTGCTGAAAAGCTTTACGACCACGAATGTTGGTGATCGCAACGCTATTTTTGTAAGAAAATATCTGAATGCTGAGGGGATACGCATTACAGGTGAAGATTTGTTAGACATCTATCCTAGAAAAGTTTATTACTTCCCTAAAACGGGTCGAGTTTTAGTGAAAAAACTGAAGCAAATGCATAATGACACCTTGTTTAAACGTGAAGAGGTTTACGCAAGCAAGCTTAAAACGGCAGATGTCGCTGGTGCAATTGATTTATTTTAACTATTAAATTGAATAAGCAACAAGACACGAGATAAGCAAATGAAAATTAAAGTACTTGTTATTGATGACTCAGCACTGATTCGTAGTTTACTCACTGAGATTATTAATGATCAAAAAGATATGATAGTCGTAGGTGCTGCACCAGATCCACTAATCGCACGTGAAATGATCAAGCAATTAAATCCTGACGTACTAACGCTTGATGTTGAAATGCCGAAGATGGATGGCTTGGACTTTTTAGAAAAACTAATGCGTTTACGCCCAATGCCAGTTGTGATGGTGTCTACGTTGACCGAGAAAGGTTCGGAAATCACCATGCGTGCGTTAGAGTTGGGCGCAACAGATTTTGTGACCAAACCTAAAATGTCAATTACCGAAGGTATGCGTGAGTATACCGAAGAAATTACCGACAAAATACGAGCTGCTTCTCAAGCTAGAGTTTCTTCACCTAGCCGCCATGCCGTTGCTGGAAATGCTGAGAATCGCCCATTGCAATTACGTAATCCACTGATTAGTAGTGAAAAGCTGTTAATTATTGGGGCTTCTACCGGCGGTACCGAAGCAATCAAATCGTTTTTGTTGCAAATGCCATCAGATTGCCCTGGTATATTGATTACACAGCATATGCCTGCAGGATTTACAAAATCTTTTGCAAATAGACTAAACTCTTTGTGCCAAATATCCGTTAAAGAAGCAGAGGGCGGTGAGCGTATTCTACCTGGGCATGCTTATATAGCCCCAGGTGATAAGCATTTGCTGTTGGCAAGAAGTGGTGCAAACTATGTGACAGAGCTGAGTGATGCGCCACCAGTGAATCGTCATAAACCTTCTGTGGATGTGTTGTTTGATTCTGCGGCATTACATGCAGGTAAAAATGCTATCGGTGTAATCTTAACTGGAATGGGTAAAGATGGCGCAGTAGGTATGGCTCAAATGAAGAATGCAGGTTCATATAACTTTGCTCAGAATGAGGAGAGTTGTGTGGTGTATGGCATGCCAAAAGAGGCAGTAGCACATGGTGGTGTCGATGAAGTGGCACATTTGAATGAGTTGCCAAAATTAGTGCTTAATCATTTAGTGACCAATAACACTCGTGCATTACGTGTGTAAAGGTTATGCAGGTTGTTGGCGCTTTAAATCTGAGTCATCTAGTTAATGGAGCAGTCTCCATCATAAATCAGTACAATATATAAAAATTATAGAATTTATTCATAGTGTTCATGTATAGATTGAAACTTGAAGCGCTGTGAATAGTTAATGTTAATGGAGTGAAGCATGGCAAATACAAATACTAAATTTCTAGTTGTGGATGACTTTTCTACGATGCGTAGAATTGTTCGCAACTTGCTTAAAGAGCTGGGCTATACCAATGTTGATGAGGCTGAGGATGGGGTTGCTGCGCTGAGTAAACTGAAAGGTGGTGGGTTTGAGTTTGTTGTATCAGACTGGAATATGCCTAACATGGATGGTTTGACATTGTTGCAAAATATTCGCGCAGATGCTGAGTTATCTAAACTTCCAGTATTGATGGTGACCGCTGAAGCTAAAAAAGAAAATATTATTGCTGCAGCACAAGCTGGCGCTAATGGTTACGTAGTAAAGCCTTTTACAGCGGCTACGCTTGATGAAAAGTTATCAAAAATATTTGAGAAGCTTGAGAAAGCTGGGGCTTAACTATGACTAGCGAAGCCACACAGCAACAAGCCGCAAGTGTTGATCCTTCAGTTGGGCTGTCATCGAGTGATGAAATTCTTAATCGTGTAGGCCATGTAACGAGAACATTGCATGATAGTTTAAGTGGTTTAGGGCTAGATAAGATATTAGAGCAAGTAGCACAAGATATTCCAGATGCACGTGATCGTTTGGCGTATGTTGCACGCATGACTGAGCAAGCTGCTGAGCGTGTTTTGAATGCAACTGACGTGGCGATTCCATTGCAAGAAGAACTTGCTGCCGGTGCAACTGCATTGCAACAGCGCTGGACAAATGTGATGGGTGAACCTTCGCTAAAGAGTGAATACAATCTGGCCGCTAATGAAACATTAACCTATTTAACAATGGCAGGAAAAAACACTGCGGAAACCAAAGCCTTATTGATGGATATCATGATGGCGCAGGATTTCCAGGATTTGACAGGGCAAGTCATTAAAAAAATTACTGGCCTCGCACAAGAGTTGGAGCAACAGTTGGTGCAGTTACTGATTGACTTCTCGCCGGCAATTCCTAAAAAAGATACGGAAACAAGTAAAGCTGACGCTGGTGATAACTCATCGCTACTGAATGGCCCGCAAATTGACCCAGATGCTGTGGATGTGGTTGCTAGTCAAGAGCAGGTTGATGACTTACTTGATAGTTTGGGATTCTAGTCGCTCATCCTATAAATCAGTATCCATTAAGATGGTCATGCGACTATATTAGTGTTAGTGGATATTGTTGAGTGATTACCGAGTTGAGATTTTAATCATATTATCAGGGAGCTTTAGGCTCCCTGTTTAATGTCTAAAATCAACATCAAGCTACATGCCGTTGTAGATAGAAACTAATTTGCTGTCGCTTGTAAGTTTTTTAAATCATCAATGATTTGCTGAGAGTGGTTTGAAACATTCACGTCATGGTAAATTTTGACTACTTTTGAGTTCGGGTCAATTAAAAAAGTATAACGTTTTGCAATTTTAGTAAAGATTAGGTTGGTAAGTGCATGATAAGTGTTTGCGACACTACCATCTATATCCGCCAGCAAGGTGAATGGTAGGTGATATTTTTCTGCAAACTTCTGGTGAGAGGCTTCTGAGTCAACGCTAATTCCAATTACCTTGGCATTCAATTGCTCTAATTTAGATAAATCATCTCTAAAGTTGCAAGCTTCTTTGGTGCAGCCGGGTGTGTCATCTTTTGGGTAAAAATAAAGGACTACATATTTTCCCTTGTAATCTGAGAGCGAGTGGTAGCTGCCTTTGGTATCTTTTAATCCGAATTCAGGCGCATTTTCGCCGATAGTTAAACTTGGTTGCATCGATGCGTAATGGCGATAGCCTAAGAGTGCAACGAGTATGATTGCTACATAGAATAAAACCTTAATTAACATACAATGACCTTCGTTTGATTTTGTTCAATGATGGATAAGTCTTACAGAATCTTAGCATTATTTGTTTTTTCTGTAGAGCAAACGTATGACAACGCTACATTTATTCACGTAATGTTTTATTTAGCACCTCTACGCTTTATAATGCTGCACTAGTATTTGCCCCCGTAGCTCAGTGGATAGAGCATCCCCCTCCTAAGGGGAGGGTCACACGTTCGATTCGTGTCGGGGGCGCCACCAGCTTTATAAGACCATGATTCTAAATGGTTTTAAATATAAATCAATCACTTAAAAACTCAAACTGTTACACATAGCTGTTACACACAGCTCAATCTAAATGAGCTTGTGCGATAGAATAACGAACATGAGTGATGAAGTGAAACTACAAACAAACGTAACCAACCATAAAGGCTCTAATTACTACTATTATCGAGCCAGAGTCCCTACAGACTTAGTGTCTCATTATGGCCGAGCAGAAGTAATGTTCTCATTACGAACCAAAGACCCGCGAGAAGCCAACACAAGAGCCACGATAGAAAGACTTAAGCTTGACCAAGAGTATGCACATATCAGAGCAATGAAAGCATCCTCTAAGCGTGGTGACATTAGTGATGATGAGTTGGAGCGGATAGCGCTTATATGGTCTGCTGAACAACTAGAGGAGGATGAAGCTGACAGGCTGGAAGGTCTTCTCTTAGATGATGATTTCTATGAGGCAACTTTGCTTGATACCAGTTTTCTTTCTTCATCTACAAGTGAATGGCTATCTCGTGGAAATCATGAGCACATAACCTCAATAGTTGACCATGAGCTGGAAAGACATGGCATCACACTTGATAAGAACAGCCAAGCATACAGGAAAGCTTGTAGCCACTTTCTCAAGGCTGGTAAGCGTCTTTCGGAGTCACTGAAGCTAAGGAACTCAGGTGAGATTGTAGACACGCCAGTAATTGATAGAAGCCCTGTAAAGTCTAAGTCTGAAGACACTTTAGAGTTTCTTTTAAATTATTGGAAGCTGCAGGCTAATCCAGCACTAAAAACATTCAATGAAGCAAAGAAAATAATTGAAAAGATAGCTGCTCAGACGGAGCATATGCAAGCGTCTAGGGTTTCTAAAGGAGACATAGTCACCTACAAAGACAATCTACTTAGTAATGGACGCAGCTCTGGAACGATTGGGAGGCATCTAAACTTAATCAATGCAATATTTAACTTAGCTGTAGCCAATGATAAGTTGAGTAGCAATCCAGCAAAAGATGTAAAAGCTCCTTTGGAAAAGGGAAAGAAAAAGCCACGAATACCATTTAGTATTGAGGAGCTGAAGCTTATATTTGCATCTCCAATTTATACCGCTAATCATAGACCCAGAGGCGGTGCGGGTGAGGCTGCATACTGGCTACCTTTAATATCCTTGTGGACAGGCGCACGACTTGGGGAGATTGGTCAGCTACTTGTTGACGATATAGCTGAGGATAGCGGAGTAAAGTACATACACATAACCACGGAGGTGGGTGATGAAGAGGATGAAGATACCCCTCAGAAAACACTCAAAAACAATTCCTCAAAACGAAGAGTACCTATACATCCAGAGTTAGTGCGTTGTGGCTTTTTAGATTACGTGTCTTCAATGAAGGATGCAGGTCATTCAAGACTATTCCCGCTTCTTAAGTCTTCACCTACTAGACCACTCACGGCTGCCTTCTCTCAGTGGTTTGGCAATCATAAGCGCAAAGGGCTAGGCATCACCGATAAGCGTAAAACCTTTCACTCCTTCAGGCATGGCTTCAAGGATGCTTGTCGCGAGTGTCTAATTCCAATTGAGCTTCATGACAAACTAACAGGTCATAAGAGTGCTGCCTCCTACAGCTCCAGTGTTGGTGATGGCTATGGTGCTGAGAACTATCCTATTAAACCTTTAAACACAGCCATGCTAATGCTTAGGTATGAGGGCTTAGACTTATCCCACCTATACATCAAGTAACAAAACTATCGCTCACCGTGTAGCCTTCGGGACAGTAAAAACCTCTGGCATATTCGAGAAGTGGACAGATGAAGCATCAACTAATGCCATCCTCAAGGGGAGACTTAAAGTGACTATGGTGTAGCTTTAAGCACACATAGATTAATACATTAATAACCATATACATTAGTCAAGTATTACAAAAAAATAGGTAGCGAGTACAGTCTTTAGTTTGACTATATTCACTACCTTTAATCGTTTCTACTGCTTGCTTGATACTTCAAACGCGGAAATCTCCGCGCTTATACTTACTTCACTTGCAACTGGTTTAAGTTAATCTTTCCACCATATATGCTCACAAGAATCGGCTCACTATCACGCCACTTTTTGCCATCCTCATACATTGTTAAAGCAACCTTGTATGCATCGTTGTATGTGTCTTGCAGCTCAGCGTAGTTCTTTAAGACATCACGAATACCCATGCGATACTTAAGGCGTACCTCACCAGCTCTTAAGCCAGTCAAAACTTTGCAGACATTACTTTTAAGCATCTTCTCATGCGAGGTAGCCTCCTCAGGATTACGCTTGTAGGCTGCATGAGTCAGGCGATTGTCTAGCTTAACGGGGACTACAGCGCGACCAAGGTTGTATCGTTCCAAGTTGCGTACAATCCTCTCCATGTCAAGGAAGTAACAGCGTATTTCATTCCCATCTTCTGTGTTAGCTTGCATTGCTAGTTTCGCAGCTAAGTCTCTACTTAGGGTGTAATTCTTAGATGGCTTGCCTTGTTTGTTCGGAATCTCAAATACGGAAATTTCCGTATTATGCTTTTGGCTATCTACTAACGGTTTGATGTGGTAATTAGCCCAGTCGTTAAACCGTTTGTGTGGCTTTCCAATTCTAGACCACAACTTCCTAGCATCAATACATGGGACCGTAGCGTCTTCCATGTAAGGCAATACTGTACGGACGCGCATAGCTCGCTTGGCAGCATCCTCACTGAGACCAAATTCCATGAGCTGCATTGCTGGCACATTTGTGTGAGTAAGGGTTAGTGTACGCCCATCACGGGCTAGTTTCTTTGTATTACTTAACATGTTGATATGTTTCCTTTTGATGTACCTCTCCCGAATGTCTCCTCCCTTAAAGCCTCATCACCAGCCATCAACAAGCTAGCTTTAAGAGCATTCAGAAAAGGTACAACAGAAAGAAGGTAATGATTGAATATGTCCGTGTAGCTCGCTATTGCTGACTAATAGGACGTTTGAGAGTCCAGCCTTTGGGTGGCTTGGAGATGGACTTGTGGTACTTGTTTTGGAGAGACTGAAGCCTAACTTTAAGTGGGGCTTAAAGTGATAGACATATCAGGGTGATTACCCAGAAGACAATCCATGTGAGGTGTTACTTTAAGTCTTGCTTTAATAACTGCATATTTATATCCCCCCTTAGACCCCCCTGACATAGATTTATTTAGAGTCTTACTTAAAGTCTTACTTAAAGTGTTTCTTAAGTTGTTTCTTTATTGATATTCACTTGGTGGGTATGTGTCTTCAGTATTGTCTAACCTTCACTTTAACTTATCCTCTGATTTCACTCAGGTCTTACTTAAAGTCATACTTAGAGTATATTCATGGCTCATTCTCTATAGTGTGGGGAATTGAATTTTCTAATTTAATCAATTAGTTGCTCATGTGCAGAAAAGTCAGTATTTAGTCCTTCCAAATGAAGCCAACCTAGGCTCATTATCTCTAGGGGGTCTAATTGATTTTATAGGTACATACACTCAGATAACCACTAGCTAGCTATCTCAATTCAAGTTATTATTTGGTTACTGTAACACTAATCAAAAGTAATCATGTCACGTGGCGGAATAAGACCTAACTCAGGACGTAAAACTCCTTCAAGTCCATACAAAGAGAAGACCTCCGTTATCAGGGTGCCTAACAGTCTGAAGTCTGATGTGCTGGTGTATCTTGAGGCGTACAAGAAGACAATCTCTAGGTTCTCGGAACCTGACATAAGTTTACTTAAAGCATCCATCTATCCTCCAAGTTTACCCAGACCCATTTACAGTGGACGGGTGTCAGCAGGTCAATCAAGGTTTCCTTCACCAGCTCAAGACTATGAGCAAGAGGAGTTGGACTTAAACAAACACATGATAGCTAACCCACCAGCTACATTCTTTTATCGCGTAGGTAACTCATACGACTCCATGATTGATGTGGGTATATTGCCCAATGCTTTGCTAGTGGTTGATAGGTCTATAACACCTAAGTCCTCCCACATTGTATTAGCAGAGGTAGATAAAGAGCTGGTGGTGAAGAGGCTTTATAAGTGGAAGGGAGTCATCGAGCTAAGGTCTGAAAACAAAGAGAAAAACTATCCACCCATTACCTTCAAGGATGGTGAGGAGTTGATTGTCTTTGGAGTGGTCACATTCAATGTCAATGCCCTTAAGTAATCGTGTCTATGCACTTTGTGACGCTAACTCCTTTTATGCGTCCTGTGAGAAAGTCTTTAGACCAGACCTAAAGAATACACCTGTAGTAGTACTGTCTAACAATGATGGATGTGTGGTAGCTCAGAGCAAAGAGGCTAAGGCAATGCTTGACCTCTGGATGTGTAGACCTTGGTTTGAAATTGAGGAGGAAGCTAAGAAGCTTGGGGTGGTTGCCTTCTCCTCAAACTATGAGCTTTATGCCAACATGAGCAATCGCTTCATGACTACCCTAAGGCAGTTTGCACCAAGGCAAGAGGTCTATTCCATTGATGAGTCATTCCTAGACCTCACAGGTATCAACCGTGACCTAGTGGCTTATGGTAAGCAGATTAAAGACACTGTGCTGCAATGGACTGGCTTGCCTATATGTGTGGGTATAGCAAACACTAAGACACTCGCTAAGCTGGCTAATCACTGTGCTAAGAAGCAATCTCACTTCAATGGTGTATGTGACTTCACCAGCATGAGTAAGACCGAGATAGACGCTATGATGCAGCAACTCCCATTATCCAAGGTATGGGGTATCGGTAACAAGCTGGAAGCTAAGCTCAATAAGCTCGGTGTTCATGATGTCCTAAGGCTCAAGAGAGCTGACCCCAAGCGCATTAGAGATGAGTTTGGAGTATTGTTAGAGCGAACTATAAGGGAGCTTAACGGTGAGTCATGGCTAGAGCTGGATGAGACATTACCAGAGGCTAAGCAGGTCATGAGTTCTCGCTCCTTTGGGACTAGAGTGAGTACCTTAGCTGAGCTTGAGGAGGCTGTCAGTTATCACGCTACCAATGCCAGTGCTAGGCTGCGTAAGCATGGCTTATATGCTAATGCCGTGTATGTCTTCATTCAGAATAGTCCCTTTGATAAGGCTCAGTTCTATGGTGCAAGCCATACTGTTGCTATGCCTTCACCCACTGACAATACCATGCAGATAAACAAGACAGCTCTTTGGATACTAAAGAAGCTTTACAAGGAAGGTATCTACTATCAAAAAGCTGGTGTAATGCTAATGGAGTTAGTGCCTTCAGGTGGTCAACAATCAGACCTCTTTGGGTTTACTCAAGGTGACTCTAAGTCAGCCAAGCTAATGGACACCCTAGACAGTATCAATAAGAAGTACAGTAAAGGTACAATCAAGCTTGCCTCTGAAGGTGTGCATAAGGCGTGGGTAATGAAGAGGGGGATGAAGAGTCCGAACTACACAGGTGACTGGAATGAGTTGCCACATATAAGATAGGGGGGTGTATGGATGTCTGGGAATGTGTATCTAAATTAGAGCTTGTGGTCTTCCTTAAAGAGCAATGGAGTTGGATTAAAGAGTTTGGCAACTCTGACTTTACAGTGGCTTTTATTGGTTCTTTAGCGGGTGCGCTTGGTGGTGCTTGGGCAGCGCAAAGGATTGCCGAGAGGGCGAAATATAAAGAACAGTTGATGACTGAGATGAAGCTAACAAATGCAGCCACATCAGTAGCATTTGGTATGGTTAGCTCTCTATTAGCACTCAAAGCACAACATATATTGCCAATCAAAACTGAGTACGACAAAGCAAAGCAAGAATTTACTGAGGCTATGGCAAGCCCTCACAAGCAGCAAAAGGAAATAGTTTTCATTGCTGACTTTCGTGCTCTTACTCCGCCAATATGTTCAATTGATGTTTTGCAATCATATGTACATGGAAAATTAATGATGAAGTCCAGACCCCTTGCCTTGATAGGTGCATTAGCTGAAGCATTGGAAGGAATTAAGTTCACTAACAACTTAAGAAACGAACTAATTCACAACTTCAAAAATAATAATGATGAAGACTATAAATCCAGACAAGCCGAAGTCTACTTTGGTATTACTCAAGTTGATGGCAAGCGTGATACTAGATACAACGATTTATTGAATGCAGTTTATAACAAGACGGATGACGCTATATTCTTTTGTATGCTGCTCATGAAAGACCTAAATGAGCATTGTACAAAAACCAAAGAACTATATGAGGATAAGTTTGGGAAGGGTGAAATTGAGCCTGACATTGCTACATTTGAAAAGCCTGCTAAAGCAGGACTGCTACCTGATGAGGCCAAATACAGCGACTGGATAACAAGCTTTCAGTCAAGACCAAAGAAGCTTTCAAGACTTCAGAGATTTAAGAATTGGCTAATTACAGAGCTATTCAAGAAGCGCAGCTTCAAGTTAGGTTAACAAGCCTCGGAAATCTATCATGCACCCAAGCATACTCTTCAGGGGTGTCTTCAGTGACCACATATACACGCCGCTCATCATTGTTATTCACAATTAGAGCCTCGATAGCCTTGCCCTTTGGTACATCAATCCAGTGAGATACCTTCTCAGCATCCTTCTCCATGAAGCCGTGAGCTGCTAACTGTACAATCACAGGGTTATAGCGTTCCCACTTACCGAGTTCGATAGAGTCAGACCTAGCCCATCCACCTTGCACAAAGGGAGCTTGTTCTTCTATGCGTCTTCCCCATTTAACCCATTCAATGCTACCGTCACTCTTGACCACTGGAAGTGCAGCTTTAGGGTTGGGGAAGTAGACCTTCCACTCTTTATCAGATGACTCAGTGTATCTCACCCCAGAGCACATAGAGCTACCTTGTAGCCTTTCTCCAGTCCCAAGGAGGTATAGGGTTAGGTTCTACCCAAAGTCCTGCCTGAGATGCTCGAGCGTCTTCCTGAGCGTCTAAATACGAATGCCTATCCTCTAGTGGTTGCTCATTGCTGTACTTGGTATAGTGCCACGCTAAGCCTCGCTTAACTTGCTCTAAGTTTGCATCAAGGTCATTGACCCACACCTTGCCGACAATACGGCTATAGCGGTCTACCTTAGACCAGTCTACCTGCACAGTTTTGTTATAGACTAAATCTGATAGTGACTTCTTTGAGACCTGACCAAAGGGCTGCTTCTTTTCAGGTGCATCAATACCAGACAATCTGACTTTGTACTGAGTGTTGCTTGCATCTAGCACAGTGATAGTGTCACCATCAGCCACCCCTACAACTCTCCCTTCAAGTATTGCAGCCTGAGCTGGTGAGAATAGGAGAGAGGCAAGTAAAACAACAATGTATTTAATCATTCAAGGATTATCGTACATCATGCCTCTATGTGTCTATTGAGCTAAGCTTTGAGTCTCTCTAGGGCGCAATAAAAAGGCTGACCCATACACACATATAGGACAGCCTTAGATAACGCCTTATAGAGCGTTTATGTGGGTCAATACAACATGTTATGTAACACCCATCCAGTCAAAATGGAGACTAGGAGACCACATCCAACCATGAAGACACCAATCATTAAGCTCTTCATCTTAAGCACTCTTCGAGGTGAGACTTACATCACCAGCCTTGAGATATTGATACAAGGTCTCTCTTGATATTCCGTACTCCCTAGCAAGTGCAGCACGGTTCTTATTGCCATTCTCTTTATCCTTAGCTAATAGCTCAGTCACTCTAGCATCACTCAAAGTAGGCTTACGTCCAGCATAAGCACCCTTAGCCTTGGCAATAGCAATCCCTTCACGCTGCCTTTCTTTGATTAGCTCACGCTCAAACTCAGCAAAGCTACCAAGTATGTTTAGCATCAGCTTAGACAGAGAGGACTCATCCCCTGTGAATGTCATATTCTCTTTGACGAACTGGACACCCACACCCTTATCATTCAACTCCCTAACGATAGCCTTCATGTCGGTCAAGTTACGTGCAAGCCTATCCATTGAGTGAACTATCAATGTGTCACCTTTGCGGAGGTGCTTGAGTGCAGCTTGAAGCTGTGGTCTAGCTGTGTCCTTACCACTAGCCTTATCAATGAAGACTTCATCAAGGTTGAAACCCTGAAGTTGCTCTTCTTGTCTGCTAGTGTTTTGGTCTACTGTAGATACACGGATGTAGCCTACCAATTGCCCTGAGTGTTTGCTTGTCATGTTATTGTCGTCCTGAGTGAGTGTGTCAGGATAGAGTCTAAGACCTAATACACAATGTGTCAAGTAATTAATATACCAATTCTAATCTGACACAATTCAAGGTGTGGCTTAATGTCAGTTTAGAGTACACCCCAAGCTGACACTTCAAGTAAAATGCTTAGATACAAACAACTATAAACAAAGGGAGCTATTAAATGACTTCAAGCATCCGTTTTACGGTATTGAGTGTGCTAGCTACATTACTGATACCCATAACAGCATCAGCCGATATGTTCACACCTTCTCACTCATGCAGGAAGCCATACAAGCCTTATGAGTTTCAAAGTAAGTATGAGGTAGAGACATTCAATAATGATGTTAAACGCTATAAGGAGTGCATCAGTGACTTTGTTGAGGAGCAGGATGAAGCCAGCAAGAAACACCTTGAAGCTGGACAAGATGCAATTGAAGACTGGAATAAGTATGTCAAGTATGAATTAAACTGATTACAAGGGGTACAGGGGGGAGTCGCAACTTCCTTAAACTATCAATGACCTCACGAATTTTTGTGATTAAAGTTTTTGCTAATCAATCTGGTGAATTAAGTCTACCCATTCTAATTAACTCTGCACCGAAGCGACTAATAAAACTAGCTTCAAAAATGTTTTTGACTAGAAATACTGCTTTGCCAGATGGTTGTATAAAAGCTTCGTTATACTTCGTATTTACTTGGCTTGAAACCATATAGAGCCACTGGAACCCACCATAAACAAATCGGTAACAAGTGATATTGTTTAATCTATCCCGCGAAGGCTGGACAATTAAGTCAGTAACTACACCTTCATGTTTCAAACCATACATGATGCAGCCAAAATCGTTGCTTTTTCCAGCGTCCGAATTGACTAGCATAACCCTTAATTTTTCTTCATAAACACCCAAATTCACATTCTTGAAAAAAGGAAGTGTTGAAACACTCGCTCTCCACAAAATTGATAGTTGGAAGAGTTTAAATTTTGAATAGTCAATGTCTGTAATTATTACTAAGTTTCCACTTCTTTCCACACCTAAACTCAGCCCACCTTTTAGGACTAAGCTGGCATAACGCTCCCATTTTGAGAGTTTGCTTTCACAAGCCGCACATAAGAGTTTTTCGCTTAAACCCTTTTGCAACATTGAATTTCTTTGTTCGGGGATTGTAGATAGGACATGAAAGCGGTGCTTATCGTCATACATCGTTTTGTAAAGAAATTCAGGAATGATATGGGAGTTTTTAAGCTCTGCTTCACTTTTACACAATGCACAAATCATGATTCGCTTATTTGGACTAAGCTAGAGTCAAGTCTATAGGTAATGGAAAGCGAGCATTAGCAATGATGTCATCCGCGAAGTTTTCCCAATTACCACGCGCTACTCGTCTAGAAATGTAATGTGCTGCCATATTTACATAAGCACTAGATACCGATGCTAAGTCCTCTGTGAATTGGGTTAAAGCTTGTGTGTAATCCAAACCATATGACAAATAAATTGCATCCCTGTAGTTAGCTTTGCCACGATACCTGAAAGCTTCATAAAGAAAGTTTACGAAAGCTGGTGACAACCTTTCATCTCGTAGCTCTTTTGCAGCATTAGTTCTGAAGTTGGAAACTCCTAAATCTCTGAATGACCTAGACTCTCTAACTTTATCTTCAATTTCCACCTGTTTATACTTTGCAGTTCCCTTTAAATAGGACAGAGCACCACCAAGTGCTTCAGCAGTATTTCTGGGTGCCTCTCTCAAGTCAAAATTGTTACCCATTCTAATTGCGGTAATTTGGTCATCGATACTGGCAGGCGTTAAGTCCTTTATGCTGTATTGAAAAGGATTTACTACGAGCCCTCTATCAACAATTTCTGACTGAAATATATTTGCTGTATCACTGTGGCTCTGTGGGTCAGCGCCATTGGTTGCAGCAATCATTGCTTTACTTGCATAGTAAATTGAGTAATACCAAGATACTATTGCAGACCTTACGCAAGAGTATGGTTCATCTAAATCACTGAGCTTGGCTAATGAAGCAGCATTGTGCAACGCCATTAGTAGACATCCAAATGCTAAAGTATCAGCTTCTTCATTAGGTGCACGTCTGTTCTGACCTGCATAAAATGCTCGCAAAGAAGGATTTTCAAACGCGTTAGTATTTACCAGAATTGCTAAAGCTCTCATCCAATAAGTGGTGCCTTGAAATGCATATTTTGCATCTGGTAGCTCATATTGGTCGTATAAACGGTCTATTAACCAAGACATTAAGAATCCCTCGACTTTTCAAAAGCATAGCTTAGTTGAGGTGCGCATTTAGGTCTACACTGTAACAGCTATAAAGTATCAATTTTGTTACGAAAATTTATGGTATAACTTTCTCATCGTTGACTTGTTTGATGGGCTAGGGGGCTTGGTATGGAACTTCATTCTTTTGATGAGCACTGTTTAGAGCTACTTGAAGCCTTGCCAAACGGACACTCCAGAAACTACTTTAGGTCTGCTATCAATCATCTTAGACTTGGTGAGAAACTATATCCATTTGACAGCTCAATGGGTGTATTCAGACACATAACTGCCGAAGAGGAAGCAGCTTCAGGTTTGATGCAATGTCTCAAAGACAAAGGATACACGAATGCTGATAAGTTAGACCCTTGGAGACACCAACATAAGCATGCAGTAATTCCAATGTTCTCTGCTATTTGTGGTTATTTAAATACGATGACTACTGACCTTGGAATAGTAATTGACCTTTCAATCAAGGAGCTAAACGAAGTAAAGAGTGTTGCTTTAAGTGTGACTCAAACGATTAACGGCAACAATATGACTTACGAGCCAATTCCACCACTTAATTTCACTTTTACCAGTGAAGGAAAGCGTCTATCCTACAAGAAATATTTAGATGAGTTTGCAAGCGCTAAGGGTGTTAAAGATGTCGCTAAACATATCGAGCAAGCAGCAAATAAGCGAAATCAAATACTATATGCCAGTCCTAAAGGCTATCCCGCACAAGTTGAAGTAGAGCCTCATTTCTTTACCGCCTATCAAAGTAGAGTATTCAGCATGCTTAGAACATACCTGCTTATTGTGCCGTACCATGAAAAGCTGCCATTCGTTCAGGATGTCTTAGATGCATTCTTGAGTATGCTAGGTAAAATTAAACTAGATGACATTCACACGGATATTTAATCCTAAGCACCTCTCAGTGGGGGGTATCAACGCATCAATGCTTGCACGAAAATTTATGGTGAAAGTTTTCTTGTGTTTCACTCCAACAGTACCTATAGTCATCGCAAATAATTTAAATAAGGACGCAGCATGAAAAAACTATTAGTAACAGTACAAGTGGAGTTAGATGTCCCTGACACTTGGGATTTGGTAGAGCATCCTGACGAAGTTCAAGCAATTAAGATTGAAGACGGTCGGTACATGTATATGAGTTTTTTGCCTATGTTTACCAAAGACCCAAAGGAGGGTGCCGAATGGTCAAGCGAGTGCTCTGATGAGTTTACAAATAAGCTCTTGGATATGGTTGCTGATGAAGAGGTCTTGATGAAGTTTGAAACAGAGTAATAAAATTGTTGCCTTTTGACGTCTCAATATATTAAACTGCTACGCACAACTGTTACACACAGTTCAAATGGCTGAGTATTAAGTCATTGATTTTAAAGCTTCAATACCCTCGATATAAAGACTCGTGTCGGGGGCACCATGAGTCTAATAAGTTCATTGGTGTTGGTATCACTTGCTGGGTAGTGCTTTTAAGTGTGCAACACATTGGTTTGAACGTATTTTAATTAATTCACAGTAAATATATGAGCTTTGGCTTAAATAGTATTAACAAACCAATAAAATGACATCAAAATTATTTCAAAGACTATCTTTAGCTCTATTTTCATTATTGGCTGTTTTTATTCTAGTCACGTTTAAGCAGTACGGGATTAGCAATGACGAGCAAGTGCAGCATGTTTATGGGCAATTGTTGCTAAATTTTTATAGTACAGGTTTTGCAGATCATGCAGCTTTTACTTACAAAAATCTCTATTTGTACGGCGGGCTATTTGATTTAGTCGCCGCTATGTTAGAAAAAATCTTACCACTTTGGGTGTGGGATATTCGCCATTTGCTTTCAGCCTTGTTTGGATTCGCTGGAATCGTGGCTGTCTATAAGGTTACTAATGAACTTGCTGGGCGACGCGCTGCTTTTCTAGCCGCATTTTTACTGGCGATTACAGGGGCTTGGGCTGGTGCGATGTTTACGCATACCAAAGACGTATCCTTTGCGGCTTGTATGGTGTGGGCGTTGTATTACACGCTACTGATTTCTAAACACTTGCCTCATGTTCCTTTAGCCTTGAGTTTGAAGCTGGGTGTTGCTGTGGGAATGGCATTGGGCTTAAGAATAGGTGGTGCATTTGCTGTCATTTATTTGCTTTTAATGCTGCTGGTAGCAGGGTGGTTAAATGCTAAAAGCTTGAAACTTAAATTGGATTTCTACTGGCAGAGTTTTTTAGGCTTGTTACCTGCTGGTGTTGTGGCTTTTTGCTTAATGGCTATTTTCTGGCCATGGTCTGTGATGGGTGCTGATCACATTTTGATTGCTGTAAAGTCTTTCTCGCACTTTGCGTTTGATATGAATACCATTATCAATGGTGAATTTATTCGTATTGGTGATGTTCCGCGTACTTATTTGTTTCAGTATTTGGGGATTCGATTACCAGAGATTTTTCTGTTAGGTTTAGTTAGCTTTTTTGTTGTGTTAGCAATTAGATTTAAGCACTTAGTGTTAGCACATAAGCTCCCGGAAATTACGGTGGCGATTGCACTGTTCACGCCTTTGATTTTTGTGATTTTAGATCGTCCTGCGCTTTATAATGGGGTAAGACATTTTACATTTGTGATTCCTACATTAGCGATTGTCGCCGGTATTGGTTTGTCTAAAATGTTTGATATGTTGGCAGCTCATCAAAAGTGGCGTGTATGTTTTGCAACTGTATGTATGCTATTAAGCATGAATACAATTTATACGCTATGCGCGCTGCATCCTTATCAGTACTTGTATTACAATCATTTTGCAGGCGCAGATTTTAAGCAAGCCCAACATGATTGGGAGGGCGATTACTGGTCTAGTAGTTTGATTGATGCTACCAAGATTTTGGCAAGACATGTTGATGCTGAGGCTGTGTCGAATAGTAAAGTGTCTGAATATTCAGTAGCTGTTTGTGCAGAGGCTTTTCAGGGGCAGGCCTATTTAGATGAAAGATTTAAAATTACCGAAAATTGGGTGACGGCTGATTTCTTTATCTCTAGTACTAATATGAATTGCGATAAAGTACTGCAAGGTGAGGTTATTGGGATTGTTGAGCGCTTAGGTGCTCCGTTAGCTGTCGTTAAAGACCGTAGAGCATTAATTGGCGAAGCGCGTAGACCGCGTGCAGCACCACGAGATTAAACACATGAACAAGAATATTCTCCCAAGACTAAATACTGAAGCGCACATTAGTGTGATTGTGCCGGCCTTTAATGAAGAGGCTGCCATTGTTAGCACTATCCAAAATATTGCAGAACGCCTTAAACAGTTGACTTCAACTTGGGAAATTGTGGTGATTGATGATGGTAGTCGTGATCAAACTGCTAATGTTGTGCGTCACTTACCTGACAGTTTGCAAACTACATTGGTGCGTTTCTCACGCAACTTTGGTAAAGAGTATGCAATTACTGCTGGCTTGGAATATGCGACCGGTAATGTAGTAATTTGTATGGATGCCGATGGTCAGCACTCATCTGACTTATTGACGCAGATGCTAGAAAAATGGCGTGAAGGTTACGACATGGTTTATGCGTACCGCCAAGATCGTGCCGTAGAGTCTCGATTTAAACGCTGGGGTTCACGTATTTTCTATCGTGCGATTAGTTTAGGCGGACAGATTCATATTCCACGAGATGCTGGGGATTTCCGTTTGATGGACAGGCAAGTGGTGAATGCATTGCTTTCTTTGCCTGAGCGTAACCGCTTCATGAAGGGTATTTATGCATGGGTTGGCTATCATTCTATTGGTATTCCATTTACCCCATTACCACGCTCTCATGGTGAGAGTGCGTTCTCAAAACTAAAGCTAATTCAGTTGGCTTGGACAGGCGTGACCAGTTTTTCTGTGATGCCATTGCGCTTAGCGAGTGCGGTAGGTGCTTTACTTGCGGTACTGTCTTTTATTTATGGCATGTATGTGGTGATTGATCATATGTTTTTTAATGAATCAGTGCCAGGTTGGCCTACAATTATTGCCAGCATGATGTTTTTTGCTGGCGTGCAATTGTTGTTTATTGGTATTTTAGGTGAATACCTTTCTCGCATTTATGATGAGGTGAAAGGGCGCCCACCTTATATTGTGGCCGAGGTATTAAAACCACAAGTGACCATGCCTCATCAATGACACAGACGCATCGACATTCAATTTCATGGTTTGCCGTGATAGGCGCACTGGCTGCAGGTGTGCATTATGTGGTTGCCGTGAGTTTAGAATTAACACATGTGCTAAATGCAGTTTATGCAAATACTGCAGGCTTTGTTTTTGCGTTCCCAGTGAGCTATTTTGGGCATCGTAAACTTAGCTTTTCTGGGCAGGATTCGTCTCATCAGCATGCGTTCCCACGCTTCTTTATAGTTGCTTTATCTGGTTTTTTAGCCAATCAACTTTTGGTGATCAATGCCATTTATTTTACGAGTGTCCCATTTTGGTTGGTGCTTGGTATCGTGATGGTGATTGTTGCGGTTTCTACTTACTTTTTGAGCAGATACTGGGCATTTAAGGGGATGCGATAATGAAGCTTATCATTTGCGCGGATGACTTTGCACAAAGCCCTGAGATTGATACAGCGATTGTACGCCTAATAGAAAACAACAGGCTTAGTGCGACATCTTGCATGGTGAATAGCCCACACTGGGTGAGCTCTGCAAAGTTATTAACTGCCGAGATTCGGCAAAAAGCGCATATTGGATTACATCTTGATTTTACTCAGTTTGGATATCGATACCCACATTTTCTATTGACCTTGTTCAGCTTGTTGCGTTGTTTGCCAAAGCTAGCCATACAACAAAGTATTGAGCATCAACTGAATAGGTTTGAAGCTGAGCTGGGGACTAGCCCTGATTATGTTGATGGGCATCAGCATGTGCATCAACTTCCACAGATTCGTCAGATATTATTGTCTGTATTGAAGCAGCGTTATGATAAGCATTTGCCGTGGATAAGAATTGCTAAGCCACATATGGCCAGTGGAGTTAAAGGCCGCATCATTAAAATGTTGGGCGCGGATGCGCTAGAGCAAGAAGCTAAGCAGATGGGCTTTAGGTGTAGTGCTGTACTCTTGGGTGTTTATAACTTTAGTGGGAATATACAGGATTATAAAAAACGTTTAATCGACTGGGCAGCGCAGGCTAAGCAGGGCGTTGGTACATCGGTACTGATGTGTCACCCAGCCGCTGAAGAGCTACGAGAGAAAATGGTAGCGGGGCAAGTCGAGGACAGACAAATCAATGACCCGATTTACTCCGCCCGACTTAATGAGTTTCGTGTGCTTAATAGCGATTGTTTTGACGCTATATTTAACGAAGTCAAGATTGTACGTGAGCCCTAAACAAGTCGTTATCGCTTAGGTCATGCACGATATTGACTCGTGAGTTTGTGTTTAAATTCGCTAATTCGCTTTAAGTTGGTGGTGATATTAAACTGAAGCTGGTTTAGCCGATTTCTTTGATTTAGGGCTTGTTTGCATGACGCAGTACTCTTTACCATAAGTACCGATGTTGGAATCTATTTCATAGTAATGGTTGGTGTAAGCAAATTTCCCAGCTGCATTTTTATGTATATTTGCAATGCCTGTGCTGAACTCTGATGAACTTAGCTCCGTCATGCTTAATGTAAAAGCAACTTTGTTTAAATTGGCGACAGCTTTGCCTTTATAGACAAAAGAGTTCTCAGTTTCTACATGAAAGTCATAAATGCCGATGCTTCCTCTGCTTGCTGTGCGATTAAGCATTAGTTTTGCTTGTACTTGGTAGTTGCCTACTTTGTTATTGTTGCCTTTACATGTGTATGTGCCGCTATAGTTTGCACCAACAAAGTTTGGTTTTGCCTCTGCTATTTGAATAGAGCTAACCGTAAGTAGTAAAGAAGCGATAATCGTACGTTTCATGATGGATATATTAAGGTGTTTCGAAAGGGAGTATTGTAGCGTGAGGCTCTTAATGTATGAAGCTAAGTTTTTATATTTTTATACCTTAATATTTTGTTTTGTTTCGATGCTTGCATTATGATGAGCGCCTAAATCAACTTATCGTCGATTATTTAACCTATTACACCTGAATTTATGTCTGAATTTATGCAAATTTCCCAAGTTAAGGCATTGTCTACAAAACTACTCTGGCGTTTCAGTCTATTCAATATTGTTTTGTTAATAGGTTTAATCATCTGGCTTTGGCAGGAAACCAAAACAATTAACGTGATACAGCCGCAATTGCCTGCGGATGGAAAACTACAGTGCGTTTCTTACTCCCCTTATTATAACCCTGGGCAAACCCCGCTTAATCCGAATAGTTTTATTCAGCCAGCACAGATTGACCATGATCTTGCGGTGCTTTCCAAACAGTTTAATTGTGTCCGTATTTACTCTGTTTCTCAAGGGCTGGGCTATGTGCCAGAGGCGGCTTCTAAATTAGGGATGCAGGTTTACTTAGGTGCTTGGATAGGCTGGGTAGGGGCGAATAACGATAAAGAACTTGATCTGGCGATTAGTATCGCAAATAAGTATCCTAAAACGGTCAAAGCATTAATTGTCGGTAATGAGGTTTTATTACGTGGCGAACAGTCAGAAGCTGCGATGCAGGGGTATTTGCTAAAAGCACAGCAATTAACAGACGTGCCTGTCACCTATGCTGATGTGTGGGAGTTTTGGCGTAAACATCCTCAGCTTGAATCTAATGTAGATTTCGTCACTGTGCATATTCTTCCATATTGGGAAGATGACCCGCAATCGGTTGCTCAGGCAAATCATCATGTAGTGAATGTGATGAGCTTGCTTAAAGATACTTTTAAGAAGCCAATTTTAATTGGTGAAACGGGTTGGCCATCTATTGGTAGGCAGCGACAGGTTTCTCAACCAAGTTTAATTAACCAAGCAACTTATCTACGCGGCTTTTTACAGCTTGCGCATGATAACGGCTGGCAGTACAACCTAATTGAGGCGATTGACCAGCCATGGAAGCGTGACCTTGAAGGTACGGTGGGTGGATATTGGGGGATGTATGACACAGCGTTAGCCCCTAAGTTTGCATTTACTGGTGATATTCAGCCACGAAATGATATTGGGAGTATCGTGCTGGCAGGCTTGTTAGGCTTTGCCTTATTTTTAGGGTTGGCATTTTACTTTCATGTGCGGCAGGGGTATGTGAAACTAGGTTTTGCTGCGGCAGGTACCGTGTTTGGTGTATCAGCTTGGTTGCAAACTCAGTACTTACTCAGTGCGTGTCGAAACGCCTTAGAATGGACGACTTTAGGTGGTTTGGCTGTGGTTGGCTGGCTAATGGTGATCGGTTTAGTGTTATGCGTATGCCAATCTCATCAACGTTATTTATTGATAGTAAAAACCTGTGCTTTTATATTGTTATGTGCGGCAATCAGTGCAACGGTTTTATTAATCGTTGATGGCCGGTATCGAGATTTCCCTATTAGCTTATTTGCATTGCCTGTTCTGCAATTATCATTTGCTTCAATGCTTCTTGATATAGACGTTAGGCTGCAACGTGTGCTTGCCTATGCAATGAGTGTAGTTTTAGTTATTGCGGCTTTGTGTAGCGTTTACTTAGAGGCTTACAATGTGTCCGCTTATTATTGGTTGGTGCTTTGTGGCTTACTCGCAGCGGCGTTGTGGCCTAAACATCAACTTTCAACTCGTTCATTATTTTAAGATAGAAATTTTCAGCGTAACTTTATGATTAAAAAATTTAAACGCTATTTAAGCCCATTTATTTTTGCAGTGGTAGTGGCTGCGATTCACTTTGGCATTTGGCATATTTCCAATCGTGCTCTACCGTTAATCAATGCACCTGATATTGTGAATGGCTTTGCATTCAGTGGGTTTCAAGAGGATCAAAGTCCGCTTAGAAAAGAATATCCGAGTGCGGCTGAGTTGGAAAAAGACTTGCAACTGCTCAAACCATTAACCAAACGTATTCGTATTTATGGTGCGCTTGAAAATAGCGAAGTTACCGCACTAGCTTCTAATTTAGGGTTTTATGTGACTGCCGGTGCATGGCTTGGTAGTGATGCTGTTGCTAATCAACGTGAAGTAGATGCGCTAAAGGTGAAAATTAAGCATTACCCAAGAATTGAACGTGCAATTGTGGGTAACGAAGTTTTGCTAAGAAACGACCTTACTCCAGAGCAGTTGATTAGTTACATAGAGGAAGTTCGCAAAACAACAAAATTGCCTATCTCTACAGCAGAACCTTGGCATGTATGGTTAAAGAACCCAGAGCTTGTGAAGCATGTTGATTATATTGCAGTGCATTTGCTGCCATACCATGAAGGCGTGCCCGTAGAGGCTGCCGTAGATTACTCGCTTAAGCGATATCAAGAGTTAATGGATGTTTATCCGAGAAAGAAAATCGTGATTACTGAAATTGGCTGGCCTAGTCATGGGCCAACTTTAGGTGCTGCGGTTGCGTCTGATGTGAATCAAGCGCTTTTTGTGAGGGAGTTTTTAGCCAAAACTGCGCATAAGAATTACGACTATTACTTAATGGAAGCATTTGATCAGCCTTGGAAGAAAGAGCTTGAGGGGTGGGCAGGCGCTTATTGGGGGATGTTT
The DNA here is from genome assembly GCF_000744605.1 of Methylotenera sp. L2L1. Lineage (NCBI taxonomy): Bacteria > Pseudomonadati > Pseudomonadota > Betaproteobacteria > Nitrosomonadales > Methylophilaceae > Methylotenera > Methylotenera sp. L2L1. Next base: position 2,039,933 of record NZ_JQMG01000001.1, read on the forward strand.
GATGCTGAGCGCCATGAGAAGTATTCATTACAAGGCGCAGTGCCTAAAGATGACCGTTGGAAAGCGAAGGCGCTATGGGCTAGTTTGCTAGGGCTATTGCCAATATTCTTTATCGCTTATCGATTTAGGCATTGGGGCTTAGGGGCGCGTAGTTCAATGGCGGTATTGCTTCAAGCCTGTATTACTACGTTAGTGGTTGCATGGAATTTGCCTGGAGATTATTACTATACGATGAAAGACTTTATCGTATTAGTGGCATTGCTGATAGGCATGGGATTAACGTCAGCAGTGTTGATGATCTACGCGGTTGAGTTTAGTGAAGTGATGTTTAAAAAAGGCTGGAATCGTGCATTCAAACGCGCGAAGCCTTTGCCTGCTGAGCAGGAGTTATTTGTTTCTGTGCATTTGGCCTGTTATAACGAGCCGCCTGAAATGGTGATTACTACCATTGAGAGTCTGGCGAAGCTTAACTACACCAATTTTGAAGTGATTGTTGTTGATAACAACACTAAAGATGAAGCTAAATGGAAGCCATTAGAAGCCTACATGGCGAAGATGCCAGAGAATTTTAAATTCTTTCATTTGCCACAATGGCCTGGCTTTAAAGCTGGTGCTTTGAATTTTGCGCTAGACCAAACTAATCCTAACGCACAAGTGGTGGGTGTGGTAGATGCTGATTATGAGGTAACACCGGATTGGCTTTCTGATTTAGTACCACATTTCTTAGAGCAAAAAGTGGCTGTGGTACAAGCACCGCAAGCCCATAGAGATTGGGAGCATAGCTTCTTCCGAAGTATGGGTAACTGGGAGTTTGAAGGCTTCTTCCGTATCGGGATGCATCATCGTCATGAGCGTAACGCATTGATTCAGCACGGCACAATGACATTGGTTAGGTATCAGGCGCTTATTGATAGTGGTAAATGGTCTGAATGGTGCATTTGTGAGGATACAGAGCTAGGGTTGCGCTTGCTTGAAGATGGATATGAGCTACGTTATATCGATGATACTTTTGGTCGAGGTCTAACGCCTGCTGACTTTAAAGCACTTAAATCGCAACGTTTCCGTTGGGCATTTGGCGCGATGCAAATTCTTAAGCATCACATACCTAAGCTATTGGGAGACTCCACGTTGACATTCGGGCAGCGCTATCACTTCTTAACTGGCTGGTTTGGTTGGTTAGGCGAGGCATTGCAGCTAGGCTTTACGATAGGCTCAATTGGCTGGTCTATCGCGATGCTTTTATTTCCAGAAGATGCAAGCCTGCCAGTCTCCATCATGATTACTACCATCATTTGTTTCTTGGTGATTAAAGCAATCATGGGGCCGATGCTATATTTGAAAACGATGACGTGCAAATGGATTGATATTTTTGGGGCATCGGTTGCAAGCCTTGGTCTATCACATGCAATTGCCAGAGGTATCATCAGCGGGTTAATCAAAAAAGATGGCGTGTTTAAAGTGACGGCAAAAGGGAAGGGGCTTAATAAAACTACTTGGTATGATTGGGTTGGCCCAATACAAGAGGAGTTGTTTTTACTGAGTGCTTTAACGTTATGTAGCATTGCCATGCTAATTACGCGCGGTATCAGCAATATTGATGCGCAAATATGGGTGGCGATGCTGAGTTTGCAATCATTGCCTTATTTAAGTGCTGTTGCTTGCCAAATTATCAGTAAAAAAGAAAATGGATAAGGCTCGCTTGATACCAGCTAATACACATAATCCTTATTGGTCAAATTCACATCATCGTCATTTCATCCGTGGCGTGATTCGATTTTTGACCTACCTCTGCGCATTTTTTCTGATGGCGATTGCTTATTGGATAGCTGATAATTTTGGTGAGCCCTCGCTTGAACAATTACTCTACCATGCGCAGTTTGGTATGGGCGGGCTGGTTGATACAGATGCTGCTGTGATTAAAAGCTTTTTGGTTTGGTGCGTTGCGCTACCAATATTAGGCTCGCTACTGCTGGTATTGATTGAGTACTCAATCGCATTGTTTATAACGCATGGGTCTACTCATTGGTTAACTAAACCAGCTCGGCTGGCTAATATCCATTTTATCAAGGTGTTTTATTGGTTTATTGGGCATCGGGCACCCTTATATGCATTGACGGCTGCAGCAGTGTATTTTGGGATTCAGTTTTCTGTCACGATATTTCTGCATAATCTATTTGGTAAAGATTATTTTGCAGCGCACTACCTTAATCCAATAGCCGTAAAAGTAGAGGCTGTACAACCTAAAAACTTAGTGCTGATTTATGTAGAAAGCCTCGAGAACTCTTATAAAGAACCTAAGTTGTTTGGTAAAAATCTATTAAGCAGTTTAGATCATTTAAAAGGCTTAAGTTTTACAGATTATAAAAAAGCACCAGGCACATGGTGGACAATTGCCGGCATTACAGCAACGCAATGCGGGGTGCCGCTTAAAAGCGTCAGTTTGTATGATGGCAATGATCAAGGCGAGAAAATGAAGACTTTTCTGCCTAATGCAGTTTGCCTAGGTGATATTTTGCATGATGCTGGCTATCACAATGTATACATGGGGGGAGATGCACTCGGCTTTGCGGGTAAAGGCATGTTCTTTAAAGACCATCATTATGATGAAGTTTATGGTCGCGATGAATTAAAAGGCAAGCTGACGGATGCTGAGTTGAATTTTTGGGGTTTGTACGATGACCACTTATTCGCGGCAGCTAAAGCTAAGCTGATCGCACTGCATAAGAAACAGCAACCGTTTAACTTAACAGTGACTACGATTGACACGCACGGCCCTGACGGACATATTTCCAGCTATTGTAAATCATTAGGTGTGAAGACTTTTGAAGGCATTGTGGAGTGCACATCAAATCAGGTTGCTGGTTTTGTGAAGTTCATCAAGAAAAGTGGTTATCTAAAAGATACGAATGTAGTGATTCTTGGTGATCATTTGGCGATGGAAAATCCGGTCAGTGATAAGTTAGACCGAGTAAAAGAGCGCCTTATTTTTAATCAATTCATTTCAAATAGCCATTTTGAGAAGAGTCGTAATTACATTTTGCCTTTTGATATGTTCCCTACCATTCTGGACTTTATCGGCTTTAAAGTGCAGGGCGGCAAATTAGGCTTAGGCTATACTGCTTTTTCTAAAGAAATAGATATGTCACGCATGCCTGATTATGAAGAAATGAATCAAGATTTACTCAATCAATCAGACATATACTTAGATCTTTGGAAGCGTAAAACCATACCTTAGATTCATTTTTTGCTTCATTTTAGAGCTTTATTTAAGCATACAGCTAAAGGGGGGGGTAGCTAAGGTGCTAGGGGACAGTATTGGCAATCTTAAGTCATTGGTTAAGTATCGTACTTTAGTTTGATTGATCCAGTTGATGAAGTGATTTTGAATGGTTGTGATATGAAACTTAGAACAAGATTTTTATTACTGATGACCTTGATTTTCATTGGTTTTATTTTTATTACTTGGACTTTGTCTGGCAGCTTGATGAACAAACTGAACCAGCAGTGGGGCGAGCAATTTGCGCAGCGTCAGGTGATGTTTGATAAGTATCGCACCTTAGCACCGCTGATCCGAGAAATTGCTTTAGCTAGGCAGATGGCTGCAGAGCCTGCCATTATCGAAATGGCATTACACGAGCACAATCCAGAAGTACAGAAGCGTGGCATTGCCGCCATGGAGAAGTATCGCTTTAATTTTCGTGATCATAGCTATTTTGCGGCTTTTGCAAACAGTGGCAATTATTATTTTAATGATGCTAAAAACCAATACGCCAATAAGCAATTGCGTTATGTATTATCGCCAACCACTGCAAAAGATAAGTGGTTTTATGCCACCTTAGTCAGTGGTAATAAGTATCAGGTGAATTTGGATCCAGATGTTCACCTTAATGTCACTAAAGCATGGATTAATGTATTAATCACAAAAGATAATGAAACACTCGGCGTCATTGGGACGGGTATAGACCTGACTGACTTGATTAAAGAAACCGTTAGCATTTATCAGCATGGTGTAGAGAATCTGTTTATTGATAAAAGTATGGCGATTCAATTAAATAGTGATCCTAAACTAATCGACTACATGACCATTGCAAAAGATGTCGGTCAGCGTATTAAAATCGATAAATTGTTAAGCAATCCTGACGATATTGAACGACTAAGAAAAACCATGCTTACGTTAGAAAATAATCCATCTGAGGTTGCAACTCTAAAGGTTGATTATAAAGGCAGTCAATATTTGCTAGGTGTAGCATTTTTGCCCGAAATCGGCTGGTATGACCTAACGTTGATGAACGACCAGAGTTTGAATCTGTATGATGACCTTTTAAAAGGTCACGTCTGGTTTGGTTTGGCACTATTGTCGGCATTGGTGATATTGGGATGGGCGTTGCATTATTGGATATTTAACCCTATATCAGCCTTACGTGCCTCTACAGATAAAATTGGTAGTGGCAACTTTGAAATTGATCCGCCTTTAACTGGCGCTGGTGAAATAGCGCATTTATCACGCTCATTTGAGCATATGGCACGCTTTGTAATTGATACCAATCATGAGTTAGAGCAGAAAGTTCGCGAACGTACTGAAGAGCTGCATCATTTGTCGGAAATGGATCCACTAACTGGTTTGCTAAACCGTCGTGGCATGATGGATCGGTTTGAAACCGAGTTTTCACGTCAGTCACGTCAAGGTGGTTCAATGGGGTTGTTATTACTTGATCTAGATTTATTTAAAGCGATTAATGATACTTTCGGCCATGCTGCAGGTGATTTAGCGCTTTGTGAAGTGGCTAAGGTGCTGCAGTCTTCAAAACGCGGTTATGACTACGTGGCAAGATGGGGTGGGGAGGAGTTTCTCATGCTTATGCCAAATTGCTCACAAGATGATCTTATGATGGTCGCTGAGCGTATTCGTTTAGAAGTTGCCGCGCTTATTATGCAATCTGGCGGAGATGTGTTTCACTTAACAGTGAGTATTGGCGTACATCGCCCACATATTCCAGAGACTTTAGATACGATGCTTCAAAAAGTAGATAGGGCCTTATATGCAGCCAAGAATGAAGGTAGGAATTGTGTTCGACTCGTAGCATAAACTTACTTAAGCAAACTAACTTCATGATTTTACTTAGTTACTGTTCATGAACAACAATAGTGCTGATAGTCTGCGTTGGCGCATAATTCACCCACACGAACAAGACAGCCGTCAGTTCTAGAAAAACTTAAACTTTGGAGAAATATTATGTGGACAACACCAGCAGCGACAGAAATGCGTTTTGGCTTTGAAGTAACCATGTATGTAATGAACAAATAAGTTTGTTCTACGAAATAAAAAAACCAGCTAATTATTAGCTGGTTTTTTTATTTCAACCTGTCGGTATTTTTCACTTAATGAGCGATTAAGCTAAGCGTTTATCAAGCGCTTCCCAACGTAGCATTTTAGCTTCAATCTCTGCATCAATTTCAGTTAAACGTGTTTGTAGCGTTTTGACTTTATCAGGATCTTGTACGTAGATGTTAGCATCTGCTAGTGTTAAATTGATGCTGGTTTGTTCTGCTTCCAGTTTTTCAATCAATGCTGGCATTTCATCTAGTTCTTTTTGTTCTTTAAAGCTTAGTTTGTTCGCCGTGCTTTTAGGCGCAACTTCTTTTGCCGCTGGTTTGCTAGATTGTGCTTTTGCTAGTGCTGCTTTATCGGCCTCACGTTTAGCGGTGAAACGTTGCCAATCATCATAGCCGCCGCCAAACTCTGTTAACACACCATTGCCTTCAAAGGCGATTACTTGTGTCACAGTATTTTCTAAGAATGCACGGTCATGGCTGACTAGGAACAGGGTGCCATTAAAGTCTTGTAATAGATTTTCCAGTAGTTCTAGTGTGTCGATATCTAAGTCGTTGGTTGGTTCATCTAACACTAATATGTTGGCAGGGCGTGCAAATAAGCGTGCTAATAGCAATCGGTTACGCTCGCCACCTGAAAGTGATTTTACTGGTGAGCGTGAGCGTTGTGGTGGAAATAAGAAGTCTTCCAAATAGCTAATGACGTGTTTGCGCTCTTCACCAATTTGTACAAAATCAGAACCCGGGCTAATGGTGTCAGCTAATGTGGCTTCTTCATTAAGCTGTTCACGCATTTGGTCAAAATAGGCGACACTTTGTTTACTGCCACGCTCAATATTGCCGCTATCTGGCTCAATGTCTGCCAGTATCAGTTTGAGTAGGGTTGTTTTGCCGACACCGTTAGGACCTAGCAAGCCAATTTTATCGCCACGTAAAATACGTGTGCTGAAATCTTTAATCAGTACTTTGCTGCCATAGGATTTGCTGACGTTCTCAAGCTCAGCAATCAGTTTGCCGCTGCGTTCGCCTACATCCACATTCAGTTTTACATTGCCTTGACGTTCGCGACGGGCTGCACGCTCTAATCTAAGTGCCTCTAGTCTGCGCACTCGGCCTTCATTGCGTGTGCGGCGTGCTTTAATGCCTTGGCGAATCCACACTTCTTCTTGTGCCAGTATTTTGTCAAACTTGGCGGCGTGCGTTTCTTCAACGGCTAATAGCTCTTCTTTTTTAACTTGGTAAGCAGTGAAGTTACCAATAAAGTCTGTAAGTTTGCCGCGGTCTAACTCTGTGATGCGCGTCGCTAGTTTGTCCAGAAAGCGTCGGTCATGGGTAATAAATAACACGCTGCCATTAAAGCCGAGCAATAAATCCTCTAACCATTCAATCGCACTTAAATCCAAGTGGTTGGTTGGCTCGTCAAGTAACAGCACTTCAGGCTCTGCTACCAGTGCGCGGCCTAACGCCACACGCTTGCGCCAGCCACCTGAAAGTGTGCTGATCAATGCGTCAGCGTCTAAGTTTAAGCGGCTCAGTACAGCTTCAACACGTGATTGTGCTGCCCAGCCATTTTGTGCATCTAAATCATGTTGTAGTGCTTGCATGTGCGTCATCAGTGCTTCGATATCTGCATCGGGCATGCCCATGTCATGGGTCACTTGGTGATAATCAACGAGGATTTGTTGCAGGTTACCTAATCCTTCTGCCACAGCTTCAAATACCGTATGTGTTGCGACAAGTTCAGGCTCTTGCGGCACATAGACCACACGTGCATTAGGCGCACGCCAAACCGTACCATCGTCTAGTTTAATCGTGCCGGCAATCGCTTTTAATAAGCTGGATTTACCTGCGCCATTACGGCCAATTAAACCTACACGCTCTCCTGCGTCTAGCTGAAATGCAGCGTGGTCGAGCAGGGCGTGGTGACCAAAGGCGAGGCTGGCGTTATCGAGGGTGATGTATGGCATGAGTGACTTTCAAATTATTACTAATATATTTTAACTGCTTGTTTCTGATATACAAAATGCTACTGTTTATTGAGCATGGCTCTAATGTTTGCCATTTTAGATTTACCAAAATCTTTGCTGGCTTCTGGATCTTTATTAAACGGGTTGCCGAAGTGACGTACATCATCTTTTGGAATTTCAGTAATAAAACGGCTAGGTTCGCACATTTCCATTTCACCTGCGCGTTTACGTTTTTTACACCATGAAATATTGAGTGATTTTTGCGCTCGGGTAATACCAACATACATTAAGCGGCGTTCTTCTTCGATTTTGTCGTTATCAATCGATTCTCGGTGAGGGAGGATGCCTTCTTCTACACCAATCAGAAATACGTGGCCAAACTCCAAGCCTTTAGAGGCGTGTAGCGTTGATAGCTTCACCGCATCAGGCTCACCGTTTTCACGGCCTTCTAACATGCTCATGAGTGAAACCATTTGCGTGAGTTCTAGCAGGTTTTTGCCTTCTTTTTCATTACCATACTCGGTGCTTGGCTCACCTTTTTTGGACAACCAGCCAGTAAAGTCCAGCACGTTGGTCCATTTAACTTCTGCAGCGCGTGGCTCTTCAGAGTCATATAAAAACGCTTCATACTGTATGGTGGCTAATAAATCATTCAGCACTTCATTCGCAGGGTCGCGTACGGCACGATCTTGCAGTTTGTTGATGTACTGGCAAAAGTTGAGTAAATCCTCTAGCTGTTTATTGCCAATCTCATTTTGGAAGCCACCTTCAAAAGCTGCTGCAAATAATGAAATTTTATGCGCGCTTGCGTATTCGCCTAAACGTTCCAGCGTCGTGTTGCCAATTCCCTTTTTAGGCGTGGTGGCAGCACGGATAAATGCAGGATCATCGTCCTCATTGGCAATTAGTCGTAAATAGCTGATTAAGTCTTTAATTTCTGCTTTATCAAAGAACGACTGCCCACCTGACACCGTGTAGGGGATTTTCTGATTGCGCAAATGCTGCTCAAAGATACGCGCTTGATGGTTGCCACGATAAAGAATCGCATAATCTTTATAGTAAGTGCGGTTTTCAAACTTGTGCGCTTGCAGTTTCATCACCACGCTCTCGGCCTCATGCTCTTCGCTCATGGCTGCCGTCACTTGAATCATTTCTCCAGTGCCGAGCTCGCTCCATAGTTTCTTTTCAAACAACTTTGGGTTATTTGAAATCACTTGGTTAGCTGCACGTAAAATACGTACAGTAGAGCGGTAATTTTGCTCAAGCTTAATCACTTTAAGCTTGCTGAAGTCTGTGGTGAGCTGGCGTAGATTTTCAACATCCGCGCCGCGCCAGCCGTAAATCGCCTGGTCATCGTCACCCACAGCGGTAAACTGCCCACGTAAGCCAGTGAGCATTTTTACCAGCTTGTACTGGCAGGCGTTGGTATCTTGGTACTCATCAATCAATAGATATTGCAATTTACGCTGCCATTTACTCAGCGCTTCTTCATGCTGTTCAAACAACTCAACGGGTAGTTTGATTAAATCGTCAAAGTCTACGGCTTGATAAGCTTTTAAAGTTTGCTGATAAATCTGGTAAACCTTGGCTGCAGCATGGGTAAGCTCTTCATCTGCCTGTGCTTTAGCTTGGTCTGGATTAATAAAAGCATTTTTCCAGCTAGAAATCTGCCATTGCGTTTTACGCAATAATTGCTTATCTGTGGTGGCAAGTACGTCCGCTAAAATTTTAAAGCTATCAGATGAATCTAAAATTGAGAATTGCGGTTTATAGCCAAGCAATGCCGCCTCTGCGCGCAACATTTGCAACCCTAGCGAGTGAAATGTGGCGATGGTGAGGCCTTTGATGTTGGTGCCTTGCATCAGCTTGCCAACACGCTCTTGCATTTCTACTGCGGCTTTGTTGGTAAACGTAATCGCTGCAATTTCTTTTGGAGCATAGCCCGCCTCATTAATCAGGTAGCTGATTTTTTGGGTAATCACACGGGTTTTTCCACTGCCAGCACCGGCTAATACCAGTAGCGGGCCGTCCAAATATTTTACCGCCTCACGCTGAGGCGTATTCATTGAATTTAACATGACAAATTACTATTGAGCTGAGTCAGATGTGTCGTCTGTTTCCGAGACTTGTTCTGAGGTGTTAGTTGGGTTTGTTTGTGTGCTAGCTACCATCGTGGCTCTTGATGATGGCGTTTCTAAACTTACACGGCCAATTGCACCACTGCGATAATCCGTTAAAAATGCAACCGCTGTTTTTTCCATATCCCACAGGCCATCATGGCGCTTGTAAGACCGACGTTTTGCAATCGCTTCAAGCAAGTCAACGCCATCCATTTGCATTACATCAAGTTTCATCGCGTCTAGTTTGTAACGCGCATTCACCAAAGCAGGGTAGCTCTTTAATAGATTGTTGGCTAAAAATGTAGCGACATCTTCATCAATCACCGCATTTCTACCAATCGCGTGGCTGGCAGCCAGCATGTAGCCATCAGACTCATAAGCGATTCTAGGCCACATCATGCCAGGGGTGTCGGTAATGCTCATGGTGTCGTCTAGGTCAAAACGTTGTTGGCTTTTAGTCACAGCAGGCTCATCACCTACTTTCGCCACGCGGCGATTGAGCAGGGCGTTCATCAGTGTGGATTTCCCTACGTTGGGGATGCCCATAATCAGCATGCGTAATGGTTTTAAATGAGTACCGCGGTGTGGCGTGATTTTTTTGCAGATTGCTGGAATTTTCTTAGCATCACCCGCTTTTTTACAGGAAAGCGCCACAGCCTTGGTATTAGGCTGCGCGTTAAAGTAGTTTAGCCAAGCTTGGGTGGCGGCTGGGTCTGCTAAGTCTGCTTTATTTAAAATCTTAAGTTGCGGACGCTGACGAAATAAACGCATTTCATCAATCATTGGGTTATGGCTGGCGGCGGGTACGCGAGCATCTAATACCTCAATCACCATGTCGGTAAACTCCATGGTCTCTTCGGCTTTTTTACGCGCTTGGGTCATGTGACCCGGGTACCATTGAATTGCCATCTATTTCATTCCCTCAATAATTCTGATTCTGCTGCCTTCGACTTAGCTTATATGAGCTTACATAAAGTCTTGGTTTGCAAAAGTTTTGACCTGCATAAAGTGCAGTGTCTTAAGCTTTTTATCAAATCATCATCGCGATGATGAAACGAAAATTGCTTTTAACTAATTTCAGTATTTTAGCATTGACGGCTTCAATTCAAGTTTTTATCTGTGTGTCCTCACTGATTATTTATCTAAGTAATCGATTATTGCGCATGTTCTAATTTGCGCTCTTTGATTTTTTCACGTAATTCTTGGCGCTGTTCAGGACTCATATTCCTGATTCGGCTTTTGAACCTTTCTTTTTGCTCTGGCGACATCTTATTCCAGCGTTCGCGTAAAGCTTTACGTTTTTCGGCTGGCAATTGTCTGAACTTTTGCATATGTTCTTTCACTAGCGCTTTATCTTCAGGAGAAAGATTTTTAAAGCGTGTGATGTTTTCTTTAGCGCGCTCCTTTTGTTCAGGTGGCATATTCGCCCATTTTTCAGCACCTTTGCTCAGTTTTTCTTGTCGATGAGGAGGTAGTTCATTCCAACGGTCTTTGATGCCACTTAGGGTTTGCTGTTGCTGTTCATTTAAGTCATCCCAAGCAATGCCTTCTGCCATTGCTTTTTTTGGGGATAAAGCTAGGCAAAGTAATAATGTTAATCCCATTACAAGATGGTGATGTTTGATAGATAGATTCATTTTTTGTTACCTCCTGCAGGTGCGGCCATGTCAGAGTTTTGTTTATTATTTTGTTTTACAGTATTAGTTTTCACGGCGTTAATTCTTTGAGGCTTAGCCTGCTTTTGTTCCAGTTCTGTTAGCGCAGCCTCCAGCATGCTGTCATCATCTATTTCGCCAAGCAGTTCGATTAAATCTAAAGGCGGGGTCGATTCTGCTAGTGCAGGCGTGTTGTAGCTTAAGGCTGAGAGTAATAGTAAGCTGTAGCTTGATAACTTAAACGGCATTATCTGTATCCTCGGTTGCCAATACTTCTTCCATCCACACATAAAAATCTGGGTCAGTTGCAGTTTCTAAATCTTCTGCATGCGTGAGTAGCTCTAGCATTGCGGTTTGCTCATATAGATCATGATTGACGCTTTGTTGCGTCGCAATGAGTTGTGCTGAATCATCAATACTATCAGGGCTGTAAACTACCAGCACGGTCAGCAAAGCACATAATGCAAACGCACCTGCTGGTATCCATGTATTCAAAACCAATCTATTTGAAACATGAGTATTTGATATCCAGGCATTGAAATTTAATCGCGATTTTGAGCGCTGCTTCTCAAGTGCTTTTTTGCGAATAGACGTTAGGGCTTGTTGCGTTTCATTATCAAGCGCATAAACGCTTGCATCCAAGTTGGCTTTTACTTTGGTTTCAAATTTTGATGGCTCGATTCTCATTGGTAATCCTCTAGCTTTTCACGTAGCTTTTCTAATGCTCGCGCATAATGTGTTTTTACACTGCTCGTAGAGCATTGCATGATGTGTGCAGTTTCGTTGATATCTAAACCTTCCCACACGCGAAGTAAAAATACTTGTTGTTGTCGCAAGGGTAGTGCACTTAATGCCGTGTTTAAGCCTGTCATGAACTGCGTGTCCTGTAGTTTAATGTCAGGTTCATGGTTGGTATCAATTGGGTGTTGTGCTAGCGTATCCTCAACTACTTCATCTTCGTCGTCACTCCAGCTCAGCCAACTTCTAAAGCGGTTGCGTACAGACTGCCTGCGATGCCAATCCAGAATACGGCTATTCAGTATGCTGTAAAACAAGGCTTTCCATTCGGTAGCTTGATGATGACTGTATTTCTGCACCAATTTCATCATGGTGTCTTGTACTATTTCTAGTGCGTCATCACGGTTACCAGTGGCTATTTGTGCCATGCGAAAAGCGCGACCTTCAATATCCGCTAGAAAATGATCCATGCTGAAATACTGTTTATCGAAATCGCGCTCCATCGGCATATTATAGTCGCTGACGTTATTTACGATTAGCGCGATGGTCTAGACGGTTGTTGATACGTTCACCTTTTCTGTCGTAATGATTGTCGATACGATCACCACGTTTATCTAAATGTTGATCAACACGGTCACCTTTACGTTCTAAATGGTTAGCGCGCTTTTCATGTCCGTTTTCATGTGCTTTGTCGGCTTTAGCATCAAGATTGCGCTCAATTCTATCGCCACGATTATCCAAGCGCTGTTCAATGCGATCACCTTTGTTATCTAGGCGACGTTCAATGCGATCACCACGTTTGTCTAAATTTACTTTAGTGTTGGTTGTATCGTCGGCCATGACTGATGCTGATGCAAGTAAAGTGAACAAAGTAACCGTAATTGATAATGCGTTTTTCATGATGATTTCCTTATCTTGTTTTGTTGGATTTTTATTGCGGAACACAAGTTAAGTGTTCTTAGTATACAAAACGCAGTCGTTATTTGTTTGACGACAAGCCAGATAAAAAATATTTTTTCAATTAAAATAGCAATATGCAAAATATTCCAGAAATAAAACCTAATCAATCTGTTGAGCTGCTTAAAGCGCTACATATCCTCACGCGTGACGGTAAGCTTAATCAAGATAGCCGTCGTAAACTCAAGCAGGTTTATCACTTGGTGAATTTTATTGAGCCTTTGTTCAATGATGTCTTAACGCATAACGCTAATCCTGTTTTGGTAGATCACGGTGCTGGTAAGTCTTACCTTGGTTTTATTTTATATGACTTGTTGCTTAAGCAACTGGATGCCGGCGAAGTAGTTGGCATTGAAACGCGTGCGGAGTTAGTCGCTAAATCCAAAGACCTTGCACAGCAACTTAATTTTGCACGCATGCGCTTTGAGCACTTAACGGTAGAAGACTCTATCAGCTCAAACGTGATTCCACATAAAGTGGATATCGTTACGGCTTTACATGCATGCAATACTGCAACCGATGATGCGATTCAATTTGCACTAAAAAAACAAGCAAAATATATGGTGTTAGTGCCATGCTGCCAAGCGGAAGTAGCCGAAGTATTAAGGCAGCATAAAAATGAAAGTTTTGGTAAAACCTCTTTAAGTGAAATCTGGCGCCATCCGATTCATACGCGTGAGTTTGGTAGCCAAATTACCAATGTGTTACGTTGTTTACAGCTGGAAGCCGCAGGCTACAGTGTGACAGTGACAGAGTTGGTAGGGTGGGAACACTCCATGAAAAATGAGTTAATCATTGCCAAATACACTGGCCAACCTCGTAAAAATGCAGCAGAACGGATTGCGACCATTTTGGAAGAGTTAAACTTAGAAATCATGCGGTCAAGATTTTTAACGCAATAATATTTTGTACTATCATCAGGCTTAAGATATGAAACTTGTTACCTATATTTTATTGTTGATTGTGAGCTTCAGTAGCCATGCTGAAGCTGTAAACACGACGGATTTTAGTGGTGTATACAACTGTGTGGGTGATGATGCACATGAGGGTAAGTATACAGGCACGGTCACCATGCGATTAAAGCCAGAGCACAGCAAAGCAAACTATGCCAGTTATGACTTTAAGCTTGAAGTACCTGAGTATGGCACTTACCTTGGCCACGCAGCAGCAAATGGCCACCATGTCGCTATGCACTTTGCATTACAAGACCAAACCACTAAAGACTATGGTACTGGGATTGCGGAAATGAAGAAGAATGTAAAAGGGCAGTGGAGCTTTCATAAGTTCTATTTTGAGCCTGAGTTTAAAGGTGGCAACACTGGGGTTGAAGACTGTGTTATCCAATAAATGCCAGTAACGTTATATTGTCCACTTAATATTTAAAGCATGCCGTTATTTAAAAACCAGTCTGATTTTTTACTGGTTTGGGTTGTTAGAATCATTAACGACGCTGTTGCAAAGCCTATCTAGGATATCTGTAACATAGAGCATTAGGTCTGTTGGTTTGCAAATGTTACGCTGTTATCTAGTGCCATCTTGTTAATAAATCCATATTAAATCCAACGGTTTGCGTAGTAGAAATTCGTATTGTCAGTTGTGCTTATACGGAATATAATGAGAATCATTATCATTTGTAACCCGGTAGGGTTTATTAGGCTGTACATGTCAACTGTGGATGTATCCCTTCTGCAAGAAGTTCATACACTGTATCACTCCCACCATGGCTGGCTGGTTAATTGGTTAAAACGTCGCTTGGGTTGTATACACAATGCTAATGACTTGGCTCAGGACACGTTCCTACGTGTGATTGATAAATCAACCACACTTGCCCATGTTAATGAGCCTAGAGCTTTTTTAAGCACGATTGCTCACGGCTTGATGGTAGACCATATCCGTAGAAAAGAGTTGGAGCAAGCTTATATACAGGCGATTGCACATTTACCGCAGCAATTAATCTCTTCACCTGAAGAACGATTAGTTTTTATAGAAGCTTTAATACATATAGACAGAATGTTTGTTGGGTTGAAGCCTAATGTTCGTCGTGTGTTTTTGCTGTCGAGGCTAGAAGGGCTGACTTATCCGGAAATTGCTACTAAATTGGGCGTATCGCTTCGCACAGTAGAAAGTCATATGGCTGATGCATTACGCCATGTGCTTACAAAAAGTCATTAACTTGCGACATACCGCCCAACCGATTAGACTCTGTGTTTAGTTGAGCACTTGCAGCAATGGGCTGTGAGCTTTTCATACTCTTAATTAGATGGCTTTTGCATTGAACTCTCCTAGTCCATTTCCCGATAATAGCGCTACAAGTTCTGGCGGCGTAGATATTCCACCAGCGGTGTACGAGGCCTTAATTACTTGGTCAGTTAAACTAAGCTCAGGGGTGGCGAGCAATGAGGACATGCAGCAGTTTTTAAGCTGGCGGGCGCAAAACCCTTTGCATGAAGCTGCTTGGCAGAAATTAAATGCGGTAGAGCAGGGCTTTCATCAATTACCCGCAGCGTCTAAATCAATCGTCACAGAGACTTTGTCTATTGCAGATAAGCAAAGAAGCGCGCTTACTTCACGTCGCCGCACTTTAAAGATGCTGAGCTTGGCGGCTATTACAATCACGGCAACTACTTTACTTGCTAATCAATATGCGCCATGGCAGCAAGAGGCTCATTATGCAACGAATATCGGTAAACGAGAGGCGGTTGTATTGGCAGATGGAACGCGGATTGTGCTGAACACTAACTCTGAAATTGACGCGAAGTTTTCATTATTCAAGCGTGAAATCGTATTGCATCGTGGCGAAATATATATAGAAACCAGTAAAGACACTGAGTCTTTGATCGGACGAAGGTCGTTTTGGGTCAAGACCGAGCACACAGCGTTAGAGGCAATCGGCACTAAATTCTCGGTGAATCAGCAGGCATCTAACACCAAGTTGCATATGACTGAGGGAGTTGTTGCGATACATCCTAGCAACTATGCACCAGTTCGCGCCTATGCCAATGAGTCTTATGCGATGCATGATGGCGTTTCTGCGCCGATAAAAATCAACCCTTCAGGCCAAGTTCTGAATATGGATCCGATGGCGTGGGTAGATGGTGTGTTGGTCGTTAAGCAAATGCGTTTAGATGCGTTCGTTGCGGAGCTGTCGCGTTATCAGGATATATCAATAATCTGCGAGGCAGATGTTGCCAACCTTACGGTTTCAGGTGTGTTTCAGTTGAGTCAAGAAGAGCCTGTGGCGCACGCGCTTAAAGCGATTAGTCGAACATTACCTGTCAGCATAAATAAGCAGAATAGGGCTATCGTCATCAGCAAGAAATAGCATTGCTGATAAAAATATTTAAAAATAAATCACAAAAAACTGCGGGTTTTTTCAACGTTGTTCGGCATACGTTTATTTATCTCATTCTTTAAAAGGTATTTTAACCATGCGCAACCACCACAACGACCATGTTGGCAATGGCGTAGATTGCGGAAATGTGATGTCACATTTCCCAATGAGCAAGCACCAGCAAGTCAGTACTCGCCAGTTTCTACCCCGTACGATTTCAGCAGCCATACAAGCGCTGCTTTTATCTGGCGCTATTGCTACGCTTAATTTGTCTTACTCAGTATCTGCTTATGCTGCAGATAGCCAAGTGCATGCATACAACTTGCCAGCCGGGTCGCTGGAAGACTCTTTAAATGCACTTGCAAAGCAATCGGGCATTACGCTGACGTTTGACCCCGCATTGGTAAAAGGAAAAACTGTCCCAGCCATCAATAGCCAACTTTCGCGCCAACTGGTTTTGCAGCGACTTTTAGAAGGTACTGGTTTAGAACCTATTACTCAAGATGGAGCGATAGTTATAAAGCGCATAGCTATTGTGAATAAAGCGGATACTTTGCCAGAGGTAGCAGTAAGTGCAGCAGCTAGCCAGTTACCTGGGGATATATCAAAACCTTATGCTGGTGGACAAGTTGCACGCGGTGCTAAATTAGGGGTTTTAGGTGAGCGCGACATGATGGATACACCTTTTGCAGTGACCAGCTATACCGCAAAAACCATTCAAAATCAGCAGGCGCAATCAGTGGCGGATTTAGTTGCTAATGATGCATCTATTCGTAATGTAGACCCATCAAATTCTGGCTACTCTAACTTTTTCAATATTCGTGGTTTTTTACTTGGCAATGGTTCAATTGCACTTAACGGCTTGTATGGTATTGCGCCAAATAATCAGAGCACGGTGATTGGCATTGAGCGCGTTGAGGTGTTGAAAGGACCTGCTGCATTTTTGTATGGAATTTCACCCAGCGGCACTGGCGGAGCAATTAATTTGGTCACCAAACGTGCTGATGATCAGCCTTTAACTCAACTGACAACCAGCTATATTTCTGATTCACAAATCGGGCAGCAAATGGATATTGGCAGACGGTTCGGTGAGAATAAAGAATTTGGCGTTCGTGCCAATGTACTTTATAGAGGTGGTGATACCGCTGTTGATGATCAGTCACAAAGACTTCGCACTGGCACACTGGGGCTTGATTATCGAGGTGATCGTGTAAGGCTATCAATGGATTACGGCTATCAAGAAATAAATACCGACCGGGCCAATAGTACAATTAGTGCGGCGACTGGTGTACCAGTTGCAGATATACCAAATGCCAATAAGAGTTATGCGTCCCCTTGGAATAAGGTGGAACTTCGCGACTCTTACGGTATGTTACGTGGCGAATTTGATATTACACCTGATCTAAATATTTATGTCGCTGGAGGTAAGAGCCATACTGATTGGAAGCAAATATTAGATTTTGGCAGCTCAATGCAGACGAATGGAAATTTTTTGAACAGAAGTCAGCTTAACTATACTGGTATTGACCGCACTACAGCAGAGCTGGGGATACGCAGCCAATTCGAAACTGGCCCTATTCATCATCAAGTAGTGCTAAATGCGACAACTTATGAAGCAGTGAGAACCAGCGTTGGCTCAATCCAGCTGGGATCCAGACAATCTAATATTTACAATCCAAGCTTTAATGCTCAACCTGTTATTCCTTCACTATCGCGCAAGAAAGCAAGTGACACAGACTTTTACGGGTATGCGATAGCTGACACATTATCTATTTTAGATGATCGCATACAGTTAACTTTGGGTTTAAGACAACAAGAGATTAAAGCTGAAAACTACAACATAGTGACAGGTGCAACCACCTCAGAATACAGAGAAAGTGCGCTTACGCCGTCCGTGAGCATTGTTGTGAAACCTGTCAGCAATGTATCACTTTATGGTAATTATATTGAGGCATTGCAACAGGGAACAACGGTTGGAGCAACCTACAATAATTCTGGCCAAGTATTATCTCCTTATGTTTCTAAACAACATGAAGTAGGTGCTAAAGTTGATTGGGGAAAACTTGCTGCGACTTTAAGTGTTTTTCATATTACTCAAGCATCTGCTATTGCAAACACTGCGACGAATACATTTACGGTGGACGGCGAGCAGCGTAATCGTGGCATTGAATTGAACGTGTTTGGTGAGCCATGGCAAGGTATACGCTTTTTAGGAGGTATCATGCTACTTGATGCAGACCTGACCAAAACAGCTAACGGTATTAATAACGGCAACATGGCAACTGGTGCAGCACGTACCAACATTACTTTTGGTGGCGAGTGGGATACAGGGTTTTTGGATAATTTAACACTGAATGCTCGTGTTAACTATACCAGTAAGCAATACGCAGATGCAGGCAACACTCAAAGTCTTGACAGCTGGACGACGCTAGATATTGGTGCACGTTATTTGACGATGGTAGCAAGTGGTCAAATGCTTACTCTGCGCGCCAATATCAGAAATCTATTTGAAGAAAATTATTGGACAACGTTCCCTGGCGCAGGAACATTAAATCGTAGTGATCCGCGTACGTTACTATTATCAGCAACGATAGATTTTTAAAGGCCCACATTAAAAATCATGCGTTCTATTTTCACATTACTCCATCGCTATGTTGGTCTACTAATCGCTCTGTTTTTAGTGCTAAGTGGGCTCACTGGCGCGGTAATCTCATGGGATCATGAGTTAGATGACTTGCTGAATCCGCATTTAATGGAGGCCAGCAGCACTAGTGTTGCTATTTCACCCATTGAGGTTGCCAAGCTGATTGAAGCGCGCTACCCAGAAGTGCGCGTTACCTATCTGCCAATTGGGATTGAGCCAGGCGAGTCACTCAGGTTTGGTGTTAGCCCAAAACGTAATCCGGCCACCGATCAGTTGTTCGAGCCTGGATTCAATCAGATATTTATCGACCCTGCTACTGGTGATGAGTTGGGCAAACGCCAATGGGGGCTTGTGTGGCCAATTACTAAAGAAACCTTTGTTTCCTTTTTGTACAAGCTACATTACACACTGCATTTGCCGGAAATGTCGGGAACAGACCGTTGGGGAATCTGGTTGCTAGGCATTATTGCAATTCTTTGGACGCTGGACAGCTTTGTCGGTTTTTACTTAACTTTACCAGCAAAGCGACGTGTCACCGCAAGTTATGCTCTGGAAACTCAGCTAGGTGAAGTTAACGATGTGTTATCAACCGCAGACTTTCCCATGCCTGCAAGTAAATCGTGGTGGCAACGCTGGCAGCCAGCATGGAAAGTACGCTGGGCTAGTGGTGCAAATAAGCTTAACTTCGATTTGCACCGTGCGTTTGGCCTCTGGACATGGGGTCTATTGATTATTATCGCCTTTACGGCATTCTCATTAAATCTATACCGTGAAGTGTTTTATCCAGCCATGTCTAACATTTCAAAAGTGACGCCGTCGCCATTTGATTTACGTACGCGTGCCCCTAAACATCAGCCTATTGCGCCAGCCAGCCAATTTGGTGAAGTAATCACTAAAGCACAGGCTGAAGCTAAAAATCGTGGTTGGGCTGAGCCCGTAGGCAGTGTTTTGTATAACCAAAGCTTTGGTATCTACGGTGTGCAGTTTTATAAGCCAGAAGATGGGCATGGCGCGGGTGGTGTAGGGCATAAGCGCTTATATTACGATGCACAAGATAGCCGTTACCTCGGCGACCGCCAACCATGGAAAGGCACGATGGCAGACATTTTCTTGCAAGCACAGTTCCCATTACACTCAGGCCGAATTCTAGGGCTTCCTGGGCGAATATTGATTTCAGTCATGGGCATGGTGGTGGCAATGCTCAGTTTGACTGGTATCGTTATTTGGATGCGTAAACGCACATCACGGCAACGATATTCAGGCAAAAAGTTACGCGCACTTGTAACCATGCAATATTAAAACTAACAATCCCGCTTCGTTGCGGGTTTTTTATCATTTAAGATTAAACTGAATGAGTTGTAGTGTAATAGGAGTGGCTGTGTAAATTACTTTGAAAATTTAGCACGCTAGTGTTTCTTAAAGTACACGATAGCCCTAACAGCCGCTATAATAAATATTCTGGGAGATTAGCTCAGCTGGTAGAGCAGCGGACTCTTAATCCGTTTGTCGCGAGTTCGAGCCTCGCATCTCCTACCAATTAAATCAAAGGCTTGTATTTTATGCAGGCCTGTTGACTATCACCACATGACTTTATATATAAGTTGAATCTAAAAATTTCCAGCTCAGGCATTCAGTTTTATATTCAAAAAACGCTACTGATTTGTACTGGTATCACTACGTTTTCAATTGTAATTAACTTATAATTTGCCGTGAAGTTAGTTTGTTAAGCCCTAATGTTTTATTTTTATTAAAGGAATGTATGAAACGTTTTTTGATGTTATTGATGGTTGCTTTGACTTGCATGAGCTTGTTATCACCCGTTGCCGAAGCTAAACGCTTTGGTGGAGGAGGCAGCTTTGGTAAAAATAGGCCAGTACCAACAAAACAAACCCAGAAAGCACCTGAAGCTGCGCCTAAACAAACATCTTCTGGCGCAAGTAAGTGGCTTGGCCCATTAGCTGGCTTAGCGATTGGTGCGGGCCTTGCCAGCATGTTTGCAGGCGGTGGTTTAGGTGCATTTGGTAATGCTATCGGTACTATTTTAATGGCACTTGCGGCAGCAGCAGCGATTATGTTCTTAATAGGAAAGTTCAGAAAATCACAACAACCTAATATGCAATACGCAGGCGTTGGTGCACCATATAACGCGCCACAAGCAATGCGTGAAGCAGCATTTGCTAGCGGCGCCTCTGTAAAAAGCAGCGGCAATATTCCCCATGACTTCCCTGTGGAGAGCTTTTTGAGAAATGCCAAAATGTCTTTTATTCGCTTGCAAGCAGCTAATGATAGAAAAGACATTAATGATGTTCGTGAATACACAACACCAGAAATATTTGCAGAGATCTCCATGCAAATGCAAGAGCGGGGTAATGCTCAGCAAGCGACTGAAGTAGTTTCTATCAATGCTGAATTATTAGAGGCGGTGAATGAAGGCGAGCACTTGGTTGCCAGCGTACGGTTTACTGGGCAATTACGTGAAAACAATGAAATGCTAGAAAATATAGATGAAGTTTGGCATATTCAACGAAACGCAAATGACGTTAATTCAGCATGGTTATTGGCTGGTGTGCAACAGGGTAGTGTTCAGTAAGCTTGCGAATACTTAATCAAGTGGCAACGGTCAGGGTAAGATTGATACTACCTGCTTGAAGGGTTGCATGAAAAAGGACTTAGATATTCTAAGTCCTTTTTTATTTTAAGTCCCTTTTGATTTAAGGTACAGTTTACACATATGTCATGTTGCAAAGCATCTAATGTATGCATTACCAATAATAAAGCGCTTTAACATGACATTTGTGTGGTTTTAGTATTTAATCCAAGCGTTGTTTCAGCCATGTATCATGTGATGTTAGGGATGGGGATTTGAAAACACAAATCATTCAAGCGATTTTCGTGGTGATTATGCTAGCGCTCACCACTGCGTTAAGTCAAAAATTTTCGAGCATATTAGGGTTGACTGGCGTAGCAATGTCTTATTTGCTACTTGTGGTTGCCGTGGCTTATTTCCAATCATTCCTTAGTGCTTGTCTTACTGGGTTGATGGCATTTCTCCTGATTAATTATTTCTTCATCTCTCCGCGATTTACTTTTCAAGTTGCTAGTATTGAGTCCATTGCTAGTTTGGTTAGCTTTTTATTGGTGTCCCTTGTGGTTACCTCATTAGTGAAAAAACTTAGGTTTCAAACTAGCGAGTCTATGGCGGCATATAAGCGTGCAGATTTTGCAAAGCGATTAGCAGAACATTTATCGATTGCAGATGATATCAATACTCTTTTTCAAGAGAGTTGCCATCTTTTAAGTATTGAGTTTGAAACAAAAATTTTCATTGGCAGTATTGACGGTCAAAATGAGATTGTTATTAGTCCAGATTTAAGCGAGATTAATTTGCCCGCACCTAATGCAATGAGGTGGGTTGCTGACAATGGAAAACCAATCGGTCCTTTTACTGGTAATTGGGAAGCATCTGAATATTGGGTGATTCCATTTAATAGATTGCCCAGTAAAGATCCCGTTTTAATTGTAAGTAATGTTGGTGCAGAGCCTAGTCTAGACACATTGAACGCGATTAAGTACTCGGTTGGCCAGATTACGATGGCTTATCAACGGCTTAACAACTTAGAGCGTGCAAAAAAGGCAGAGCTTATTGCACATGAAGAAGCGATTCAGAATGCCTTACTTGCGTCAATAGCCCATGATATGAGGACGCCGTTAACCTCTATTTTAGGCGCCGCCACAGCTTTAGGCCAAAAGACGGTAAAGTTAAGTGAACGTCAGAGTGAACGTTTAACGGCATTGATTGCGTCTCAAGCCCAGCATTTGGCAATAACTACTGAAAATATACTTTCCTTAATGCGCCTTGAATCATGTACCTCAAACAGCATTCCAATGGCGCTAGAATCTCCAGAAGAAATCATAGGGATAGTGTTGAAGTTATATAAAGATCGTGGTGATGGTTTAAATTTTAATGTGACTATCAACGAACAAGAGTTATTGATATATGCAAACGCTAATCTGTTGATTCAGGCATTAATTAATCTTATCGATAATGCGAAGCTATCTAATCTGGCTTCAAATGCTCAAGAAGCCATTCAAATTGAGGTTGGTAAAAAAGATCATCGTATTTACATCAGTATTTTGGATAGTGGGGAAGGCTTTAATGATGATTTTAATATCACAAAAATTAAAAAATTCTCATCAACTCGCAGTAAAGGATTTGGGTTGGGCTTACCTATTGTTCAGGCGATTGCTAATGCACATCATGCCGATTTAATGATTAGTAACCGTGAGCATCATGGTGCATGTGTCACATTAAGCTTTGCAACACCAGAAATCGATAAAATTTATGCTTGATAAAGAATTAATATTGATTGTAGAGGATGATTTACAAATCAGTGAGTTTTTGCAATTTAGTTTGGACGCTCACGGCTTTAAAACCACTAATACAGCACTCCTGACAGATGCAATTAATGCATTTCAACATCAAAAGCCCAAGCTGATTTTATTGGATCTAAACCTCCCTGATGGCGATGGTTTGAGTTTTATTCAACATGTAAGATTAAACTCAGACATACCAATAATAGTATTGTCTGCACGCCAATCTGAAGAGGAAAAAGTCGATTGTTTTAATGCAGGTGCCGATGACTACCTTGCAAAACCTTTTGGTGTCAATGAGCTTGTCGCTCGAATCAGGACGTCTTTAAAGCGTGTCTCGATGATGTATTTACGCGATGATGTTTTTAAAGTTGATAGTTTGGAAATAGATACATTTAACTCTACAGTTTCCCTGAATTCACAACAGTTACATCTCACCCCAATTGAGTTTAAGCTGTTATTTATACTGGCTAAAAGGCCAGGTAAGGCATTTACACATCGTCAGTTATTAACTGAGGTTTGGGGGGCCGAGTACGTGAATGACGTTCATTATTTACGTATACACATGGGTAGGCTTCGTGCGCGCTTAGAAGCGAATCCAGCCACACCACGGTATATTCTTACAGAGGCGGGTATTGGTTATAGACTAGCTGCTTCTTAAATACTGGTTGTTTGTTTATGTGATTGATATGTGCTCAATGATGTAATGGCGTTTCTCATCATTATTTATTACATCATTGTGACAATTCAATCCATATGACAACTCAATCTAAAAGTATTGGCGCACTTACACTTGGCGCTATTGGTGTGGTTTACGGGGATATTGGTACTAGCCCACTTTACACTGTTAAAGAAATCTTTGGAGAATCTACAGGCATAGCGCTTACTCAATCAAACATCATCGGTGCAATTTCAGCTGTGTTTTGGGCATTAATGTTTATTGTGACCTTGAAGTACGTGATATTGGTACTTCGCGCAGATAATCGAGGCGAGGGTGGTGTGATGGCGTTATTGGCCTTAGCTGTGTCCTCGGCAAAAAACAATATTAGCAATAAGACATTTATGTTGGGGCTGGGTGTACTAGGCGCGGCATTGTTTTATGGGGATAGCATACTAACGCCCGCAATTTCAGTTTTATCTGCAGTTGAAGGTTTAGAACTTGTTGCACCGGGTTTGTCGCACTACGTTATGCCAATTTCGATTACGATTTTAATCGCATTATTTATGTTCCAAAAACATGGAACGGCGAAGGTGGGCAAGTTTTTTGGGCCAATCGTCATTTTATGGTTTGTTGTGCTAGGCTGTATTGGTGTTTTAAACATTATTGATAACCCGCAGATATTACATGCTCTTAATCCAATACATGCTTATGAATTTTTAGCAGCACGTGGAGCAGGCATTTTTCTGGCGGTTGGGACAGTTGTGCTTGCGGTCACTGGTGCAGAAGCACTGTATGCCGACATGGGGCATTTTGGAAAGCCTGCAATTCGTATCGCGTGGGTAGGGCTTGTGTTCCCAGGATTAGCACTTAACTACTTAGGACAAGGCGCTTTGTTACTCACAACACCATCTGCTGTGAGCAATCCATTTTATTTATCATTTCCTAGTGAGTTGCTTATTCCAGCCGTAGTTCTTTCGACATTTGCTACGATCATTGCGTCACAAGCTGTTATTTCAGGCGCATACTCTATTACAAGGCAAGCCATACAGCTTGGGTTTCTTCCTAGAATGAGAATCCTTCACACATCAGCAACGGAGTCTGGTCAGATCTATGTGCCAGCGATTAACTGGGGGTTGTTAGTTGCTGTAATAATGACTGTCATATTCTTCCAGAACTCCTCTGCAATTGCTGCAGCCTATGGAATCGCTGTTACGGGAACGATGTTAATTACATCAATACTGACATATTTTGTTGTGCGAAATGTTTGGAAGTATCCTCTATGGCTTGCTGCTGGCGCTACAAGTATATTCATTGCGCTTGATGTAATGTTGCTTGCTTCGTGCTCAGTGAAGTTTTTCAAAGGCGGTTGGTTCCCAATTGTCCTTGCGGTCATCATGGTGGTCATCATGTGGACATGGAAACAAGGAAGAGAAACTCTTTTAAGCAACATTCATAATGATGATCCTAAACTAGATGATTTCATTAAAAGTATTGCTGGTAGCGATATTGCACGTATTGAAAGAACTGCAGTATATCTCTCTGCAAATGTAGATAATGTGCCACAAGCGCTGATGCATAACCTCAAGCACAATCAGGTGCTACATCAAACAAACTTAATTATTACTGTTGGGTTTACAGATGAGCCTAATGTGCCAATGGAGCGAAGATTTGATATAAAAACATTAGAGGCTGGTTTTTGGCAAATAAAACTGTATTTCGGGTTTATGGATACACCCGACGTACCGAAAGCTTTGCTGGGTATTGATATTCCTACTATATCGATTGATGCATTCACGACGTCTTATTTTCTTAGTCGCGAAACAATCATTTCTGGACACGGCGGGGCAATGGCAAAATGGCGTGATGATCTCTTTGTATTCATGTCTCGTAACTCAGGGAGTGCGGTCGATTTTTTTAATATTCCAAGTAATAGCGTGATTGAATTGGGATCTAGAGTGCATATTTAAGATGAAAGTTAAGATTTATACATTGATTGGATGTAGTCATGAGCGATAAAGCTGACCTTGCTAAATATGAAGTTAGTTGTTTAGAGATGGTTCGCAATGGTAAATATTTGAATGTTGCATCGGTGTCTAATGAAGTGGAGGCCTTAGTTGCACACGGGTATGTTTCTAAGAGTGCTTTAGTTGGAATGCCGCTGATGCAAAGTCGTTATGATTATGTATTATCAATTCAAGGTTTGATCGCATTGAGGCAACATAAATATTAATTTGGAATAGACATGTTCGCTATAAACATCTTTGGTTAATGAGCAGAAGGCCAACCATGGGCGGCCTTCTGCTCAAGGCAGCATCCTAGCGAGTACCGCATGGCAGCTCTTTAAGGCTGCCTGCTTATTAATTGCAAAGAGTAGTTTAGCCTGCTTATTGGCCTCTTGTTCATTTCCATGTCTTTGACATTCATGCTTTGTGTAATATCAATAACAAACATGTGGTTATCTACATTAAGTGAAAGTGTAACTTTAGGGTTGGCTACAGCGATTGCTAGACCCATAAGCGACAACCATAGATATACCACTTTGCGAATAAAGTATAGATGCAATACGTTCATGCCGGCATCAATCTTTATTTAGAACACTCAATAAGCGCATCATGAGCATATAAAGTATTAGGCTAATGATCTGCTCTGTTGAATGTTGAGCGGAAGATAAACACAGAGGCTTTACCAAAACCATAGCTGGTGGTGAGAATGCTTGCGAATAAGTAATATTTGAATAGATCTGGAGGCGGTGAAGTAGGGCTATCTAGTGATGGAAAAATGGCCATGAGCAAAAATAAGCTTGAGTTCGTAAAAGCACCAATCACCATTGCCCAGTTTACATGCCAAGGTAAAGGTACTTTAGCTGCGTATATCCCGAGGATTAAGGCTGTCATTAGCAAGAAATCAATGTGTGCTTGTAATAAGCGTGTGAATTTCCCAACAAATATATCTTGTAGTGGATATACCCCGAAATTTAACCCTACCATGCACCATGCCAGTAACAATGCCATGATTAGCCACATTGTTGCGCCACGGATGAGTACAATATTTCCTGCATGTTGCTTGTCTTGATGAGCCATTAGTTTCTCCAAAGTAATGAATAGATAAAGCATGAAGATTAAGCAAGTTAGGTTAATTACGCTTGATTGAACTGGATGGAAAATTTGACTGAAACGGTGTTTTTGAAATTTACATCGTTTTAGTAATGGGGTTATGATGCTGATAGGAGTGCAGAATGGAGCAAATAAATGAATCAGCAAAATTTAAATCTAGAGCCGCTGCATCACCATCCAATCAAGTTATCAACGGAAGATATACCTGCGCCCCATAGGCAAGAGTGGCTTAGTGAGGTAATTGGGCGAGAGTATGCGAATGTTAGGATTGCACCTCCAAAGCATGGGGCGCTGTTTAATGAGATGACCATTTACCCTTGGCAGAATTTACGACTTTCTGTGATTCATTCAAGCAGCATTAATATAGAACGACTACCTAAAGAGCCACATTACAACAGCCAAGATAATTATTTTGGCGTGATTTTACTTTCTGGAAAATATTTGCTTGAGCAAAACAACCGTGAGGTTTATCTTCAACCAGGAGACATGACGATTTATGATGCGACGCTGCCGCATCGCATCTATTGTCCCCAAAATTTCTCTAAACTCATCATCTCGATTCCCCGCAAACAAATGCGAGAAAGAGTGGCTGGTGTTGAACATTGCACCGCATTGAAAATGAAAGCGGATATTGGTATAGGTGCAGTGACATCAAGCTTTATTCAATCTATAGCTAAAGAAGCTAATCAGATGACATCTAACGCATTTAGTGCAGCTTCAGATAGTGCTCTAGATTTGTTTACGCTAGCGTTAAATAATGTTCGCCCTCAAAACATACACCTTTCTAGAAGTCGCTCGTTGTCGCTGTATCGTGTTAAAGATTTTGTAGCGCGTAACCTGACGAACTCAGCACTGGATAGTGCCAGTATTGTTGCCGGTACAGGGTTATCTGAACGATATATTAATGAGTTATTTCATGATGAAGAATTATCGCTAATGCGTCATGTTTGGAAACAGCGATTGGCTAATTGTTATCGAGACTTATCTAACCCAAGCTTTATGAGTAAACAGATTTCTGAGATTGCATTGCATTGGGGGTTCAATGATTTTTCTCATTTTAGCAGGGCCTTCAAACAACAATATGGGGTGACACCAAGAAGTGTGAAGGCACTTAATTAACATTATTACTTTGGAATTAGTGTTTATTTTTTAATTTAAATATATATAACAGTATCTTATGTATTTTTATTACAGTTGTTTGTTAAGTTTAAGGTGTGGCATTATTTTCGTTGTCAGTAGCTAATTCAAGGTGAAAGATAAGTGTTTTAGTAGTATTTATTGTTAAGGTGCTATGGCACTTACGATTGATTAAGTGGTGCATTGCTATGATAGCCAGATAAAAAAAAGACCGCATTTGCGGTCATTTTTTTGAGACATTCTCAGTAGTTAAGCCTTGCTATGATATAGCTGATAGGCTAGCTGAGCATAACTTTTAGTTAACTTTGTCTTTAAGTGTTTTGCCTGCTTTAAATACAGGTGCATTACGTGCTGCGATTTCGATAGATGCGCCTGTAGATGGGTTACGACCTGTACGAGCAGCTTTTTTAGTAACTTGGAATGTACCAAAACCTACAAGGGCAACATTGTCACCAGCTTTCAATGTGTCACCAACAGTGCTAATGATTGCGTCTAATACACGGTTTGCATCAGCTTGCGTTACGCCAGCTTCGGCAGCTACTTTTGCTACTAATTCAGATTTGTTCATGTGAATATCCTAAATATGGTTAAGAGATTATCTCCAGCCCTTATTTGGCAAGGGGTCGAGAGGGATTACATCGTAGCACTAATTTATATTAGTCAGCTAATTGCTTTGTAAAAAAAGATAAAAAATAATGAAAAATTGAAGATTGGACACGATATTGTTACTTTTTATGCATGACTGAGAAGAGTGCGTCAATGTTTCAGGGGGAATTGACGCTGTTAGCTACTCTAAATCCCAGTATGGTTCAGTGCCAAAACGCTCGATAAGGAAGTCAATCAATACGCGTATTTTCAAAGGTAAATTGCGTTTTGGCAGATACAATGCATATACATGCTGATGTACAGGAATATATTCAGACAACACAGATTTTAGGCGTTTGGCTTGAATCTCTTTACCAATAATAAACGTTGGTAGTAAGGCTAAACCAAATCCGCCTAACACGACTTGCGATAAAGCTTCGTCATCATTGATACGCAATCTGCCTGAGACTGGCACAGAAACCTCTCCGCCTGGCCCATTAAAGCGCCATAAGCCCTTATCACCAGAGTGGATGTAATCTAAGCAATTATGATTAACGAGATCTTGCGGGAGTAGCGGGGTGCCAAATTCTTCAAAGTAATCTGGGGTCGCACATAGTTTACGTCGGATCGGCGCTAGTTTTCTTGCAACCAATGCTTGCGGCAAGTCACGAGTAACGCTGATGACAACGTCATAACCTTCCTCAGTTAAATCAACCACCCGGTCAGTGATCGTCATGTCAATATCAAGCTCTGGATAATGGCGCAGAAAATCGCCAATCGCTGGCGCTATATGTAGCGTTCCAAACGCAACTGATGCGGCCACTTTAAGCACGCCACGCGGTTGGGCGTTTAGGCTATCAATCATCTTATGCGCTTGATCAGCCTCATAGCTAATGCGTGTGCAATAGTCAAAAAAAGCAGTGCCTACCTCAGTCAGACTTAGGTGTCGCGTGCTTCTATTGAGCAGGCTGGCGCCAAGTGCATGTTCTAGTTTTGAAACTGCTTTACTCACGGATGAGCGTGAAACGCCAAGCTTTCTAGCGGCAGCAGAAAAGCTTTGCTCGTTGACCACATGCGCAAAAATAATCATCAGATTTAAATCATACATAGCGCTTATTGTAGCGCTATAGGAAACAATTATGTTCAATTGTATGGACTAATTTAAATGATGCGTACAGATTAAGATTGAGCCTTGCCAATAGAGATGGCGTATTAATTTTGTATGGTATGGATATTACGATGGAACTAGAAAATTTAATTATTTCAGATAAGGATTTTGTTCGATTATCTAAGCTAGATAATCACGGGTTGTTAGGGTATGAGTTGAGCAGGGCGGTTGTTATGCCGGAAGACCAAGTGCCGCCAAATGTCGTAAGAATGAACACCCGCGTGGTTTATTTAGATGAAAGTAATGGCGTCAGTAGAGAGGTGGAGCTTGTGTTTCCTGAGGATGTCGATTTGGATATTGGGAAAATCTCAGTGCTATCGCCAGTTGGTTCAGCACTGCTAGGCTTGGAGGAGGGGCAAACAATTGACTGGTCATTCCCTAATGACCCTTCTCGACGCCTAAGAGTGATGAGTGTTGCTAAATCAAATACATAGGAGGATTAAATGATGAACAAAGCATTAGATAACGCAGCAGTATTTGTCACAACTTACATTATTTTTATGTTGCCGACTTATTTTTTACCATACTTACGTACCAGTTCATCTGCGCTTTATGGTTTAGAAGAGGCTGGCGCTAATGTGTTTAATTTTGCATTTTTTATACATTTGGCCTCGATGATCGTGCTGTGCTGGATATGTTTAGTAAGGGGCGCTATTGTAGGTAAAAATTGGTTGTTCATACTACCGATGGTTGCGTTTGCTTTTGAGTTTATTTCAAAGCTAAGTGTTATTCCATATATTCCATCGATGTATCACGTGCTAGCCATTGTCGTAGGCGCTACGTCAGCTAATTTTTTAGCGTCGGATAAGCTAAGTAGTTAAGCGATGATTGAAAATTGGTAAGCGCCATGCTTAGATAAACTGCGTTCAATTTAATGCTTATTTAATTAAAGTTGAGCGCAGTTTAGGTTTTTCAGCAACATGAATGTATATAGCTATTCCACTAAATCATCCTACTATCTAGTCATTCCGTGCTTTCGCGTCTGAGTAACCAGCTTTGACGTATGAGTTAGCATTGGCTCACGGTCTGACACGTAATCTAGAGTTTGTGCAATGAGACACAGCATCGAATTGTTTGAGGAAACAGCTATAGTTGAATATTGCATGATTTTTACTAGGCTGATTCATACATGCTCTTTAATTTAGTTTCAAAGTCACTCACTGGCAATGGTTGGCTAAATAAATAGCCCTGACAAAGATTGCATTTATGTTTTTCTAAAAATGCACGCTGACTCTCTGATTCAACACCTTCAGCAATGACTTCTATCCCCAAGTTATTTGCCATGCCAATAATGGTTTGCACTACTACGGCATCTCTATCATTCATACTCATATTACGTATAAAAGACTGGTCGATTTTTAGTTGATCTAGCGGTAGTTTTGTTAGGTAAGATAGTGATGAGAATCCCGTGCCAAAGTCATCCATTGAGAAGCGTACCCCAACGTCTCTGAGTGCATGCATTTTAATAATCGCTTCTTCAACATTATCTAATACAAGACTTTCAGTAAGCTCTAATTTAAGTTGGCTAGTTTTAATTGCGTACCGACTTAACATTTCGCTAACTTGATAGACGAAGTTAGGGTCGTGAAACTGACATGCACTAACATTCACGGCTATTTGTAAGTCACGTGTAATTGGGTCATTTTCCCACGACTTAATTTGTTTACAAGCCGCTTCCATTACCCATTTTCCTATTGGGATAATCTGACCAGTTTCTTCGGTTAGTGGAATAAATTGCAAAGGAGGCACTAATCCTTTTTGAGGATGTTGCCAGCGGATAAGCGCTTCCGCACCATGGACCTTACCAGCGTGATCTACTTGCATTTGATAGTAGAGTCTAAACTGATTTTCTTTAATGGCTAAGCGCAAGTCATCTTCTAATGCCGTACGTGCCTCTAAAGCAGCCTGCATGGTTGGGTCGTAAAAACGCAGTGTGTTACGCCCAGAATTTTTAGCTTGGTACATCGCAATATCAGCACGTTTTAGTAATTCATCAACAGTGATGGCTTGGTTGCGAAATAGACAGATGCCAATACTAGCGGAGCTATGATGTAAATAACTGTCTAGATAATAGGGTAGGTTAATCACTGAAATAATTTTTGCAGACACTGTTTCCGCTTGAATCGCTGCTTGAGATGGGTCCTCACTAAGGTCTTGTAATATCACGACAAACTCATCCCCGCCTAGTCTTGCTAGGGTATCCCCCTCACGCATACAGGTTTGTAGGCGCTTTGCGACCTCAATGAGCAATAAATCACCAACACTATGTCCTTTAGTGTCGTTCAGTGTTTTAAAGTGATCTAAGTCGATAAATAGCAGTGCACCATGATTGAGATGTCTGGCACTAACCGCTAAGGTATGTTGTAGACGATCAATTAACAGTAGCCTATTAGGTAGGTTAGTGAGTAAGTCGTAGTACGCCAGATGCTGGATTTTATCTTCTGCTTCTTTTCTTCTGGCTATGTCTTGTTGTAAAAATCGGTTGGCTTCTTCTAATTGAAGTGTTTTTTCTTCTAGCTTACGTATCAGGATGACGCTGTAATCTTTAAGCGTGTCACTATGCTCGTTATCATCGGCATTTGGCACTTCTGGGGCTGTGACTACACCTTTAGATAGCACTTCATGAAAGCGGGCAATAAAATCTTCAGGCTCGGAGGGTTTTAGAATAAAGGCATCAGCACCAAGACTGAGTGCCAGCTTTTCATCCTCTGGCTCTGTATAAGTTGCCGTGTAAACAATAAACGGGATGGATTTAAGTCTTGCATCACTTTTCCAATGACGCAACAGTGTGTAGCCATCCATGACCGGCATAAGTAAATCAGAGACGACAAGTTGAGGCAAGTTTTGACGTGCTTTGGTTAGAGCCTCTGCACCATGTCGTGCAGACTCTACCAAGTAACCATTACCTGTTAAAAGCGCTTGCAGGTAGTAAAGGTTCTCTTCCTTGTCATCAACAATCAAAACATGCGTCATAAATCTCCCTGAACTGCTTATCAAGACCGTAGAAAAGTTGAAATTTCTGTCACAAAGGTTTCTGGGTTAATTGGCTTCTCAATATAGCCAGTACAGCCAGCCGCTAAGCATTTTTCACGGTCGCCAACCATCGCGTATGAAGTGACAGCAATAATAGGAATAGGTTTCAAAGCGTCTATTTCTCTTAATGCTTTAGCGACTGCATAACCATCCATCAGAGGCAGTTGAATATCAAGCAGAATTAAATCTGGTAATAATTTTGTTGCTGCATCAATCCCAATCGCACCATCTGCTGCTGTTGCCACATGAAAACCATGCGTCTCTAGAAGAAACGTTGTTAAATAGCTGTTTTGCTCATTATCTTCTATTAGCAGGATGGTTTTTTTCATGATTTCATCGCACCTTATTTGATGGCAGTTTGTAAGGGTAATAGAACAATAAATTCACTACCTTTTGACCATTCACTGACCGCAAAAATTTGTCCGCCCATTAGCGTTAATAAGCGCCTACAGATTGCTAGCCCTAGCCCTGTGCCATCATGCGCACGCGAAAGCCCACTATCTATTTGACGGAAGGGTTGAAATAGTAGATCTAAATCTTCTGATTTTATGCCTATCCCTGTATCAGCGATGCTGAGTTTTAAAAATGGCGCAGGAGGCGCATTAAACGAAGGTTTAAAGTCCTTTAAAAACTCAGCAGCAACGGTGACACTTCCATTTTCAGTAAACTTAATCGCGTTATTGATTAGGTTGATTAATATCTGTTCTAGACGCCTGCGGTCACTATTGATATCACCTAAATCGGGACTGATAGAGGTGTGAAGTTGTAATCCTTTTTTCTCTATGGCCGGTCTTAATCCATTAATAACACGGTCAATTAAGGCTACGAGGTCAAATGTTTCAGAATTAACCTCTAGCTGACCAGCCTCTATTTTTGAAATATCGAGCACATCATTAATGAGCTCTAGTAAATGTTTTGCACTGCCTCTTACCATGCCAAGCTGCTTGGATTGCTCAGTGTTCAATGGTCCCGCCATGCCTTGTAGAATAATGCCGGTAAACCCGATAATTGAGTTTAATGGTGTTCTAAGTTCATGTGACATCGTGGCTAAAAAAGCAGATTTTATTTTATCTGCTGCTTCAGCTCTCACTAGTGCTTTTTGTAATTCTTCTGTCCGATCAGCCACACGTTTTTCTAAGTTGGCATTTAGCTCTCTAACTTCTTTTTCAGCTTGTAATCTTTCGGTAATGTCGTTGCCAATACTCAAAATCTCCAATACCTGACCATGCGCATCGAGCACTACTTTATTCGTCCATGAAATCCATACGCTTTCACCGTTTCTACGTATATTTTCATTGACGTTTTGTTCAAATACTTTGGTGTCTAAGCATATCTGTTGCATGAGATTTTGTAGGTCTCGGCCGGCACTATCTGTGGTAGGTACAATAGTGCCAATCACATGTTTGCCAACAATTTCCTCAAAAGAGTATCCAAAGAAACGCTGCCCAAATAGGTTCATAAAAGTAATATAACCCTGTGCGTTCCAACGCAGGATAATGCTATTTGCAGACTCTACAAGCTCGCGATATTTCTGTTCACTTTCATCTAGTTTAGACTCAGCATTTTTACGTTCGCTGATGTTAATGCCCATACCGACTAAGCAGTCTATGCCTTTGAAATTAACGTTTCTGCCAGTGAATAAATAGGGGGTCTTTTTTCCATCTTTAGATAACAAGTTAGCCTCAATAAAGGCTTGTCCATGTGTAAATACTTCTGAAATTTTTTCAGCAAGCACTGACTTTTCCTCATTGGCAAAAAAGTCCAATGGATGCATTTTTGTAATTTCTTTATTCGAGTAACCAGAAACCGTTTGAAAGTTGTTATTCCAACGCAGAAAGCGCCCTTCATGGTTATAAAAGTAGAGAATACCAGGCATGCTTTCTATCATCATGTCTGAAAATAATGATTCATTTTCAGCGATACTTTCCGCTTCTTTGCGTTTTTCCTCGCGTTCCAGGTTTTCTAAAGAAAAGGAAATGTTACCGGCGGCTTCTGCCAGTAATGCGATTTCTTTATCATGAAAGAACATGGTTTGGTCTGTGTAGACGCTGAGCGCACCGCTGATTTTGTCCTTCACCTGGATTGGAAAAACAGCAGATGCACGGAAGCCTAAGCGTATTAAGTCATCTCGCCATAGATGAGCTGCAGGCTCATCTTGGATATCGTTACAAATGTAAGGCTCACCAGATTGAAATACTAAATTAGTTTGTCCTAATCCTTGATGCCTATCGTCTGAGTAAATCTTAACGCTCGCTAGGTAATTGTTTTTATCACCCCAAGAGGCAACAGGCATTAGCTGATTGGTTTTTGTGTCGTTCCAGCCAACCCAAGCCATCTGAAAGCCACCCTCATCTACAAGAATTTGGCATACTTTTTTGAACAACTCTTCTCGGGTAGGGAGCCAAATAATGGCTTGATTGATTTTAGTTAACGCGGCATAAAGACGAGAAAGCTGGGAAATTTCACGTTGTTGCTCTTTAAGCAGGGAGATGTCGCGTATGACACCAAGCAGGTTGCCATCAGGCATTGTGGTGGCGATGATTTCAGCACTAAATACCGAGCCATCTTTACGCCTTAATCGCCACTCACGCATGTAGTCAGATTTTGCGCTAATAGCATCTAGCGCAGGTTGAATGTGTTGAATTTCGCTCTGCATCACAATGTCTGACGCGTGCATGCCAACCAGCTCATCATGGGTATAGCCTAGCATGTTGCAAACACTTGGGTTAGCATCTAGATAATAGCTTTGAGAATCAGCGATAAGAATACCGTCGGGCGCGTACTCAAAGAGTGCTCGATATCTCGCTTCACCAGCTTGACGCCCTGAATCTGCCCCTGCGCCTTTGGTCGATTGGTTCTTAACACTAAGTTTTGTCAAGATAGCTCAATTTCTGTAGGATTTTTTTTGTTCTTCAATATTATTTTCGTTCAGAAAATAATATTGCTTACGACTAGTAATCTACACTCAATTTTATTTAAGCGAAATATAAAAGTAGAAATAAATCTTTTAATTGCATGCAATTAGCATTCATCACGCGAGATAAAATAGTGAATAGAAACGTAATATAAACACCAAGCGAACCATCGCGGATAGATTTGCTCAAACAGGGGAGTGCTGCATAATAAAGAGATGAATTGCACTTAAGTTGTGCAATATAATCTGAAGATACTTTATGGCACATTTTTGGTGCTTTATGTATACTGTAATAGACTGAATAAGATAATGTTTTTGAGATTTCAGTGTAATTAAAGCTGTGATGCCTGTAGATTTTGGTGTTTTAAGAAAGAAAGCTTTTCTGTTCTTAATAACTGAGGCTTATCATTACCACTATTCTAAATTACAGAAAGCAGATTTTACTGCCGCCGATAGTTGCGTCAATCATCTTGTTGATTGCAATGTCGTGGGTTTTTTTTAGCGCACAAAGTTTGATGGCGCTCACTAATCGTAAAGTGGAAATTTCAGATACACGTTACGAAGTCGTTAAGCTGATGAACACCATTGTTGATGCTGAAACAGGCCTCAGAGGCTATTTGTTAACAGGCAGTGTGCAGTTTCTTGAGCCATATAACCGTTCAGCTGAAGAAACTGCTTTATTATTCTCTCAAATAAAAAGCCGTGAAGAAGATTTCACTGGCTTCAAAACTTCACTGATTACGCTAGATAAGCTAATACAGGAAAAGTCCAACATTATTAAATCAACGCTTAGAATTCAGCTCACTGCTGGCTCATACTCCCCGCATTTAACGATTTCGGCCGATGCCAGCAAAGTGCTGATAGATAAGATTGCTGTTGAGATTAATCAATTAGATAAGATTCTGCAGGCCGAGGCGGAGCAGGTGGATGTAAAACTGAACCTGACGATTAACCGCTTGAAATTAGGCTCATTAATGGTCGTCATTCTCATTATTACCATCTTGCTGATTAACTATAAAAGAACCATTTGGTTATTTGAACATGCGTCATCTAGCCAAGAGCTTGCTGAAGAGTTTGGTTACCTTGCAATGCATGATGCATTAACCCATTTACCCAATAGAAGAAATTTTGAGCAGTATCTTAAAAAATCAATTTCACAGGCTAATCGACATTGGCAAAAAGTGGGTTTGTTATATATGGATCTTGATGGATTTAAGTTAGTTAACGATCAATATGGACATGATGTTGGCGATGATGCCTTGATTGGGTCTGTTGCTAAAATCAATGAGGTGCTACGAGACTCTGATTTTCTTGCAAGAGTCGGTGGGGATGAGTTTGCACTTGTGGTACATAACTTTAATGACCCTAGTGAGTTATTAGTACTGGCCAATCGTATTATTCAAGCACTTAAAGAACCTATTATGACAATCGCTGGAAGCGATGTGGTTATGGGGGTTAGCATTGGTATCGCTATTTACCCCGACCAAGTTAAAAACATTAAGACGTTGATTTTAGCTGCGGATGAAGCCATGTATAAAGCAAAAGCGACGGGTAAGAATCAGGCAGTTTTTCATGCTTAGTGCTAAATATTAAGCTGGTGTTTGATTATGACGGTTACATTCCTTACCATTTACGTGGAGTCGAGGCCATTAAATGACTGACAAAAGCTTTTACTTTTAATGTCATGGCGTGGTGATCCCGAAAACATGCGTAAAATTCCAAAGGCTCATTGTCTGAGCTAGCAATAGTTTTGTTTTGTATATCTTGTGCAAATAATGCGATTAATTTTCCATCTTTGATGAGTGGGTTTGCAATAAATGCAGAAAGCCTTGTGATGCCTGCGCCGGCAATGGCTAGCTCTGCTAATGAGTTGATGTCGTTACTGATAATGGATGGTTTGATGTCTGCTTCAAATCGCAATTCGTCACGTAAGAATCCCCAGCTTAATAGCCGCCCATTGGTTGGCATGCGGAACATTAAGCAGTCATGAAACTGTAAGTCCTCAGGTGTATGCGGCTGGCCTTTACGTGCGATGTAAGTGGGGGAGGCGCAAAATAAAACAGGAATAGTGGCAATTTTTCTGGCAACCAAGCCAAGTTCTAATTGTTGTTTGAATCTAATACTGATGTCGATATCTTCTTTGACATGGTCAATATTTTGATCGGTGAGTATTAACTCAATGGATAGCTTAGGGTATAGCGCTGTAAATGACGGAATGATAGAAGACAGTACATGCCGACCAAATGCTGCCGATGAGGCTATTCTCAGTTTACCTTGGGGTTCGCCATGAAACTCTGTGACGAGCGATTTTGCATTTTCAATATCATTGACGACATGGCGCACTTTTTCATAGTAAATTTCACCTGCTTCGGTGAGTGCTAAGCTACGTGTTGTCCGTGTAAGTAAGCGTGCGTTTAATGACGTCTCAAGCCTTTGAATATTCTGGCTGGCTGCCGCTGGGGTAATGCCTTGCATACGCGCACCTGCGGCGATGCTTCCACCCTCAATGGCTTTCACAAAACTTTCAATGCTTCTTAACGTATCCATAATAGCTATCGAATGAAAATAGTGATTCGATAGTTTATATTGATACTGGCGTTAGCGTTAGTCTACTATCGGTTTATTTACTTAGCGATTAAAGTGACGTAATGATTTTTACTTTGGAAAGTATGCAATGAATATAAAAGTACCTAAACGCCATTCACATCTCGTATTTGCATTTTTTATGGCTGCCATTATGGCGATCTTGATGTCTGCAATCATCGTTGCTGTTAGTAGTGGTGTTAATGCTGGCTATTTACAGCGCGTGATTCATGCGTACACGCTGGCAATGCCTTCTGCATTTATTTGTGTGCTTTTTGTAAGGCCTGTCGTGGTTAAATTGGTTTCGTTAGTGGTTGCAACGGATTAACAATAGATGAGTATTTGAATCATATGTATTTTTCAATGCCATGTTAAGCATTAGTATTATTTAACAACTTAATTCCTTTTAGATGGGCCGCACAGGTATTCTTAATAATACTAACTAAGTCGACTGTGTAGGGGAGCGCGATTGTTTCTGGAGAGCCTGTCGCATGGAGTTCTGACCATAGCCCTTTTTTCCCTATCGATTTAGCAATGACATACTCATGGTCGACATAACTTTGGATGCCCCAGCTGGGTAGTGCAGCTATTCCTCTGCGGCTTGCAACTAGTTGCATAATGGCAATGGTCAGTTCGGCGGTGCGTCTTCCAAAGTCAATATTTGCTGGTTTGAGCACATGGCGAATGATGTCGATTCGCTCTTCAGGCACTGGGTAGGTAATCAATTTTTCGTTGGTAAAGTCTTCCGCTAGAAATCTAGCTTTCTTGTGTTTGCTATGGTCTGGAGGAATGACTGCCATAATCTCAAACTTGAATAGTGGTTGGTGGGCTAGCGCGCCTATTTTTTCTGGTAAGCCGCCTATTACTAAATCAGCTTTGCCTTCATGCAGTAAGTGCCAAGGGTCGCTGTGAAATCCTGCGACTAAATCAATTTCCACCTCTGGCCATGCTCTTCTAAAAACATCCATCACTGGTGTCAGCCAATCAAAGCAAGTATGGCACTCTAGTACGATTCTTAGTTCTCCAGATTGGTTGCTTTTTAAGCGTACTAAGTCACGCTCCGATTTGTCGATTAGGGGTAATAGTTCATTGGCTAAATCTAGCAGTCGTTGCCCTGCAGGGGTGAATCGCAGGCCGTGAGCGCCGCGCTTGAATAGGGTGATCTCATAATGTGATTCTAATGCACGAATTTGGTGAGAGAGCGCGGATTGCGTCAGAAATACACGTTCGGCGGCTAAGCCAAGCTTACCTGTTTCTGCAATAGCTTTAAGTGATTTTAGGTGGCGAATTTCTAGCATGATGTTTTTATATCTAACTTTGATATGAATTTAATTCAAATTTATCATAAAAACTTTCGCTTTATTAAATTATTTTCACAGCACAAAATGCGCATCTTGCTTTTAGATGAGAATAGAAATGAAAGAAAATACAATTAAGAGCCATATTCTAGGCTACCCTCGGATAGGTGAAAAACGTGAATTAAAGTTCGCACAAGAGTCATTTTGGCGTGGTGAATCATCGCCTAATGAACTGCAAACAACTGCCCGAAGACTACGTGCTGAACATTGGAAAAAACAAAAAGACGCTGGTTTGAGCTTTATCACAAGTAACGACTTCTCGCTTTACGACCATGTGCTTGATCACAGCGTGCTGTTTGGGGCATCACCAAGCCGTTTTGGTAAGCTTCCTTTTGGCACAAAGAACATTTCAGCTGAAGCTGCATATTTTGCAATGGCACGTGGCAATATCGAACAACCAGCGATGGAGATGACCAAGTGGTTGGATACCAACTATCACTATATTGTCCCTGAGCTTAATGAAGATACTAAGTTTTTGATTAATGCGCATGATTATTTAGTGCAACTAGATGAAGCCCAAAAACTAGATAAACATGTGAAGCCTGTGCTGTTAGGCCCTGTGAGCTTTTTATATTTGAGTAAAGCACGCAATGTGAATAAGCTGGATTTGTTAGATGCGCTATCACAGCAATATGCGCATCTGCTACAAGAGCTACGTGCTAGAAAAATAGAATGGGTGCAAATTGATGAGCCTATTTTTGCGTTAGATTTAGATGATGTTTGGTTAAAGGCCTTTGAGCGTGCGTATGCATGGTTTAGAGCCTCGCGTCCAAAACTGTTGCTCACTACTTATTTTGCGAATGTTTCCCGCTACCAAGCGTTTATATCAACCTTGCCTGTAGACGGCATTCATATAGATTTAGCAAGAGCGCCGGAGCAGCTTGGGCCTTGGGTGAATGCAATCCCTAGTCATTGGGTATTGTCTGCAGGTGTGATAGATGGCCGTAATATTTGGCGTAACGATTTAGATAAAACACTCGCTTTATTGGCACCTTGGGTGCAACGACTTGGTGAGCGTTTGTGGGTAGCTCCGAGCTGTTCATTGTTACACACGCCAGTGACCTTAGCGCATGAGGTAAAGCTAGATGCAGAGATTAAACCATGGCTGGCTTTTGCAGATGAAAAAATTGCTGAATTAAGTATTATCGCTAAGGCCTTGAATCATGGGCTTGAATCAGTGGCTAATGAGTTGGCGTTATCACGCGCTGCGATTGCTTCACGTCATCAATCTACGTTGGTGCATTCTGCCGGCGTGAAAGCGCGCGTTGCCTCAATTAACACGATGAATGAACATCGTGATAGTCCTTTTTCGGTAAGGCAAGTTGCACAAAAAGCACGTTTGAATTTACCGTTATTGCCTACCACAACAATCGGCTCATTCCCGCAAACGCGTGATATTCGTGCCAGTCGTGCGGCACTTAAAAAAGGAGAGATATCTTTAGCAGAATATGAGGTGGAAATTAGGTCTCATATCACACATGCTATTCGTGAGCAGGAGTCTTTAGACCTAGATGTGCTGGTTCACGGTGAGGCAGAGCGTAATGACATGGTGGAGTTCTTTGGCGAGCAATTGTCTGGTTATGTATTTACAGAAAATGGCTGGGTGCAAAGCTACGGTTCACGTTGCGTGAAGCCACCAGTGATTTATGGTGATGTCTATAGACCTAAGTCAATGACAGTTGATTTAGCGCGTTTTGCACAGTCATTATCTGACCGACCGGTAAAGGGCATGCTTACTGGCCCAATTACGATGCTGCAATGGTCTTTTGTCCGTGATGATCAGCCGCGCTCGACGACTGCTATGCAGTTAGCATTAGCGATACGTGATGAGGTAGATGATTTGCAGAAAGCTGGCATTGCGATTATTCAAATTGATGAGCCAGCATTACGTGAAGGCTTACCTTTGCAAAAGACTGTATGGGAGCATTATTTAGCTTGGGCAGTACGTGCATTTAAGCTGAGTGCCAGTGTGGCACATGACAGTACACAGATACATACGCACATGTGCTATGCCGAGTTTAACGATATTCTGCCTGCCATTGCTGCTATGGATGCGGATGTGATTACGATAGAAACATCTAGATCAGCCATGGAGTTGCTAGATGCATTTGGTGAATTTGATTATCCCAATGAAATTGGCCCAGGTGTTTATGACATTCACTCACCGAGAGTTCCTAGTGTTGATGCAATGGAGCACCTCATGTACCACGCAATTAGGGTGGTGCCTGTTGAGCGGCTTTGGATTAACCCAGATTGCGGCCTAAAAACGCGAGGCTGGGATGAGACAAGGCAGGCATTACAGAACATGGTCAATGTTGCAAAAACATTAAGAAAGCAATTTAGCCTAATTCATTAACTTTCTTGATTAACCTGTCTCAATAAATAATATCTTGTAAAACATATATATAGCTATTTATATTAAATATTTAGCTATATATTGTGTTTTTAAGTTGAAATAACCCACCATGTTGCGTTATAGTAAGCACATACGGTTCTTAAATTTCAATCTTAATTTAAGATAATAGGGAATACGGTGCGCAATTTCTATCATTGAAATTGCAATGCCGAAGCTGCCCCCGCAACTGTAATCAGCGAGTATTTTGTCTGACACGCCACTGCCTTTTAATCAAGGTGGGAAGGCTGACAAAATATATTGACCTGAAAGCCAGGAGACCTGCCGTAGACATTTTTTACATGGTTTAACTTTAAGTTTGATTGTGTAAAAGTACTTTTATAACGTTTGAGGCGGGGTGTCCTCGGCAGATGGAGTGGTTTGTCTTTGCACATTCACTTCGCCATGCTGGTTTTTATTTGAGCGAGCGGTCTTTTCTTAGCTTTCTGGTCTTAGCTTTTTGGAAATGATTTGCGCTGAATAAAAAGTGTCCTGCCCTTTGAGAAAAGGGAAATCAAAATGGATGATGCAGTTTCACATCATATCAATACATCTAATAACAATGGCTCCAGTCATACTAATGGACTAAGTTCTGAGTCGTTACCTACACTGCAAGTCATTCGCCGTAATGGTGATGTCGTTGCCTATCATCTTGATAAAATCTCGATTGCCATTACCAAAGCTTTTCTGGCCGTAGAGGGAAACCAAAGCGTAGCATCGCAGCGTGTGCGCGAGCAAGTCGCTATTTTGAGTCAGTTGGTGAATAACGCACTATTGCGCAGATTGCCTGCCGGCGGTGCGATTCATATTGAAGATATTCAAGATCAGGTTGAGCTTGCCCTGATGCGTAATGGTAACCATGATGTAGCACGCGCTTATGTGCTGTATCGTGAAAAGCGTAATGCGGAGCGTGCGGCAGACAAGATAAACCATACAGCACCAGCATCAAGCCACACACTCAATGTTAATGTAAGTGGAAAGCTTATCCCTTTAGATATCAAGCTCTTAACCTCGATGGTAGCAGAGGCATGCCAAGACCTAGGTGCAGAAGTTAATCCTGATATTGTGGTAGAGCAAGCCGTGCGCGATCTGTATGACGGCATTCCATTTGATGAGGTGCGCAAAGCATTAATCTTATCAGCACGCAGCCTGATTGAAACTGAACCCGCGTACAACTATGTAACTGCTAGGCTGCAGCTAGATTTAATCCGCACTGAAGTGCTAGGGGAGAGTGCACGCCAAAATGAGATGAAAAGCCGTTATGTCGAGTATTTCCCGCGTTATATCAAAATGGGTGTTGAAGCCGGTTTATTGGACGCTAAATTAGCGCAGTTTGATTTAAGTAAATTGAGCGCAGTATTTGTGGCAGAGCGTGATTTTCAGTTTGGCTACTTAGGCCTGCAAACCTTGTATGACCGTTATTTCTTGCACATTGAAGAGCGCCGCATCGAGTTGCCGCAGATATTCTTTATGCGCGTTGCGATGGGTTTAGCAATTAATGAGATTGACCGCGAGGACCGTGCAATTGAGTTCTATCACGTGCTATCTAGCTTTGATTTCATGAGCTCAACGCCTACTTTGTTTAATAGTGGTACTTTGCATTCACAACTGTCTTCATGCTACCTCACCACGGTGAGTGATGACCTAGATGGTATTTATCAAGGCATCAAAGAAAATGCATTGCTACAAAAATACGCAGGCGGTTTGGGTAATGATTGGACGCCAGTACGCTCATTAGGCTCACGCATTAAAGGCACTAATGGTAAGAGCCAGGGCGTGATTCCATTCTTGAAAGTCGTGAATGACACTGCTGTCGCGGTAAACCAAGGCGGCAAGCGTAAAGGGGCTGTGTGTGGCTACTTAGAAACTTGGCATTTAGATATTGAAGAGTTTCTGGATTTACGTAAAAACACCGGTGATGACCGCCGCCGCACGCATGATATGAATACAGCGCACTGGATTCCTGATTTATTCATGCGCCGCGTGACTGAGAGTGGTGAGTGGACATTATTCTCGCCGTCAGACGTGCCAGACCTGCATGATAAATATGGCAAAGCGTTTGAAGAGGCTTA
Source organism: Methylotenera sp. L2L1 (assembly GCF_000744605.1). Classification (NCBI taxonomy): domain Bacteria; kingdom Pseudomonadati; phylum Pseudomonadota; class Betaproteobacteria; order Nitrosomonadales; family Methylophilaceae; genus Methylotenera; species Methylotenera sp. L2L1. The sequence continues at coordinate 2,084,063 of NZ_JQMG01000001.1, forward strand.
TGTTGAATATGAGCGCCGTGCAGATAATGGTGAGATTAAACTGTTCAAGCGCATTCCTGCACTGCAAATGTGGCGCAAGATGCTGTCTATGTTGTTTGAAACTGGCCATCCTTGGATTACGTTCAAAGATCCATGCAATATTCGTTCGCCACAGCAGCATGTAGGTGTGGTGCATAGCTCTAACCTTTGTACCGAAATTACGCTGAATACCTCCGATACGGAAATTGCCGTGTGTAATTTAGGCTCTGTCAACCTAGTACAACACTTGAAAGAAGTAGATGGAAAGTTAGTATTAGATAACGACAAGCTACAGGCGACCATTAAAGTGGGCATGCGTATGTTGGACAACGTGGTTGATATTAACTTCTATGCGGTGGGCAAAGCTCGAAACTCTAACTACCGTCACCGTCCTGTCGGTATGGGGATTATGGGCTTCCAAAACTGCCTGCATGCAATGCGTATCCCTTATGCAAGTAATGAAGCGGTGGAGTTTGCTGACCGTGCGATGGAAACCGTGTGTTACAACGCTTATTGGGCATCCACTGTGTTAGCAGAAGAGCGCGGTGCTTACTCAAGCTTTAAAGGTAGCTTGTGGGATCAAGGCATTCTGCCATTGGATACACTGGATTTACTATCAAATGAACGTGGTGGCAATGTAGAGGTAGATAGAAGCAAAACGCTGGATTGGGATGCTTTGCGTAAACGCATTCAAACAGTGGGTATGCGTAACTCTAACTGCGTAGCGATTGCACCTACGGCAACTATCTCTAATATCGTAGGTGTTTCTGCAAGTATCGAGCCTGAATATCAGAATCTTTACGTGAAATCTAACCTTTCTGGTGAGTTTACGATTGTGAACGAGCAGTTGGTGATTGATCTGAAAAACCGCGGTTTATGGGATGCTGTAATGGTCTCTGACTTGAAGTATTTTGATGGCTCACTCGCCCCCATAGACCGTGTACCTGCAGATTTGAAGCAGCTTTATGCCACGGCATTTGATGTTGACCCAAGCTGGTTAATTGAAGCAGCTGCACGCCGCCAAAAATGGATAGATCAAGCGCAATCGCTCAATCTGTACTTTGCTGTGCCATCAGGCAAGAAGCTAAATGATACCTATATGCTGGCTTGGAAACGTGGCCTAAAAACGACGTACTACTTGCGCTCATTAGGGGCAACTGCAGCGGAGAAATCTACTGGTAGCGGTGGTGAGTTGAATGCGGTTTCAGCCACACCAGAAGCAGCGCCCAAGATGTGCAGTATAGATAATCCAGAGTGCGAATCTTGCCAATAGGCAAATAAACTTCCCTAATCGTCATTCCCGCAAAAGCGGGAATCCATTTTTGGAATGATTCAATCATCTTAAATGGATGGATTTTAAACTTTTTAAAGTCAACATGGATTCCCGCTTTTGCGGGAATGACGGTGGTAAGTATGGTTTTTAAAAAATAAAGAATTAAGGAAAAAACATGCTCTCATTTGAAGATGAGGTTTACGAAGCGCCAGCTGCACCAAAGCTTGCGCCAGTGCCAACACCAAACACACAAACCACAACACCCGTAGCCGCAAACCAACCCTCTATCTCAGGCCGTGTAAACGCCTCGGATAAACGCATGATTAACGGCCAGACCGACGTCAACCAGCTAGTACCGTTTAAATACCATTGGGCGTGGGATAAGTATCTTGCAGGTTGTGCCAACCACTGGATGCCGCAAGAAGTATCGATGAGCCGTGATATTGCTCAGTGGAAAGATAGCACTGCACTCACGGATGATGAGCGCTTGATTGTGAAGCGTAATTTAGGTTTTTTCACCACGGCAGACTCACTCGCAGCAAATAACATCGTGTTAGGCACCTATCGACACATCACAGCACCAGAATGCCGCCAATACTTGCTGCGTCAAGGTTTTGAAGAGGCGATTCACACCCATGCTTATCAATATATCGTTGAAAGCCTAGGCTTGGATGAGGCGGAAGTCTTCAATGCTTACCAAGAAATACCTAGCATTAAAGCAAAAGATGATTTTCTGATACCGTTTATCAATACTTTGACTGACCCAGAGTTTAAAACAGGTACACCAGAGGCAGACCAGCAACTACTACGTTCACTTATTGTATTTGCGTGCATTATGGAGGGGTTGTTCTTCTACGTGGGTTTCCTGCAGATTCTGGCATTGGGCCGCCAAAATAAAATGCAGGGTGCGGCTGAGCAGTATCAATATATTCTGCGCGATGAATCTATGCATTGTAATTTTGGTATTGATGTTATCAACACCATTAAGCTTGAAAATCCTCATTTATGGACGCCTGAGTTCAGGGAGGAGATTAAATCCTTAATGCAGCATGGGGTGGAGTTGGAGTATCAGTATGCTGAAGCGACCATGCCACGCGGTGTGTTGGGTCTCAATTCAACCATGTTTAAAGAATACCTACGTTTCATTGCTAACCGCCGTTGCCAGCAGATTGGATTAGAGGCGCTATATCCAGGGGCGAATAACCCATTCCCATGGATGAGTGAAATGATGGACCTGAAGAAGGAAAAAAACTTTTTCGAGACACGGGTCACTGAGTATCAGACAGGTGGTGCATTAAGCTGGGATTAAGTGCTGCTTATACTGGTGTTAAGTTGAGTCTGGTGTAAGTTGTTAATGTCATATTTTTGATTGATTTTATAAGTGTTGAATGATTAAAACACTATATCAAGCAATGACGACACCAATTAAGCCACATCTTGTTGATAATGAATAAGCCGTTTGCGATAGATATTTTTCTGATATGATTAATGAAATGTAAGCATTTGTAACAAGTTGTTTGATGGTGAATGTCCAACGGTGGATTTACACACGCATCAAACTAAGTAGAAAATTTAGAGCCAAAGTCGGCTCGCACTAAAAAGCAATTCAGGGCAAAGGCGTCTTGATGATTAACCCATTCTTTTTTAAGAGTTGGTTGGTGATCAGACGCCTTTTTTTCGTCCAAATTTTTTGTATTTTTAGCATTTTTTATAACAGTGAACTTACAACAATAAAGATAGTTTGGCTGTAGCTATTGATTGAATCTTAAGGTGAGTCAGAATGACCTATTACAAGGGCTTTGAAGTGGATGATCGTTTATATGCAGTGATTAGGCATATGAAAAGTGTTGAACATTATCGAGATGATTTACAAAAGCAACAGGTAGCGTGGGATTATTTGTCCGTGCTAGGGCAGCTTGCTAAGTTAGATACAGAGCTGTCTCAAACCCGTAAGGAGTTTACCCAGCTGACAGGTGCACTACTCAATCAATTGGGCTTGGAGCTGCTTAAAAAATCGTTACATCAATATGCGTTTAAGGCACAAGTAGCCATCAATATCATGATACGTAATCTGTTTGAGCGCACTGCAGATATTGGTTTTATTGCAACAGATGATGATATCTGTACGTTTTTGAAGTTACTAGAAACTAATGCCGCATCAGAGATGCTGAGTGAAAAACGCCAATATTTACTGGATCATTTTGAGCAGTATGTGGCTAAGTATTCTGTTTATCACAATATAATTTTGCTGGATACGCAAGGCAATGTAGTGTTGCAATTAGACCAAGGTAACCCAGTTACTCAGTCTAAAGATCCGTTGATTATGGAGTCACTACATACAGAAAATGCGTATGTAGAAAACTTTAGACACAGCGATTTGTTACCTGTTGAGCAAGATAGCTTGATTTATTCATATCGTGTTGTGTCGCCAGATGATGGGCGTGCTTTAGGGGTGATCTGTCTTTGTTTTAAATTCAAAAACGAGTGCGATGGTATTTTTTCTAATTTATTAGGTGACGATAATCTAGCCATTTCTGCTTTGCTGAATAAAGAAGGTAAGGTAATCGCAAGTAGCTCAGACAAGGTCGCTTTACATACAAAATTTAAACTAGCGACCAATCAAGACTACAGTGTGGTGAGCTATGAAGGGGTAGAGTACTTTTGCTGCACACGAGAAACTGATGGCTTTCAGGGTTATCATGGGTCGGGTTGGCTTGGTCATGTAATGGTGCCGCTTGCAAAAATATTCAGTCAGCAATCGAATGCGGCGATAGATTTACCTACTGCGTTGTTGGATTCTGTCATGCAGGGTACATTGTTTAATGATGAAATTAAAAATATTCCTGTCAGCGCAAGCCAAATTCAGCGTGAGTTGAATCGATTAGTTTGGAATGGCAACGTGCAGCAGGCAACAGATAAAAGCAGTAGTGATGCCGTGGTGTCAAAAGTGTTGCTGAGTGAGATTAAACATACGGGTGTATTGACTAAGCATATCTTTGAGAACTCGATTGCGGATATACAAAAAACGGTGATTGCCTCTGTGTTACAAAACAGCATGAATATGGCCGCACTCGCCATTGATATCATGGACCGCAATTTATATGAGCGTGCCAATGACTGTCGCTGGTGGGCCCTCACCACTAAGTTAAGAGGTTTACTCGCTAAAAAAGAGCTGAGCGCACAAGACTCTGCTGAGATACAGTCTTTACTACATTATATTAATAGCTTGTACACCGTATATGGCAATATCATTGTGTTTGATACGCAAGGAAAAGTAATCGCCGTTTCTAACCCGCAACAGCAGCATCTACAAGGAAGCGTGCTATCTGAGCCGTGGGTGAGAAAAGCGCTGGCATTAAGTTCTGCTCAAGACTATGTGGTGTCAGACTTTGTTGAAACACCTTTATATAACAATCTACCTAGTTATATTTATGCCACAGCCATTCATGCCGTCGATAATCGTCAGGTATTGGGCGGTATTGGTATTGTGTTCGATGCCACTCCGCAGTTCTTGACGATGTTGCAGGATGTATTACCCAAAGACCAGCCGACTAACCTATTGGGTAACAGCTTTGCTGTTTATACAGATGCGGCCAAGTCTGTGATTGCTTCAACCGCACCTGATATCTCAGCAGGAGATTTGTTTGAAATTAGCGATGACTTTTTTGCGCTGCAATCCGGGCAATCTATGTGCAAGATAGTGACCTTCCGTCAGCAAAACTATGCTGTGGGATGTAGTAAATCCGCAGGGTATCGTGAGTATAAAGGCAGCACTGATCATTATCAGCAAGAGGTGTTTGCGTTTGTGTTGATTCATTTAGGCGCAGAGACGCAAGCCTTACAGAAATCTGAGCCTATTAAGCCAGATTATGTACAGCAGACTATCCATAATGGAAGCCACAACTTACAACTGGCCACTTTTTATGTAGGCAATAACTGGTTGGCACTCAAGTCAAGCCAGGTAGCAAGTGCGATTCAAGTAGATACGCACCTGCCAATTTCAGGTGGTGAAGAAGATATTGTGGCTGGGTACATAATGTATAGAGGCAACTCACTGGCACTTATTCATACCTCTATGTTGTTAGGAGGGGTGAAGCCTATCAATAAAAAAATCACGGAAGTTGTGGTGATTAAAATTCAAAGAGATTATGTGGGGTTGGTGGTTGATGCGCTAGGTGAAATGATGGATGTTTCAATAGAACAGATTCGTCCAGTCGGCGCTGAAATTTCTGTTTATAACCAAGTTGTGAAAGAGTTAGTGTTATCTGGTTCGCAAGCGCAAATGCTCCAAATTGTTGATATTGAGCAACTCAGCAATTGTTTGCAAGAAACCGCAGAAGTTTAATGCGGATAATCAAGCAATTGTGCTCTTTTACTCTTAGGAGCAGGTAAAGATTCTTTACCAATAAAAAAGGCCTGGCTTATGCTGGGCCTTTTTTATAGAGTGGTCATAGAAAAACAGCGAATAAAAACAGGAACATATGATGGTGATTAGGTGTCAACATAAGTAGTTATTTTACGGTATGGGGTGTTAGTATAGGCAGTAACTCAACTGTAGATAAACACCTAACCGTATTGGGTGGAAAGTGATTTCAGTGATACAAAAATAAGTCTTAAAGTGTTTTGATTAATGCATTTCGAATTGTTTCATTTCTTTATTTTAGTCTGATGCGTCAGATTTTTAGGGTGAACAGCCATGATAAGTATGAATAAATTAGGACTATTTTTTGTATTGATGACACCTAACGTGTATGCGGAACATATGCCTGCACCCACAGATGAGTTTTTATACCATCTTAAACAGTCCTTGGTTAAAGTAACCACTACTACTAAGTCTGGCGGCCATAGCTTTGGCACAGGGGTGGCAATCAGTAAAGACCATGTGGTGACCAATTGCCATGTACTGACGAATGCTAATGGCATCAGCATTAGTAAATGGGGGGTGGAATATGCGCCTTTATCCTTGCAGGCAGATTGGAAACACGATTTATGTATTTTAAAGTTTGAGTGGGCTGATCTTAAGCCTGTTGTAATGTCTGATTCAGATAACCTGCATTACGAACAGCCAGTGATTTCCATTTCAATGCCAACAGACTCTCCCGCGCCTTATGTGGCATTAAGTAACATTAAAGCTTTATATCCGATGGATGGCGCAGAGGTAGTGCGAACGGAAGCAGCATTTTCTATTGGCGCTAGTGGCAGCCCGATTTTTGACTATGCAGGCAAGCTGATTGGCATCAGCACGTTCAAAAGTCCGGGACGTAAGGCTTATTATTACAATATGCCTGTCAAGTGGATTAAAGCACTGTTGACTCATGAGTCAACAGACTTAAATGCATTACACGATTTACCCTTTTGGGATGCACCTGAAGAAAAACGCCCGTTTTTTATGCAGATTGTGATGCCTTTTCAAAACAGCCGATGGGTTGATGTGCGGGAAATTGCCTTGCATTGGGTAAACGATGAGCCAAAAAATGCCGAAGCTTGGTATTACTTGGGCGCATCATTTCAACATTTGGGAGATATACCCCATGCTGTGCAACATTTCAGAAAAGCATTGGCACTTCATGACATGCATCCGGCAAGCCTTAGTGCATTGGCATTAATTGCGCAATCTCAAGGAGATTTAGTAGAGCTAAGTAAGATTAAGTCTCAAGTAAAAGAAATTAGTCATGAGGCGTTAGAAGGCTTGAACGATACATTAAGTGCTAATCAATTGTCTACCAATCGCTGATACATATTGGCTCTGATAATGAAAAAGTATTTAACATATAGCCTTCCAGTCATCGCGTTGCTGTTAGTGCTATTTTATTGGGTGGCTGATGAGCGCGCGTTATCATCAACCAGCCATACGAAGGCAGTGCCAAGTCAGTTGGCACTTTCAATCAGTAGCTGTCAGGCGATAGCAGCCAAATCCGTGGCTCACTTAAATGCATTTTTAGAGTTTCAAAAGCTTGAAATTGAAGGGCGAAAAATGCGCGTTTTTCAAGTGTGTATGAATGATAATGGGTATATAGAAAATTCTCTCTGGATAAAATTTGCTGAGCCCATCTCACAAAAGTTTGCCAATGCTTCGGGTGTGTCATTTAATGAAGCGTATGAAAATTTTAGACGTAAACAGATGGTCACCATCAATACTGCTAATCATAGCCCTCCATACTGGATGACAGCCAACGCTGCAAAAAGTAAGTAGTCGATAGTGTCCAGTTTTGCTCTATAGCACACGCATTTTTGTGTGTTGATCAGGTTATTTCAAATAGACATCTCAATAAATGAGCGTTCACGCATAGATTATTAATGCTTTTGCATGATTCACTCAAGCAGACGAGCGCGGCATGATAAAATTTGCGCCTATGAATGTGAGTAAACCTGATAATCTAATTCCTGCTAATTTTAATGACGCGCTACAAACCTGCATGCTGGTAGATCGGCATGCCTTGCGTCGTAAAATGCAGGAGATCAACGTACTGCAAAAGCTAAATGATGAAAAGTCCTCAGCAAAGGCGCAACGTATGGTGAATGAAGTTGTGCAAAAAATGCATACTTCACAGCAAAAGTACCAGCAGCGGTTAACAAATTTACCTAAGCCAGAATACCCGCCAGAGCTCCCAGTCAGCGCTAAACGAGATGAAATATCCAACGCCATTAGCAAACACCAAGTGGTGATTGTGTGTGGCGAAACTGGCTCTGGTAAAACAACGCAGTTACCTAAGATTTGTTTAGAACTTGGCCGTGGCGTCACTGGGCTGATTGGCCATACACAACCACGTCGTATTGCGGCAAGGTCTGTAGCCAGCCGTATTGCACAAGAGCTGAAAACGCCATTGGGTGAGGCTGTGGGTTATAAGGTACGGTTCAACGATAAATTATCAGAGTCCAGCTATGTTAAGTTGATGACGGATGGTATTTTGCTCGCAGAAACGCAGGGCGATAAGTTTTTAAACGCTTATGACACTATTATTATTGATGAGGCACACGAGCGTAGCCTGAATATCGATTTTCTACTTGGCTATCTCAAACAGCTGTTGCCTAAACGCCCAGATTTGAAAATCATTGTCACTTCTGCCACTATCGATGCGGATCGTTTCTCGCAGCATTTCAATGGCGCACCCGTGATTGAGGTGTCTGGACGTACTTTCCCCGTAGAGATTCGCTATCGTCCGTTAGGTGCGGCGGGTTTCCGTGCCAAGGAAATTGCCGAGGCAGAAAATGCTCAGTTCGATTTAGATGATGACACCGTCTTTGGCATTGCACGTAAAGCTAAAACAGAGGCGCGCTGGCTAGAGGAAGATGACGAAGAAGAAGCAATTGAAGAGGCCATTTTAGATGCTGCCGATGATTTGCTACGTCAAGGTGATGGCGATATTTTAGTATTTTTGCCGGGCGAGCGAGAGATTCGTGATGTTGCTGACCATTTGCGCAAATACCAAGGGCGCTCTGCCAAGCTAAAGCATATAGAGGTGTTACCTTTATTTGCGCGTTTGAGTATTGAAGACCAGCAAAAGATTTTTAAAAGCCATAGTAGTCGGCGTATTGTGTTGGCTACCAACGTGGCAGAAACGTCACTGACAGTACCAGGTATTAAATATGTGATTGATGCTGGTTTAGCGCGGGTGAATCGATATAGTACCCGTGCAAAAGTTGAGCAATTGCAGATTGAGAAGATTAGTCAGGCTGCCGCTAAACAACGTGCAGGGCGTTGTGGTCGCGTATCAAACGGTATTTGTGTCAGGCTTTATTCTGAGCAGGACTTTAATGGCCGCCCAGAATTTACCGAGCCCGAAATCTTACGCAGCTCACTAGCCGCTGTTATTTTACGCATGGCTGCATTACGTTTGGGTGATGTCACAGAGTTTCCTTTTATTGAGGCACCATCATCACGCTTAATTGCCGATGGATACCTCTTATTGCAAGAGCTAGGCGCGGTAGATGCACGTCGCCAGATTACTGAAACAGGCTTGCAACTTGCTAAGCTACCGCTAGACCCAAGGGTAGGGCGGATGATACTTGCCGCTAAGCGCGAGCATTGTTTAAAAGAAATCTTGATTATTGCGAGTGTGCTCAGCATACAAGACCCACGTGAGCGCCCAATGGATAAGCGTGAAGCGGCTGATAATGCACATGCTAAGTTTGCGGGTGAGGGCTCAGATTTTATGAGCTACTTGAAACTATGGGATTTCTTTGATAGTGCGTTAAGAACCAAAAAATCTAATAAAGATTTGCTGAATCAATGTCACAGTAACTTTTTATCATTCCTGCGTTTGAAGGAATGGCGTGAGTTACATGGGCAATTATTAGATATTGTCTTAGAGATGGAATTTAAGCTCAATGAAAAAGAGGCTAACTTTGAGCAGATTCACAAAGCGCTGTTGGCTGGCCTATTAGGTAACATTGGCTTTAAAGATGGAGATAGTGACTCATACGCGGGTGCGCGTAGTATCCGTTTCCACGTAGCGCCCGGCTCAACCCTTAAAAAGTCTCGTCCCAAATGGGTGATGGCGGCAGAGCTGGTGGATACCACCAAGCTATACGCACGATGTGTCGCCAAAATTGAACCAGATTGGATTGAACCACTTGCCAGAGGCTTAACAGAAAGCCATTATTCAGACCCGCGTTGGGATAGGAAAATGGGCATGGTCAACGCGTGGGAGCGCGTCAGCCTGTATGGGCTCACGATTATTCCAAAACGCCGTGTACATTATGGCCCGATTAATCCTGCTGAAGCGCGTGAGATATTTATACGTGAAGCGCTGGCAAATGGCGAATTTGATACAAAATCTGCATTTTTTACAGAAAATGAGCGCTTGATAGCAGAAGTTGAAGAGCTAGAGCATAAAGCGCGCCGACAAGACGTGCTGGTAGACGAGCATAAACTTTTTGCATTCTATGATGCCAAAATACCAGCGGATATTTTTAATGCTGCAAGCTTTGAGAAATGGCGTGCTGATGCTGAGAAAATATCCCCAAGGTTGCTATACCTGACTCGCGATGATTTAATGCGGCATGGCGCAGATGCGATTACGGCTGTGCAGTTTCCTGAAAAAATCATGTTAGATGGCGTTGAAACCACGTTGAAATATCGCTTTGAGCCTGGTCACGTTTTAGATGGTGTGACAGCTACGGTGCCGCTTGCCTTGCTGAACCAACTGAATCCAGTTCAAACTGAGTGGCTAGTGCCTGGGATGTTGCGTGAGAAGATTACTTATCTGATTAAGGCGCTACCTAAAACATTCCGTCGTGTGTGTGTGCCTGTGCCAGAATTTGTAACGGGTTTTTTAGATGATGTGAATGATCAGTTTTCACAGCCTATGCTGGAGACTTTGGCTGCCTATATACAGCGCAAAACAACGCTAAAAGTCGGCAAGGAAGATTGGACGCTTAGTGACATACCGCCACATCATTTAATGAACTTTAGTGTGTTAGATGATGGTGGGCGCGAGCTTGCAATGGGGCGCGACTGGAACGCGCTTAAAAAGCAGCTAGGGTCTGCGGCGCAACTTACCTTTAGAAACACGTCACCTGATATTGAAAAAACAGGGTTAAAACAATGGGACTTTGGTGATCTGCCACAAACGCTTAGTTTTGAGCGGGATGGCTTAAAAGTGACTGGGTATCCGGCGCTTGAAGATGCTAATGATAGTATTGCCGTTAAGCTATTTGATACGGAACGTGAAGCTGAGCTGAGCCATCGTAAGGGTGTATGCCGATTGATGCGTTTTGAGCTAAAAGAGCAAATGAAGCAGTTGGAGAAAAGCCTACCAAACTTTAATCAATATGCACTCACTTTACGTAATGTCATGTCAGCCGATGACTTACGTGAAGATATGATTTTGGCGATTGCCGACCGTGCATTTATTGGCGAAGATGATTTGCCGCGAACAAATGCAGACTTTATGGTGCTGAAACAACGTGCCAGAACACGCTTGCCAGCAGTGACACAAGCTGTCGCGCGGCAAGCGCAGGCAATTGCTGGGGAGTATCAATTGCTTGTGCAGAAGCAGGGGCAAATGGCTGCAACCGTTAATCGGCTAAAGCGAGATTTAGAGCAGCAGATAGGATTGTTAGTATATAAAGGATGTTTTAGCCAAACGCCTTGGGAGCAGTTGCAGCATGTTCCACGTTATTTAAAAGCGCTAAGACTTCGTATCGAGAAGCACCCGGCCAACCCTGATCGTGATGGCAAGAATGCCGCCAGTGTGGGTTTGTTCTGGCAAAAGTGGCAAGACAAAGTAAATGCGTTAAACGCCGCACATTTGGATATTCCACAAAGCTTGCATGACTTTAGATGGCTGATTGAAGAGTTACGCGTATCTTTATTTGCACAGGAGCTTAAAACACCATTTCCTGTGTCGTTAAAGCGTCTTGAGAAAACATGGGCAGACCTTCGCCTCTAAACATTATGCAGTCTAATCAAGCTAACATTAACCATAGTAATGAGCAAAACTTTGATGAGTTTTTAGCGCAGGCACTCCGCCTGCGTAGCGTTAATGATAAATCTATCAGCGTTAATATCAGCCGCAATACCATCATTGCGATTGTTCTTTCGTTATTGATTCATGCGTGTATTTTCTTTTTTGCGCCTAATGTTAAATTTGATGAACCGCCAGCAAGCCCAGCGACCACCATTGAAGTGAGCTTTGCGCAACCAAAAGCAAAGCCAGTGGCAGCGCCATTACCAGAGCCAATCCCTGAACCGGTGAAAGAGCAACCCGTTGTTAAGCCTGTTAAGCAGCCTAAAGTCATCGCAAAGGCTCCTAAACCATTGAGTAAACCAGAATTTACCGTGCCAGATCCGACCCCTGTGCCTAAGCCACAAGCGCAAGAGCCTGTATTAGACCCAGCAAAATTCCCTGATATGGCGTCATATATGAAAGCAGTACAAGCCAGTAGGCGGGGTGCGGAATACGATGCAGCGAGACAAAATGCTGAGGCGATTGCTAGCGAGCGTGGGCCGAGTGAAGAACAAAAAAGAGATGAGCGCATTAAGAATAACTTTAAAAGTGGTACTAACGGTATTTTCGAAATCACTAGCTTAAATTCACGTCACGCAACGTTTGCATTTAGAGGCTGGACCAATGATTTTAGTGCATCTAAACGTCAGTTCTTTGAGATAGAGGCTAATGGTAGTCAGGATGTCAGGTTGATGATGATAAAACGCATGATTACGCTTATCCGTGAGCATTATCAAGGTGACTTTACGTGGGAGTCTCATCGTCTTGGTCGCTCGGTAACGCAATCTGCAAGATTAGAAGATAACGCAGGCTTAGAAGATTTTCTGATGATGGAGTTTTTTGGGAGTAATTATCGAAATAACTCGTGAATTTAGCCGATTAATTTACTTTCTTAGCTTATTTCTCTAGCTTACTTTTCTTGATTAAGCGCGCGCCTGTATTGTTCTAGTCTTTCTTGGTAGCTCTCAGCATCACCGTAATCTATAAAACGTGAATAGCGTGAGTGAGCACCCAGAATTTTTCTGGCATGTTTAATCGGGCAAAAGTATTGTTCCGTGCGCGCCACAATTTCGCTGATATAGGCAATCATGCCGGTACCGTACGCACAGTAAGTACAATGAAATTTTTCTATAAAATTTAGGTATTGTAGTTGTTGTCGATCGTAGATGACGTAATCTGCTCTGCGCACTTTTTTGATGCCGTAAATTGGAAAGCATGTGAGTTGGTAAAGTGTGATGAAGATATCGGTAATGACCAATGGAATGATCATGGCGTAAATGATTGGCCCTGTAATCAAATTTTGTGGGCGATTGGTGACTAGCCAAGTGAAAAAGTTTCTTTTAAGACGTTTATGCGTTTCTTTCATAGACTTTTCAAACTCAACACGCTTGCCTTTAATTTGAAAGAATATGGTGGACTGTTGCTCGTTCAGCGCAGTGCGTAAATCATCTTCTAGCTCGGTAATTTGATTTAGCAACTGCTGAATACGTTCGTTCATGCAAACTCCTAGTTTTATGCGCTAATTATATGGTTTAAATAAATTGAAACGCGATGGAAAATAGATGTCCAACGACATGAGTATAGCGTCATATTGGCTTATTGCTGCGTATTGAAAATTAAATCCGCTTGTTAATTGGCAAAAAGTATACACATCTGTATACTTTAAGCTGAATATTTTGTACTAAAGTTAAATATAAGGATGTTGTTGATGTATAAGTACTTGAGCTTAAAGCAGTTAAAATCTATCAGCGGTAATGCGATGCTGATAGGGGCTACCGTTACCATGGTTGCATGTTCAGGAATAAGTCATCAGTCATCCTCATCTTCTCGTCAAGATTGGCCTGTGTATGGGGGAGATTATACGAATCAGCGTTTATCGCCTCTTACACAAATTAACACAGAGAATGCTAAGAAATTATCGCTGGCATGGGAGTTTAAAACAGGCGTTTCTGCCAGTTTTCAGGCGACGCCGGTAGTGACGGGTGGTGTGATGTATGTGGCTTTGCCGTTTAACCATGTGGTGGCGCTTAATGCGAAGACAGGTAAAGAGATTTGGCGCTACGAGCACAAGCGTAAATCGGATTGGAAAATGTGCTGTGGTCCGGCTAATCGTGGCGTGGCGGTCAGTGACGGTAAAGTGTTTATTGGTACTGTAGATGCAAGGTTGATTGCGCTAGATGCAAAATCTGGTGCAAAACTATGGGATATTGATGTGGCAGAAGATACCGCCTTAACAGAGAACACAGGCCTATTAAGTAAAGCCGATGCTAAAAGTAAAAAAGAGATATATGGCGGTACTGGCGTTGGTATAGCAATGGCACCGGTCGTATATCGCGGTAAGGTGATTGTTGGTGTAACAGGGGTTGGTTATGGCCTGCATATAGATAAACCAAGGCTAGATGCACCATTAGGAGCAGTGGTTGGTGTGAGTGGTCAATATGGGCGCCCAGGCTTTTTAGCTGCTTATGATGTGCAAAACGGTGAAAAAGTATGGCAGTTCGACACGATTCCATCACAAGGATGGGAAGGGGTGTTTACAGAAACAACCTCTGATGGCTTGGTGCTTAATCGGGATGTTGCAGCAGAAAAAGAGAACTTTAAAACACATCAGGACGCTTGGAAATATGGTGGTGGATCGGCTTGGACTACCCCAGCCATTGATACCAAAACCAATACGCTATTTTTTGGTACGGGTAACCCTTCACCGCAGATGAATGATGTTTCACGTCCGGGTGATAATTTATACACAGTGTCTTTAGTGGCTTTAAACACAGAAACAGGCAAGATTAAATGGCACTACCAGCAAGTGCCGCACGACGTTTGGGGTTACGATGTAGCAAGCCCGCCAGTGCTATTTGATTATGTGAAAGATGGTAAAACAATCGCAGCAGTTGGTCAGGCTGGTAAAACGGGTTGGTATTACGTAAACGATAGAAAAACAGGTGCACTTTTAACAAAATCAGACGCTTTTGTCCCTCAGCATAATTTATTTGCTAAGGCCACAAAAGAGGGCACCGTGTTGTATCCTGGTATTTTAGGCGGTGCAAACTGGAGCCCAAGCGCGCTGGATGAGCGTAGTCAAACCAGCTTTGTTGCTGGCATTCATGCGCCAATTAAATATACGCTGGTAGACGAGCCTGCGAAAGATGATTTGCCTGCTATTCAATATGTCTCTTCAGAGCCCACTAAAGATGCACGTTGGGGCGTTCTGTCTGCCATTAACTTAACGACCGGTAAAATGCGTTGGCAAGTAAAAACAGAGCAGCCGTTGATGGGTGGCGTGCTAGCTACACGTGGTGGCTTAGTTTTTATGGGTGAGGGCAGTGGTCACTTTAATGCCTACAATAGCGATACTGGTCAATTAATCTGGCAGACAAAGGTGACTGCTGGTGTTAATGCACCGCCTATCAGTTATGAAATTGATGGCGTACAATATGTGGCGGTGGTTGCCGGCGGCAATGCTATTTTTGGCTTCCCATCTGGGGACCAAGTGCTTGTTTACGCGCTCCCTTAATCAATAAGATATTCATAGGATATTGAATGGTCAGAGGATTTCTGCTTGGCATCATCGTCGTATTATTTGCTGCATGTGATTCAGGTCATCAATTTACGACGCTTTCTGCAAATGCAAACGTTGTGGTGTTAGGCGATAGTCTTACCTACGGCACAGGTGCTGCGGATGGGGAAGATTACGTGAGTCTCTTGAGTGCAGATACTGGCTGGAAGATGATGAACGCTGGCGTGCCCGGTAATACATCAGCTGATGGTTTAAGTCGGCTGGATGGGTTGTTAGCATCGCATGATGATGGCAGTCAGAAAATAGATTTGCTGATAGTAGAGTTAGGCGGCAACGACTTTTTGAAACACGTGCCTGAAACAGAAACCGTACGTAATTTGAATGCAATACTCACGCAAAGTAAGGCGCGAAATATTCAGACTGTATTAATCGCAATTCCTAAATTTAGCCCAATAGGCGCAGCATTTGGTAATCTGGAAGATCATCCCTTGTATGAGAAACTGGCGGATCAAACAAACACACCGCTTATTGACAGTGTATTTTCCGATGTATTGGCAAAGAATAGCTTGAAAGCTGACCCAATACACCCGAACGCAGATGGTTACCGTATTGTGGCCACAGACTTAAAAAGTGCTTTATCCGATTTTGGTTTTCTGAAAAACTAGTGGTTTAAATACGTTAATCTTTGTGTGTGATTTTTAGGTAAAGCACTACACATGCGAGCATGAGGGTGACGCTGTTGGCTACAATAATCGGCCAGCTCACAATCATGATGCCATAGATTAACCAGCCAAACACACCCAGACTAAACAGGCTATACATTGGTAGGGAAACACCAGACAAATCTCTGGTTTTCCATGAGTGCAACGCCTGCGGCACAAATGCAAATGTGGTTAGAAATGCCGATAAATAACCAACTAAATCCGCCATATCTAACATTATTTCGCTTTAATTATCTTTAATAGTTTTTTAACGCCAAGCATTATCACGAGCGCAACAATACCAGCAACAACGCCAAACACTCCATCTAATAACGTTGGCATAATGGCTTGTAAGAACCCGCTGCTTGTCCCGTTGCTTATGTGCTCAATTGCATGGTGCACCATAGGAATGCCATGTACCAGAATTGCACCGCCCACTAAGAACATTGCAGCAGTACCGACTACTGACAAAGTTTTCATCATATGAGGCGCAAACCATAATATGCCAAAACCAAGCTTGCGTTTTAAAATAGCTGCTAAGCTTTTGCCTTTGCAGCTGGCTAGATATAAGCCGCCATCATCAAGTTTTACGATGCCGGCAACTAGGCCATAAACGCCAACCGTCATTATTGCAGCAATCCCTGATAACACTAAAATTTGCTTAGTAAATACTTCTGTGGCAACAACACCTAATGTGATGACAATAATTTCTGCAGAGAGCACGAAGTCTGTGCGAATAGCACCTTTGATTTTTTCTTTTTCTAGTACTTCTAGAGTTTTGCTTTCATCCTGACCAATTAACTTTTTAGGGTTATGGTGGACATCCTCTTCAGCATGGAAAAACTTATGGAACAGCTTTTCAACCCCTTCAAAACATAGAAACAAGCCGCCTAGCATCAGCAGTGGTGTGACCAACCAGCTAGCTAAGCCACTAATCACCAATGCCAAAGGCACTAGAATCACTTTGTTAATTGCAGAGCCTTTGGCTACTGCCCAAACAACAGGGAGCTCTCTATCTGCATTTACACCAGATACTTGCTGTGCGTTTAGCGCAAGATCATCGCCCAATACGCCAGCAGTTTTTTTAGCAGCAACTTTAGTCATGACTGATACATCATCTAAAATAGTTGCAATATCATCAATAAGCGTTAAAAGACTTGCACCGGCCATGATTGCTCGTTTCTAAACAAAAGTTATCTAAATAAAGGTTGATAGGTTTAATTACAATGACGAGGATTATAATGGATTACCACCATAATCAACTTTATCGAGATTAAAAATCATGGCTAATCAAGCAAGTAATGAATGGACATTAGCAATTAAGGGCATGACCTGCGCATCTTGTGCTAGTCGTGTTGAAAAAGCGCTGCTTAAGGTGCCAGGGGTAGTGACAGCTGAGATTAATCTTGCTTTAGAAACTGCACAGGTTGCTGGCATAGATAAAGTGACTACACAGCAGTTAGTTGATGCGGTGGTTACTGCTGGTTATCAGGCGCAGTTGTTAACTGCGGAACACGATAGCGTTGAGCATCTTGCTGAGTCTTACAGGCAGAACCATTGGTGGCCAAGTGCGCTTGCTGCTATGTTGTCATTGCCGCTAGTGATTGTAATGGTTGCACAGTGGCTGGGTTGGCAAGGTGAACTTTCTGGATGGTTGCAATGGGTCTTAGCAACGCCGGTGCAATTTTGGTTAGGTTGGCGTTTTTATAAAGCAGGCTGGCATGCGCTTAAAGCTGGTGCTGGTAATATGGATTTACTGGTTGCGATTGGTACTTCTGCTGCTTATGGTTTGAGTGTGTATTTGTTGTTTGCCCCTTCTCACGGCGCAGGTGCGCATCATTTGTATTTTGAATCCTCTACGATAGTGATTACCTTGGTGTTGTTTGGGAAATGGCTTGAAGGACGTGCAAAAGCACAAACTACGCAAGCAATAAGAGCCCTCAATACATTACGGCCAGCGTTTGCTACTGTTGTAAAAAATGGACAGCCACAACAAGTCTCTATTGCGTTAGTTAAAGTGGGGGATTTAGTTTTAGTAAGACCTGGCGAGCGTATTGCTGTTGATGGAACTGTGCAGAGTGGTGATAGCCAAGTCGATGAGTCACTGATTACTGGCGAGAGTCTGCCAGTTCCCAAAGTGACAGGCGACAAAGTAACTGGTGGTGCCATGAATGGCGAGGGTGTGTTGACTATGATTACCACCGCCGTAGGCACGGAAACTGTATTAGCGCGTATTGTGCGATTAGTAGAGTCTGCACAAGCGAAAAAAGCACCAATTCAGCGACTGGTAGACAAAGTGAGTGCGGTCTTTGTACCGATTGTGATTGTGATTGCAGCACTTACGCTGATTGTTTGGGGTGTGCTAAATGGAAACTGGGAAGCTGCCATTATTAATGCGGTCACGGTTTTGGTGATTGCATGCCCATGTGCTCTGGGTTTGGCAACCCCAGCGGCAATCATGGTTGGTACTGGCGTTGCTGCGCAACATGGCATTTTAATTAAAGATGCAGAGGCACTAGAGCTTGCACATGCTGTTAAAACCGTTGCGTTTGATAAGACTGGCACATTAACTGAAGGGCATCCTAAATTGATTGCCATGCAATCATCTGCCAAAGAGAGTCGTGATCAGGACGTAGACCAACTGCTGATATTGGCTGCAAGTTTGCAAGTAGGTAGTGAGCATCCGTTGGCAAAAGCCGTCACTAATGCCGCTAATGCTAAAGGCTTACCTTTACAAATGGCACAAAACTTACAGGCGTTAGCAGGTAAGGGTGTGGTGGGTGAAGTAGGTGGGCAAACCTTATATTTGGGAAGTGCGCGCCTAATGAGTGACTTAAAGGTCAACCTCTCTAAATTTAAAGATGATGCGTTAGCGTTAGAGCAAAAAGGGTACAGTGTTTCATGGTTAGCACAAGCGAGAGCGCTTGATCATTTTGCACCTAAGCTATTAGGCTTATTCGCCTTTGGCGATGCGATTAAGACAACAGCTCATCAGGCGATTGCTGATTTAGAAAAGTTAGGCATAAAAACTGTATTGATATCAGGTGACAATCAAGGCAGTGCCTCCAGCGTTTCTAGCCAATTAGGTATTTCGCAGTTTTACGCACAAGTATTACCAGATGAAAAAGCCACTATCGTCACCCAGTTAAAACAAGACGGGTTAGTTGCTATGGTGGGAGATGGATTAAATGATGCCCCCGCGCTAGCTGTCGCTGATGTGGGGATTGCAATGTCTAGCGGTACTGATGTTGCCATGCATACATCGGGGATTACCTTGATGCGAGGTGACCCTGCTTTAGTTGCACATGCGATTGATATTTCTAAACGTACTTATCAAAAAATCAGGCAGAATCTATTTTGGGCATTTATCTATAACGTCGTGGGTATTCCACTGGCTGCCATGGGGGTGTTAAGCCCTGTATTGGCAGGAGCCGCAATGGCATTAAGTAGCGTGAGTGTGATTTCTAATGCGTTATTGCTCAAATTATGGCGCCCGTAAAAGCTTGGGATAGTTGTCGCTTTTAGCACATTAACCATGTTGAATTAGGTCTTCACTTAAACTTTGTACTTATCTTAGGTTGCTACTTCGGTTGCTACTTACCTAAAAGCTTAGCTAGCTAGAGACTTATCAGTTTAGAATTTTACTTTGCTAGCGTTTTACCTATCTAGTGCTTTATTTAGTGAGACTTTGACTGATTTTCTTTAGTTGTTGGTCTACAAAGCTTGAGAGCCCAGGA
Source organism: Methylotenera sp. L2L1 (assembly GCF_000744605.1). NCBI lineage: Bacteria > Pseudomonadati > Pseudomonadota > Betaproteobacteria > Nitrosomonadales > Methylophilaceae > Methylotenera > Methylotenera sp. L2L1. Next base: position 2,103,760 of record NZ_JQMG01000001.1, read on the forward strand.
CCGAGTGAACCCGTTTGCTGGGCTTTAATGAACGCTTGTTGTGCGTGCTCTAGCTTACCTGTTGCTTGTAAAGAAATCCCTAAGCCAACCAGCGTATTGCTTTTTACACTGCCAGCGTTTGTTTCAAGTGACACTGCTTTCATGTAATGGCTAATGGCCTCTTCATGTCTGCCACTGCGCTGTAATAATGTAGCTAGAAAAGCCTGATAGGCTGCGTGGTTAGCCGCATATTGCAGACCATGCTCTAAGGTGCTTAATGCCGTTGCTTGATCACCAGCATTAATTTGCAGGCGCGCTAAAGCGATACGAAACTCGTTCTGTTCAGGGCTAATTTGTAAGCCTGTATTTAGTACGTCTTTTGCATCATTCAGCCGTTTGTTATCTAGTAATAAACTTGCAAGGGTTAATCTAGCTTCATGATGTGTTGGGTTAAATTCAAGTGCTTTTGCTAAATTAGCCTCTGATTCCGCAACTCTACCTTGTTGTAAATAGCTAAGTGCTTGCTGATAGTAGCTATTGGCATTTTGTTCAGGGCTTATTTTCTTGTTGATATTTGCCTGTGGTTTACTAGCGATCGGTTGGGGGCTAATGCTCTTACTAGCAGGGGTTGTGACGGCCTCACTTTTTTGGCTTTCATTTATTTTTTGGTTTTGTTTTACTTCAATTGGCTCCCTAGGTTTTTTTTCATGCTCAGTGGCTGTAGGCGCTGTTATTTTGGGGGTGTTAACGATTATTGTCGTTTTAGCTGGCTGATCTAGCTTATACCGCTGATCTAGGTCGTACCTAAGAGTAGTCTCAAATAAATTGCTTGGTTGCGTATTCTGCTGTGCTTGGGTATTGATGCCTGACTCATTTGCGTCATTAGCAGATGTGATTGGCGCCGCTGGTAATACCTCTTCTGCTAACCCTTTGTCTTGAATAGTTTGTCCAAAGTTTGCAGGTTTAATCTTGTTTGTTTGGTTTTCAGTGCTATTTTCACTCGCTCTATTAAACCCTAGTAAATCTTTAATACGGTTTGGTTGTTCAAGTGCAAAAAAAACAGCATAAGCAACTGCAATTACAATCAGTATTAGACCGATAGTGCCAATAGCCTTGTTGTTACTTCTCTTTTTGGATGCGCCAAATTGTGGCGTAATTGCTTGTTGAACATCGGTGGGCCTTGCGCCACGTTGTTCAAGATCTTTTAGCATTTGGTTGATTAAACTCATTGTTAGTCTTTTTGTGATCGAGGTTTAATATAGTGTTTGATTGTTGATAAACATAAATAAGACTAGGCCAAACACCCCTAATAGCATAGTCAAGAATAAGCTTTTTAATCCAATTTTTAGCCAATTTGACTCAACCGAACTAGTGTCGGAAACTGCTGCCAACACTTCGCGCATACCTACTTGGTGCTTGCCTTTACCATAAGTCGCTAATAAGGCTTTGTGAGCCAGTATGTTAATGAGCCTTGGCACGCCTTTTGAATGATAGAACATCAGGTATAAAGCGGTACGGCTAAACATACGGCTACCTTGATAACCTGCAATGGTGAGGCGATGGTTTAGGTAGTAGGCCATTTCATCGCGGCTCAGTAGATCAAGCTGATAGTCAAATGTGATTCTTTGTTTAAGTTGTCTGATAGAAGGGTGGTTTAATTTGTCTTCTAGTTCTGGCTGTCCGAAAATAACCACTTGTAGCAACTTTCTTTTTTCAGTTTCTAGGTTGCTTAGCAAGCGTAGCGCTTCTAATGTTTCTATGGGCATGGCTTGTACTTCGTCAAGACATACCACTACTTTGATATTGTCTCGTGCAAAGTTTAACAGGGCGTGTGTGAGCGCATTGAGTATTGCATGCTGTGTTGCTGGTACATCAGACGGCAGGCTAACATTTAACTCTTCAGCCAATACCATTAAAAGTGACTGCGGCTCAAGGTATGGATTGGGCACATACGCTATTTTATAGCTTTGGTCTAAGCTAGACATGAGCTTGCGGCATAGCAATGTTTTACCAGTGCCGACTTCTCCCGTGATTTTAATGAAGCCCTCGCCAGTGGTGACTGCAAATATGACGGTGTTTAATGCATCCTGATAACTTGCAGAGGCAAAGTAATAGCTTGTATCTGGCGTAATGCTAAAAGGAAACTCATTAAGCCCGAAATGTTGCAGATACATTGGCTATTTATCCTCTGTCGGAGCAGGTCTTTGCATTTCTTCGATGCGTTGTTTGCTGGATAGCATATCGTTAGCCCAGCTTTCTTGACCTTGAACAACTGATGCTTTAAGTAAAATTACCAACTCAGACTTTGTTTTAGAAGCACCTTGTTGGCGGAACGCAGCACCTACGCCTTTTATATCACCTAAACCAGGTACTTTAGATTTAGAGCTAGTTGCACTTTCCGTCATTAAACCGCCAATCACAATCACACGCCCATCACGTGTGCGGACAATGCTATCAGTTTCGCTGATGTTACTAGACGCCAAAGGTAGGTTGATTTGACCTGCAGTGCCGCCCAATGTCACTTGTTTGTTTACCGTAGATACTTGGCTAATAGAGGGGTGCATGTGCAGGATGATATTGTCATCCCTGTCGATTTGGGGGGTGACATCCAGCGTAATACCAGAGAAAAACGGTTGTAATATCACTTCAGGAACGGTGGTCGTTGCGCCTACAGATGCGGTGGTGTTTGATGAGATACCTGTCACAAAAAACTCGTCTGTTCCTACTTTTAGCACAGCTTTTTGGTTGTTGATAGAGGCAATGCGCGGGCTAGATAGCACTTGTACATCGCCTTGTGTTTCTAAGAACGATAGTAACGTTGAAAAGTTAGCTCCTTGCAGTGCGATGGCAAACAATGGTCCCCCCAACGCTGTTGTTGCCGCATTGGCGATTACGTTACCATTAGCCGCAGCTAAATCTCCACTGATTAAGTTGCCATTGCCGCTACTTGCCAGTTGTGTGTTTGCGTTAATATTGCCTACGATACCTGTGGTAGAACCTCTACTGCCAAAGACAGACCAATTTACCCCACTTTGAGATAAATCATTAAGCTGTACATTGATGATTTTTGCTTCAAGAATCACTTGTCGTTCGATTGATACCTGCATTAGCCGTAAAAAGGATTCAACATTACGAATCTCATTGGGCATAGCGCGCACAACAATCACGCCAGATTGTAGGTTTACAATAATACGGCGACCATTTTCATTACCGACAATCCCATTAAGCGAATCGGTTAAATCTTGCCAGAAGTCATTGTTAGAAGAGGTGGTGATGCTTGTGCTTGTTAACGCGCGGTTTGTATTGTTACCTGAATTACCAATGTTGTTTGTGACTTGTGACGCACCGCCAGTGTTATTAGCACCTTGTTGGTTATTTTGTCCGCCACTGATAGAGCCTGATGTCACGCGTGTGTCAGAGGAGCCTCTACGTTGACCAACAATATAATTCACTTGGAACACGCGCGTTTGCATTGATTGTTGTTCTATAAAGATGCGTGAGCCATCTACTTTATATTCATAGCCATATAAGGATCTTAGTGCATCTAGTGCCTCAAATACGGTGACATCTTTTAAATTTACTGAGATATCGCCCGTGATGTCTGGATGAACAAGCATGCTATAGCGTGTACCACCAACAATACCCATCAATACTTGGTTAGCTGGCGCATTGTTGATTACTAAATCAAAACGTTGCTCAAGCTTCTTTGCTGTTGCTTTTGGAATCTCAATTTTTAAGGGTGGTAAAAGCGCATCGTTGATTTCAACCGGCGTTGGTGCGGATGGTTTGATTTCTGCGCCAGTGCTTAGCTCATCTTTGATCGTGCTTAGCGTGCTTTGGTGATGAGTTTGCATAAAGCCAGCGCAGCTAGTGAGTAGCATTACAATCAATAGTGGAGATAGTCGTATTGCGATTGTTGGCATGTTGTTCTCGTTCAGTTCATTCTAACTATATTGAGCAATATTTTTTACTTAGATTGGCTTCTTTGCTTAGAAAAGTCAGCCTGATTTTTAGCAGGCAGTATTTTTTTCTGTATTGAGTAGTCCATCGTTAATGTTTTCAAACTTCTGTCGGGGTTACGTAGCACAGCCTCTCGCTCATTAAGCTTGATTAATGTAGCGCCATCATATTTTTGCCCTAACATTACTTTTTGCCCATTAATAATCGCTGCATGGTAATTAGAACCAAGGATGACCGATTGTAACACGGGGCCGCTCAACAACTCGTCACCTAGGCTGCTAGATGATTGATGATAAAAGGCTGTAGGGGGTTGTGTTGGGTCCTTAAGCGTTTCGGCCAACGCATTACTTTGTAACAATAAATATACAGTGCCTATTAGCCATTTAGGTATTTGTTTTGCAAAGTGCTTAAAAGGGATTAAGTGCGAGTTCATGTTTAAATGCTCAACCATGCTTTATCTAAGCTCAGCGTATACACAGTGAGCTTAAGCTGGTTATTCGGATATGTTTTGGTTGTGAGTTCAGCCTTATTCCAAAGTACGTGCCAACGCATTTTTTCAATAGTAGACACATACTCAAGTAAATCTAAATAACGTCCCTCAATAGTAATTTCTACACCATGTTTAAATACAGGGTTGTCCTGTTCGGCAATTTGATTAGGTGTCGGTTGAGTGGCTGAATCGTTAGTGGCGTTCAAATGTTGTTCTAATAAGTTTTGAATGGGTAATGTATTGAGTGAAATTAGTTTTAATTTGCCATTTTTGGCTAATAAGTCTCGTAGTAGCTCTGGCATTTTATCAGGGCTAATTAAGGTGATATCTAGCTGATTTTGTGCGGTATTAAGCGAAAGTAATTCAGCTTGTAGCACTGAAATTTGTTGTTTGTTTTGTGCATTTGGATCAATCGGTTGTTTGTTTTTTAACAAATTCACTTGTTGCTGTAGATCTAACAATACTGATTGATCTGTCGATATCTCAGATAAAAATCGTTGTTTGCTAATGTCTAATGGCGTGATTAATAGCATATTAATCGCCGTGTACGTCACTAATGCTAAGGCCCCAAATACCATTAAACGCTCACGATTATTGAGCGCGTCAAATTTATCGGAGAGCAACAACCATTTTTCTATAAAAGTGGCTTTCAAAGTTTATCTCCAGTGGCAGGCGTTTGCTGAGCTGTGTTTAATTGGCCGTTAGGGGTAGGGGGCGATGCCTCGTCAAGTTTGGACGTTAGCGAGAACTCAATGTAATTGGGTGCGTTTGTAATAGGCGATGCATTTTGCACGCCGGGCTTTCCTGCTACAGCAGCTGTTTTGCTCGGCAGCGTTTGCGGTGCGGTGTTTGGTGTAGTTTGATTGTTGGCTAAAGGGTTGTTAGCTACAGTATCAGGTTTAGGCAAACTAATATTTAAACCAGAGAATAATTTACCTTTTAACGCAGGTTCATTGCTCAGGCGGTTAATATATAGCGGTACTAAATCCCCTTGCAATGCTCTACCTTGAATATTAAGTGTATCGGTTTGGCTGTCAACACTAAAGCCAGTTAACCAAAGGCCTTCAATACTTTGTCTAGCGAATGCGCGCATTAATTCTGCATAGCTGTTATCTGGTGTATTGGTGCTATGGCTGAGTATGTTAAGTATTTGTTGTTGTACTTGTGCTTTTTGTTCTAACTGTGCAATTTGCTTCTCTAGCGATAGGTCCTTCTCGAGTGGTGTATGCAATAAAGCCAAGGCTTTAAGTTCATTTTGTATTTTAATAAGCTCGTTTGCTACTTGCTGGCGTTGCATGCTGAGCGCTGAAACCTCTTTCTGCGCGTAAGCGTAATAGGCTAGCAGTACAAGCGTCATTGCAATTAGCATCGCGGCCATACTGTTGAGCGTTAGAAACTTCTTTTGTTTGACTAAAGCAATGTTAACGAGGTTAATCTGTTGGTTCACAGCTCATCTCCATCGCGTAATGCAGCACCGAGTGCGGGGAAAAACAAGGCTTGGGATTCTAGAGTGTTAAGTTTAGCACTACCTTCAAAATCAAAAATATCAGCTAAATCTAAACGCTCAACTTTAATGTATAAGTAAGAGGTAAGGTAGTCATAAAAATCTTCGCGACCAACAAATGGCGCTAATACAAGGCGATTGATGGCAAGTTGAGGAAATTGCCGTTCAAAGTTATCAAGCGAGCGTTGAACTTCTAACGCGAGTCTTTCAAAAATATTAGACTTTTGTTCGCTATTGTTACTGGAAATTGCTTCAGTATTGAGTTCAATTTGCCTTGCATGATATAGCGCTTTGTTAGCTGTGAATGTAAGCAAACCACCGTTTTTATTAATGGATAACAAAGCTAAGCCGCGGTTTTCTTCTTCAATGTAAGCTGCAATATTTCTTTGCGCCATTTCAGGAATATCAATCACTTCTAAACCTGATTTAGCAACATCGGCAAACTTCTGCATAAAGTCACCAATCAGTGCATTTTTTGAAGAAACAGCATAAACATAAGATTGTCGATTAGATTTGCTGTCATCGGTTGGAATGTGAATAACATCAATGGTTGCTTGCTCAACAGGGTAGTCAACCATGTCTTTAAGCTTCCAGCTAAGGGCTTGTTTTAGCTCATTGTCAGGAACATTCGGTTTTTCAATCTGAAATATTTGGTACTCGCCTTGCCTAATCAGCAAGGTGCAATGATAGCTATCTATATCAAGGTTAATGTCAGCAATGATGGATTGAATATCAAAGGCTTCTTTACCACTTTTAACCTGAGAAAAAGTCAGCTTTACCATGGGTTTTTGCCCATTGCTTTTTACGATATGCACAAGCTGTGTGCTTTGCTCTGATGGCTCTATAGAAAGCCAACCTTGCGATTTTTTCTTGGTAAAAAATTTCATCATGAGTGTTTATCGAAACCAAAAGTCTCTTATCGTTTGCAAACAGTATATACCACATTAAGTTGTACGTTATAACTTATTGTAATATATGTATTTATTGTAATTATTTTATTGGAAAATATAATTTTTTAACGGCTATATGACCTTAATCAAAAAATGCATTGAATTAAGGCCCGTAATTTTCACGTAAGTAAATGATAGGCGTTTTGTAAATACCAAAAGTAGCACGTGCACTTGGGTTGGTATTTCCAGTCCCTGACCAATTGAATTTTAGCCAGTCAGGTACGGTTGCTGTTATGTTGATAGAGCCTGAGTTGCCACTACCTGGTGCTCTTAACGTTAAGTTGAAATTGCCATTTGCTGGCGGTTCGTTAAACCTTTTAAGTACGCTACCAGCCGCGTTGCAACCTAAGCCACTGTTGCCTGGGCTTCCTGTATCTAACACACACACCTCATTTGGTTGGAGCCCATCTGCTGGGTTTACATCAGTAAATGCAAGGCTGACACCCGTCGTGCAGGTATCACTGCTGTTGAGTACCCATGAACCGTTATTCCAGTATTGTGTGATAAGCGAGGTAGGTAAGTCTAAAAACTCCGAGCCGTAAGCATTTTGTATACGCATGCGTCCGCTACGTATTGTCGTTACGCCCTCTGTTCCTGTGGCTGAACTAACTGGATTAGGGGCTGCATCAGTGGCTCTTAACTTAATGATAGCAGGCGAGGTAAGCACGTTAGTAAATGTATAGCTTGGTGTGGCGTTAGCAATGCCTTGTGAAAAAGCGGTTGCTGGTATGCTGTTGTTTAAAAATGAACCAGCTACGGCGTTAGCATCACTGAGTGTGGTGGCTTTAGAAAAAGTAGGGGTGGTGTTTGCTGAGCCATCATAATTTTGCGTTATATTACCAAACGCGTTCATCGCTCTAACTTGTACATTAAAAGGCTGTGCCGAATAGGTAAAGTTTCCAGCATTGCACCCTTGTGTCACGATGGTGTCGAAATGGTCTGGGATAAAGCGGCCAACATTACCCACACCATTACACACTGCGCTGCTTGTACCTGTGTTGCCAGTTGCAGTAATACCCGAGCTTAAATAACTGCCGCTTGTTAACGTTGCGGTGAGGTCTCCATTACCAACCTCAGACCAATTGAGGTTGCTGGATGTTGCTACGCCATTGGTAAAAGCCCCTAAAGAACCGGTAAAGCTACCATTAACCGCGCTAGTGCCCGTAGGTTGGCATTTGCTAAAAGCCAGTGTCGCATTTTCTGGGGTGCTTTCTTTACCAAAGTTTGGTGTGGTTGTGTTAGCGTTATTTCTGGCGGTTACTGTTGTGTTGAAGTTATTACCAGCTTTGATCGGCGCAGCGCTGGTATTGCTAAATACAAAGTCTTTAGGCGCTGCAATAAAGTTATCGCTGCCAGTCATACTGAGGCCGGCATCAGCCCCTGAACCTGTATAAGTTGCATTGAGCAATATATTGCCAACATCGGCATATTGAAAGCTAGTGCTAGCAACACCCGATGCATTAAAAGACAAGCTAACATTTCGCCCCGTGGCATCACATGCGGCTGATGCGCTATTGGTAGTATTCAGTGGCATATTATTGACACGGACTGGAAGCGTGCCAGTAACTGGGTTGTTGTAGCTACATTTGAAGTTAACGTTCTTATTCAAACTTGCAAATGCTGGCGTACATGCAAGCGTGCTGTTTGATTTTCTGACAGCACTAACATTAACGGTTTGAGTGGTTTCAGCAACATGGTTAGGTACATTAAAGATAAAACCAGAGTCGTTGTAAGTATGGCTACAACTGGCGGTGCTACCATTCCAGCAAGTCCATAAATTCGCTGGTGTAACGGACAGTCCGCTAGTTTCAAATGTTGCCGTTTGTACTGAGGTGACAGGTACAATGATGGTTGTGGCACTGCTACCTACTGGAATAGTAAATGGAACTGTAGCTAAGATAACGCCACTAGCGCTTTTTGCGATGACATTGCCGCTTAGTCCATTGGTGTTAACCGTACAGCTATTTCCTGTGTCAAAACTATTACATGCATTCACGGTCACGGATGAGCCCGTGCAGGTGACGCCGCTTCCTGTGTGGCTAAGTCTTACGTGGTCTAGTGTTGCACAAATATTGCTGTCTTGGCGAACTTCATTAAGTTGGCTACTGCCCAGTGCAGATTGAAAAACTTTTAATTCGTCAATATTGCCGGCAAAGCCAAAGCTATTGTTACCTTCTCCCGAAGCGTTAGTTTCACCGCCAATCGATGCAATGCCACTATCTGAACCAAACGTATTTTCTGTCCATGTTGCACTGACGTTTGTTAATAGCGTTCCTGACGTGTTGAAAATATAAATATGTTTTCTTTTGTTTGGGATATCAGCGACTGCTGCTACAAAATACCAAGTGTTATTTGCAATGATATTTCCAGTATCCAAGCTAAGCGCTGATGGTGTTCCTCGACTAAAAAAACGCAAACCTCCAACACCGCTATCGCCAATACTAAAACCAAAGCCACCGCTATTGTTTTCATCATCCACAAAGATACGCTGGCCTGAAAGGCTGTTATTGGTTGTTCTCACCCATGCTGTAATAGTAAAGGATGTTCCATTGGCACCTAAATTAGGAAGGCTTGAGGGTAGTGCTACATAGTCTTTATTTGTGCGATTAAATACACCATAGCGACACGTGCCAGGGCTGCCAGCGATAGCGGGAGATAGATTTGCTGTACTTGGTTTCGTTGCATTTAAACTGGCAGCCACACCAGAGTAGCTTCCAATAGCATCAATTACCTCTCCTGTTGTGCCAGACCATGCTGATTCATTCATTCGAAATTCTGCAATAGGAGCTGGAGCTGGAGGCGCTGTACATTTACTGTTACTAGGCGTGCAATTGCCAAGCACCGTTGTATTGTTGCCAAGCACTAGTGTATTAGCAGTCAAGTTGCCAGTGATGTCTGCGTTGTTGCCGATATCAATAGTGCCATTAGCACTTAAGTTAACCGAACCCTCAAAGTTGTTATTTATCGTGATGTTTCCAGAAACAACAATATTGAAGTTGTGGCCATTGTTGTTAATTATAAAGTTGTTGCCAGCCGTTAAAGAGCCTGAAACAAGGTTTAGTGTGATGGGCGTTGTGATGTTAATCGTTTGGTTATTACCGAAGGAAATGTTACCTGTACAGTTGTAAGTGATGCCAGCCGAGAAACTACAGTTATTAAATGGTGATGTACCAATGTCTGCAGGTAATGTGTATGCAAATACCTCACTGATGGATACTAGCGTAGCAATAAAAAATACTAAGCCCGCTTGAAGGCATTTTTTAAACTGTAGACGATTGATAATGGACATTACCCAGCTCTGTTGATGATGCAGTTAAAATAAAGTATTCACGTATTTATTTGACTAACGTTTATTGACATTCATAAGCCGGTATTGCGTCAGTTGCACGGCATTTGCTAACGGTTGCTTGTAATTGGCGATCGCTGTAGTCAATTGTACCAGCAACACCAAAACTTGCTCTGGATGTAATTTCAAATAAACGAATCGTACGATCTGTGCCTTGCTCGTTAACGTCAGCAGATTGAACGCAAGAGACGGTAATGACATAGGTTTCAATATTAAAAACAGTTGGGTTAGGGGCTGGGCAGCTTGCCAGGTTAGCAGTTCCTGGCGCTAGTACTTGAAATATTCCCCACTCTAAGCCAGTGCGCGCGGCTTGATAAGCCCTTGCTCCTTGCACATCTTGTTTTGATGTTGCTTGCTGAGTGCTGCTTATATTTAAAGCATATGCACCTAGCGCAGCTAAAATTACTAATAAAAAAATAGCGGCTGGTAGTAAAAACCCTCGAGCGTAGTGTTTATTCATGGTGAGTTAGTGACATTGACTTGGTGCATGAGTGTGATGTTTGCAGTGCCTTCTGCCATGCTTAAATTAATAGTAACAATGCCTAATCTTTGCAAAATGCCAGGGGCATAGGTAATTGTGCAGCCAGTTAAAGTGTTTGCAAGTTGGTTTCGTGTTACACCAGCTAAATTATTTAATGCTGCGATGCTTGCAGGTTGTGCCGCTTGGAACGCATAGCCTTCATAACGCCACAATACACGGAGAGTCATATCGCATGCGTAAGTTACGGGAGTGGAAACTACGTAAAATCGGCTGGAAGGTGAGGCTAAAGGGAAGCTATTTCCAGTAAAGGTAAGCGTATTACTGTTGTTTGCGGTATTTAATGCGCGTCTATTAGAACCCTCATAAACATCGGCACCAGCAATGCCTAAATTGTAGATAACCAATGAATCGGTATTGGCGACAGTCATGGTTGTGCCATATAGATTAAAACTTTTGTCTGCTGGGTCAGAAAAATCTAAAGGGTTGTCTGCTGCATTTGTGCCAACAGCGGCTCTATAGCGTCCTGCTTGAAGTATTGGTGTGAACTCAAGCAGGCTATCAGCGCCGTTTACTGTGGTTCTAACACTGTTTGGCAATCCGTTTCTGATATCGCGCGCCATTCTGCGTAAGGCGGTATCTGCACGGTCGGATAAATCTGCACGACGTTCAGTATCAAAAAATGATTGCGTAGGTCTGCCAATAAATAGCGCTACGCCACCTGCAAGTATGCCAACAATTGTAATCACCACCACCAACTCAACCAGTGTGAAGCCTTGATGCGTAAACATGCGCATCTGCAATTGCGATGGTGGCAACCTTTTTAGTGATAAGGGTAGGTTAAATGTTAGGCGCATAACGAACCCGATAACCTGTTAGTGTCACTACGGTATTAGCCGGACCAGTGACGCTAACGGTAATTCTAAGCGCTGCATCATTATTCAAACCTAAAACACCACCAGCTCTGGTAATGGTGACCGTAGCCGCATATGCGTTTAAACCAGCTAGTGGTGTATTGTTGCCAGGGTTGCAAATGCCAGCACATTGCGCGTTAGGCATGGTAAATCCACCATAATCGGCGACATTGTCATAAGGATCTGTATTGCTATAGCGGCTTTCAGTATTAGGGAAGGGGCCAGTGATAGCACCTGCTCCTGCTGGGTTTGTGTCTTGTGATTGTGTTGCACAGCTAGCATGGTTTGCTGCGGTTGAAGCATTGGCGTCTTCAGGGTCACAAAAGGTAAAAGACTGTTGTTGTATCTCTAGCAGTAATGATTCTGCTATCGATAAAGCTTGTTTTCTGACGAGTGGGTCAGCACTGTTACGGCTAGTGATTTCAAGTACTTTAAGTACACCAGCCAGCGCAACCCCCATAATGACAATAAAAACAACCAACTCTACTAAAGTCACGCCGGATTGAAATGCAGCTTTACAAAATCTTTTACTAGGTGAGGGTTGCGTCTCCTCGCACCCGTTACTAGGCCGACTTGGCTTATCGTACATAGCCAGTTTCTGCCTCTACAGTAATAGTACGTGCAGGTTCGGCAGGCACAACGGTATTTTGAATTTGAAAAGTAGCTGTGGCATTGGGGATTGGTCTACCTAATCCATCAAAGCCAATAGTAGGTGTGGCAGTGTTAAGCGCTATATTATTTGGCAATATTTTAATGTAGGCTGTTTGAGTTGCTGGGTCGAGTACCGCAACGTTACAGTTGCTAGTGTAGCCTAAGCAAATTGTTCTTGTGCCTAGGTTTACATTCACAAATACGTTGGTACGTTGCGCAATTGCAGTTTTTTGAGCATAGCGTAAAGCTGAGGTAAGGGTGCCATAAGCACCCCTAGCATCAAAAGCATCTCGACCAATAAAACGAGGAGCAGCAATTGCGGCAATTAACCCTGTAATGACAATGACTGCCACAAGTTCTACTACAGTAAAGCCTCTTAATTGACGCATGCTTGAACAGGTATGCGCTGCACCAATACTTATGGGGGGGACCTTAAGCGTCAATTATGTAAGCAACTAACAGCCAGTGGTCGTCACGGTGACTGCACCTGTAGTGCCGTTGTAACTCGCTTGACAGGTGGCGCTGCCGCCGTTAACTGGGCGGAATGTAACCGCTGTTGCGGTTGTGTAGTCAGGAGTAACACCTTCAGCTACTGTTAAGCCAGTCATTGCTGCCCCGATACCAGCTAGCGCGCCTGTAGGTATGCCTGTGGCTGCGGCAACGGCAACTACTGTTCCGTCAACCATGTTGACTGTAGCCGCTATACCACCGCTTGCAAAGTGTCTTGCTTGCACTATGCCTACAGATGAGCGTAAACCACCAGCTAAGCCATTTACTGCAGCTATGCGGGCATCACCAGTTAGATTGATAAATCTAGGTAATGCAGTCGCTGCCAAAATACCTAAAATCACAATAACGACGACTAACTCTACTAAAGTAAAACCAGATTGTTGATGTTTCATTACAGATGACTCCCTAAACGTTAAAAATTAAGACTTTAAATAAACCTGAAATAGCTAAACTTTTTTACTTACAAACACAAGACTGATTAAAAATTAGTGGTTAATTGCTTTGTTGAAACTACCCTCAGTACTTCAAATATGCGATTCTTGGTTTTAAACACCATTTATGCTGATTTAATTTGATAGCGATTAAACTAGCATCCTGTTGTCACAATTGGTGTGATATCTGGTGCACCGTTTGCAACCGCCTCTGTATAAGTAAACTGGCATTGTGCAGGCGTAGGCGCACCTTGGATTTGGAACGTGCCAACTGTAGCTGTGCTAGTGTAGTTATAACCATCTGCCTGCAATTGCGCTAGGGTTGGATTAAATGTGGTAGTTAAACCAGCTGCGGAAAGTACGCCAGCTACACCAATAGCGGTGACATCTGGGTATGCATTCACTAGGTTAATAATGCCATTTTCAGTACATACTGTACCGGTTGCGGCATTGCTATTATCTGCAGTTCCGCCACCCGGGCAAGCCGTTGTGTCAGCTACGTTGTTTCTGGCCAATACTGTTGCATGTGCTAATGCCGCCGCCGCTGCAACACTACCTCTAGCTGCATTAAGCTTGGCAACACGTGCATCACGTTGTAAGTTGGTAAATCTAGGCAATGCAACCGCGGCTAAAATGCCAAGAATAATAATCACGACAATTAACTCAATGAGGGTAAAGCCTTTAATTTTATTATTCATTCGCATTTCCTTTTTATTGATAAAACTATTGGTTTGCTATCAGCACTAAATCTAGACCACCCGTACTTAATAGTGACGCTCTGGTTTTGCTTGCTGTGTTAGTGAGTATATATCGTGCTTCTGCATGATTACTGTATACGTATACTAACTGTTTTTTTAGTGTATCGAAATACCAAATGCTATATAAACCGCTCGGTTTGACGGATTTTTCACCAATATAGTTGCTCGGCCGTTCGTTAATAAAGCGCATGGGGTTGGTGTTCACTAAATCCTGTACATTCACAGATTCATGTATCGCGTGTTTATGTACCCAGCTTTCTGCAATGGCTAGCCTAATATTATTAAGCTCAGCCTCATGTGTCAGCTTTTGAATGTTAGTCTGAATACGGTTAACGCTATACAGTAGCACTGTTACTAATATGCTGATAATGATTAAGGTAATGGCAAAGTCAAACCGATGTAGGCCAATATTGTGCTTTTTTATAAAAGCCGGCATTGTGATTAACCTTTATTCAACGCAATGCTGCCTAAATCCCATATTGGTAAGAAGATACCTAAAGCTAGAATCAATACCATTACCCCTAAAAATACGATTAAGATAGGCTCAATCTGTGCGCCTAAGGTTTTAATTTCGTATTCAACATCACGTTGGTACATGTCGGCGACTTCTTCCATCAGGTCATCTAATGAGCCTGATTCTTCGCCTACAGCAATCATTTGTAGAACAATCGGGTTAAATACGCCGCTATTAGTGGCTGTGCGTAAAATGCTCTCGCCACGTTCTACGCCTTCACGCATTTGGTCAATGCGACTACCTACATAATCATTATCGGCAGTTTGGGCAACAAGCTTTAGCCCATTGGTAATAGGGACACCGCTTTTACTGGCAAGTGCAAAGCTTCTGGCAAAGCGCGCCATGGTGGCTTTATGAATAATCTTACCTGCGATAGGGGTCTTTAGTTTGAAACTATCCCAGTTATATTTGCCAATACTTGTTGCAATATATGAGCGAAACAAAAGTACTGCGCCTATCCCTGCGATTAACAAATAAGGCCATGATGCTTGCATAAACCCTGAAAAGCCTAAAAGCACTCTGGTCATTAGTGGAAGTTCCGCCCCGAAGCTTTCAAATACTTTTGCAAATGCAGGAATCACAAATAAGTTGACGACGACAATGGCAACGCCCATCGCAATGACGACAAAAGTAGGGTAGCGCAAGGCGGCTTTAATTTGATCGCGCATGAAGCGTTCAAACTCAAGATGCTCAAATAACCTTAAGAATACGCTGTCTAATAAGCCGGTACTTTCACCTACACGCACCATGCTGATATAAAAGCTGGAAAACACCTTAGGGTGTTGTGCCAGCGCGACAGAAAGCTCGCGTCCGCCAGCAAGACTTTCACGGATGTTGCCAATCACTACAGAAAAGGTTTTGTTTTGTGTGGAAGCCTGCAAACCATTAAGCGCATTCATGATTGGAATGCCTGCTTTAAGCAAGGTGTACATTTGGCGACTAAATAGCATCACATCCAGTGTGCTGATTTTTTCTTCAAAAAAATCAAAGCTTATCTCTTTTGATGTAGCTTTAGCTGTCTGTGGTTTTATTTCTATAGGGGTGATGTTGAGGTTTGCCAGTTGAGAGGCGGCATTGCTGCTGTCTGTGCTTTCCAGCGTCCCTTGTACTAGTGCACCTTGAGTGTCTCTACCCTTATAAGCAAACAATGGCATGCTGCTTATTCCTCAAACTGATTGCTAATGCGCATGGCTTCGGCAACGGTCGTACGCTTAGTGATGACGAGGTCAATTGCACTTTTACGCAAAGTTTTACCCGCCATGGTTTGGCGACCTAATTTAATAAAGTGATTGGGGTCATGGTGGCTTGCGGCATCAATCAGCTCATTATTCATTTCGAGCAGTTCGTAAACACCAAGTCGACCTTGATAGCCAGTACCATTGCATAAACTACAGCCTTTGCCCTGAGCATATTGATGACGCTCGGTGTCGTTTCCAAGTTCATAGCGTAACCATGCATGCTCAAATGGTTGGGGTTCATAAGGTTCAGAACAGCCCTCGCAAATAATGCGTACTAAACGCTGTGCAATCACGGCTAATATGGAGGTTGCTACCATGTAGCGGGGTACGCCCATGTCTATCATTCGAACCAAGGTGCTAGTTGCATCGTTGGTATGTAATGTTGATAGTACTAAATGGCCTGTCATCGCAGCCCTTAAGCCGATTTGCGCTGTTTCATGATCGCGCATTTCACCCACAAGAATAATGTCTGGATCTTGCCTTAAGGCTGAGCGAAGTACGCGTGAGAAGTCTAAATCAATTTTTTCATTCACTTGCACTTGGTTGATGCCAGGCAAGCGGTATTCAACAGGGTCTTCAACAGTGATGATTTTATTAGAAGCTGAGTTGCGTTCGTTCAAAGCCGCGTATAGCGTAGTTGTTTTACCGCTACCAGTTGGACCGGTAACCAACACCATGCCGCTTGGGCGATGAATCAGTTTACGAAAACGCTCAAGCATATCAGGCGGCATGCCTAATTTTTCTAATGAAAAATTACTGCTATTTTGAATCAGCATACGCATGACCACTGACTCGCCATATTGTGTTGGCATGGTGGATATACGTACATCAACAGGCTGTTGTTTGATTTTTAATGCAAATCGACCGTCTTGGGGTAGGCGCTTTTCTGAAATGTCTAAACTAGACATTAACTTAAGGCGTAAAACTAATGCTGAAGCAATTTTTAGTTCAGCTTCAGTTTGTAGATGCATCACACCATCAATTCTAAAGCGAATATGCAGCTTATTTTCTTGTGGTTCAATATGGATATCAGATGCGCGTACTTGTGCAGCATCTTCAAAAATAGTTTGAAGCAATTTAACAACGGGTGCTTCTTCACTATTACCTGTGATGCCAAGTGCTGCAAAATCAATAGTGGTATCACCAAGGTCTTGACCAAGCTCCATGGCAAGACTTGAAATCTCGTCGGTGCGACGGTAACTGCGGTCAATCAATTGCAGTAGGGCATTTTCTTGCACAACAGCAAGCTCAATGTCTTTACGCAATATGCGTACGATTTCATCGTAGGCAAACAGATCGGTTGGGTCAACCATACCCACTAAATAAGTGCCGCCTCTATCTTCTAATACGGCACTGCGAAAACGTCGTGCTTGTGCTTCTGGTAGCTTATTAATGATTTCAGTTTTTGTGCTGAATTGCTGGATATTGATGTAAGGGATTTTTAGCTGATGTGCCAACGCCTCAGAAATCTGTGTTTCTGTGACATAGCCGCTATCTACAAAAATACGGCCAAGCTTACGGCCTGTACGTTTTTGCTCTTCAAGAGATTTATTTAAATCTTCAGCAGTAATTAAATTTTGCTGAACCAACACTTCACCAAGGCGAATCTTTTCAGGACGTGCCATTTAAACCTCAAGCCTATTCATTTTTATTCGTATCTAGTATTTATAGTTAATTGTTATAACAACATGTACTTCTTAACGGCGAGGTAGCATTCTAACCAATGTATTGTCTTTGACGACGTAATGATGGAATAACGCAGCTATGGCATGCAATCCTATCAGGTAGTAACCTAACACACCGATGGTTTCATGCAGTTTTTTTAGGGATGAAGCCAAGTCTTTATTTTTTGTGATGAGCGCCGGTAGCTCTAAGCCAAAAAACGGAATGGGTTTGCCAGCCGCACTTAGTAGAAACCAACCGAGTACGGGCATGCCGATCATCAGCACATAAAGTGCTAGGTGCGCCCATTTTGCACTGAGTATTTGCCATTTTGCAGGCAGAGGGGTGATGGCTGGAGTTAATGAGGTGGCTTTAAAGTATAAGCGCATCGTCACTAGAAGTAGTATCGATAATCCCAGCATAAAGTGCCAAGCTTTTAGCGCTTCGCGAGGGTCACTGCCTTTAGGATAAAGCTCGCGTAGCTCAATACAAGCATATACGCCAATAAATACCAATGCCATTAACCAGTGCAAGATGATTGAAATGCTACCGTAGCGCGTATTTGAGTTTTTCCAGAGCATGGTTTTTTATACCTTAATTACATATACGCTGTATATTGCACCGAACGTATTGAATGTGCAATAAGCTGACTTGGATTTATGCCATTGTACATAGGCGTTGGCATGGGTAATCACTAGTGATTGCTAATGTGATGTATGAAAAGGGCGGGGAGTCTTTGCTGCAAAAGAAAAAGCCTTGCATTTCTGCAAGGTTTTTTGTGTTTGGCTCCTCAACCTGGGCTCGAACCAGGGACCTACGGATTAACAGTCCGGCGCTCTACCAACTGAGCTATTGAGGAATATTGGTTTCACTCGATATAAAGCCTATTATTGCAAGGCTTAAATTGGCTCCTCAACCTGGGCTCGAACCAGGGACCTACGGATTAACAGTCCGGCGCTCTACCAACTGAGCTATTGAGGAATCGGTGAAGGCGCTATAATACTTATGGAGCGCGCTTTGGTCAATCACTACTCGCTAAATTCTAGGAAATTTTAATGAAAAAAAATAAAAAAATATTAATTGGAATGCTGGCTTTAATTAGCGTGTTGATTATTCTACCTTTTTTCATTCCGATTAGAACTTACCTAAATGAAGCAGAAAAGCTTGCTAGTGATCAATTAGGGGTGCCTGTCAGTATTTCTTCTGGTCACTTGATGTTGTTTCCTAGTCCGCGCGTTGTTATCGATGGTTTAAGTGTGGGAAATGACGATGAGCTGAAGGTGGAACAGCTTGCTGTTATTCCATCTTTAAGTACTGTTTTTTCTGAGACTAGAGTCGTTGATATTAGCGTTACTAGACCAACAGTCAAAAAAGCGGCGGTAGTTATCCTGTCTGCGCTGCTTGATAAAAATCAAGAAGAGACTAGTGAGCCTAGTACTGTTGTTAATGTGAGGCATGTTGCTGTTGATGCGCTAACCCTTGATTGGCCTGATATGAAGCTGCCTGCGCTTAACCTTGAGGTTAATTTAACTAATGCTAATCAATTAGACTCTGCGAAACTTGAGACGCTAGATGCTACTTTAGTTGCCAATATAACGCCTGAGGCTGGTGCACATTTGATTTCTGTCAGGGCTAAGAAATGGACGTTACCAGCTGGCTTGCCCTTGTTTATTGATAGCGCTGAGCTAGATATGCATTTAAAAGCGGATCGATTGGAAATTCCACGTGTGGATGTTGCTCTGTACGGTGGCAAAATTACTGCGAACCTGAATGTGTTTTGGAGCAAGAATTGGCGCACCAGCGGCCACGTGAACATAGAAAATCTTGCTGTTAAAGAACCAAGCAGGCTGGTAAGTCGAGCCGTTTATTTGAGTGGTGATTTGTCAGGTAACGGTCGCTTCTCTGGCTCGGCAAAAGATGTTAGTGCCTTGGCAGATTATTTAAATGCAGATTTTAAATTTACAGTGAATCATGGTGTATTGCATGGGCTGGATTTAATAAAAGTAGCAAGTCTATTAACCAAGCAAACTGCAGGTGGCCAAACGGCGTTTGATGAGTTCTCGGGGACGCTCAATGCTAAGGGTAAGCAATATTACTTAAGTCATCTTAAAATGACTTCAGGTTTATTGTCTGGAACAGGGCAGGTTAAGATTAACGCGAATAAAGAGCTGGACGGTACTGGTGAAATAGAGCTCAAGCGTAGTGTCAGTTTGGTTGCAATCCCGCTTGATGTGTCTGGTACCGTTGATAATCCTGTGGTTTTACCTTCGAAAGCAGCAATCGCTGGCGCTGTAGCTGGAACTGCAATTTTAGGCCCTGGTGTTGGTACTAGTGTGGGTATAAAAGCCGCTGGTGCGCTAGATAAACTTAAAGGCTTATTTCAGAACGATTAACTGTTCGAAACAAGCCTTTATTTGTGATTACACTCTTAGTTTGCATGTGTGGTCTGACATGTAAACCTTGTATGGCTTAAATCGTTCAATTTAAGCCATGTGGGCAAGTCGCTAGTGCTAAGTTATTTTAGTGCTTTTTCAATGCGATCTAGTGCGTTACGTAAGTTATCCATTGATGTTGCAAATGAAATTCTGAAGTAACCCTCTGCACCAAATGCGGAGCCAGGTACCACTGCAACGTCAAATTCTTCAAGCAAATATTCAGCTAGCGCCATATCCGTTGCTGCCTTAATTTTTCCAGCCTGAAATAAGTTATCAATTGCGCCACGTGCATCTGGGAATGCATAAAACGCCCCGCCAGCCATTAGGCAGCTTAGCCCTGGCATGCTGTTGAAGCGGTTAACAACATAAGTGTGGCGCTCTTTAAATGCAGTGACCATCGGTACGATACATTCTTGAGAGCCTTCTAGTGCTGCTTGTGCTGCCACTTGAGAGATAGAAGTCGGGTTGCTGGTTGATTGAGACTGTAAGATCTCCATCGCTTTAATGATGTAAGCGGGGCCTGCTGCATAGCCAATACGCCAGCCGGTCATAGAGTACGCTTTGGATACGCCATTAAGCACGATGCAACGGTCTTTTAACGCTGGTGTAGCGTTTAGGATGTTATAGAACTTGTCGCCGGTGAGGTTCACGTGTTCATACATGTCATCTGTTGCTACTAAAACATGTGGGTGCTTCAGCAAAACTCCACCTAATGCTTGCAACTCAGCCAGTGTGTAGACAGCGCCCGTTGGATTAGACGGTGAGTTGATCATGAATAACTTGGTTTTTGGTGTGATTGCCGCTTCTAATTGGGCAGCTGTCAGTTTGAAGCCTTGTTCAATGCCGCACTCAAGAATTACCGGTGTAGCTTCTGCCACCAATGCGATATCTGCATAAGACACCCAGTATGGTGCAGGAATAATCACCTCATCACCTTTGTTCAGTACGGCTAAGCAAAGGTTAAAAATAGTTTGTTTACCACCAACGCCTACAATCACTTCATTCAGTGCGTAGTCAAAGCCGTTCTCGTTCTTGAATTTTGCAACAATCGCCTTTTTAAGCCCTGGAATACCAGCAACGGGGGTGTATTTTGTAAAGCCAGCATCAATAGCAGCTTTGGCTGCATCTTTAATATGTTGGGGCGTATCAAAATCTGGTTCGCCAGCTGCTAGACCGATAATGTCACGACCTTCAGCTTTATACTTGCCAGCCTTTGCTGTAATGGCTAGTGTAGGAGACTCTTTGATTGATAAAACGCGTTGAGATAATACGGAGTGTGACAAGGTCTGTTCCTTAAGACAAATTTGTATGTAACCGGTTGAATTGCCGCCATTTTACGCACAAATATGTGGATTAGGAATAGCGCGACGCCTAAAAAGTGCAAGAAGACGGCAAGCAAATAGATGCCGTCTCGGATTGATTGGCTGCGGATTGAGTTATGCTAGTCTAGCAGTGGATGTTGCAACCTAACATTTCGCTAAATTCTTTGGCTAGATTTTCATCAATTTTAGCAATCGTTGAATTGATTTTACTCATGCTGACTTGATCTCCGGTCGATTGCGCAATTGCACCTAGTCTAAACAGGGCGTTGGTGTTCGTAGGGTCAATCGCCACTGATTGTAAGTAGGATTTTTTTGCATCATCTAATTTATTTAATTTTTCTTGAGCGACGCCAAGTTCGTACCATGCTTCAGTATCCTTAGGGTAGGTTTCAGTCCACTTGGTCGCGACCTGCATTAATTTAGGCCAGTCTTGGTTAATTTCAGGGATAGCCATCTGCATAAAAAATGGCTTGTTGTTATCGTCCTCCTCCCAAAATGCTTTGCCAGTAATTGGGAATGTGGTTTCAACTGGTAGCTTTTGTAAGTTTGCTAGCCACTCGATAGGGAGTGAGTAAAAGTAGGCTGGGCGACCAGGTGTTTTAAATGTATTAATGCCTAAAAGGGTGCCTTCAGTGTCAAATATTCCACTTCCACTCGCACCCATTAAGAATTTGGCACTACTGCGGATAACTTTTCCACCATCAAAGTCATAAGTGGTTTTAATGACTCCTGAGGAGGTGATTGGCGCAAGTACACCATTAGAGTGGCCTATAGATAGTACCTCTTGGCCTCTTTTTATATTAGCGCTACTACCAATAGGTGCTGGGGTGAATGGTAGTTTTGCTGTGACTAAACATAGGTCATGCCAGCGATCCGCTTGAACCGAATCAATTTCATACGTATCTTCTCCACGTGTTACCCATGGGGCTTTAGTGCTGCGGAAAATATGGCAATTGGTAATGACTTTATTTTCCGCGACAACAACACCAGAGCCATATGCTAAACCGCCACTACTGTTGTACCCACGGATCATCACTACTGATTGTAAAGATTTAAGAACTTTAGCCTGATCTAATGCTGAGGCAGTGTGTGTAAGGCTCATTAATACTACAAGCAGAACAAATCTACGCATGAGTGACTCCAAAAGTTAATGATGCTGATTATTAATACGTGCTAATAGAAACGGGTAATCGCTAACAGTGTTAATGATTGATGTTTTGTATGCTCTTAGCCCAGTCTTTGTTAAAAGACTCTGCATCATTAGCAAAGTTCGAATCATTCAAATTTTAAGAAAATGCAGGCCAATATTAGTTGGCGGTTGTTATTGAATTTTCTGTTAAAATTTAAGTGTTTATATCAATATAAAGCATAACGTGTTCGTTACATTTCCTAATAGTAAATATCAGCTCCATCAGCCTTTTCCTCCCGCAGGCGATCAACCGCAGGCGATTGATAAATTAACGCAAGGCATTAACGATGGGCTTAAGTTTCAAACCTTGCTCGGTGTGACCGGTTCCGGTAAGACCTTTACGATGGCTAATGTAATTGCGCGTACAGGTCGCCCTGCAATCGTCATGGCGCCGAATAAAACATTGGCCGCACAGTTATATAGTGAGTTCCGAGAGTTTTTCCCAAATAACTCTGTTGAGTATTTCGTGAGCTATTACGATTACTACCAGCCTGAGGCGTATGTGCCGTCGCGTGATTTGTTTATTGAAAAAGATTCCAGCATCAATGAGCATATTGAACAGATGCGGCTTTCTGCAACCAAGGCACTGCTGGAGCGCGAAGATAGTATTATCGTGGCGACTGTTTCGGCGATTTATGGTATTGGCGACCCAACCGATTATCACGGCATGGTGCTGCATGTGCAGGTGGGTGAAAAAATAGCGCAGCGCGATATGATTCAGCGCTTGGTAGGCATGCAATACGATAGAAACGAGTTTGATTTTTCGCGCGGTACTTTCAGGGTGCGCGGCGATGTAATCGACGTATTCCCCGCTGAAAACAACGAAACTGCGGTACGCATTTCAATGTTTGATGATGAGATTGAATCAATCACTTTGTTTGACCCGCTGACTGGGCAAGTCTTTAATAAAATCCCGCGCTATACGGTTTATCCGTCTAGCCACTACGTGACACCACGCGAGACAACAATACGTGCGATGGAAAAAATCAAGCATGAGCTCAAAGACCGCGTAAGTGCTTATCTGAAAGATAATAAGCTGGTAGAAGCAGCCAGAATTGAACAGCGTACACGCTTTGACCTTGAAATGCTGAATGAAATTGGCTTCTGCAAGGGGATTGAAAACTACTCACGCCATTTATCTGGGCGTAACCCGGGTGATCCGCCACCAACCCTGATTGATTATTTGCCCGATAACGCTTTAATGATTATCGATGAGAGCCACGTGACGGTGCCGCAAATTGGCGCTATGTATAAAGGTGACCGTTCGCGTAAAGAGAATTTAGTGGATTACGGCTGGCGTTTACCATCTGCGCTGGATAATCGGCCGTTAAAGTTTGAAGAGTTTGAGCACATCATGCGTCAAAGTGTGTTTGTTTCTGCTACCCCTGCGGACTATGAAAAAAATCATCAGCAGCAAGTGGTGGAGATGATTGCGCGCCCAACCGGCTTGATAGACCCTGAAATCATCGTCAAACCAGCAGATACACAAGTGGATGACCTGCTTGGCGAAATCAAAAAGCGTGTTGATGTTGGCGAGCGCGTGTTAGCGACCACGCTCACCAAGCGCATGTCTGAGGACTTAACGGATTACTTAAGCGAGCATGGCGTTAAAACGCGCTATTTACATAGCGATATTGATACCGTAGAGCGTGTGGAAATTATTAGGGATTTACGCTTGGGCGAGTTTGATGTGCTGGTTGGAATTAACTTACTGCGAGAGGGTCTGGATATCCCTGAGGTGTCTTTAGTTGCGGTGTTGGATGCAGATAAAGAAGGCTTCCTTCGCTCTGAGCGCAGCTTGATTCAAACGGCAGGGCGCGCAGCACGTAATTTAAATGGTCAGGTAATCTTTTACGCCAATAAAATCACGCGCAGTATGAAGTTGGCGATGGATGAAACCGAACGCAGGCGTGGAGTGCAAAAAGCCTTTAACGAGAAACACGGCATTGTGCCTAAGGGTGTATCTAAGCGCATTAAAGATATTATTGATGGCGTTTATGATAAAGATGAAGCCTTGCGCGAACGTAAGGCGTTGCAAGATCAGGCGAATTACGAATCTTTAAGTGAAAAACAAATCACTAAAGAAATGAAGCGTTTGGAAAAAGCCATGCACGATGCCGCTAAAAACCTGGAGTTTGAAAAAGCTGCAGACTTTAGGGATCAGCTTAAAAAGCTCAGAATTAAATTTTATGGTGCGGAAATGCCAGACCTTGTTTAGTGCTTAGGTAAACGTTAAATGCCTAAAGCTACATGATAGTTAAGTTTTATAGTGCAAAACGATTGATTTTATTAAATATAATTTGATTAGTGTTGTGCTTTTGTCTATAATTCTGCGCTTGCTCGGTAGTGATATCGAGTAGTTTTTGTTTTTTTACCTTGTCACACTGCATAAAGTGGGTGGCTTTTATCCAAAAGGAGTGTCTATGAGACATTATGAAGTAGTATTTATCGTCCATCCGGACCAAAGCGAGCAAGTGCCAGCGATGATTGAGCGTTACCGCGCACTCATCACTACTAACGGTGGTGCAATTCACCGTTTAGAAGACTGGGGCCGTCGTCAATTGGCTTATCCAATCCAAAAAATTCACAAAGCACACTACGTGTTAATGAACATTGAATGTAACCAAACAGTGTTAGAAGAATTAGAGCATGGCTTTAAATTCAACGATGCAGTATTGCGTCATCTAACAATGGCTACTAAAACTGCTGTAGTTGCACCATCACCAATGATGAAAGAAGAGAAATCTAAATCAGTGTTGAGTAAAGATGCAGCACCGGCTGCGCCAACTGAGGCAGCTGCTGCTTAATTGAATAAATTGGTGATACAGGCTGAGGTGGTGCAAATTGAACCGCTTCGCTACACACCAGCAGGCATACCGTTGTTAAGTGTTGTATTGCGGCATGTTTCAGAGCAAGTTGAAGCTGGCATGAAACGTAAAGCAGAGTGTGAAATTAATGCAGTAGTCTTAGGTGACCTAGCATTAAAAGGCTTAAAGCAAGGCGTTCAAATAATGGCGCAAGGTTTTTTAGCTAAACGCAGTCTTAAAAGCACACAATTGGTTATGCATATTAATGACATAAAGACGATGTAAGCAGTGCTTACATAAATTAAAGAATTTAGGAGTTTAAGATGGCAAGAGATATGTACAAACGCCGCCGTTACTGCCGTTTTTCAGCAGAAGGCATCAAAGAAGTAGATTACAAAGATGTTGATCTTTTAAAAGATTTCATCTCTGAAAATGCAAAAATCATCCCAGCACGTATGACGGGTACTAAAGCTCGCTATCAACGTCAATTAACATCAGCGGTTAAACGCGCTCGTTTCTTGGCATTGTTACCATACACTGACAAACACCCAGGCTAAGGAGATATAAGCATGCAAGTAATTTTATTAGAAAAAGTAGCTAATCTTGGTGTGTTAGGTGATGTTGTTAAAGTTAAAGACGGTTTCGGTCGTAACTTTTTGATCCCACAAGGTAAAGCTAAACGTGCAACAGAAGCTAACAAAGCTGAATTTGCGGCGCGCCGTGCTGAATTAGAAAAACAACAAGCTGCAATTTTGGCTGCGTCACAAGCGCGTGGTGAGAAATTAGCTGGTTTTGTTGTGACAGTTACTCAAAAAGCTGGTGTTGATGGTCGTTTGTTCGGTTCTGTAACAAACGGTGATATCGCTGAAGCTTTAGTTGCTCAAGGTCATGAAGTTGCTAAATCATTGGTTCGTTTACCAAACGGCCCATTGAAAACAATTGGTGATCACGCAGTAACAGTAGCGTTACATCACGACGTTGTAGTAGACATCACTGTTACAGTGGTTGCTGAAGCGTAATTAAGTTATAGCTTTGAAGAAAGCCGACCTAAATGGTCGGCTTTTTGCATTTTGGCGTCTCATTCACATTTTCATCTAAATAGGTCATCACTTAAGCTAAATGTTTTATGCGCATATTTATGAATCAGCTAGTTGGTTCCGCTAGTCGAAAACCGGAAACGTATACTATGCCAGTAGAAATCAATAATAAAATTTTGATGACATAAACGCTTAGCGAGTTAATCGTGCACTGATATAATCATGGCTATGGCCGATGATCAATTAGATGCACTTAAAATACCTCCACATTCTGTAGAAGCAGAGCAATCTGTTATTGGCGGCTTGCTGCTTGAGAATGAGGCGCTTGATAAAATCGCTGATATTCTTAGTGGTAAAGACTTTTACCGCTACGACCACAAGCTTATTTTTGAACATATCTCCAAGCTGATCGAGCACAACAAGCCCGCTGATATTGTCACAGTGGCTGAGTCGCTGGAAAACTCCGCTGAACTTTCTGGAGTTGGTGGTATTGCCTACCTAGGTTTGTTGGCACAAAATACTCCAACTGCAGCCAATATTCGTCGATATGCAGAGATTGTGCATGAGCGTTATGTGATGCGTCAATTGGTGGCTGTGGGTTCAGGGATTGCAGAAAGTGCTTACGCGCCGAATGGTCGCGATGCGCAGCAATTGCTGGATGAAGCCGAAGCCAAGATATTCCAAATTGCTGAAGGCGGCAAGCGTAGCACTGAGGGTTTTATTGACATTAAAGTGTTGTTGCCGCAGGTGGCCGATCGTATCGATCAATTATTCTCACGTGATAATCAATCAGACGTCACTGGTATTCCAACTGGTTTTGCTGACTTAGACTCAATGACCTCTGGCCTTCAAGGCGGTGACTTGGTCATTGTCGCAGGTCGTCCTTCTATGGGTAAGACTGCTTTCTCACTGAATATTGCAGAAAACGTAGCGCTTGATACTGGCTTGCCTGTGGCTGTATTCTCAATGGAGATGGCAGGTACACAGCTTGCAATGCGTATGATTGGCTCTGTAGGTCGATTAGATCAGCATCGTATGCGTACAGGTCGATTAGAAGATGAAGACTGGGAAAAGCTGACAACCGCGCTAGGCAAGTTAAATGAGGCGCCTCTGTTTATTGATGAAGGTGCTGGTTTAAGCAGTTTCGATGTGCGAGCAAGAGCGAGAAGGCTACATCGTCAGACCGGTAAATTAGGTTTAATCGTTATCGATTACTTACAGTTAATGACAGCGCCATCAGGTAAGCAGGGCGAAAACCGTGCAACAGAAATTTCGGAAATTTCACGGTCATTAAAAGCGTTGGCTAAAGAGCTTGATGTACCGGTGATTGCGCTTTCTCAGTTAAACCGTAGCCTAGAGCAGCGTCCGGATAAGCGTCCGGTGATGAGTGACCTACGTGAGTCTGGTGCGATTGAACAGGATGCGGACGTCATTTTGTTTATTTACCGTGACGAAGTTTATAACCCAGACTCTCCAGACAAAGGCACTGCAGAGATCATTATCGGTAAGCAACGGAATGGCCCAATCGGTAGAGTTCGATTGACGTTCCTTGGCCAACATACGCGCTTTGAGAATTTTGCTGGTAGTGGGCACATGGCCGATGAGTACTAGTCTTAATAGTATTAGTCGCAAGAATACTAGAGTGAAGCAATGCGTCCAATCCTAGCCACTGTCTCTCTTCATGCATTACGGCATAATTTAGCTGCTGTAAGAAAGTTTGCACCTCGTTCAAAAGTGATGGCAGTAGTTAAAGCTAATGGCTACGGACATGGTTTAATCAATGTCGCACATGGATTAGGCGCTGCTGATGGCTTTGCCGTACTTGGTATTAATGAAGCCATTGATTTGCGTGATGCTGGGTTTCAGCAAACAATCTTATTGCTAGAAGGCGTGTTTTGCGAGCAAGAGCTTAATGTTGCGTCTGGCTTTGGTCTTAATATTGTCATTCATTCTATACAGCAGCTTGCTATGTTGGAATCTGCTACCTTAGCCAAACCAATGCACGTTCACCTTAAAATGAATACAGGCATGAATCGATTAGGGTTCAAGCCCGACATTTTCATTGCAGCTTATGAGCGGTTGAAAGCTTGCAAAAACGTTGCTGACATTACGCTAATGACACATTTTGCAACTGCAGATGATGACGTTGGTATTGAGAAGCCCTTGAGTTTGTTTAAAAGAATTACGCAGGGATTAGACTCTCCCGTGTCTTTGGCTAACTCTGCCACTATTTTACGACATTCAGATGCGCATGCAGACTGGGTGCGTCCTGGCATTATGCTTTATGGCGCTAGCCCAGTAGGTGATACGGCCGCAGCTGCATATGACTTGGTGCCAGCGATGCAACTTACTTCAGAAATTATTGGGGTACAAGAGGTTCAAGCTGGTGAAACTGTTGGTTACGGCAACCGCTTTACGGCTATAAAAGCTACACGTATCGGTATCGTAGCCTGTGGTTATGCTGATGGTTACCCGAGACATGCTGGTTTGGTGAATGGTTATCAGCAGGGCGGCGCACCAATCGCAGTTGCGGGAAAATTAACCTCCACATTGGGGCGTGTTTCAATGGATATGTTGTTTTGCGATCTAACGAACATACCCGAAGCGAACATTGGCTCCCCAGTCGAGCTGTGGGGTAAGCAAGTGCCTGTAGATGCCGTCGCGGCAGCTTCTGATACAGTTGGTTATGAATTGCTCTGTGCGGTTGCCCCACGCGTACCAATGAAAGTGGTTGATTAATGGCTAAAGCCAAAACCATTTATACTTGTACTGAATGTGGCGCAAGCGAGCCCAAATGGCAGGGGCAATGTCCAAGCTGCCATGCATGGAATACGCTGGTTGAAACCATCGCTGAAACAGCAAGTGCAAGCCGTTTCGCGCCACTGGCAGAAACGGCTGGTTTACAAAAGCTAGCGGAAGTGGAAGCTGCGGAAGTACCAAGACAACCTACAGGCGTGAGTGAGTTTGATCGCGTGCTTGGCGGTGGCTTGGTGTCCGGCGGCGTGGTGTTAATTGGCGGCGACCCCGGTATAGGTAAATCTACTTTATTGCTCCAGACCTTATGCCATATAGGCAGTGTAAGAAAAGCAATTTACGTCAGTGGTGAAGAGTCACCCCAGCAAATTGCCATGCGTGCTAAGCGACTTGGTTTAGACGCAAGCCCGATATCATTACTTGCAGAAATTAATCTAGAAAAAATTATCAGCATGCTGCAAAAGCATAAGCCTGATATTGCAGTCATCGATTCTATTCAAACTGTATACTCTGAGGCGCTACAATCGGCCCCTGGGTCTGTTGCACAAGTAAGAGAATGCTCTGCGCAGCTGACACGTTTGGCAAAGCAAGCAGGCATTACTGTGATATTGGTTGGCCACGTGACAAAAGAAGGGGCTTTAGCGGGTCCTCGCGTGCTGGAGCATATTGTGGATACCGTGCTATATTTTGAAGGTGACCAAAGCTCAAGTTTCCGTTTGATTCGTGCATTTAAAAACCGGTTTGGTGCAGTCAATGAGCTAGGTGTTTTTGCGATGACAGAAAAAGGCTTGCGCGAAGTAACTAATCCATCCGCACTGTTCTTATCTCATCATAGTGAGCAAGTGGCAGGTTCTTGTATTACGGTCACCATGGAAGGTACGCGTCCGCTGCTGATAGAAATTCAAGCATTGGTTGATGAGGCGCATGCCCCTAATCCTAAGCGGCTTTGTGTAGGGTTGGAGCAAAACCGTTTAGCTATGTTGCTTGCAGTATTGCATCGTCACGCTGGCGTAGCATGCTTTGATCAAGACGTATTTATTAACGCAGTCGGTGGCGTTAAGATTTCAGAGCCGGCGGTTGATTTGGCTGTACTTTTATCAATCACTTCTTCTTTAAAAAACAAACCATTAGATAATAAACTGATTGTATTTGGTGAGGTTGGTTTGGCGGGGGAGGTTAGGCCTGTACAGCGCGGACAAGAGCGTTTGAAAGAAGCAGCAAAGCTTGGTTTTACCAAAGCGATTGTACCTAAAGCCAATGCGCCAAAGCAGCGGATCGATGGCATCGAGGTTGTTTCAGTTGAGCGTTTAGAACAAGCGCTCAACTATGTTAAGAATTATTAAAGGTTAAGAATTACTAATAACTAAAGATTAAAAATTACTGAGTTTTATGACGCATTAGTAATCAGGTTGGCGCAATAAATACCGCTTCTAACCGCGCCTTCAATCGTTGCAGGGTAGCTAGCATATGTATAGTCCCCTGCTAAGTAAAGATTGTTTTGTGCGGTTCTGTTAGTTGGGCGCGCTAAATCAGGTACGCATGAAAACGTAGCTCTCTTTTCAGCAATCACTTTATGCCATAAGGGTTTTGGCAGATGTGGAAAAGCCAGTTTTAATTCTTTTGCAACGCTTAGTGCAAGGTCATCTTGTGTTAGTTTCTGATGTTTTCCCTCTGCGCTAACAACAACTGCCAATAGCCCTTTTTCTCCGCATAATGTCCCTCGGTCAAATACCCACTGACTTAAAGTCCCGCTTAATCCAGACATGACTTGCGGCAGTTTTATCTCACTTGGGTATCGTAGGTAAACCGTGTAGATAGGTTGGTATTGATAATGGTGCGTTTTATCTTGGCTAGCCTTTAATTTAGGGAGCTGTTCTAGTAACTTGTCCGTTCTGGCTGGCGAGGTTGCTACAATCACATGGCTGAAATGGAATGTCCCTTGTCTAGTTTCTAAATTAAAGCCGTTATCAGCCTCCACTAGAGTGCGTATCCGATGATTTAGTTTTATGCTGCCGCCTTTAGCTTGTATGTAATGTGCCAAAGGATGGGAAATAATCTGCGACAAATCCTGTTTAGGAATTAAAAAATCACTATCTTTTTTGCTACCACTAAATGAGTCGCGCAATACATTTAAAAATATTTTACTGCTAGCCTTTGCTATAGGGGTGTTAAGCGCAGCTAAGCACAAAGGCTCCCATAGCATTTGGACTAGCTTTGGCGACTGCTTATGTTGCTTTAAATACTTTGCTAGCGGTTTATCATTGATGATTTCATAGTTGGATGATTGTAAATGCCTCATAAATCTTAAAGCAGTTATTCGCTCATTAAATGACAGCCCTTTACAAAACAAAAAACCGACTAAGATATTGAACGGGGCAGGTAAGTAATTGGCAGACTTGAGTGAAAATATTGATTTAGCGGCACTTGATTGCATATTAAGTTGCAGTGGTAGTCGTAAAAAAGCTGCCTCTTCTTTTACACCAGCCTTTTCAAGCAGCGACAACGTGGCGCTGTAAGCACCTAATAAAATATGTTGGCCATTATCAAGTAGTTGTAATAAGTCTTTGTTTTCAACCACTACCGTACGAGCGCGTCCGCCTAGCTGAGAGCTGGCTTCGAATAATGTGACTGAGTAACCGCGTTCGGTTAAGGTGGCGGCTGCACTTAAGCCTGCGCAGCCGCCGCCAATGATTGCAATATGCTGATGCGTGTTCAAACGTATTCTCAGTAATCGTTATTTAAGAGTTTAAGCCAGATGTTTAAACCAAGTACTAAAGGCAATCCATAGTTTGCGTAATGTACCTAGCGATATACGTGCATTAAGTACTTTTTCTGCACCATCTATCTTTATTTCACGCAGTAATGTACGGTAAATAGCGGCCATAATTAAACCTACACGCTGGTTCTTTTTGTCTTCAGTCGGCAGTTCTTTTAGCGCTTTATCGTAATACATTTCAGCGCGCTCAATTTGTTCTTCTAGCAGTTTCTTAACGGCATCAGATTCACGGCTATTTAAAATATCGTCTTCCGTAACATTAAACTTTGCAAGCTCATCTAGTGGAATGTAAATGCGATTGCGGCGAGCATCCTCACCGACATCCCTGATGATATTGGTTAGCTGGAATGCCATGCCAAGATCATGCGCAAATTTAAGCGTTTTTCTATTCTCAAAGCCAAATATCTGCGCAGAGAGTATACCTACCACGCTGGCAACGCGATAACAATATAGCTGCAGTTGCTTGAAGTCTTCGTAGCGATTGAAGTTTAAATCCATCTCCATGCCATCAATAATTTCATGAAAGTGTTCTTCATCTAGCTGAAATTGCTTGATGACAGGCTCCAGTGCCTTAGTCACAGGGTGTATTGGTTTTTTTAGATATAAGTTGCGTACCTCATCTTTCCACCAAGCCAGTTTGACTTGGGCGACCTTTAATTCAGTGCATTCATCGACAACATCATCAACTTCGCGGCAAAAGGCATATAGCGCGGTAATGGCCTCACGCTTATGTTTTGGTAAGAACATAAAACTGTAATAAAAACTGGAGCCGCTTTTTGCTGCTTTTTCTTGGCAATATTGCTTTGGGGTCATATGGGATTATCGAAACTGAGTAATAAGTGTTTATAGTTTTAGCAATGCTTTAGAGAAGACGATGGCCCAATCCCAATAGTTCAGTGTTGGTCTACGGTTAAAAACATCGCCATTTACAGCGCTAATCTTATGAATAATGCGCTCTCCACCAGCAATGATCATGCGCATCTCAAAACCAATGCGACCTCTTAAGATTTTCCCTAGTGGCTTACCTGCATTAAGCAGGGCATGAGTGCGGCGCAAATTAAAGTGCATAAACTGATGCCAATGTTCATCTGTCACTTGGCTTGCATTCACATAAGCTCTAATGGTTTGCTCGGTAATGCCAAAAGCTACCAGCTCATCCTGACATAGATAAATGCGTTGCTTGCCTTCATTTTTCTTAAAATCAATCGCTATGTCTTGGAGAAAATTAATCAACTGTAATGCAGAGCAAATATTGTCTGAGTATTGTATGTTGTCTGGAGTGGCCTGCTGGTATAAGTGCAATAAAAGACGTCCGATTGGATTCGCAGAGCGTGCACAGTAATCCAGTACATCCTCATAATCAGCATAACGAGTTTTGGTCACGTCTTGGCTAAACGCATCCAGCAAGTCGTAAAAGGGGGCTATTGGTAGCTTTCTTTCACGTATCATTTGACCCAAGGTCACAAAAAAAGCGGTTTTGGGTTTTATATAGGCTTGTAATAAATCAAGCTCATCACGAAAGTCGCTAAGTAAGTTTAAGCGTTGCTCAATCGTGAGGTCGCCTTCATCAGCAAAGTCATCTGCCTGCCTTGCAAAGCTGTAAATTAAGGCAATTGGCTCACGTAAGTGGATAGGCAAAAAAAATGAAGCTACAGGAAAATTCTCATAATGACGATTAGCTAAGTCGAGGCTTTGTTGAGCCACTGCTGTTGATGTATCGCTAAGCTTTGAGCAATTATTTACCATGGCGTGAGTATGCCACAAAATTAAATCATTTTTGATGACGACGGCTGGTATTTATGAGGAACATTTGTTTTCCAAGATGGTAAATTTTTTCTGAAAATAATTAAAGCTTTGTTAAAATAAAAAAGTATTCATAGAGAAAGCAATTATGTTAGCAATTATTGGCGGTACCGGTCTGACGCAATTAGACAACTTAAACATAACTAGACGTTTAATCGTACGCACGCCTTATGGAGAGCCATCACAGCCGCTTATCTTTGGTGAGATTTCTGGTCGGGAGGTTATCTTCTTAGCACGTCATGGAAATGGACATACCATTCCGCCTCATGAAGTTAATTACCGTGCCAATATTGCAGCTTTGCATTTACAGGGTGTGACTGAAATTGCAGCCATCGCGACAGTAGGGGGTATTCACCCGGATTTGTCAGCAGGAAAGATAGTGGTACCGCATCAGATTATTGATTATACCTATGGCAGAAAAACAACGTTTCATGATGGCGTGAGTAACCCTGTGAAGCATATCGACTTTACTGAGCCTTACTGCCAAGTTTTACGTGAGAAGTGGAAAAAAGCAGCAATTGCAGTAGGCGAAGAGGTGGTTAATCATGGTGTGTATGCCGCAACGCAAGGGCCTAGGCTTGAAACTGCGGCAGAGATTGATCGCTTAGAGCGAGACGGGGCAACCGTGGTGGGGATGACAGGCATGCCAGAAGCAGCGCTAGCGCGTGAATTGGGCATTAGCTATGCAACGATTTGTCCTGTAGCGAATTATGCAGCTGGACGAGGTGATAATTTACATGAAATTAAATATGAGGAAGTCATCTCTAACTTAAATCTCACCATGGTGAGAGTAAGAAACATTATTGCGCAACTCGTCAAACAGAATGGGCATTAACAAACGTCGTTAATTCACGAGACACTTTTGGTTAAGGATTAAGGTAAAAATGGCGATTAAAGCTGTATTAAGAATGGGCGAGCCATGCTTGCTGGCAAAAGCTGAACCTGTGGCGCAGTTTGATACAGCAGCATTGCATGAGTTAATCCAAGATTTAGAAGATACGATGCAACACATGAACGGTGCCGGGATAGCTGCGCCTCAAATTGGTGTTAGTCTTCGCGTTGTCATTTTTGGTCAAAAAGAATCAACAGTAACTAATCCTAGATATCCAGATGCTGATGCGGTGCCTTATACCGTGCTAATTAACCCAAAATTAACATTTATTGGCAATGAAATTGAAAATGATTGGGAAGGGTGCTTGTCAGTTCCCGGAATGCGAGGTATAGTGCCGCGTCATCTGAAATTGCACTACACAGGCTTTGATCAGTACGGCAATAAAGTCGATAGATTGGTTAGCGGCTTTCATGCGCGCGTGGTCCAGCATGAATGTGATCACTTAGATGGTGTTTTATATCCAATGCGGATAATAGATTTAAAAGATTTTGGATATTCTGATGTTTTTTTTCCAAATCAGGATGTTCAAGACGATTAATTTGTTGTTATAATGCTGACCTCGTAACGCAAGT
This sequence comes from Methylotenera sp. L2L1, assembly GCF_000744605.1. Lineage (NCBI taxonomy): Bacteria > Pseudomonadati > Pseudomonadota > Betaproteobacteria > Nitrosomonadales > Methylophilaceae > Methylotenera > Methylotenera sp. L2L1. Next base: position 2,138,732 of record NZ_JQMG01000001.1, read on the forward strand.
AACGATTTAGATGGAAGAGTGGCAGAGCGGTTTAATGCTACAGTCTTGAAAACTGTCGTGGGTTCACGCCCACCGTGAGTTCGAATCTCACCTCTTCCGCCAAGGATTCCGATTAAGAAGTCCAGTAAAGTGCAAAACCCTCATAGATGTTAGCTTTGAGGGTTTTTTTACGTCCAAAGTAATTCAAAACTTCCAAATAAAAACTAGTAACTAATAATGCTGGTATACATACGAACACCAACAAGTCGAACTAAATACCAACACCTTTATTATTAAGGGACGTGGGATTAAAGTTTTTACAGTATTTCAATTACACTAGCGAAACTAAAAATATAAGATTACGATAATCTAGTATGAATCTCGATTTATTTGCCTTTTTATCACCCATAGTTGGTGTCTTTGTATTTTTTTTACTAGAGCGATTTCTTTTAAAAGAAAAAAATGTGGTTACAAACCGTATTAGAACCTTTTTGGGCATTGAAACATTAAACCTTATACTCAGTATTATTTTATCGGCTGTTTTTCTTATCCCGCTAGTATTTCTGCTTGCACCACTACAAATATTTAGTTTTTCTAATCTTGAAGTTCCTAAAGTTTTGAGTTTTATCTTGAGCTTTTTATTCATGGACTTCATTAGTTATTTACAACATAGACTTCATCACAAAATTCCGACTCTATGGAAGTTTCATCGACTCCATCACTCCGATAAGCATATGGACTCTTTAACAACTTTTTTACATCATCCATTAGAGATTGTTTCTGGGTTTGTTTTTACAATTTCATTTGCCGTGATTTTTGATGTTCCTGTAATTGTGATGGTTATATATAGCTTAATTGCTGGTTTGCATTCGCCATTCACACATTTAAGAAAAACAATTCCTTTGAAAATTGAAAAGTATCTTAAATATATTTTAATTACGCCTAACTTTCACAAAGTTCATCATTCTATTGATATGAAAGAAGGAAATTCAAACTTCGGAATTATTTTTATTTTTTGGGATATTGTTTTTGGATCATCTTGTTTGAAGACACCTTCTGATTTAAACAAAGTCGAATTAGGGATTGATAATAAACAACATACTGATACAATCAATTTAATAACATTAATCAAAAATCCATTCGTTTAGGAAAAATATGAAATCTAAATTGTCACTGCTAATTATAGCTATAACATTAAGTGCCAATGCTTATGCGGGGGTTATTATCCCTCCGCCGAATGCACCTTTAAAGTCTAATACCGATACTGAAAATCGGGCATATGCAGGTTTGGTTTGGACTTTGCAAGATAAGATGTCATTCATTCCTAATTTAACAATTGGTTTAAGATCGTTGCGCGTTAAATCTAGTGACAGTGTTCAAGGTGCTGATATTAGTACCAGAATTAAATTGACTGATGGAATCTCATTCGATAGTACACGGTTATTATACGTTGGCGGTAGTCGTGACATCTTAGGCAATATCGGTGTAGGTTACTCGCATGCCAACTCTTCGTTATTGGGTACATTGGCAATTCAAGGCCCTCATTCAAAAATTGGATCGGATTATGAATTTTCTGATAAAAGATTTTTACCCTACCTAGAGTTACTTACTGTTGATAGCCCTAATAAAGTCAATAAAAAGCAATAACTTAAGCAAGTTCTATTGAAATTCAATAATCAACTTAATTGAAATAAAAATGCCTACTGTAAGTAGGCGTTTTTATTGTTACCTTTAAAATTGTACTTCAACGCATCTTGGCCATATTCATAATTATGGTTAAGTTGAAACTGATAGATTAATCAATGTAAAAAATAGGGTTTCTCAATTTAGTGTTGGTATTACATTTATGAATATTTTGCAGTTTGTTATATAATACTTATCTTAAGTGGTTGGAAGTTTAGCTTGTAGCGTTTGGTATCTAGCTGCATGGATGTAATGTAACTTATTGAAGTGAAATATATTTATATAACATTCACAGGGCACCTCTTCCGCCAAGAATTTTAAGCCGCTTAACTTTACAATTAAGCGGCTTTGTTTTTTAAACGTTAGTATCATCAAACATTATCCTAGGAATTAACATGACTCAAATCATCGTAGATCACAACCCATCAGAAGAGAAATTAAAACAATTAGGCGTATCAAGCTGGTCTATCTGGGATTGCGCGCCTTCTAAATTCCCACTTAACTTTGATTCAGCAACTGAAAGTGCATATGTACTTGAAGGCGAAATTCACGTGACACCACAAGGTGGCGAAACTGTTGTGATTAAAGCAGGTGATTTCGTTGTGTTCCCTAAAGGTTTGAAATCAAACTGGGAAGTAACTAAACAATTGAAAAAACACTACAAGCATTCATAATTGCAATTTAGTGAATAAAGCTTAAAATAAAGCCTCGATTCGTCGGGGCTTTTTTATTGCTAAGGAGTTTGAAATGAGTAAAATCATCGTAGAAAAACCGAGTGCAGAGCAGTTGGCATCCTTAGGTGTAAAGAGCTGGCCGACTTGGTCTAAAGAAGTGTCGCAATTCCCGTGGCGCTTTAGTACGCAGGAAATTGCTTATATCTTGGAAGGTGAAGTAACGGTTCAGCCTGCCGAAGGTGAAGCAGTAAGTTTTACAGTAGGTGATCTAGTGACGTTTCCCGCAGGTTTATCTTGTGTGTGGCATGTTAAAAAGCCACTGAAAAAACATTATCAGCTTGGTGGATAGACACTAATTCCTTATGGGTAATTCAAATTTCATCAAGTAATGCCATTTGCAATGAATGCACATGATTAAAGTCTAGGCATTCACTATTTCTATCTGAAATTAAGAAGGTATCTTCGGCACGGTTGCCTAAAGTGTTTATTTTTGCGTTATGAAGCTTGATATCGTGTTTCAAAAACTGTTGGGCTAGCGTAGCTAGTAGGCCTGGCCTATCATTGGCAATGATATCAAGCTTGTGATTGTTGTTTTCAGCTTCTTTGGTAATTGTGATTTGTGCTTGAATCGGCATGTGTTTAACCTGCCGGCTGACGCGCCCCTTGAGTGGAGATTCCAGTTGATATTGGTCATCCAGTTGATTGGCAAGTTCTAACTCAATAAATTTCAATAAGCCACTGTAGCTCACAGACTTACCCGATTGGTCTAATACAATAAAACTATTTAATGCGTAATCGTGTTTGGTCGTATAGATTTTTGCTTCAACAATCCCATAGCCCATGCGATCAAAGAAGTTACATATTCTGGCGAATAGATCGTTTTTATCTTTAATGTATATCATGACTTGGATGCCGTCACCATGTGGGCTAAGTCTTGCGCGCACGATGGGATTTTCACTGTATAAGTGCGGTGTTAACAGGCGGCTATGCCAAGCGATTTCGTCACTTTCGTGGCGAACAAAATAATTTTCTCCGAACTGTACCCAGAGTTGCTCGTAGGCGTGCTTGCTTAAGCCAAATCGACTGAGCTTTTCCGATGCTTCTTTAATACGTCGTTGTATGGTTTGCTTTGCATGGAATGTCGGATGTGATAGTGCGCGACTTGTCGCCGAATATAAGTTTTCTAGTAGCCTTGCTTTCCAGGCATTCCAAACTACTGGGCTTGTGCCTCGAATATCTGCAACGGTAAGTAAATAAAGTGCGTTTAACCTACGTTTATTTTCAACAAAGTCTGCAAATGATTCAATGACGCTTGGGTCCGATAAATCAGTCTTTTGTGCAATTGACGACATTTTTAAATGTGCTTCTACCAGCCAAGAAACAAGGGCACCATCGGCTTTGGGCAAATGATGTAATTTGCAAAACTTTATGGCGTCTATGGTACCAAGTGTTGAATGGTCTCCGCCACGTCCCTTGGCGATGTCGTGAAATAATGCCGCTAAGTAAAGTAAATGCGGTGCATCAAACTCGGAAAATATCTGGCTGCAAAGTGGAAACTCATGTTTAAGTTCAGGTTTAGCAAAGCGTCGTAAATTGGCTAACACATTAAGAATGTGTTCATCCACGGTGTAGACATGAAACAAATCATGTTGCATCTGCCCAACAATTTTCCCAAAAGCAGGAATGTAGCTACCTAGTATTCCGTATCGATTCATTGCGCGTAATGCGCGATTAACGCCGCTAGGTTGTGACAGAACATCTATGAATGTTTTTTTGTTTTGAGCATTGTGCCTATAGTCTTTGTTGACCAATGATTTTACACGCTGTAGCGTGCGCAACAGCGTGGCACCCATCCCTGAAAGTTCTGGGTGCTGTTGAAGCAGTAAGAAAGCTTCGAAAATTGCAGAAGGGTCTTGCTGTAACAAGTTTGCGGTTCTAGCCTCTAATAAGTCATTGCGCGATTCAAACTTATCATTAATTACGCGCACTGCTGGGGGTGGTGCAACGATAATCTCTTCTAGCAGCTTCAATACAATTTCATTGATAAGCTCAATAAACTTAACGCTTGTATAGTAGCTTTGCATGAGCTGCTCGCTAGCGCGTCTGCGTAGCGTGTTTGTGTAACCCAATGTAGCTGCAAGATCATTCTGAAAATCAAAAAGTAAGCGATCCTCACGGCGACTACTTAAAAAATGTAAGTGACAACGTAATAGCTGTAGTTTCTTTTCATGATGGCGAATGCGTCTTGCTTCAGTCACCGATATGATTTGATCTTTTGCTAGCGAGAGCCAAGAGTTACTGGAGGCTGCATATTGGTGATTTTTTACTTGTAAGCTACGTGTTATCCAGATGATCATGTGCAAGTCACGCAGACCACCAGGACTTTCTTTGATATTTGGCTCTAAGTTATAAGCGGTATCATTGAATTTTGCGTGGCGTAACTCTTGTTCTCTTAACTTTGCCTTTAAGAAATCAATCGGGCTGATGTTTTTTGCAATATTAAACAAGAAGTCCTGATACATCTTATTGTTGCCAGACAATAAGCGAGATTCAAGTACATTTGTTTGTACCGTAACGTCTTTTTGAGCCTCGCTAATACATTCTTCTAGATTTCGTACGCTGTGCCCAATATTCAGCCCGAGATCCCACATAAGGCCGATAAGGTACTCGATGCTTTTATTTAATTGGCTATTTTCTTGAGACTCTGTTGGTATTAAAACCAGCAGATCAATATCGGAGTAAGGGAAAAGTTCACCACGACCATATCCGCCTACAGCGATAAGGCAGCAGGCTGGGTCAATTTGCAAATCTGACCACAAATCGATGAGTAGTTGATCAATGAATTTGCAGTGCTGTTTAAATAAGCGTGTGGTATTGGGGTGTTGAGTAAAGTCTTCTTTTAATGCTAAGAATTGCTTTTTTAGGGAAGTCCGTAAAAAAGCAATTCTTTCTTTTGAAATTTCGATGGGTTCTATATTGTTATCCGATTGCATGATGCACCATCGTTCATTTATAAATCTGGCATTAAGTGCTTGATGCGTTGGTAATGAAAGCAGGGGGAGGGGGCGAGCCTGCGGACAGTGTCATTACTTCATAGCCTGTATCTGTCACTAAAATGGTGTGTTCCCATTGTGCTGATAAGCTACGATCCTTAGTTACGATCGTCCAGCCATCAGGCATTTGTTTGATATCGCGTTTTCCCGCATTAATCATAGGCTCAATCGTAAACATCATGCCGGCCTGCAGTTTAAGTCCTGCACCAGGTCTTCCGTAATGAAGCACTTGAGGTTCCTCATGAAATACGGTGCCGATACCGTGACCACAAAACTCGCGTACAACACTGTAGCCACTTTTTTCTGCAAACGTTTGTATGGCAAACCCGATGTCGCCTAAAGTTGCGCCTGGCTTAACTTTGTTAATGCCTAACCACATTGCTTGATAGGTGATTTCACATAAGCGCTTAGCTTGGATTGAAGTTTCACCCACATAAAACATGCGACTAGTGTCGCCGTGGTAACCATCTTTAATGACGGTAATGTCAATATTGACGATATCACCGTTCTTAAGCGCTTTGTCACTAGGAACGCCGTGGCAAATTTGCTGATTAATTGAGGTGCAAATGGACTTTGGGTAAGGTTTGTGGCCATCCGGCGCATAGTTTAAAGGCGCTGGAATCGCTTTTTGTACGTCTACAATATAATCATGGCAAAGTTTATCAAGCGCTTCTGTCGTAATGCCATGCACGACATGAGGTGTGATGAAATCTAGCACTTCGGAAGCCAATTTTCCCGCGATGCGCATTTTTTCAATATCTTGTTGATTTTTAATTGAGATTGCCATGGTTTTTGTTAGAGATTACTAATAGGTCATTTTATCATAGCATAATCAAATCTAACTTGATGCACACACGCAATTTACTAGTCATTGCTTCAATAGTCAGTATTTTTTTGCAAGCTAAGTTATTGATTACTGCCTTGCTGTTTTTTTATATATCTTGTTTCAGATTGAAAATGTAAGATGTAGTATAGGCGAGTAAAAGGAGGTTGGTACATGGCAGCGATACCTGTAGGTTTGATGGCAAGAGACTTAAATGCATGGGTGAGTTTTTTGAGAACCGCGGAAATTCCCGTACTCAAACAAACTGCACGTGAAATTGGTCGTCTACAAGAGGATGAAGATAATCTTAGCGCACGTGCCATCACGAATGTGGTGCTTAATGACCCTATGATGGTTTTTAAAGTGCTCAGTTATGCTCAAAAGCATAAGTCGCGCAGTCAACTGCAAGACCTCGCACAAGTAGAGCAGGCTATCATGATGATGGGTACCGGTACTTTTTTTAGAAATATCCCGCCAGCACCTCTGGTTGAAGACGCACTTAAGATCAACTTAACCGCATTGATGCAACTGCTTAAGTTAATTAAACGAGCCCATCGAGCTGCGAACTTTGCGGTTGAGTGGGCTGCGCACTTAAATGATTTACATGCAGAAGAGGTGCTTGTCGCTGCATTGTTACATGATCTATCTGAAATGTTGATGTGGTGTTATGTCCCAGAGCAAATGAATCTGATTCACACGATGCAAACGGCTGACAAGACGTTGCGTAGTAAGTCTGTGCAGCAAGAGGTGCTGGGGTTTGTGCTGCATGATTTGCAAGTTCAGTTGGTAGAGGTATTTCAGTTACCACCATTGCTTGGCAAGCTTATGCAAGATGGCGCTTCAGATGAGCAGCGCGTCAGAAATGTGACGCTTGCAGTGAACTTAGCAAGGCATTCAACTAATGGTTGGAATGATGCGGCATTGCCAGATGATTATCGTGATATAGCGGAGCTGCTTCGTCTTGATGTAGATAGGGTGATGCGCGTGGTTGGTGTGCCTGATGCGCAATAAACTCTAAAATAATGTTCAATAAACCCTAGCGTACTCAATTACTTGGTGTTATTATTCCGCCTTTGCAATTTATGCAAAACGTTTTCTATTAATTTAGTAAATGACTAATTTACATACAGCCCATTCTAGGGTGCTTGGATTTTATCTGAGTGTTTCTGGTGCTGTGTGAATTGATAACCCTTTAGAAGAGAGATTTAACATGTCTGTTACCATGCGTCAAATGCTGGAAGCTGGAGTTCACTTCGGCCATCAAACTCGTTACTGGAACCCAAAAATGGCACCGTTCATTTTCGGTGACCGCAACAAAATCCATATCGTAAACCTTGAAAAAACACTTCCAATGTTCGAAGATGCACTTAAACACGTGCGCACATTGGCTGCAAACAAGGGTCGTATTTTATTCGTAGGTACTAAACGCCAAGCGCGCGATATCGTAAAAGAAGAAGCGACTCGTGCAGGTTGTGCTTACGTAAATCACCGTTGGTTAGGCGGTATGCTAACTAACTTTAAAACAGTTAAACAATCTATCAAGCGCCTGCAGGATTTTGAAGTAATGTTGCAAGACGGTAGCTTGGAAAAATTCGGTAAAAAAGAAGCGCTAGGCTACAAACGTGAAGTTGAAAAACTAGAGCGTTCTATCGGTGGCATCAAGGAAATGGGCGGCTTGCCTGACGCTATTTTTATCATTGACGTTGGTCATGAAAGCGGCGCGATCACTGAAGCTGCTAAATTAGGCATTCCAGTCATTGGTGTTGTGGATACAAACAACTCACCTGACGGCGTTGCTTATGTAATTCCTGGTAACGATGACTCTAGCCGTGCAATTCGTTTGTATGCACGTGGTATCGCTGATGCGGTATTAGAAGGTCGTAGTTCAGTAATTACTGAAATTGTTAAATCAGCTAGCGAAGAAGTTGCTGAAACATCTGCAGAATAATTAATTCTGTTTGAAAAAGGGGCTTTTAGCCCCTTTTTAATTTTAATAATTTAAATATTAAAAACACAATTATATCAAACTGTTAAATTGCATTTTTAATGTGATTTATGAATATTAAGGAGCTAAAAATGGCTGAAATTACCGCAGGTATGGTAAAAGAATTACGTGAGCGTACAGATGCGCCAATGATGGACTGTAAAAAAGCATTAACTGAAGCTGAAGGTGATATGGCGCGTGCAGAAGAAATCTTGCGCGTACGTTTTGGTAATAAAGCTAGCAAGGCTGCTGGTCGCGTTGCTGCTGAAGGTACGGTTGGTATCAGCATCAGTGCTGATGGTAAATCTGGTGCGATGGTTGAAGTTAACTCTGAAACTGACTTCTGTGCTAAAAACGAAGACTTCTTGAAATTTGTGAACGAGTTGGCTGGTGTTGTTGCTGCAAGTAATGCAGGCGATATCGCTGAAGTTGGTGCGCTTGCAATGGGTGGCTCAACTGTTGAAGAAACCCGCGCGCAATTGGTAGGTAAAATTGGTGAAAACATTACACCACGTCGCTTCGTTCGCCCGGCAGTTCAAGGTAAACTTTCAAGCTATGTACACGGTAGCCGTATCGGTGTTTTAGTGGACATCGTTGGTGGAGATGATGCTTTAGCTAAAGATATTGCGATGCATATCGCTGCAGCAAAACCAAAATCATTAGATGCTTCTGGCATTGATGCAAGCTTGATTGAAGCTGAGCGTCGTGTTGCTATCGAAAAAGCTAAAGAAGCTGGTAAACCAGAAGCAATGTTAGAGAAAATTGCAGATGGTACTGTGCAAAAATTCTTGAAAGAAGTAACACTGTTAAGCCAAGTTTTTGTTAAAGATGACAAATTCACGATTGAGCAATTGCTTAAATCAAAAGGTGCAACAATCGCTTCATTCACAATGTACACCGTTGGTGAAGGCATTGAGAAAGTTGTTGTTGACTATGCAGCAGAGGTTGCAGCAGCAGCTAAAGTGTAGTTATCGATAAGGTTAATACCTTTGAAAATTAAAATGGATTAAGCGAATCGCTTAGTCCATTTTTTTTAATGAAAATATGCATTCAATTTGCGTCTCTAAGGTTTAATTTTATGCCTAAGTGCGTTATTTTATGCTTAAATAAGCAAACTTAAAATTTGAGGAGTCCTCGTGTCTGTACCAGCTTACAAGCGCATTTTACTTAAACTTTCAGGCGAGGCCTTAATGGGTGATGATGCTTATGGCATCAATCGCGCAACCATCACCAGAATTGTGAATGAAGTTAAAGAAGTAGTAGATTTAGGTGTGCAAGTTGCAGTGGTGATTGGTGGGGGGAATATCTTCCGAGGTGTAGCACCAGCAGCAGAGGGCATGGATAGAGCAACTGCCGACTACATGGGTATGTTGGCAACAGTGATGAACGCGATGGCGTTGCAGGATGCAATGAAAAACATTGGCCTCAATGCACGTGTACAGTCAGCGTTAAGCATAGAGCAAGTAGCTGAGCCATATATCCGAGGTAAAGCCATTCGCTACTTAGAAGAAGGCCGAGTGGTGATTTTTGGTGCAGGTACTGGTAATCCATTTTTCACAACAGATACCGCTGCTGCTTTACGTGGTATGGAAATCAATGCCGAAATCGTGATAAAAGCGACTAAAGTAGACGGTGTTTATACCGATGATCCTAAAACAAACCCAGAAGCGATGCGCTACAAAACGATTAGTTTTGATGAAGCCATTTCGAAAAATCTTAAAGTGATGGATGCCACTGCATTAACGCTATGCCGTGATCAAAAGCTACCTATCTCTGTATTCAGTATCTTTAAGCAAGGCGCTTTGAAAAAAGTGGTAATGGGTGAAGATGAGGGGACGATGGTCTTGCCATAAACGCATATACATATGTTTTTATGATGAAAATGTATGTTAGTGATGGTTTTATAGTGAATCTGATGTTAGTTCATTATAGAGTGAAGTAAAGGTTAATATATAAATCAGTTTTATCGTCATTAAGGCTGAGTTGGAGAAATAAATGTTAGAAGATGTTAAAAAAAATGCTGAACTAAAAATGCAAAAATCATTAGAGTCACTAAAAAATGATTTGGCTAAAGTACGTACTGGTCGCGCTCATGTAGGTTTGTTAGATCATGTGATGGTTGATTATTATGGCTCTATGGTAGCCGTCAACCAAGTGGCTAACGTTAACTTGGGTGACTCACGTACAATTAATGTACAACCATATGAAAAAAATATGATTGCTAAAGTAGAAAAGGCAATTCGTGATAGTGATCTAGGTTTGAATCCAGCAACTAACGGTGATTTGATTCGTGTGCCGATGCCTATGCTAACGGAAGAACGTCGTCGTGATTTGACGAAAATCGTTCGTACGGAGGGTGAGGGTGCTAAAGTGGCTATTCGTAACGTTCGTCGTGACGCAAATGATGCGCTTAAGAAGCTAGTGAAAGATAAAGCAATTTCTGAGGATGACGAGCGTCGCGCGCAAGATGAAATACAGAAAGCAACAGATAAAGCCGTTGCTGAGGTTGATAAAATGTTGCAAGTTAAAGAAACTGATTTAATGGCGGTTTAATGGTGCAATTGGTTCAATCTATGGCACATTTCTTTTGTCGTTCCTCTACTTGTTTCTTGGGGCATTAATTGGCTTTGTTCTCAAGTGCAACACAACGTGTGCCTCCAGTTGCAGAGGTGCCTAAACACGTCGCAGTTATCATGGATGGCAATGGTCGCTGGGCGAGAAAGCGTTTTTTGCCACGTATCGCTGGCCACAAGCGTGGCGTAGAAACTGTGCGCGATTTAGTGAAAAAGTGCATAGAAATTAAAGTGGAGTACCTCACTTTATTTGCCTTTAGTAGTGAAAACTGGCGCCGCCCCCCAGAAGAGGTTTCTTTCTTGATGGGCCTCTTTATGGAGGCGCTTAAACGTGAAGTCAGTAAGCTGCACCAGAACAATATTAAGTTGGTAATGATTGGTGATCGTAGTCGATTTGATGCTGGATTGATTGAGAAGATTGAATCATCGGAGCAGTTGACTGCTAATAATACAGGCTTGGTGTTAACGATAGCAGCCAATTACGGCGGGCGTTGGGATGTGCTTCAAGCAGTTAATAAGTTGCATGGCGCAGAGCCAGTATTAGCTGGTGCCTATAATGAAGACCATCTTACCCCTTATCTATCAATGAGTTATGCGCCAGAACCGGATTTATTTATACGGACTGGTGGCGAAAAACGGATTAGTAATTTTCTTTTGTGGCAACTAGCTTATACAGAGCTTTATTTCACAGATACGCTATGGCCAGACTTCAATGAGGCTGCTTTTAATTCGGCCATTCAATCTTATCAACAACGTGAGCGTCGCTTTGGGCGCACCAGCGAGCAACTTTCCGAGCTCCCTCGTTAAAAGTTCTTCGAACTCTAAATTAACAAAATGATATAAAAATGCTAAAAACTCGTGTGATTACCGCAATATTGTTGGTTACTGGTCTATTGTTGACTGTATTTTTAGCATCTGGACAAGTATGGGCGTTGCTCACACTTGCTATTTCATTATTTGCCGTTGCTGAATGGGCTAATTTGATCAAGCTTAGTCGCACTCAGTCTTTTAGCTATATTGCTTTTGCTATGTTAACGGGTATTTTTCTGTTACTGATAACAAACACTAGTTTAGCGCCATATCAGCATATTGCTAATTTGGTTTTGTTGGGTCTTTCTGCCTTGTTTTGGATTCTTGTGGCGCCTTTATGGCTGTCACAACGTAAAACTTGTCAGAATCGTTTTATGATGAGTGTTACAGGTGTTTTACTGATTGCCGCCACATGGATTGCACTGGTTGGATTGCATCAAATTAATCCTTGGCTATTACTTGGTGTGCTAGCTACCGTTAGTTTGGCAGATAGCGCTGCATATTTTGCAGGAAAGCGTTTCGGTCGCCATAAGCTGGCACCTAATATTAGTCCAGGAAAGACATGGGAAGGTGTGTTAGGTGCGCTTGCTGCAGTCACTGTTTATGGTGGGTTGCTTAGTTTTTATCAACAACTAAATCCTTGGTTAATCCCTGCATTATGGTTGCTGGTTGCATTTAGCATCATGGGAGACTTGGTGGAATCTTTAATGAAACGCCAAGCTGGATTAAAAGACAGCGGGCAGTTGTTGCCAGGGCATGGTGGTATTTTAGATAGAATTGATGGGTTTATCCCAACACTGCCAATGGTTCTGCTTTTTATTGATGGTTTACAATTTTCAGGGTTAAATGTGCATGGTTAATGCATCAGCAGTTGATAGTAATGGTGCAGCTACCCAAGGTGCGATACAACAGGTGACGATACTTGGCGCAACCGGCACGATAGGCACACAAACTTTAGATGTGATTAGCCAGCATCCAGAGCGATTTAAAGTATTTGCTTTAACAGCAAGTACAAACGTACAGAGTTTGTTTGATTTGTGCGTAAAGCATGAGCCGCGCTATGCAGTCATGTTGTCTGCGGAAGCCGCCTCAGCATTAACTGTTAAATTTAAAGGCGCTGGTTTAGCTACTGAAGTGTTGCAAGGTGAGGCCGCGCTTAGTGACGTTGCTTCGCATCAAGATGTCGATGTGGTCATGGCGGCAATTGTTGGTGCTGCAGGCTTACATCCAGCGATGGCCGCTGCGCGCGCCGGTAAACGTATTTTGTTGGCAAACAAAGAAACACTAGTGATGGCTGGCAATTTGTTTATGCAAGCCGTTATTGATGGTGGTGCGACCTTGCTTCCAATTGACAGCGAGCATAATGCGATATTTCAGGTGATGCCATATCAGCGCACACGAGTTTTAGCCGACATGGGTGTCAAACGGATTTTATTAACCGCATCTGGCGGCCCATTTCGTAATGCAACGATTGAGCAGCTACGTAGCGTAACTCGAGCGCAGGCTTTGAATCATCCAAATTGGGTGATGGGTCCAAAAATTACGATTGATTCTGCCACAATGATGAATAAAGGGTTGGAAGTTATTGAGGCTCATTGGCTATTCAACGCAACTTCTGCCCAAATTGAGGTGGTTGTGCATCCTCAAAGTGTCATACACTCGATGGTTGAATATAACGACGGTAGTGTACTGGCACAATTAGGTAATCCTGATATGCGTACACCAATTGCATACGGCTTAGGCTATCCAGACAGGTTAGTGAGTGGTGTAAGCAGTTTAGATTTGCTCAAGATTGGACGACTAGACTTTTGTGCACCTGACCAAAATATGTTCCCTTGTTTACGTCTGGCTTATGAAGCATTAGATGCTGGCGGCACTGCACCAGCCATTTTGAATGCAGCCAACGAAGTGGCTGTTGAGGCGTTTCTCGCCGATCAGATTGGTTTTATGGATATTCCTGCTTTAATCGAATCCGTTTTAACGGCATCCAGTATTGAGGCCGTCATATCAATACCACAATTGGTCGATGTTGATGCGAGTGCAAGACGTGTTGCAAAATCCTGGCTTAAAACGCTTGTTCATTAACGATATGTCATATCTCCTGATTACTCGATACCAATTGCTATGTTAACAGTCCTCGCTTTTATACTTACCCTAGGCATTGTTGTGACTGTCCATGAGTATGGTCATTTTCAAGTAGCAAGGTGGTGCGGTGTAAAAGTGCTGAAATTCTCTATAGGTTTTGGCCAGCCACTATGGAGTAAACGGTTTGGAAAAGATCAGACAGAGTATGTGATTGCAGCCATTCCACTAGGCGGTTATGTGAAAATGCTTGGGGAAGAAGCATCGCCTGACGAGTCAAATGTAAGCAGTGAAGATATGTCACGTGCTTTGAACAGGCAAAGCGTAGGCAAGCGAATAGCCATCGTATTGGCAGGCCCGTTTGCAAATCTGCTACTCGCTATTTTTCTTTACTGGATTTTATTCATGACAGGTGTTGTAGGCATCAAACCTACAGTAGGTAAGTTGATAGAAAACAGCCCAGCTGCTTTATTGAATTTACAAGCCGATGAGGTCATTCAGAAAGTCGGCAATCAAAGCGTTAGCAGCTGGCAGGATGTTCGTTGGTTATTGTTGAAAGAGACATTAAAGAAAACTGACATTGCAATACAAACGATTAATCCTCAACAAGAAATCAAGTCTTATCAACTCAATGTGTCCAATATCGACTTTGATGATGAGAAGCTGGATGTTTTAGATAAGGTCGGTTTTATTGTAGAGATGCCTAAAATTTCGCCTAAAATTGGCGAGGTGGTTAAGGGCAGCCCTGCTGAACAAGCCGGATTAAAAACCAATGATCTTGTGCTTGAACTCAATAAAGCCAAAGTTAGTGACTGGGATTCCTTCGTCAAAGAAATTAAATCACATCCTGAAACGGAAATTGCGTTATTGATTCAGCGCGATGATCAGTTAATGGCGCTCAGCGTTACCCCTGAAGCTATTATTGAAAATGATGAAAAGATAGGTCGTATCGGTGCTGGATTCAATATGCAGCAAAGTGAGTTAGATCAATTCTTTATTACAACGCACTATTCGGTGTCAGGCGCATTCCTTAAGGCAGTAGAAAAAACATGGGATACCGCTACTTTTAGTTTAAAAATGATGGGCAATATGGTGTTGGGTAATGTCTCATGGAAAGGAATGAGCGGACCTGTCACTATTGCCAGTTATGCTGGACAAAGCGCTAATATGGGCTTTAAAGTTTTTATCGGGTTTCTAGCATTAATCAGTATTAGTATAGGTGTGCTGAATCTCTTACCGATTCCCGTATTAGATGGCGGGCATTTGATGTATTATATGTTTGAATTTTTTACAGGGCGTCCTGTATCTGAAGCAGCAATGAATGTAGGGCAAAGAATAGGCGTTTTTCTACTCGCATGTATGATGGTTTTAGCGCTTTATAATGATATAAACAGATTGATAACAGGCTAATTGAATGGCAATTCAAAATTTGAAACACCCAAAACTAAAACTTAAGTCTATGTTGTTGCTTGTGTCTAGCTTATATGCTGGATCAGTGATGGCACTTGAACCATTTCAAGTAAAAGATATTCGTGTAGAAGGTATTCAGAGAACAGAAGCAGGCACAGTATTTAGTCACCTACCTGTTAAAGTTGGTGAGATCATGGATGATGATCTGGCTGCGCAAGCGATTAAGTCACTTTATAACACAGGCTTCTTCAAAGATGTGCGCATTGAAGCCGAAAATGATGTGCTAATCGTTACTGTACAAGAGCGTGCCGCCATTGCTCAGATTGACTTTAGTGGTAATAAATCATTCCCTACCGATAAAATGAAAGAGGGTTTGAAACAGGTTGGTATATCAGAAAGTCAAATTTTTGATAAATCACAGCTAGATCGTGCAGAGCAGGAGATCAAGCGTCAGTACTTATCACAAGGTAAGTACGGCGCATCTGTGAAGACCGTCGTAACACCGCTAGAGCGTAATCGTGTTGCTGTTAGATTTGATATCGAAGAGGGTGCAGTTTCCAAGATTCGTGATATTAATATCGTTGGTAATAAAGCGTACTCGATAGAGGATCTTCGGGCGCAATTTCTGTTAACGACACCAAACTGGATGAGTTGGTGGAATAAAGACGACCAATATTCTAAGCAAAAGTTAAATGCAGATATAGAAACCTTGCGTTCTTTTTATATGAACAAAGGATATCTTGAGTTTAATATTGACTCAACGCAGGTGTCAATTACGCCTGATAAAAAAGACATCTACATTACAATCAATATTACTGAAGGTGAAAAATATACCATCTCAGAAGTGAAGTTGGCTGGCGAAACGTTAGTGCCTGAAGATGAATTGCGCCAATTGATTCAAGTGCAAGCTGGCGATACCTTTAGTCGTGAGAAAGTAACGCAAACAAGCAAAGCGATTAGTGATCGATTAAGTAACGACGGGTACGCTTTCTCAAACGTCAACCCAGTGCCAGAAATTAATAAAGAACTACACACCGCAGCATTTACTTTTTTCGTAGATCCAGGCAAGCGTGTGTATGTAAGACGCATTAACGTAATGGGCAATACACGTACACGTGATGAAGTGATTCGCCGTGAAGTACGTCAGCTAGAATCTGCTTGGTATGCCTCTAATAAAATCGATCGTTCAAAAGAGCGTATTGTACGTACTGACTTTTTCTCAGACGTGAATGTAGAAACACCAGCAGTACCAGGCACGGCAGATCAGGTAGATTTAAATATTAGTGTCACAGAAAAATCGACCGGTAGTGTACAGTTCGGTGCAGGCTTGTCTAGTAACGAGGGTGTGGTTTTCGGTATTACAGTAAACCAGAATAACTTTTTGGGAACTGGTAATCGCGTCAGTGCACAAGTCAATACAGGCAAAGTGAATACAACCTATTCACTGTCATATACCGACCCATACTTTACGCCAGATGGGGTAAGCCGCGGTATTGACCTATATCGCCGTGACGTTAATACTAGCTCACTTAATATCGGTACCTACAACACGTCATCTTATGGTGGTGGCGTAAGATTCGGTATTCCACTAAACGAAAGAGACGGTCTCAACTTTGGTCTTTCAGCTGACTTTACATCGGTTGATTTGACCGATGAAAGCCCACAACAATATAAAGACTTTTGTGAGAAAGCGAGCGGTTGTAGCAGTAACTCTCTTGTAGCTACAGCAGGGTGGTCACATGACTCACGTGACAGTATTATGTTTACGACCAAAGGCGTCTTGCAAAGATTGACCGGGGAGGTAGCACTTCCTGTGCTTGATTTAGAGTACTATAAAATAGATTATAAACATGCATGGTTTAAAGAGTTATTTACTGGGTATACGCTGATGCTGAATGGTGAAATTGGCTATGCTGACTCTTATGGTGATCGTAAATACCCATTCTTTAAAAACTTCTACATGGGCGGCGTGAACACAGTTCGAGGCTATGATAACGGTTCTTTAGGGCCTAGAAGTATTGATGCGGTGACTGGCAATGACTTTGCATTAGGTGGCACTAAGCGCCTACTGGGTAATGCTGAGTTGTATATTCCAATTCCTGGGTTGAAAGAGTCTAAACAATTTAGACTGAGTGCGTTTGTTGATGCAGGTAATGTGTTTGGAACAGATGATTCTTACGACTTTGGTGAGTTGCGTTATTCGACGGGGGTAGGTCTTAGTTGGATTTCACCGTTTGGTCCTTTGAAATTAGTATTTGCTAAACCTCTGAATAGCAAAACTGGTGATGATACACAGGCAATCCAGTTTCAGTTAGGTCAGCAGTTCTAACGAAATTTTTATCAGGCAATCGTATCGAAATATAGTGTTGGTTACTTATTCGATTGAGTGTCTTATGGCATAATGATGCCCATATTCGCAGTGCAGGGTTAGGAGAAATTAAGTGAGTCATTTTTTAAAAAGTATATTAGTTGCAAGTTTGATGACATTTGCAATGAGCGCTCAATCAGCAGACTTGAAAGTTGGTTACGTACAGGTAGACAAAATTCTACAAGATGCGCCACAAACTGCTGAGAGTGGTAAAAAATTAGAAAAAGAATTTAGTCCTCGCTCACAAGAGCTTGATCGCATGGCTAAACAAATTAAAGATTTAGAAACAATTCTAGATAAAGAAGGGTTAACACTTTCAGAATCTGAGCGTCGCACTAAAGAGCGCGATGCACAAAACATCAAAATTGAATTTCAACGCAAACAACGTGAATTGCGTGAAGATATTAACTTACGTAAAAATGAAGAATTAGGCGCTTTGCAAGATCGTATTAACAAGGCTGTTCAGTCAGTGTCTGAAGCTGAGGGTTACGACCTAGTTGTGTACAGTGGCGTTGCTTATGCAAGTAAGAAAATTGACATTACAGACAAAGTATTAAAAATGTTAGGTAAAAAATAAGCAGTTTGTTTGATTACGTCACATTTTTTGAGTTAAAACATGAGTCAGCAATACTCACTTAACGATATCGTCAGTGCGCTAGGTGGTCATGTTGTAGGTGATGGCAATGTCTTGATCAATAGAGTTTCGTCTATTGCAAATGCCAAAACAGGATCCATTAGTTTTTTTAATGATAGCAAATATCAGAAAGCGCTAGCTGCAAGTGAGGCTAGTGCTTTTATCATGAGGGAAGCGCATGTTAACTTAAGCGAGCTGCCCAAAATCGTTGTAGATAACCCTTATGCGTATTTTGCAAAACTGTCTGCTTTTTTAAACCCGCTAGCTGTAGTCCCTCAAGGCATTCATGAATCTGCTGTTATCCATTCAACAGCTCGTATTCCAGATTCATGCAGTATTGGGCCACTGGTTTCTATTGGTGAAAATGTGACGCTTGGAGAACACGTCGTCATCACAAGTGGCTGCGTGGTTGAAAACGATGTAAAAATAGCCGATGGAACCCGGTTAGAACCTAATGTTGTCATTAAACACCATTGTGAAATTGGTGAGAATTGTCATTTTTTTTCGGGTGTGATTATTGGTTCAGATGGGTTTGGCTACGCAGAGGAAGCTGGCAAATGGCTTAAGATTCCACAAGTTGGACGGGTTGTTATTCATGCTAACGTCGATATCGGCGCGAATACTACCGTTGACCGTGGCGCCATTGATGACACCGTAATCGAGGAAGGCGTAAAGCTCGATAATTTAATTCAAATAGGTCACAACTGTGTCATTGGCGCACATACAGTTATTGCTGGCTGTGTAGGTGTCGCAGGCAGTGCGCGTATTGGTAAGCACTGTAAAATTGGCGGAGCGGCAATGATATTGGGGCATCTGGAAATCGCAGATCATGTCACGATTTCACCGGGCAGTATGATTACCCGCTCTTTGATGGCGGCTGATACATACACTGCATTAATGCCTTTTCAGACACATAAAGCATGGTTAAGTACGGCTGCAAGAATTCGTCACTTAGATGATTTTGCAGACAAAATTAAACAGCTTGAAAATGAGATTACTTTGCTAAAAGCAAAGTAATGTAAGTATTTAAAGATTAACGATAAAACACTTTATAAGAAGCAAACCGAGATTAATATGACTAATAATGCAACCTCTACTACCAGTATGGATATTCATGAAATTCTAGAGCACTTGCCACATCGTTATCCATTTGTATTGGTTGATCGAGTGTTGTCTATGGAGTTGGGTAAAGAAATTACAGCGATTAAAAATGTGAGTGTTAATGAGCCTTACTTCCCAGGTCACTTTCCATACCATCCAGTGATGCCTGGTGTTTTAATCGTAGAAGCCATGGCACAAGCTGCTGCCATATTGTCGTTCAAGACAATGGATACTAAACCTACTGATGATTCTGTGTATTATTTTGCAGGTATTGATAGCGCCCGTTTTAAAAAACCAGTGTCACCTGGCGACCAAATTGTACTTAATGTGAAAATTGACCGTATTCTGAAGGGTATTTGGAAGTATTCAGGAGTTGCTACTGTAGATGGGGTTGTTGTGGCTGAAGCACAAATGATGTGCATATTAAAAGCAATTGAAAAATAAGTAGTTAGTCAGCGTCATACCACGCACAAAGAATAAGTGAAGTTAAAATGCATACTGCAAAAATTCATCCAACAGCCATCATAGATGCTTCAGCGGAACTTGATTCTAGCGTTGAAGTTGGAGCATTCTCCGTCATTGGGCCTCAAGTAAAAATTGATGCTGGCACGCGTGTTGCCAGCCACGTTGCAATTAATGGCCCAACGACGATTGGTAAGAATAACCAAATTTTCCAGTTCTCGTCATTAGGTGAAGCACCGCAGGATAAAAAATACAAAGGTGAACCGACCTTATTGGAAATTGGTGACAACAATACCATTCGCGAGTTTTGCACTTTTAATCGTGGTACCGTCCAAGATAAAGGTACAACAAAAATTGGTAACGATAACTGGATTATGGCCTATGTGCATATTGCACATGATTGCCAAGTTGGTAATCATACAATTTTAGCGAACAACTCATCACTTGCTGGGCATGTTGATATGTATGACTATGCAATTTTAGGTGGCTTCACGCTTGTGCATCAGTTTTGCAAAATAGGTTCTCATGTCATTACTGCGGTAGGATCTGTTGTGTTTAAAGACATCCCACCGTATGTGACAGCCGCAGGATATGATGCTAAACCACATGGCATTAATTCTGAAGGTCTCAAGCGTAGAGGTTTCTCACCTGAGAGTATTTTGCAGATTAAACGTGCCTATAAAACACTCTACCGCAAAGGCTTAACTTTAGAAGAGTCTAAAGTTGAACTAGAGGCGATGGTATCAAAAACACCAGAAATCGGTCTATTGACTGACTTCCTGAATGTGTCTACTCGCGGCATTGTCCGTTAATCGTACGATATGGTTAGAATTGGTATCGTGGCTGGAGAAGCCTCTGGTGATTTACTTGGTAGTCACCTAATACAAGCACTTAAACAAAAGCATCCAGATATAGAGTTTATTGGTATCGCTGGGCCGAAAATGATTAGCGAAGGTGCTAAGTCACTTTTTCCAATAGAGCGACTATCAGTACGTGGCTATCTTGAGGTGATTAAGCATTTATGGGGTCTGCTAAAGCTGCGTCGTGAATTGCTGAACCATTTTTTAAGTAATCCACCAGACTTATTCATTGGTATCGATGCGCCTGATTTTAATTTTTGGTTAGAAAAAAAACTCAAAAATAAAGGTGTTAAAACGATTCATTATGTGAGTCCATCTATCTGGGCTTGGCGTAAGAATCGCATCAAAAAAATTAAAAAAGCAGTCACTCAGATTTTGGCCTTGTTTCCTTTTGAGCCTGCTTTATACAAAGAAAAGGGTGTGCCTGTCGCTTATGTTGGACACCCATTGGCTGATATGCTGCCGCTTGAGCCTAATGTCCCTGGTGCACGTGAAATTTTAAAGCTAGAAACGTCTTCGTTAGTCGTCGCAATGCTGCCAGGCAGTCGACAAAGTGAAGTAGAGCAGCATGCTGATTTGTTTGTACAAACGGCTAAACATATTTATGCGCAACAACCTAATGCTGTGTTTTTAGTGCCATTGATTACGCGCGAAACACGTCATATTTTTGAAGTAGCCATTTATAACGAGCCAGAACCGCTACCTATTCAACTGTTGTTTGGTCATGCGCACGATGCAATGGAAGCGGCTGACGTAGTGATTGTTGCCTCTGGGACTGCTACGCTTGAAGCGGCATTGCTTAAAAAGCCAATGGTGATTACATATCGTATGTCTAATTTGAGTTGGCAATTGCTCAAACGTATGCGCTTGCAGCCGTATGTTGGTTTGCCAAATATCTTGGCTGAAAAGTTTGTGGTGCCTGAGCTATTGCAACATGATGCAACGGCTGAAAAAATTTCCCAAGCAGCATTAGATCTTGTAAAAGATAAAGATAGGCTGGCTGAAATTAAAAAAGAATTTACTGATATTCACCATCAATTAAAGCAAAATACAGCAGAAAAAGCAGCGATTGCTATACTTTCACATCTGAAATGAATGAAAATCAGTTGATCTGTGGTGTTGATGAAGCTGGGCGTGGCCCTTTGGCTGGTGCTGTTTATGCTGCTGCAGTCATACTCAATTCAGAAAAACCTATCCGGGGTTTAGCCGATTCTAAAAAACTTAGTGAAAAAAGACGTGACGCATTAGCACTTGAAATTAAAGAGCACGCTTTTGCATGGGCGATAGCTTACAGTACGGTCGAGGAAATTGACCAGCTTAATATCTTGCAGGCAAGTTTACTTGCGATGAAACGTGCAATTGAGTCTGTCCAATCTGGTTTGACTAGTGTTGATCAGCTAAACCTGCTGGTACAGGTAGATGGAAATCAACGGCCAAAAATTAGCTTGCCTTGTGAAGCCATTGTTAAGGGCGATAGTAAGGTGCAAGCGATATCTGCCGCATCTATTCTGGCCAAAACCGCGCGCGATGCAGCATTGTATGACTTAGATCGACAGTACCCGATGTATGGTTTTGCACAGCATAAAGGTTATCCAACCGCTGCACATATGGCACTACTACGTCAGCATGGCGTTTCACCTGTGCATAGGCTTAGCTACGCACCAGTTAAAGCCTTAATTCAATCATCGTTAAGCCAATAATAGGAACACTGTTGGTTTTTTATGTAAGTCCGGTAAAGGCGAGGCTTTCCATTCTTTTATACGTTTAGTGACAATCAGTTCATCAGCGCAGCTAATGTTACAAGCAATACACAGCTTTGTTTCACCATTGCAATTGCTAAGAATGTCTTCAAGCATGTGCTGGTTACGGTAGGGTGTTTCTATAAACACTTGCGTTTCTTGTTGTTTTGAACGCTTTTCAATTTCTTTTAGCTGATTAACTCTTGCCGCTTTGTCACTTGGCAAGTACCCTAAGAAAGTAAAACGTTGTCCATTAAGACCGCTAGCCATCAGGCTAAGTAAAATGGATGAAGGGCCTACTAACGGAGCTACGCGAATACCTTTATGATGAGCTAGCGCAGCAAGTTTTGCACCTGGGTCTGCAATACCTGGACAACCTGCCTCGCTCATCAAACCTACATCCTTTCCAGCCATTAATGAGTTAAGTAGTGCTGGCAATTCTTTATCACTGGTGTGCTCGTTTAATGTTTTAAATACGAGCTCACGTATTGGCTTGCTATGTTGAATGGCACCTAAAAAATGGCGTGCGGTTTTTTCATTTTCAACAATAAACTCATCTAGTTGTTGGGCAATCTTTACAACCTCGCTGGGTAGCACCTTAGTGATATTATCTTCACCAAGCGTGACTGGAATAAAATATAAGGTACCTGTTTTTTTAGTCGTCATTAATATTTCACTTGTACACGGTAATTGAGTGTGACTTTACCTTCTGCAGGTACGTCAATTTTCCAAACGGCAGTGTTGCTAGTCGCTTTTTGGCTAGGATGGCTTTCTTTGATGATTTTCCAATCTGCAGGAATAGGTTCCTGTACTGTGACTGAGACACGTTCTTTTTTTGCATTTTTAATGACAATCTCGTAAGCACTTTCAAACATGCTGTTACCTTTAGACGGGCGGGGTAATGTTTTAAAATCAGACTGTTTTTTATCAGCTGTGACGTCAAATGCTTCGCCAAGTTTAAGGCGTACAGCTTCATTTTTTGGCGTATGGTCGATACGGTCTTCGCCTACAAACTGAGCATTGCCTTGACTATCTTTTTTATAGACACGCATAATGCCTTTAGGTAATGGAATACCTAACTTTGCAGCCTCTTTGTTATCGAAATCTACAAACACGCTTACTTTTAACTTTTGGCCTAAGTCACCATAGCTTGAGTTGTAGTAGTAGTCTGAGCCACGCAAGACTAACTCTTTGCGGGCTGGCACTTGTGATGCTGAGAGTAGGGCTACTTGCTTGGTTTGGTTCTCTTCAATAGTAGTCTGGCGATCTAAACTGTATAGATGATACTCAAGCAGTGACTCCTCAGCCATTGGTGCCGCAGCTTCTGCCGCCATCGCCACTCCTTTTCTCATAGTCATGGCGCGAGAGTAATCCTCTTGTACGCGGTTAACATCTCCAGCGACTAGCTGTAATTTTGCATTCTGATAGCTAGTGCCACTGGTGTTGGTCAGGGTTACCCAGCCTGATAGGTCAAGGCTATCCTCTTTGGGACTTAGTTCAGCCACATAGTCAGCTTTCCAGTCGAGCCCGCCTGTTAGGTAGCTCAACTCAACAGATTGTTCACCGACTGTTTTATTGGTAACTTTAGTAATTAAAGTAGGGCGGTCACGCAGGTTTGCTGGGACATTGTCATACACAATGCGCCCTGGAATACCCGTTTCGATGCGGTTACCGATTTTCATCACAACGCCATTGTTTGCAGACAATACAGAAGCCTGTTCGCTCGTTTCTACACCTGTAGCAGGGTTCGTACTAATGATTCGAACCGTTTTTCCTACATATTTTTCCAGTAATTTTTGTGGAGTAAGTAAGTCAAAATCAAAATTCTGCTCTAAGCTATCAAAGCTTCCCTTATGACTAACACTACGCAATAACGCTGTTTCTGGTCTGATTTGTGCACTTACATCACGTAATGCTAGGTTATTGAGACCGCTATTTAATCTCACTTTACGTTGATCTTTGATCAAAGCCAGATTGTTGTTATAAATGGTAACAGCGATAGATTGCTGATCATGTAAGCTGCTTGTGATTTCCTCTGTGTCTGCGGATAGCACATTGCTTGATAGGGCAGATAGTACGCAAAGTACGATAAACTTGTATTGATTAGGCATTACAAACTCCTTCTAGGTGAGAGTGGGTAAATGTGGCAACAATTAATAGCATTTAGTTCATTTATATCACTGACACACCCTCATGGTTAAGCATGTTGATTAAAGCAATCAAAGGTAAACCAATCAACGCATTGGGATCTTCACCTGTCATTTTTTCGATAATTGCAATGCCCAGCCCTTCTGATTTTGCACTGCCAGCGCAGTGATAAGGCTGTTCTTTTAAAAGATAACTTTCAATTTGCGCATCGGTTAAGTTTCTAAACTGCACGATATAAGGCACAACAGTCGCCTGCATACTCTTTGTTTTTGCGTTATATAGACATAATGCGCTATGAAAGATAACTTCTCTACCACGCATTATACGTAGTTGTTTGGTTGCATTATCATGATTCAATGGCTTACCTAATTGAATGTTATCTAGTGTTGCCACTTGATCGCATCCAATAATAAGTGCATCTGTATGGGTAGCACCTATTTTGATTGCCTTATCTTTAGCTAATCTTAAAGCGGTCTCTTGCGGCAATTCACCTTCTAGCTGCGTTTCATCAACATCAGGTGAAATACAACTAAAGGGAATTTGTAAGCGTGTTAGTAATTCACGTCTGTAGATGGAGGATGAGGCTAATATCAGATTGTTTTGCATAATAAATAGGACTAATAAAAAAGCCGACAGTAGATATCCGTCGGCTTGGTTTGTTAATTAATACATTTGTTATTCTGGTTGAATTTCAAGTAAAGATTCATCCGGTGTCACGGTATCGCCTTTAACTGCATGCACGGCAACAACGACGCCTGTAGTCGACGCTTGAATTTCGTTTTCCATTTTCATGGCTTCAATCACCAATACACCATCGCCAGCTTTTACTTTATCGCCAACCTTTACCTTAACGGCAACAATTGTACCTGGCATCGATGTTGTAACATGGCCTGCATGTGATGGGCGAGGACGGCCGCTACTTGTATTGTTAGCAAGTTTCTTTTTACTACCACTACTTGCTGAGCCATCGTTAGAAATCTCAATTTCACTAAGTGTTTCTACAATTACTTCTTCTGCGATACCATCAATCGACACAAAGTAAGGGCGTTGCTCTTCACCTGCATGGCCGCTACCTGTTACATTGATATGGAACGTTTCACCATGTAAAGTTACTTTAAACTCATTCGGTGCAAATCTTGGACCACTAGATTGAATTGCATTTTTGTCTAATAACACTTCAGGTGTTAATGACCCTGCATTACGCTCTTGTAGATAAGTTTGGCCAATGTCTGGGAACATAGCATATGTCAGCACATCTTCCTCAGATTTAGCAAAACGTTCAGCCTCCTGAGTCAATCTAGCCATTTCTGGTTTTAACAAATCAGCTGGCCTGCAGTTCACTACCTCTGCATTACCAACAGCTTGTTGCTTGATTGTTTCATTTACGGCTGCCGGTGCTTTTCCGTATTGTCCAAGGAAGTAGTTCTTAACTTCATTTGTAATTGATTTATAACGTGCACCAGTCATCACGTTAAGTACGGCTTGCGTACCTACGATTTGAGAAGTCGGTGTCACCAATGGAGGGTAACCTAAATCCTCACGTACTCTAGGGATTTCCAATAAAACCTCATCCATCTTATTAAGAGCGCCTTGCTCTTTTAATTGGTTAGATAAGTTAGAAATCATGCCGCCAGGGATTTGGTTCACTAAAACTCTAGTATCAACGCCTGTAAATTCACTTTCAAATTGCCAGTATTTCTTACGTACGTCTCGGAAATAAGCGGTAATTTCTTGTAAAGCACCCAAGTCTAGACCCGTGTCATACTCTGTGCCTTGCAATGCAGCTACTAAACTTTCAGTAGAAGAGTGGCTCGCACCTTCGCCAAAAGAGGAGTTACAAGTGTCAATGATGCTTGCGCCAGCTTCAATACCTTTTAGCAGGCTCATTGCAGACAAGCCTGAAGTAGCATGGCTATGTAGTTGAATTGGTAAGTTAACTGAGCTACGCAAGGCTTTTACTAAATCGCCAGTACTTTTAGGTGTCAGTAAACCAGCCATGTCTTTAATCGCAATCGTGTCGCAACCCATGGCTTCGAGCTCTTTTGCCAAGCCAACGAAATAAGCAACATCATGTACTGGGCTAGTTGTGTAAGCAATAGCGCCTTCTGCATGTTTACCAAGCTGCTTAACAGCCTCAACAGAGGTTTTGATGTTGCGTAAGTCATTCATCGCGTCGAAAATACGGAAAACATCAACGCCGTTATCTGCAGACTTTTGTACAAACGCACGCACAACATCATCAGAATAGTGACGATAGCCTAGTAAATTTTGACCACGCAATAACATTTTAATGCGGCTATTTGGAAGTGCTTTACGTAATTTAGCTAGGCGCTCCCATGGGTCTTCTCTAAGAAAACGTACACATGCATCGAATGTTGCACCGCCCCAAGCTTCAAGCGACCAAAAGCCGATAGCATCAAGCTTTGCACAAATTGGTAGCATATCATCGGTGCGCATGCGGGTTGCAATAAGCGACTGATGCCCATCGCGTAAAACTAGTTCAGTAACAGATACTTTTGCCATATTTTTAATCTATCAATTCAAAGGTTAAAATTAATTTTTAATACTTGGAAATCTTGTTAAATACCTTCATGTGCCGCAATGACCGCTGAAATCGCTGCCGCAATCAATTCTGGCGGGATTTCGTTAGCATAGTTCGCTAGCTCAGGGTGCGCCTCTACAAAACTGGTATTAAACTCCGCAGCCCTAAATTCTGGATGCTTAAGAATTTCTTGATAATAAGGAATGGTCGTTTTTACACCATAAATAATCATGTCATCGAGTGCTCGACGCCCGCGCTCAATAACGCCTTCCCATGTGAGTGCCCATACGGTCAATTTTGCACACATGGAGTCATAGTAGGGCGGAATCACATAGCCGCTAAATATCGCCGCATCCATACGCACACCTGGACCACCAGGCGCATAATAGCGTGTAATTTTACCAAAACTTGGCAAGAATCCATTTTTTGGATCTTCCGCGTTAATGCGGAATTCCATCGCGTAACCTCTAAAGGACACGTCTTTTTGTTTGTACTGTAAAGGCAAGCCATAAGCGACGCGAATTTGCTCTTGAACAATATCAATACCTGTGATCGTTTCCGTCACGGTATGTTCCACTTGCAGGCGCGTATTCATTTCCATGAAATAGAATGTATTGTCAGAATCTAGCAGAAACTCAACAGTACCTGCATTTTCATATCCAACCGCTTTGGCTGCTTTTACGGCCAATCCACCAATATACTCACGCTGCGCTTGAGATAGTTGAGGAGAGGGTGCAATTTCAATTAGTTTTTGGTTACGGCGCTGTATTGAACAGTCTCGCTCAAATAAATGGATAGCGTTGCCTTGTGAGTCAGCTAACACTTGTACTTCAATATGACGCGGCGACACTACACATTTTTCAATAAACACTTCAGGTTTACCAAAAGCCTTACTTGCTTCACTGATGACGCGATCGTAGTTGCCCAATAATTCTTTTTCATTATCACAGCGACGAATACCGCGACCGCCACCACCATTAGTTGCTTTAAGCATAATAGGGTAACCAATTTTACTCGCAAGCGTGATAGCTTCTTCAAGGTCTTTTAAGTTGCCATTACTACCAGGCGTACATGGAATGCCAGCCTTGGTCATTGCATTACGTGCTTGAATCTTGTCGCCCATTTGACGGATTACATCCGCGTTAGGACCAATAAATTTAACGCCACGACGTTCGCAAATCTCAGCTAATTCTGGATTTTCTGATAAAAAGCCATAGCCAGGATGCAATGCATCACAGCCGGCAGCAACGGCTAGATTCACAATGTTATGTGCATTGAGGTAACCTGCAACAGGGTCTGCACCGATATGATAAGCTTCATCTGCTTTTTTAACATGTAAAGCCTGACGGTCTGCATCTGTGTAAATTGCAACAGATTTGATGCCCATCTCAGAGCATGCGCGCACAATACGTACTGCAATTTCACCGCGGTTAGCAACTAGAATTTTTTTGAACACGTAGGTAAGCCTTAAAATTTATTAAATAACGTTACAAAAACGGTGCAATTGTAACATGGGAGCCTTGATTGCTAAATCCCTAGCGCGAATTTTAGCGCTGAATTGAATGCTAAAAGTGATTTTCATCACCTTTAGATACCCCTGTTAGTCAAAGCGCTGCCAAATTTTATATTGGTTTTATCTTGATGTTGGTTTTACTTGCGATTTATAAATGCTGATGTTCTGAATACTTTGTGCTGAGTGCTTAATGATGGATGGCATTAGAATAGTTAACATCTATTGCCCATAATCTAGGATAATTTTGCAAACTTTAATTTAATTCAAGAGCTGAAACATGACCAATCAAACTTTTTTAATTGATAACCTTGCTTTTGCAGCCCGCGGTGAGCGCTTGGAGGTAAGTCTTCCGCTGTCCGACTTCCCTAGGTTGTGTGAGCTGATTGAATCGCAACATATAGAAGCTGGTGCTGTTAAAAAGCATGGCGATGCTACTGGTGATAGCATTCAGCCTGAAGGTTTGGTTAACTTCACTTTAAATGGTGAAAAAAACGTACTGGGCCAATGTTATTTGCATTTAACGTTAGATGTTAGCCTTACCACTTCTTGTCAACGCTGCTTGACGACAATGCCTTTAAGTTTAGCGCTCAACTTTCATTATTTAATTAGCGATGTGGATGCTAGCCCATTGGACGATGTAGAGGCGTCAATAGGTGATGATTTTGATTTGCAAGAGGCAAGTCAGGAGATGGATGTAAAGCTGCTTGTTGAAGATGAGATTATATTGGCGCTGCCAATAGCACCTGTCCATAGTAATGACTGCGCTCCGGTAACGATGCAAAGCGGCGAGAAGCCCAACCCGTTTGCTGCACTAAAAGGATTAATTAAATCTTAAAATATATAGTATTGGCTGACAAAACTAATGTTTTGTATTATTATTACGGGTTAGTTATTTAGTGTAATCTTAAATTAGTGATGCGTTATTCATTTTATTGCATCGATTTACAAGTAATTGAGATGATGTTTTAATCATTTTATTGGAGTTTATTATGGCAGTTCAGCAAAACAAAAAGACACCTTCAAAGCGCGGTATGCACCGTTCGCACGACTTTTTGACAAATCCACCATTAGCAGTTGAGCCAACTACTGGCGAAACTCACTTGCGTCACCATATTAGTCCTAATGGCTACTACCGTGGCCGTAAAGTATTGCCATCAAAAGGCGAGTAAACCTACTCGGCGAACAATCTCAATAACACCGTTGGTTTAGATTGAATTGTTTGGCAGTACAGGAAACATAACGCCGCTCCATTTGTTTGGAGCGGCGTTATGTTTTAATGGTGTACCATATTAATCTTGCTGTCAGTTTTTGGTAGCATGTCCAGGTTAGAACCTTACTATTGAAATCGAGTATAAAGTAATGGATATTACAATTGCAATTGACGCAATGGGCGGTGATCATGGCCCTCATGTCACGGTGCCAGCGGCATTAAAAGCATTGGATTCAGATTCTCAGTTGAATGTTGTGTTAGTCGGCTTGACTGATGCCATCGAAGCAGAGCTTAAAGCGCATAAAGCATCAGTTAACCCGCGCTTGCGCATTCATCATGCGTCCGAAGTTGTCACTATGGATGAATCTCCACAAAGTGCCTTAAAGAACAAAAAAGACTCGTCCATGCGTGTTGCTATTAATTTAGTAAAAAGCGGCGAAGCCAATGCTTGCGTGAGCGCAGGCAATACGGGCGCACTCATGGCGACTGCGCGATTTGTATTAAAAACCCTGCCTGGTATTGATCGCCCTGCGATTGCTTCTGCCTTACCCAGCGAAAAGGGTAATACCTATATGCTTGACTTAGGTGCGAATGCCGACTGTACTGCTGAACATCTTTACCAGTTCGCTATCATGGGCGCCATGTTGGTTAGCTGTGTGGAACATAAAGAGCGCCCAACAGTAGGCTTGCTCAATATTGGCTCAGAAGACATCAAGGGTAATGAGGTTGCAAAGCAGGCTGGCGAGCTGCTTAAAGCGAGTCATTTAAACTTTTACGGCAACGTAGAAGGTGATGATATCTTTAAAGGCACAACAGATTTAGTAGTTTGCGATGGTTTTGTTGGTAACGTGTCGTTAAAAACCACGGAAGGCTTAGCTCATATGATGGGTAAATTCTTAACCCAAGAATTCAAAAAGAGCTGGCTGACTAAATTAATGGCACTTTGTGCGATGCCGGTACTCAAAGCTTTTAAAAATCGCTTAGATCCACGCCGTTATAATGGGGCAAGTTTCTTAGGTTTGCGTGGTATTGTGGTTAAAAGTCACGGTGGCGCAGATCGGGTGGCTTATTTCTCAGCAATTCATGTGGCGATAGAAGAGGCTCGCAGTGGGGTGCTGCGCCGCATTACAGAGCAGCTGGAAATTGAACATTTACAACCAAGTTCGGCTGTAAAAAACTCTCAGGATATGCAATGATATTTTCTCGTATAGCAGGTACCGGTAGCTATTTACCAAGCAAAATACTGACCAATGCTGATTTAGAGCATATGGTAGATACTACCGATGAATGGATTTTTACACGCACTGGTATACGCGAGCGCCATATTGCGGCCGAAGGTGAGTTTACTAGTGATTTAGCTCTTCAGGCGGCTAAAAATGCCATTGCAAGCGCAGGCGTGAGCGCGAATGATATTGATTTGATTATTGTTGCGACAACCACACCAGATAAAGTATTTCCTAGCGTAGCGACAATGGTACAAAAGAAGCTGGAGATATCAGGCTGCCCGGCATTTGACATACAGGCAGTTTGCAGTGGCTTTGTGTATGCACTGACTACAGCAGATAACTTCATTAAAGCTGGGGGCGTTAAATGTGCATTAGTGATCGGTGCAGAAACCTTCTCTCGTATCACCGATTACACTGATCGCGGCAACTGTATTCTTTGGGGTGATGGCGCAGGCGCAATCATCATGCAGGCATCAAGTGAGCAGGGCGTTATTTCCACCCATCTGCATGCTGATGGTCGCTATGAAAACATGCTGCACGTACCGCGCAATACTGACAAGCCTGATACCGTTGTGATGGAAGGTAACTCTGTATTCAAAATGGCCGTCAACACCTTGGATCAGATTGTGGATGAGACCCTTGCTGCCAACAATATGCAAAAGTCAGATATTGACTGGTTAGTGCCGCATCAAGCGAATATTCGTATATTGCAAGCGACTGCTAAAAAGTTAGATATGAGCATGGATCGTGTAGTCGTGACTGTAGATAAGCACGGCAACACCTCTGCAGCCTCTATTCCTTTGGCGCTGGATACAGCAGTAAAAGACGGCCGCATCAAACGCGGTGACGTGATATTAATGGAGGCTTTTGGTGGCGGGTTCACCTGGGGTTCTGCATTAATTAAGTATTAATATTCAATTAATTATATGGATAATATAAAGTAATTTATGAAAAAAACAGCATTCTTTTTTCCAGGTCAAGGCTCACAGTCAGTAGGCATGATGAGCGGCTTTGGTGATAATAAAATCATCCGTGATACATTCCAAGAAGCGTCCGATGTTTTAGGTGTAGATTTTTGGGCAATGGCAACTGAAGCAAATGAGCTGATTAACGAAACCACCAACACTCAGCCTATCATGCTGACAGCTGGCGTAGCCGCTTGGCGTGCATGGCAAGCTGTATCAGATCAATTGCCAACAGTAGTAGCAGGTCATAGTCTGGGCGAATATACTGCATTGGTAGCGGCTGGTGCATTATCATTTAAAGATGCATTGCCGCTAGTAAGGTATCGTGCAGAAGTGATGCAAAGTGCCGTGCCTGCTGGCGTGGGTGCTATGGCTGCAATCTTAGGGTTAGATGATGATGCGGTGCGCGCCGTCTGTGCTGAGGCTGCACAAGGTGAAGTTCTAGAAGCTGTTAACTTAAACTCGCCAGGACAAGTGGTGATTGCAGGCAATAAAGCCGCTGTAGAGCGCGGCATGGAAGCTGCGAAAGCTAAAGGTGCCAAGCGCGCATTGGCTTTGCCAGTCAGCGTACCATCTCATTGTGCTTTAATGCGTCCAGCGGCGCTTAAATTGGCAGATTATTTAGCTAATGTCACGATCAATAAGCCGTTGATTCCAGTGGTGCACAACGCAGATGTGGCCGCTTACGATGGTGGTGATAAAATAAAAGATGCACTAGTACGTCAATTATATAGTCCAGTGCGATGGGTTGAAACTGTGCAGCATATTGCAACGCTAGGGGTTACTCAAACGGCTGAGTGCGGTCCAGGTAAAGTATTGGCTGGATTAACTAAGCGCATTGTTGCAGAGTTGCCATGCGTTGCATTAACAAGTAATGACGCATTACTTGAGTTTAAAAGTACACTTTAGAAAATACACTTCAATTTTATACAGAGGTCGCTTATGTTAGCTGGTCAAATTGCATTAATCACAGGCGCAAGCCGCGGCATTGGCGCTGCTATTGCTTTAGAGTTGGGTAAACAAGGCGCAATCGTCATTGGTACCGCAACTTCTGACAAAGGTGCATCAGCCATTAGTGAGACGTTGGTAGCTGCTGGTATTCAAGGCGAGGGTATGTCTTTAGATGTGAATGATGCGGCACAAGTGGAAGCCACGCTAAAGGCGATTGGCGAAAAATATGGCGACGTAAGTGTATTGGTTAACAATGCAGGTATTACACGTGATACCTTACTGATGCGTATGAAAGATGATGATTGGGATGCGGTTATTAGCACCAATTTAACTTCAGTATTTCGTATGAGCCAAGCAGTGTTGCGCCCAATGATGAAGGCACGTGCAGGACGTATTATTAGCATTTCTTCCGTGGTTGGCCACATGGGCAATGCAGGGCAAACTAATTATGCTGCCGCGAAAGCAGGCATGACTGGCTTTACAAAATCATTGGCTGCAGAGGTTGGAAGTCGTGGAATTACTGTAAACTGTGTAGCGCCAGGTTTTATTGAGACCGACATGACAGCAGAACTGTCTGAGGATATTACCAATAAAATGCTTGCTCGTATTCCTGCAGGGCGTTTAGGATCGGTGAAAGAGATTGCAGCGACTGTTGCATTCTTGGCTTCACCTAACGCTGCTTATATTACGGGTGAAACAATCCACGTAAATGGTGGGATGTTAATGGTTTAGTAGGTCTTTTTATATAAAGACGCCGTTAGATTTGCTACTATTGATTAAGTTTTTTGTATTATCGTTGAGTTTTGGTAGAATGCTGCCTTAGCTGAACTATTTTTTATATTTAAGCTATTTTTTATATTAAGGGGTATTTAGATGTCTGACATCGAACAACGTGTTAAAAAAATTGTTGCTGAACAACTAGGTGCAAATGAAGCTGATGTTAAAAATGCATCATCATTTGTAGATGATTTAGGTGCTGATTCACTAGATACAGTGGAGTTGGTAATGGCGCTAGAAGAAGAATTTGACTGCGAAATCCCTGATGAAGAAGCAGAAAAAATCACTACAGTTCAATTAGCGATTGATTACATCAATACTAACCTCAAATAAATTCACAATTAGGCAGTTTGCTCATTCAGAGCTTGCTGCCTTTTGCCTTTTTGTTTCCTAAACCTCGTCTTTGAGCCCTTTTAAATAGGTGGCTCTAAAATCTAATGGATAAGTAATATCTTAAGACGCAGGGAATATAGAAACTGAGATAGTCCTTGTTGTGCAGTGTAGCCGCGAGTAGCTCGCGATGATGTAATACACATAGTAAAGAATTCTTAGAGGTATCCTGTATGTCTAAACGTAGAGTTGTAGTAACTGGTCTTGGTGTTGTTTCACCTGTTGGAATTGGTGTTAAAACCGCTTGGGATAACCTTGTTGCTGGTAAATCTGGCATTACGCAAATTACCAAATTTGATGCAAGTGCATTTTCTTCGACCATCGCCGGTGAGGTGAAAAACTTCAACCCTGAAGATTTCATCACAGCAAAAGACGCTAGACGCATGGATACTTTCATTCAATACGGCCTTGCCGCCGCTATTGAGGCAGTTAAAGACTCAGGCATTGTCGCCACAGAAGAAAATGCTGAACGTATTGGCGTTTCAATTGGTTCGGGTATTGGCGGCATGCAACTTATTGAAGACACTGATGTGCTTTATAAAGAGTCTGGCCCACGTAAAATATCGCCATTTTTCATTCCTGGCACTATCATCAATATGATTTCAGGTAATCTGAGTATCATGTTTGGCTTTAAAGGCCCTAATGTCTCTATCGTCACTGCATGTACAACGGGTACACACTCCATTGGTGATGCTTCACGTATGATTGAGTACGGCGATGCAGATGTGATGATTGCCGGTGGCGCAGAGGCTGCTATTACACGCTTAAGCGTTGGTGGCTTTGCTGCAGCACGCGCACTTTCAACCCGCAATGACGACCCAGCAACTGCTAGCCGCCCATGGGATAAAGACCGTGATGGCTTTGTGATTGGTGAAGGTGCTGGCGTGATGGTACTGGAAGAATATGAGCATGCAAAAAAACGCGGGGCGAAGATTTATGCAGAACTAAGCGGTTACGGCATGAGTGCTGACGCTTACCATATGACTGCACCAAACATGGACGGCCCACGCCGCTCTATGTGCAATGCAATGCAGAATGCAGGTATTAATCCAGATGCTGTGCAATATGTAAATGCGCATGGTACATCAACACCGCTTGGTGATACCAATGAAACCAATGCCATTAAAGCAGCATTTGGCGACCATGCTTACAAGTTTGTAGTGAACTCTACCAAATCGATGACTGGCCATTTACTTGGTGGCGCTGGTGGTTTGGAGTCAGTATTTACCGTATTAGCAATTCACAACCAATTGTCTCCACCTACCATTAACATCTTTAACCAAGATCCGGAATGTGATTTAGATTACTGTGCTAATACTGCACGTGATATGAAAATTGAGTACGCACTGAAAAACAACTTTGGTTTTGGCGGTACAAATGGCAGCTTGGTGTTTAAAAAAGTCTAATTAGCCATTAAATTGCAGTATCTAAGCCCGCATTGGTCGTCAATTGCGGGCTTTTTATTAGCTGTTTTAGGTAGTGTATTTATGGTCTGTATGGTTTAATTACGCCTTATGGCTCACCATCACACATCTTTAGTAAACGGCAGTTTTGACCAAGCAATCTCGGCCGTAGACCGTGGTTTTACTTACGGTGATGGTGTTTTTCGGACAATGAGAATTAAAGATGGCCAACCCATTAGCTGGCCTTTTCATTATCAAAAATTAGTGGCTGATTGTGCTGTGATTGGGATTGTTTGCCCCAGTGCAGAATTGTTAATGTGTGATATTCAGCAACTTTTTCCAATTGATGAGTTTCAGAATGGTGAAATTTCTGTTGCTAAAATCATTATCACCAGAGGCGAGGGGGAGCGTGGTTATGCACCACCTGCCGTCACCATCCCTACGCGGGTATTAATTAAATCGGCAATGCCGACATATGCTGACGCCAACTATGCACAAGGCGTGCGCTTGCACCTATGTGAAACGCGCTTAGCGTTACAACCTAAACTTGCCGGCATTAAGCATCTTAACCGATTGGAAAATATACTGGCGCGCATGGAGTGGCGCGACGAGTCTGTTTTTGATGGCTTGATGTTAGATACGCACAATAATGTCATTGAATGCACGATGAGCAATCTTTTTGCCCGAGTAGGTGATCATTTATACACGCCAGACTTAACTCAGTGTGGTGTTGCTGGCATTACTAGGCAGAGAATACTTGGCTTAGGAAGCTTGCTTGGTTTGACTTGTAGTATAGCAACATTATCATTGCAAGATCTACTAAGCGCAGATGAGCTGTTTATTTGTAATAGTTTATATGGCGCATTTCAGGTAACTGCAATAGATAATCAAACATGGGAGCAACAGGCATTGGCTTCTACAATTAGAAATATACTGACTCATGGTTAAACGCATTAAAAATTGGCTATTTATCAGCCTAGTTCTCTCTGTATTGTTAACGGTATGGCTGGTGTACTACGCGATTGCTCCTTTAAAGTTACAACCTAGTAGCCAAGAAGTTGTAATTGCCCCCAATAGTGGGCTCCGAAGTATTGCGAATCAATTAGTGGCGCAAGGTGTATTGCGTGAGCCATGGCGATTTGTTTTAATCGCTAAGCTCTTAAATAAGGAGCAATATTTACAAGCAGGTAGTTATACCTTGAATAAGAATATTTCTCCTTACCAATTGTTGTTATCGCTCAATTACGGCAAGGCTACGCAGGGTAGTGTCACTTTTATTGAAGGGCGCACCTTTGCGCAGATGCGTGAGAAGCTTGCAAAAAATGATGCGGTAAAGCAAACAATTACCAGCTTATCCGACCGTGAGATTATGCAACGACTGGGTTCTCCATATAGCGCGCCAGAGGGCTTGTTTTTCCCTGATACTTTTTATTTCAATCGCCATACTACAGATATTGCATTATTGAAAATCAGCTACGATGCGATGCAAGCTAAGCTTGATAAAGCGTGGCAAAATCGAGAGGAAAATTTACCATACAAAAACAGCTATGAGGCTTTAATTATGGCTTCAATTGTTGAAAAAGAAACAGGAAAAGCCAGTGAGCGGCCAATGATTGCTGGTGTTTTTATTAACAGAATGCAATTTGGCATGCGACTGCAGACTGACCCAACAGTCATTTATGGAATGGGCTTGCAATTTAACGGCAACATTAGAAAGAAAGACTTGTTGACCGATACGCCTTATAACACCTATACGCGAGGCGGCTTGCCACCGACACCAATTGCGATGCCAGGCTTGGCTGCGATTGAAGCTGCATTACATCCAGCTAAAACCAAAGCGCTATATTTTGTAGGTAAGGGCGACGGTAGCCATGCTTTTTCTAATAATTTGAATGAACATAACATTGCAGTCGTCCGCTATCAGTTGAAAAAATAAAAATATGAAAGCCAAATTTATTACATTAGAAGGGATGGATGGTGCCGGTAAAAGCACGCATATCTCTAGTATTATTGAATTGTTGAGTGCGCGTGGCGTAGAGGTTGTTTCAACACGCGAACCAGGTGGCACTGAGTTAGGCGAGCGCCTTCGCGAGTTATTGCTGCATGAGGCTATGCACCCAGAAACTGAAACGTTGTTAATGTTTGCGGCTAGGCGTGAGCATATTGCCCATGTGATTGTACCAGCATTGGCACGTGGCGCTTACGTACTTTCTGATCGTTTCACAGACGCGACTTATGCTTACCAGTGTGGCGCTAAAGGCGTGGCGGCTTCAAAGATAGAGTTGCTGGAGCAATGGGTGCAAGATGGTTTGCAACCTGATATGACACTACTGTTTGACGTACCGGTGGAGGTCAGCATGCAGCGATTATCTGCCGCGCGTACGCCAGATAAGTTTGAAAGAGAGTCTGCTGATTTCTTTACGCGTATCCGTAATGCTTATTTGCAGCGTGCACAACAAAACCCAGCCAGATTTAAAGTCATTGATAGTAACCGACCGTTAGAAGAGGTTGCTCAATCGGTGATGCAGGCGATAGCGTCTTTATGATAGGTGCTAATACCTACCCATGGCAAACCCAGTTATGGGAGCGTTTAGCTCATGGCGAGCAGCGCTTGCCGCATGCCATTTTGCTGCATGGTCGTGCGGGGATAGGTAAATATGATTTCGCCCGTAACTTTAGTCAGGCGTTGCTGTGTTTAAATAAAACGCCAAATGGCAGCGCATGTAAAATATGCTCTAGCTGTCACTGGTTTAATGATGAAAGTCATCCTGATTTTCGTTTACTCAGCCCTGAGCAAGAAGCTGAGTCTGATGATGCTGCGCCAAGCAAAAAGACCAAGAAAAAAACACAGATTTCTGTTACGCAGATTCGCGATTTAAGTGACTTTTTGAGCTTATCAAGCCATCAAAGCAGCGGGGTACGGATTGTTTTAATTCATCCGGCTGAAACATTGAATACCGCCTCTGCAAACGCACTACTTAAAATGCTGGAGGAGCCGGCCCCTGGGGTGGTTTTCATTCTAGTGGCTCATCAATTGCAGCGGCTATTACCGACAATTATTAGCCGATGCCAAAAGATAAATATGCCAGTGCCCAATGAATCGCAAGCACTATTATGGCTGGAAGAGCAGGGCGTTAAAAATGCAAAGCAGCAATTAGCCTATCTAGAGGGCTCCCCAATTAAGGTATTTTCTGAGCAAATACAATTTGATCAGCTATCAGAAATTTGGAGGCACCTAGCACTTGGTCCGAAACTAGAGCCTTATATCCTTGCACCTTTACTAATAGCAAACTCAGCTGAGACCGGCATAATCACTATTCAAAAGTGGATATATGATATGGTTGCCGTTAAGTTAGGACAGCAAGCACGCTATCATTTGCAACACATCGGTGCTTTGCAAGCGTTGGCGGACAAGGTAAACTTGAGTCGATTATTCGATATGCATAAAAAAATGAACGAGTTAAGGAAATTAGCCTCACATCCATTGAATCATGAGTTGCAAATGGAAGGCCTTTTACTTGATTACACTAAAATTTTTTAATTTCGATTTATTTTATTGACTTAACAAAATAGATTATTAAGTAGAATCCTTCAATAGAGTTTAATTATGGCTGAAGATACACAAGACGAAATTAAAAATGCGAACACTGTAGCGCCTAAACCGGGGGTTTTGTCACTTGCAATCAAGGAAAAAGCAGCGCTATATGCAGCATATATGCCGTTTTTAGTGGGTGGCGGCTTGTTTATTCCAACAACCAAGTCATTTCAAATGGGCGAAGAAGTGTTTATGTTGCTTAGCTTAATTGATGACCCAGTGAAGCTAAAAGTGGTGGGCAATGTTGTTTGGATTACGCCTAATACTCAAGGTAACAAACCTCAGGGTATTGGGGTTCAGTTTAATGAAAAAAGTGGCGGCTTAGAAGCTCGCACTAAGATAGAAGGACTTTTAGGTAACGCGCTTAAATCATTACGTGCTACTCATACGATTTAGTCGAAAACCATTTAATTAAACACCATGCTTGTTGATTCTCATTGCCACCTCAATTTCCCAGAGCTGTTAGCCAACCTACCTGCCATTAAACAGTCGATGCAGGACAATCAGGTTAGCCATGCTCTATGTATTTCAGTCACCTTGCCAGATTTTCCTCAAGTGTTAGCACTCGCTGAGGAAAATGATAATTTCTATGCTTCAGTGGGCGTTCATCCCGATTATGAAGACATTCAAGAGCCTACTGTAGAAGAGTTAATCAAACTTGCTAATCATCCTAAAGTGATTGCCATTGGAGAAACCGGTTTAGATTACTTTAGACTGACAGGTGACCTAGAGTGGCAACGCACAAGGTTCCGTACGCATATACGTGCTGCAATTGCGACTGGTAAGCCACTAGTGATTCATACACGGAACTCACCTGAAGATACCTTGCGTATTATGCGAGAAGAGAATGCACAGCAAGTTGGCGGTGTAATGCATTGTTTTACTGAAAGCTTGGACGTGGCACTAGAAGGGATTGCGCTAGGTTTTTATATTTCATTCTCTGGCATTATTACTTTCAAAAATGCACATAGCATTAAAGAAGTAGCCAAGCATGTGCCATTAGATAGAATTTTGGTAGAAACTGACTCTCCATATTTAGCGCCAACTCCGTACCGTGGAAAGACAAACCAGCCAAGCTATGTCAAACATGTAGCTGAGGAGGTTGCTAATCTACGAGGTATTTCTTTTGATACGCTTGCTACAGCAACGACGGAGAATTTTTTTCGTTTGTTTAAGCATGCTAAGCGTTCAGTTGTCTAACCGTATGCACTTAATAAAACTGTAAACGTAGACATCATCAGATAAAGGCTGTTAATGCAATTAACAATGTTAGGGGTAGGTTCGAGTGCTGGCACGCCAATGATTGGCTGCCAATGCAACACATGCATATCTACAGATAAGCGCAACCATAGGACGCGCTGTTCAAGTGCGATTACCCTTGATGATGGCAACGTGATTCTTATTGACACAGGACCAGACCTGCGCCAGCAAGCGCTTAGAGAAGGCTTGCTGAACGTAAACGCCGTACTTTACACCCATACGCACGCTGACCATTTACACGGCATTGATGATTTGCGTGCTTACTGCCAAAAACAGCGCTGTCAAATTCCCCTGTATGGCAGCCCAGATGCAATGCGACATATTGCAGATAAGTTTGGATATACGTTACGTGAGGCTGGTGACTTTTGGGATTTACCCATTTTGAAGGTAAACCCTGTGGTTGCACCATTCAAACTATTCGACCAAGTCATCGTACCGATACCAATTAAACACGGGCACAGCGATATATACGGTTACCGGATTGGCAACTTAGTTTATTTGACGGATGTATCTGCAATACCTGACACATCAATGCCACTATTGAATGATGTAGATGTTTTGTTATTAGATTGCCTGCGCGTGACACCGCACTATAGCCACATCAACTTGGAACAAAGCCTTGCTTTAGCTAGTCAGATAGAGGCTAAAACAACTTATTTGATTCATATGACACACGAATTAGAATACACTGCACTTAGTGCGCAACTGCCGGATAATGTGTTTGTAGGCTACGATGGGTTAAAAATTACGATTTAGCAGTAAACCAATCTTGTTAGTGGGGCGTTTGTTAATGCACCGATAAATGAGATAATCAAGTGTTAATTATGGAGAGAGATATGCAATTTAGTATTAAGAAATTATTGTTAACCGTCGCGATGGCTTCTTTTTTAGTGACTTCAATGTCAGTGACGCATGCTGCGCCTCCTAAAACATACACTGAGAATGAGTTTTTAAATACATTTAGCGGAAAAACTAAAAAAGTAATCACCGATAAGTTAGGTGTACCTTTTAAAAAGGAAATGTCGGTTAAGCCATCAGGCGCTAATACAGTAATGCTCAAGGCTGGTGCAGATGAAAGTAAATCTAAGCCAGTTAAAGTTGAAATGTGGTACTACAAAAACATAGTGAAATATGATCCAAAACGTACTTACAAAGAAACTGAAATTACATTTGTAAATGATAAAGCCATGAATATTGCATTCTTTAACAATCGTTAATTCCAAAATAGCCCTAGAAGCGTAGCTTGTAGATAGCCTAAGCTATTCTTCTTGATGGCAAATCTATTTAAAACCTTATTCTATTCTCACCATCCAATCTTTAGAGTAGATTAAGGCTGCCGCTTAAAATCATCATAAGTTCAGCGCAAAGATATTGGTTTGCAAGCCATAGTTTACAAGTTTTAGTTTAATAAACCTTAGTTTAACAAGTCACTTATTTGCGCTATCATTGACTTGTGACTAAGAGATTTGTGATTAAATTCTTTTCATGCTTCATCTGTTGTTATTAATATAATTTGCTAGCCTAGTTTGGAGGTGATGCCGAATATGAACAATCAGCTATCAATTAAAGGTATTTTATTTGATCTAGATGGTGTGCTTTATACCGGTGCCAGCCCCATAGACGGTGCAGTCGATACGATCAAAGCAATACGTGCTAGCGGTATGCCATGCCGTTTTGTTACAAATACCAGCACACTATCATTAGCCACGCTACACAAAAAAATCAATGCCTTAGGGTTTGACATCCCTGCAAGTGAACTCATCAGTGCGCCCCAAGCTACCTTACTTTATTTAAGGAAGCAACTTAACCCTGTATGCCGCTTATTATTAGCCGAGGATGTTAAAAGAGATTTTAATGAGCTTCCGCAATCAGAGACCAACCCTGACTACATTGTGATTGGCGATATTGGTAATGCTTGGACTTATACGTTACTGAATGACGTTTTTAAGGCGCTGATGAATGGCGCTAAGCTCATTACCATCCATAAAAACAAATTTTGGCAAACCGAACAGGGCTTGCAAATGGATATAGGCGGTTTTGTCACGGCCCTGGAATATGCAAGCGGTGTTAATGCGATGGTTATTGGTAAGCCATCTTCTGACTTTTTTCGCATTGCGCTTGACGATATGGGCTTGATGCCTTCAGAAGTGATGATGGTGGGTGATGACATTGATGTGGATGTGGGCGGTGGGCAGAAAATTGGCCTGAAAGGGGTTTTAGTGAAAACGGGAAAATACCGCCAGAGCTATGCTGATGTATCGTCAATTAAACCAGACTTTACTATAGATTCAGTCGCAAACTTATTGAGAGTTGTAGGGCTCTAAAGCTGGGCATTTAAAGACTTTTTATGTACGTGTCATCATCATTCAACCATTCAGCATGGAGTTTAATATGAATAACGATACCTTTAATATGAGCATTCGCCAGTTTTTAAAAATGGTAGGGATTAACTCCCAGAGAGAAATTGAGCAGGCTTTAGCGCAAGCATGTGCCAAGCGTGAGCTCGATGGCAACGAAAAGCTACCGGTAAAAATGACCCTAGCAATAGGTACATTAAACCTTAATGTTAGTTTTGATGGCGTTGTTGAACTTAGTTAATATAATCAATAGCTTATATATTTAAGTTAATTAATCACATTGAGATATTTTCTTGGTTAAGCTTATATTTAGTTAAGCTTCGGCTTATACGGTGGTGTGATTATCCACCAGCATATTTACTTTAGACGCCATAATAAAGTCATTTTCGTGCAGCCCATTAATCTTATGGGTTTGAAAGACAACGCTACAGTAACCCCAACCAATGGTGATGTCTGGGTGGTGTCCTTCTTTTTCGCAAAGATCCCCGACTTGCTGCGCTAGTGCTAAGGCATCAATGAAGTTTTTGAATTTAAATGTTTTTTTGATCTTGGTGGCATCGTCTCGTAACTCCCATCCTGGCGCTGAAGACAGATATTGATTAGCCACTTCACCGGTCATAGGTGGAATACCACCTTGGCATGGTGTGCATTGCTTAGTGCTCAACTCTAGGCTGTCCATGGAATTAATCTCCTTAATCATCATTTAACATACAAAGTGTACGACAATTTTAAATTAAGTTAGTTTTAACCTAGGTTTAAGTCAATAACAAGGCAATGGAACTTATGTGAGATTTAATAAGTCCCAATTTATATTAGATAGCATCTCTGCGTGCTATAAAGATTAACAGTAAACCTAAATGGTTTGACTAGGAGTATGATTTAGAGAGTTCTTAATCAGCAAGTGGTGGCATTTATATGACTACTACCAAACAATTAAATGAGCTAATTAACCGTGAATATCAGCACGGTTTCTACACTCAGCTAGAAGCTGACACGATACCGCTTGGTCTAAACGAAGATACTATCAGACTTATTTCAGCTAAAAAAAACGAGCCAGAATTTATGCTGGAATGGCGGCTGAAAGCTTACCAGCATTGGTTAACGCTTTCTGAACCACGATGGGCTAATCTACATTGGTCGCCAATTGATTATCAAAATGCTTATTATTATTCAGCCCCTAAATCAGAGAAAAATGGCCCGCGTGACTTGTCAGAAATTGACCCTGAGCTATTACGTACATACGAAAAATTAGGCATTCCATTAAAAGAGCAGCAGATGCTGGCAGGTGTGGCAGTTGATGCTGTATTTGATAGCGTTTCTGTCGCAACGACCTTTAAACATAAGCTCTCTACGCTCGGTATTATTTTTTGCCCATTTTCTGAGGCAGTACAAAAACACCCAGATTTAGTACAGCAATATCTAGGCTCAGTGGTGCCTTATACCGATAACTTCTTTGCAAGCCTTAATTCCGCTGTATTTAGTGATGGGTCGTTTTGTTATATTCCACCCTGTGTGCGTTGCCCAATGGAGCTTTCTACTTACTTTAGGATTAATGCAAAGAATACAGGTCAGTTTGAGCGCACGCTTATTATTGCAGACAAAGATGCTTATGTCAGCTACCTAGAAGGCTGCACTGCGCCAATGAGAGATGAGCACCAATTACACGCGGCGGTGGTAGAGCTAATTGCTCTAGAAGGTGCGCGTATCAAATATGCCACTGTTCAAAACTGGTACCCTG
This sequence comes from Methylotenera sp. L2L1, assembly GCF_000744605.1. Classification (NCBI taxonomy): domain Bacteria; kingdom Pseudomonadati; phylum Pseudomonadota; class Betaproteobacteria; order Nitrosomonadales; family Methylophilaceae; genus Methylotenera; species Methylotenera sp. L2L1. The sequence continues at coordinate 2,183,042 of NZ_JQMG01000001.1, forward strand.
GCGATAAAGAGGGTAAAGGTGGTATTTATAACTTTGTGACGAAGCGTGGTGATTGCCGTGGTGATAAATCACATATTTCATGGACTCAGGTAGAGACTGGCTCGGCGATTACTTGGAAGTATCCAAGTGTGATTTTACGTGGTAATGGTTCAGTGGGTGAGTTTTACTCTGTTGCTTTAACCAACAATCATCAGCAGGCTGACACAGGCACCAAGATGATTCATATTGGACGTGACACCAAAAGCACGGTGCTCTCTAAAGGAATTAGTGCCGGTTATGGTCAAAATACATATCGTGGGCTGATTAAGGTGCTATCAGGCGCAGACAATGCGCGTAACTATACACAATGTGACTCGCTATTATTGGGCGAGCACTGTGGTGCGCATACGTTTCCATATATTGAGGTAAAGAACTCAAGTGCAAAGGTTGAGCATGAAGCCTCAACCTCACGTATTGGTGAAGACCAGTTGTTTTATTGCACACAGCGCGGGATATCGCCTGAAAATGCAGTCTCAATGATTGTCAGCGGTTTTTGTAAGGCCGTATTTCAAGAGCTGCCAATGGAGTTTGCTGTGGAAGCACAGAAATTACTGGGTGTTAGCTTAGAGGGCAGTACAGGTTAGGAGAATGATAATGCTGTCTATTAAAAACCTGCACGTGAGCATTGATGGAAAAGAAATATTGCGAGGCATTAACCTTGAAGTAAAAGCAGGGGAAGTGCATGCCATTATGGGCCCTAACGCTTCTGGAAAGAGCACACTGGCTCAGTTCTTAGCTGGTCGAGAAATGTACGAGGTAACTGCCGGAAGCGTGCATTATCATGGGCGAGACTTATTGGCCATGTCACCAGAGCACAGGGCGTGTGAGGGTGTGTTTTTAGCTTTTCAGTATCCAGTTGAAATACCTGGGGTTAGCAATGCGCTGTTTCTTAAAACCGCATTAAACGCAATACGCAAATATCATAGCTTGCCAGAACTTGATGCGATGGATTTTTTAAAACTAGTCCGCGAGCGAATGAAGCGGGTAGGCATGGACGAAGCACTACTGTTACGCGCAGTGAATGAAGGCTTTTCTGGAGGTGAAAAGAAACGTAATGAGATTTTACAGCTGAATGTGTTGCAGCCAAAACTAGCTATTCTTGATGAAACAGACTCTGGACTTGATATCGATGCACTAAAACTTGTTGCTGATGGCGTGAACGATATGCGTGGGCCTGACCGAGCCATTATCCTTGTGACCCATTACCAGCGATTATTAGACTACATTGTGCCAGATGCTGTGCATGTACTATCACAGGGATGTATTGTTAAATCGGGTGGTGCTGACTTGGCTAAAGATCTGGAGCGGCATGGATACAATTGGGTTGAAACTGGAGATTTAATCAAGAAAATCGCTTAGGGGGCATCAATGCATGTGCAACCACTATCTTGGCAGAACATTGAGCTATCGTTAGTGCCTGATGCGTTAGCAGGGCATGACGCGCCATGGGTGTTGGCCGCAAGGCAGGCTGCATTCAAACGTTTTGCAGAGCATGGCTTTCCCACTAAGCGTGAGGAAGAGTGGAAGTATACTGATGTGTCGCTGATTAGTAAGCGCGGTACGCTGGCACCTGACAATATCCCACCAGATGCATCATCATCGGCAAAATTACTTGCATGGGCATTGTCTGGTGAAGGCATGCATTTAATGGTGTTTGTGAATGGTCATTTTGATTCTGAACTATCTACGATTGATGACTTACCTGATGGTGTGCAATTAAGCAGCCTAGCTGACATGCTGGATAGTGACGCTGCTCTTCCTGAGTTGTTATTTGATCAGCAACATGAACATACTATTTTTGCGGCACTGAACAATGCTTTTGTGACAGACGGTGCTGTGCTGAACATCGCACCAGATACCGTGTTGGAAACGCCAATCTATCTTTTGCTGATTGCTAGCGGGCATGGTGTAGCGATTTATCCACGCATTATCGTGATGGCAGGAGAAAACTCTAGTGCCACTGTGATTGAACACTACATGGGCACACTCGATGCGCATAATTTCACCAACGTAATCACACAAATCAACCTAGGCGCTGGCGCAAAAATAGAACATTGCAAACTTATCCAAGAGGGGCCTGCGGCTTCCCATATTGCTGGGGTTCACGCAGAGCAATCAAAAGATAGCATCTTTACTTCTAGATCATTTGTATTTGGTGGTCGCTTAGTGAGAAACGACATTACCTCTAGCTTGAATGAAGCTGGATGTTTATGCACTTTTGATGGTCTATACCTGTTAGACGATAAGCAGCATGTAGATCATCACACGCGTATTGACCACATAGCACCATACTGCACTAGCCGTGAATACTATCGTGGCGTGCTGGATGGAGAGTCTAGAGGCGTTTTTAACGGTAAAGTCATTGTTCATCATGGTGCTAATAAAACAGATGCTCATCAGACTAACCATAATTTACTACTCTCTAAACAAGCTGAAATAGATACTAAGCCACAGCTTGAGATTTTTGCAGATGACGTGAAGTGTACGCATGGGGCAACTGTTGGGCAGTTAAGTGAAGATGGTCTATTTTATTTACGCTCTCGTGGCCTAGATGCCGATACGGCGCGTTCAGTGCTGATTTACGGCTTTGCTAATGACATCATCAACAGAATAAAAATACCGTACTTACGCACACGTATTGAACATCTTCTGTTAGACCGTTTGCCTCAAGGTGAAATGATCAAGGAGTTGCTATGAAAATAGGTGAGCCTAAAATGAACACCAATGCACATAGCACGCTTGAGTCAGACATTAAAAATCACCTTAATGTACAACGCTGGCGGCATGATTTTCCTATACTGCAAACACGCCTATACGGAAAGCCACTCGTTTATTTGGATAACGCAGCCACCACACAAAAGCCGTATACCGTGATTGAGGCAGAAAATCACTATTACCGTTACGATAACGCAAATGTGCATCGCGGCATCCATACATTAAGTCAGCGCGCGACAGAAGCATTTGAGTATGCGAGAGTGGCACTACAACACTTAATTAACGCCCAATACGCACATGAAATAATATTTGTACGTGGCACGACGGAAGCCATTAACCTAGTTGCCCAAAGCTATGGCCGCAGTAGATTTAAAGCTGATGATGAGATTATTATCAGTGGCATGGAACATCACTCCAATATTGTGCCTTGGCAGATGCTATGCCAACAGACAGGCGCCATTCTACGTGTGATACCAGTAGATGATGCTGGTGAGTTAGACCTTAACACTTATGAGGCATTACTTTGCGATCGTACCAAGCTTGTGGCAATAACACATGTATCCAATACACTGGGTACGATTAACCCTGTAAAAAAAATGATTGATGCCGCACATTCCCATCATGTTCCTGTATTGCTTGATGGCGCACAAGCGGTTGCACATTTACCTGTCGATGTTCAAGACCTAGACTGTGATTTCTACGCGTTCTCCAGCCATAAATTATATGGACCAACCGGCATTGGCGTGCTATATGGAAAGTCTGCACTTTTAGATGAGATGCCGCCGTATCAAGGGGGAGGGGATATGATTAGCTCAGTCAGCTTTGAGGCCACCACCTACAACAAGTTACCCTATAAATTTGAAGCTGGCACACCTAATATTGCAGGGGTGATTGGTGTTAGTGCTGCGGTAAATTATCTGAACAACATTGGTTTTTCTGCACTTGTAGCGCATGAGCAAGCGCTATTAAGCTATGCCACCCAATTAATCTCTGAAATTCCAGGGTTACGCATCATTGGTAATGCATCAAATAAAACAGGTATTTTGTCATTTGTATTGCAAGGCCTTCACCCACACGACATTGGTACTTTTCTTGATAGACAAGGCATCGCGGTGCGTACAGGTCACCATTGCACGATGCCGCTCATGGCGCGTTTTGGTGTTCCTGCAACCGTAAGAGCCTCATTTGCGCTGTACAACACTGTCAGTGAAATAGATAAATTGGCAGAGGCTATTTATCAAGTGAAGGAGGTGTTCAAATAATGAATGACCTTCGAGAACTTTACCAAGACCTAATCTTTGACCATTATCGCCAACCTCGAAACTACGGGCCGTTAGAACACGCAAACCGCAAGGCTGAAGGCTACAACCCGCTGTGTGGAGATAAAATATCACTCGCCATGATAGTGAAAGACGGCGTCATTCATGATATTCGTTTTGAAGGAGTCGGTTGTGCTATTTCTACAGCATCGGCTTCGCTGATGACTGAGTCACTCAAAGGCAAGAGTGAAGGAGAAGCACTAGCGATACTAAAAGATTTTCAGGCACTAGTGACTGGTGTTGCTGTACCTGATGAGATGGGAAAGCTTACCGTGTTGGCTGGCGTGCAAGCCTTTCCGCAGCGTGTTAAATGTGCAACGCTGGCATGGCGTACGATGCAAGCTGCACTGAAGAACATGACTGAACCAGTTTCTACAGAATGAAATAGATTGTGAGTAAACGCTATGTTTGACTGGAAAAAATTTGCAGATCAGCAACAGCAAAACCAACCACCAAGCAAACAAGAGCTTGAGTCTAGACTAGTTGAAATGCTACGGACAATATATGACCCAGAGCTTCCTGTGAACATATACGACCTTGGCTTAGTCTATCAACTTGAGACAGAAGCATCAGGAAAAGTTAACGTTACTATGACGCTTACTACGCCCAACTGTCCAGTGGCACAAAGCTTTCCAGAAACAGTAAAAGAAACATTGCTATGTGTCCCCGGGGTTAATGCCGTGGAAGTGACGCTAGTGTGGGATCCACCATGGAGCCGAGACAACATGTCTGAAGCCGCAAAACTGCAGCTTGGCATGCTTTAGGAGATAAATCATGAGTGACTGGATAGATGTAGCCGCGATAGAAGACTTTCCATCAGGTACTTATCGCACAGTGGAGACTGATGATGTGTCTATTGCAATTTTCAATATTAATGGCCGTTATTATGCAATTGAGAACAAATGTACTCATGAGGACGCAACGTTATCTGATGGAAAGCTAGATCATGACGAAATTATTTGCCCATTGCATGGTGCGCGCTTTTCACTATTAACAGGAGAGGCTTTATCAGCACCAGCTTATGAAAACCTACGTACATTCCCAGTGAGAATTAATAACGGCTGGCTGGAAGTAGACACCGAAGCTCAGTGGAATACTGCATAAGTTAAAAATTAAAATAGTAAAGTAGTATAACTATTTAAGAGAAGTACTTGAATTTTAATGAATTAGTGCGTAAATTACATAGAAGCAACATAAGATTTAGAGTTAACGATACATAAGCTAATAACCAATTTTTTGGGAGGGTAGTTTCATGAGTCTTTTAAATTTATTCTGGATGTTCTTTGTACCAACAAAAGGATGGCGCCATCTGGTACAGCGTAAGTATTCTATGCATAGGCTTTATTTATTGCATGTTGTGCCAATGTCGTTAATTCCCCCACTTTTCATCTACTGTGCCGCAGGTCAATACGCTGGTGATTTACTTCCTGTATTATCCGATTCAAAACTATTACTAGTAGCACTAATTCTGTTTGTTGTAGAGTTAGCTGCTGTCCCCGTGATGGCATTAATTATCAGACAACTTGCTGAGGTCGCGGAAATTCACCCGACATACCATCAGGCATTCACATTAGCAGCTGTAGCACCCACGCCTTTATGGCTAGCCCCAATAGTGCTTTTGATTCCTGATATGTCAGTCAATTTAATCGTGCTAACAATGGCGTTAATGGCCACTGTCGGGTTTATCTATTATGGAGTTCCTGCTGTGTTTCATATAAAAGAGCGTGGTCATGCCATTCTTTTATTTGGCGCTGTGATGACTGCTGGTGTTATCGGCTGGGCGCTTTTAATGGTTGTGACCTTGGTAGTATTGGGAAGTGTGCAAAACCTATAGTAATAGCATAAAGAGGCGCGTAATAGCGTAGGGCAGTTGCCAATCGTTACGCTGCCTCGGCGTTGCATTTTTTGCCGCTATTTTCGCGTAACTTTGAAATCACTCACTTATAGTTTGTAAAAATAAGTAGTGTAGGGGCTATATATTAGAGGTGAGTTGAATGTCTAATATGACTTTACCTAACATGATTTTATTAGGTACCCGCAAAGGCACCATAATATTTGATCGTATCAACGCTAGTTGGCAGCCTCGCCCAATTATGCATGCAGGGGTTCCTGTGTGTTACGTGACACGTGATCCTCGTGACGGTACCTTGTGGGCATCTCTAGACCATGGACACTGGGGACCTAAGTTATCTCGCTCTCGTGATAATGGTGCAACATGGCAAGACATTACATCCCTTAAATATCCTAATGGCGCACGTTATATCGTCAAATACCTACCAACCCCAGACTTCAATCCAGAGTCACCGTCTGCTCTACCAGAATACGCCAATGCCGCCGTGCTTAAAATCTGGAATATTGCGTTCGGCAATGCCAATCAGCCTGGCAAACTATATGCTGGCACCATACCTGGTGGTTTATTTGTTAGTGATGATGGCGGCGATAGCTGGGAGCTCAATCGACCGCTATGGAACCATCATAGCCGTGGTGGTGATTTGTTCTCTGGTGATGCGACATCTGAAAATTGTTGGAATGGCACGCCTGCAAGTATCGATTATGGGGTGTTTGAACCAGGTATTCACTCTATCGCTGTTGATCCACGCAATCCAGAGCATATGTATGTTTCAGTGTCTACAGCAGGAGTGATTGAGACGACTGATGGTGGCAAAAATTGGCATAGCCGTAACCAAGGCATGTTGAATGATTACATGCCGAATCCAGAATCCGAGTGGGGTCATGACCCACACTTCGTGACGTATTGTTCTGGGCAGCCTGATCATCTCTGGCAGCAAAACCACTGTGGTGTTTTTTATAGTGATGACGGCGCAAAGCGCTGGAAAAAAGTCAGCATGCCCGATGTTGGTGTGAATTTTGGTTTTCCAATTGTGGCTGATGCGAAGGACGGACGCACCGCGTGGGTCGTACCGGCGCAGGCTGATTCAGAACGAATGGCGATTAATGGTGGTTTGTCCATCGCACGAACGAACGACGGCGGGCAGTCATGGCAATCGTTTCGAGACGGTTTACCGCAAGAAAATGCCTACGACATAGTACTGAGGCATGGTCTTGATGCGTCAGGTGATTACTTATGTTTTGGAAGCACTTCTGGCAATGTTTACCTATCAGAAGACCGTGGTGAAACATGGCAATCTCTAGGTCACAATTTTCCGCCGATTTATTCGGTGCGATTTGGTTGAATACCATGACTCGTGTTGAAATGACGCAACATCTTTACCGGTTCTTTCCACAATTTAAGAACCAGCTAATTACTGTTCCAGCAGGGTCTGTCGCAGAAGTTCTACACGCAGTTAACGAGATTGCGCCAGGCTTTACTGATTACGTACTCGACGAAAATGGAGCATTGCGTCGGCATGTAAATCTCTCTATCAATAACACCATGGTAATTGATAAAATAAAACTCTCTGATCGCGTACCGGAAGACGGAACCGTTTATATTTTCCAGTCCCTAAGCGGCGGATAGCTCTTGCAGATTGAGCAAAACAATATTAATGACTTATCTACTATTAGAGCTCACATATTAATGCATCAGCTCTACATAATTTAAATCACATCGTGTCATAAAAATAACACCTGTTCCTACCAGCTGCCTTTGATTGGTACATGGCGATATCAGCATTTTTCATTAACTGCTTAACATTGATTTTCATATCACCTGAACGTATTGCAACACCAATACTGGTGCTAATGAACACCTCTTGCCCATGGACATCAATTGGCGCTTTAAACTTATTGAGGATTTTCTCGGCGACGACTTCGGCCGCTTTTATACCTGAAATTTCTGAGAGTACAATCACAAACTCATCCCCACCTAATCTGGCAACAGTATCGTTAACACGCACACAGGAGAGTAGGCGCAGTGCTGATTCTTTAAGTATTAAATCCCCTACATCATGACCTAGCGTGTCATTGATTGCTTTGAAGTGGTCTAAATCTAAGAAAAACAATGCAACAGTACGTTGGTAACGCTCAGCCTGTGCTAGTGCATGCTGTAGCCTATCCATCAGCATTTTGCGATTGGGTAGGGTAGTCAGTGTATCAAAATAAGCATCTTGCTTGATTTCGTTGTCTCGGATTTTACGGTCTGTAATATTTTCAATCTGTGCAATAAAGTATTGTGGTGATTGCTCTTCATCTCTAAATACACTGGCAGAAAGCTGAACCCATACAATTTTCTTATCCTTACGTATGTAGCGCTTCTCCATTTGATACGTGTCAATTTTGCCATCGACTAGCTGCTGAACGTACTCAAGGTCGATAGATAAGTCCTCTGCATAGGTGATTTCTTGAAAGGTGAGCCTTGTTAATTCATCACTCGTGTAACCTACAATATTACATAGCGTTTGGTTCACGATTGTGAACCTTCCCTCCAATGATACGATAGCCATACCAATAGGCGCATACTCAATAATTTCTCTAAAACTTTTTTCACTGGCTCGCAGCGCGTGCTCTATCTTTTTACGCTCTGAAATGTCATCAAAAACCACCACAGCACCAACAACTTCATTGCTTCTGAACAATGGAACGGCGCTTACAGCAATGTAAATAGGCATTCCATTCTTATGCCAGAATATTTCTTCTGCGGACTTATAAGATTGTTTTGAATACATTACATTACGGATATGGCACGCACTTTCAGGATATGGTGTCTCATCAAGATGCTTATTGTGAAACAGCAAATACGCATTTTGTCCCAATAACTCATGCTCACTTCTACCTAACAAATCTTGCGCCTTAGGATTGGTAAACGTAATCATGCCATTGGTGTCCATCACATAAATCCCTTGGCCTAGCGTCGAAGTAATTTCTTGAAAGCGAGAAAAGCTTTCTTTAAGCTCTTCAGCCTTTTGTTTCACTAAGTTTTCGATACGTACGGTGTAGCCCGTACCCATTAACAATAATGCACCCATCAGGCCAGTACCAAACAGACCAATAGCCAGCATATTCCAACTTTGCCAGCCACGATGATGTTGATAATACAGCGCTGTGGGTGTGGTTTCTAAGCGGTACAGTCTTGAGCCAAATTTAAACTCTCTGGAATATAAAACTTCAGCATTTTTCTCAACAAACACCATCGTGTAAGGTTTTTCCTGACTGAACATCAATGAGGCGTGCATCGATGGCGCTTTTAGTAGGGGTGAACAGCTCTCCAAAAAAACGCTCCGCTTTAAATATGATGCAAAGTACCCCATCTTGTTTAGTTCCTGTGATTGGATACATCAGCAGAAAACCAAGCTCTGTGCCGCCATCGTTAATGAGCTGTACGGGCGGGGTGGCAACGGCTTGTATTGTTTGAATCGCTGTCAGAATAGCCTGTTTGCGATCTGATAAATAAGCTAAATCAAACCCTAATATTGCACGTGCAGTCTCTTTGTTAGGCTCTATATAGGTAATGGGGAAGTACTCATCGCGCTGAGTAGCTGTCACCATTTGTTTGTTGGTGTTGAACTGCCTAATTTCAAAGGTAGGTGAATGTTGCCTCTGCTGCCTTACAAATGAATGCCGAGCTTGCTGGCTGACACTCGGCGCCCACTCTATGGCGTGTATCATGGGGTAACCGGTTAAGGTTGCGCTGACGAAATGATGAAAATCTTGCCTAGTTACTTTGTCGTTAGTTCGATAGTTAAATAACGCACTTGTTTGCTTTAATACAGCCTCTTGAGATTCAAAGCGTAAGCGTAGATGTTCGGACAATTGGTTTGATAAAGCGTCGAACTCAACAAGAGATTCTTTACGTTCCCATCGGCTGACCATTACAAAAATCACGACCAACAGTGCGAAAATAACAGTCATAGGCACGGCGACAGTGTACAGACGCTTTTTCCAAAGGCTGCGGGGTTGCCCAATAGCCACTAAACATAGCGGCAGCATCACGATAACGCCTAATGAATCACCAATCCACCATGAGGCCCAGCTTGTAAAAAACAGTGAGGGCCCAACTAAGCCTAGCGCATACAAACCGCTAACGGAAATTGTAGCGCTGATTAAACAGATGGCGGGGGCCGCAATAAAAAACGTTACCACATCCATAGGATTATCTAACGAGGTGGGATAGCCAATTTTACGCTTCAGCCACCAGCCGCCTACATAGGCTTGTAGTACAGAGGCCGTTGCAATTAAACACGCGACTTCTAGATTAGTGATATTGATTTGATGTTGAGCGCTATAACCGACCCAAATATTAAGCAATAAAGAGCCCAGAAAGATAGCAGGTAGCAGCGATCTTCCTGCAACAAATACAGCCGCTACGGCGATACCTGCTGGTGGAAAAATGGCAGAAGCATAGCCCGGCGGTATTGCCAGCATCAAACCAAGCTTGCCCGTTATCACATACGCCAAAATTAGCACTAAGCTATAAGCTAGTATTTTGTTTGTTTTTGTTAATTGATTAACCATTGATGAAATTATATAAATAAAAATTAGCGCTAAATTTTTTAGTTAAGACTATTGAAGCAGTGATGGTAATTAATAAAGTGTTTACCCGTTATCGGATGGATTTAGTTTCTGGTGATTTACCTGTCATTGTGTTTAACCTCTGCACAAAACCATAAGCTGCAGCCACAGTGCCATCGCAAACTCAATAACATTTTACAGGGTAGTGTTTTTATATAAAAGTTATAAAGTTAGTTTCTGTACGTAAAGCGCATTGGTTAAGAATATATATTTAGTTTGCTTTGTATTATTGGTAGTTTCGGAACATGTTGCTATTTCTAAACAGACCATCAATGTTAGATTCAATCACTTTATAAACTTTATTCGTTGCGAATAAAGTTTAAGCTGACTTGTTGCAATGATGGGTGTTAAAAACGCAACACTTTGTGTAAGTAATTTCCTTTCAAATGATCATCATCAACTGCTAAATAGAAATTTCATTTGCATTTTATGATGGTTGTCATATATGATGGTCATCATGAAAAATGATATGAATAAACCAAATGCTTCCAATCGTAAAGAAATCACGCATACGCGCATTGTAGAAACCGCTGCCCGAGCAATTCGTAGAAGTGGTTATGATGGAACTGGTGTTGCTGATATCATGAAAGAAGCAGGCCTCACGCATGGCGGGTTTTACGCGCATTTTGCGTCACGCGATGCAATGCTCGCCGAAGCTGCAGATCGAGCTGGGGAAGATACTATTGCTATTGCAAAAAAAATATTCGCTAATGTCCCTGATAATCAAGCATTGCAGGCATTGATGAATGCTTATTTATCAAATGAGCATATGGCTAACATTGAATCAGGGTGCTCTTTAGTGGCCTTAGGTTCAGAAATGCCTCGCCAAGCACCAGAAGTAAAAAGGGCCTCTACTTGCCGCGTCAAGGAAATGATTGCTCTTATTGAAAGTAGATTATCAGACCAGCCAAATGCGCATGCAGAAGCGCTTGTAATGTTGTCAACGATGGTAGGGACATTATTATTAGCTCGTGCGATAGACGACCCTGAACTTAGCGTAGCTTTCCGCCAAGCTACTTTAAAACACTACGATGCCAAAAAATGATTAATTTCTTATTCAGTAATTTGGCTTTTTTTTGATTATAAATATGATAACCATCATATTTATATGGCATATTTTTTATAATTTTGAATGAAACAGGAGACATAAAATGAAAAGTAAGATCGCAATTGTGACAGGCGCATCATCAGGCATTGGTGAGGCCACAGCAGAATTACTCGCAAATTCTGGTTATAAAGTTTATGGAACAAGCCGTAAAGGAGTGCAAATTGCACAACGTTCATACAAGATGATTGCGTTAGATGTGAACAGTGAGGCATCTATAGAAACTGCCTTAAAAGAAATAATCAAAATTGAAGGCCGGATTGATCTGGTTGTTAATAACGCAGGCTTCGGCGTAGCGCCAGGTGGGGCCGAAGAAAGCTCAATTGAACAAACCAAGACGCTATTTGAGACCAACTTTTTTGGCATCGTCCGCATGACGCGTGCTGTTGTGCCTTACATGAGAAAGCAGGGTGAAGGCCGAATCATCAATATTGGTTCCATTCTTGGGCTGATACCGGCCCCATACATGGCAACTTATGCCGCTACTAAGCATGCTGTCGAGGGATTTTCTGAATCGCTAGACCATGAGCTAAGAACAAGAGGCATCCGTGTATCAGTGGTTGAACCTGGGTATACCAATACACATTTTGAAGCGAACACGCAAGAAGTTGACGCCAAAATAGATGAGTACAACCTTGCGCGCAAAGCACTCGCAAAATTAATTAAAGTAGCTATTGCAGGCGGTGATGACCCAAAAGTCGTCGCCAATGTTGTTTTGAAAGCGGCCAATGCTAAACAACCAAAGCTACGTTACGCTGCTGGTAAATTAGCGTGCCGCTTGAGTTTTCTGAGAAGGTTTGCACCTGCTGCATTGGTGGATATTGGTATTCGAAAAGAGTTGAAGCTTGACTCACTCCACAAAATAGCTAATCAACCATAGAGGCTATCATGAAATTATTATCTTTTTATCTACTTTCAGTTTTTAGTTCAATCTTGTTTATAGTCTTAGCCATCATCTTGATGTTTGCACCAGATTTGATGTTAACAGGATGGGGAGTGGAGTTAACAACCGAAGTAGGGCTGGTTGTAAGACGAATAGCAGCGCTGTATGCCGGGCTGTCTGTGATGTTTTTCATGGTTAGAAATGCGGAGCATTCTACAACTCGTACAGCCCTTATCTACGGAACTATAACTGGCTGCATGCTACTGGCATGCCTAGGTATTTATGAGCTTTCTATAGGACATGCAACTAGCGGCATCCTGACAGCCGTTTTAATCGAAGTCGCTCTTGTCCTAGCGTTTCTGTATGTCGTCGCTTGCAAGAAGTAAACAACACGATCAACAAGAAATCAGGAGTGAGATGATGAAAGCATTTATCTTGAAACGTTATGGCAAGTCCGATCAACAAGAGTTTGCAGACATTCCCCTGTCTGCAATCAAGCCCAACGAAATGCTCGTTCAAGTTTATGCCGTCGGTCTTAATCCGATCGACTATATGATTGCGAAAGGAGCATTCAAGGCCATCATTAAGTTTCAGCTACCAACTACGATGGGCAGCGACTTGGCGGGTATCGTGGTAGAGGTTGGAAGTCGCGTGAAGCGTTTCAAGCTAGGTGATGCGGTTTTTGCCAGTATCTTCGACCTTGGTACGGGAGCGCTTTCTGAGTTTGCTGTTGTGCCTGAGAGCGCTGCCGCGATCAAACCGGCAAATCTGGACTTCGTACAAGCGGCTTCAATCCCGATGGTAGGACTCGCTTCCTGGCAAGCACTTAAAGAGCTGGCACATCTCAAGTCAGGCCAAAAGGTATTCATACCTGCAGGTTCTGGGGGTATTGGCACGTTCGCAATCCAACTTGCAAAACACCTAGGAGCAACGGTGGGAACAACAACTAGTACTAGTAATGTTGGCTTGGTTCAGCGCCTCGGTGCCGATGAGGTAATTGATTACAATAAGCAGGAGTTCGAGGATGTGCTACGAGACTACGACCTAGTACTTGGTACGGTCAGGGGTAATGGAATCGAGAAATCTCTTAATATTTTGAAACCCAATAGCAGCGTCGTATCACTCGTAGGCCCACCAGATACTGCTTTCGCTCGCGCTAGAAACATGAACTTCCTCATGAAGTTTGTGTTTAGGTTGATTAGCAGCAAGATAATTCGCCAAACTAGGAAGCTTGGCATCAAGTATTCATTCCTGTTCGTACATCCCGACGGCCACCAACTCGCAGAAATTGGAAAACTTCTTGATGCGGGACATATCCATCCAGTAATAGATAAGGTATTTCCGTTCAGTCAAACAAAAGAGGCGCTTGCCTATCTTGAAAAAGGTCGAGCTAAGGGGAAGGTGGTTGTAAAGGTTAACAATAGCGTTGCACTATAAATGGTAGTTTACATATTTTACGCAACACACCCACAATGTGCCATTACTTCGCATTCTTAGTAAGTTCGTATAATGTATATTATGTAAAATAACACATAGGCACTTAATTTGCACATTAAGGGAGTAAAAACCCTATGTGCTACCACTCTGACATGTTCGGCGATGTAATTGTAACTGTTGATGAAGTTAATATTTGGCTTGATGCGTCCGCACGTTTACACGGGCGCACAGTTTGACCAGACGCAATTATTACGCGAATAACTATAAAGATGACTTAGGGATAGTATTACATTCTGAAAAGGACATGCTGAATTGTAATTTGACGAATTGAGCTTTATCGCTGCTGTGCTTTATGTTGGAATATATAAAGCACAGCAGGCTCTAAGAATACTGTTACTGATTGAGAGCGTATGCGGTGTGAAATGCATATTATTTCCACTGTTGATACCATGTCTCGAAATCATGTACAGGAATAGGCCTGGACATATAATAGCCCTGACCATAATCACAATTCATGTCTTGTAAGAATTTCCAGACTTTAATGTTCTCAATGCCCTCAGCCACCACATGTAAACCCATATTATGGGCAAGCTCGATGGTTGAACTGACGATAATACGATCATTCTGATTATCTTCGATATGCATAACAAATGATTTATCAATTTTAAGCTCACTGACAGGCAGTTCTTTTAGGTATGACAATGAGGAGTACCCGGTACCAAAATCATCAATCGCTAATTTAATACCCATTTCAGATAAGTGTAGCAACGTTTGTTTTGCGCGATGAGGATCATCCATAATGCTACTTTCAGTCACTTCTAGTGAAATGAGTGAGGTGTTAGAGCCCGTGGACTTTAATATCTCAGTGACTTTATTTGGAAAGTCCGAGTCAATTAAATCGCGCGCGGAGATGTTGACAGCAATTGGGATTAAAATGCCCTTTTGCATCCATTGAGCACTTACTTTGGAGGCTTCTGTAATCATCCAAAGCGTAATATCCCTAATTAGGCCGGTTTGCTCGGCAAACGGGATAAACTGATCAGGAAAAATCAATCCGCGTGCGGGATGCTTCCACCTGATTAATGCCTCAACTGAAGTCACTACCCTACTTTTAAGATTGATTTTAGGTTGAACAAACAACATTAGTTCATTGTTCTGTATAGACTTTTTAAGCTCTGAAGCTAGTGTTAGATTAACATTACTCCCTGCATCAAAACTGGGGTCAAATATCACAGGGCCAGATTTCTTTACTTTTGAAACCTGCATCGCAATCTCTGCAAAACTTAACAATTGTTCTATCTGATTACTATGTGCTGGATAGCTTGCAATGCCTATGCCCGCGGTAATATCAACAAAGTTATCATCTAGTTGAATTGGCTTCTCAAACGCCTGTAAAAGCTTTTGTGCAATATTCACCGCTATATTGGCATTGGTTGCTGGTAGCAGCACCGCAAACTCATCTCCAGAGATTCTTGCCACGACGTCATTATCTTTACGAAACACTTGTGAAATGCGGATTGATACCGCATGTAGCAACTCATTACCAAAATCATGGCCAAGCACATTGTTAATTTGTTTGAATCGATCCAGATTCATGACCAAGACAGAGAGTGGCTCACGATTAGCTTCTGACTTATAGATGGCGCTATTAAGTTCTTTCATAAATGACGCGCGGTTAGGTAGGCCAGTCATCTCATCTAAGTAAGCCAGCTTAAGAATACTTTTCTCTCTATCAGCAATTGCAGTACGCATACTGCTGAATGCGCTACTTAGCTTTCCTAACTCGTCTTTTCTAGAGGTATCTACTTTAAATGTATAGTCGCCCTCCTCTAGTTTTTTAGCGGTATTGGCAAGCTCTACAATTGGCTGAGCGACTATTCTTGAAACATATAAGATACTCACAATAAAAATAAGCATTCCAACGATGCTTAAAATTAAAAGATTAAGTAACAAGACTTGAAAAGGCGCGGTTGCTTCGTCGATAGAGCGCTGCAAAACAACGTATAGCGAATCATTTATGTTTTTAAATATAGCTACATACCTAGTGCCAAAGGCGACTTCGCCAATCGTAAGCTCTAAATTTTTATTGGTGCTTAATGCAGGTTGTGTTGCGGTATATTTCACAATTTGATCACTGGATCTAACACTCATTGTTCCCGCGGTGGAGCGCCAAGGGCTGGCGCCAGACTGACTAATGAAAGTAACTTCTAGATTACTAAGCTTATGAAGTGTATTTGCCAAGCTGTTGTTAATTTCAAAACCCATAACAACCCAGCCGATAGTAAGGGGTGCCTTTACTGGCACTGCAACGAGTTGGTAAGGCTGATTATTGAAAATAGTAAAATTATTCTTCTGGATATTATTTTTTGCAGCATAAATAACTTCAGCTATTTTTTCACTCACTTCACTTTCTGATAGATTCTCAGAGATTACCAAGCTGTTTTGATCTGCAGAGTAGAATATGGCAATATCGGCATTAATCCTTGACTGGTGATTAATAAGGGCTGAAAGTATCGTTTCATGATCACTACTAGCAATTGCGGCTTTAAAGCCAAAATCTGCCGCTAAGATGCGTGCACCAACGCTTAAGCTATCACCATTATGTTGTAGTAAGTTAATAAATACACGCTCACCTACTTCCAGTTGCTGATTAACAGAACGTCGAGCATTTTTATCAATACTTAATTTAATGGCGATTGAGCTTAAAACTTGAATGACCAATATTAGCGATAGAAAAATAACTGAAATTCGACTTTTTAAGCTTTTAAATTGCATATTGGATAGTTTTTTAGTGATTAGTTATGCGTTTCGAGCTTTAGTGAAACGGTATCATTACTTTTTACTGTTATTTTTTGTTCAGAAACAAAATTCTCTTTTGTAGTGGCATAGTGCCATGCCTTAAGTGTGTGTTGACCAGTTGGTAAGTCAATCAATTTAACCATGCCATTCACATCACTTTTGCCAAAATGAGGCGTGTCTACTATGTGAATATAGGCCAGCATGTTGTCGTGAATGTTACAGCCAAGTATCACTGTCCCAGGTTTGTCAAATACAACTGGCTTTGCGGGAACGCCTGAGTAAAGCTTTAGTTCAAAAGTTTTAGCAGGTGAGAACGAATAAACATGATGTCTTACTGAGTCTTTATTTGGAAAATTTACACTAGTGCCTACTTGCACTACGCTTACAATTGGTGAAAACTGTTTGTTCTTTTGATCAACATTCGCCTCATTAGTTGGTTTAGCGCTAGATTTAACTGCGGTTTCCAAGTAAACAACAGCATTACTAAGAGGATTGCCTGCTTGATCTAACACTTGAACCGCTAACTCTGCAGCTTGAATTTGAAATGATGTTGCAAGTAATAACAAGCTAAAGATTGTACTATTGCTCAGGGTTTTGCTATTCATTGGTCAGCTCTAAAAAAGTTAGCTCTAAAAAAAATAAAAATCAGTCCGTCACAATATCACGCTTCATAGGCGCTAATATTTTTAAGAGCTCATTTTTCTCTCGTTCACCAACATGTCTATTTAAGGATGTCCTAAACGCATCTACAAATAACTCGAACTCAGCTGTCGTGATTTTAAGATCGCGATGAGAGTTTTGCATAGTTTCACCCTCATAGACACAGCTCCCACCAGTTAACACACAAAGTTGGTCTACAACGCTTTGTTTTAAAGTAGTTAATTTAATACCATCGAACGAACGTTTAATTTTAGGGTCATTAACAGAGTTGTCTATTGTTTCAGACACAACAACTGAGAGTACAGGCAACCCGCCAATTCGTTCAAACAGGGATGGAGTAGCATTTGCTGTTGTAAAAGAAGATTGCATTTGCGCACAAGAGGAAAGTAATAATATCAAAACAATCAACACACTTTTATTCATAAATAGCTCTCGGTTTTTATCTATCCTTACTTTAATATAACTACTGTGATTAATCTACGTAATTTAGTGTTTATTATTTTTAAATAGCAATAAGAAAGACAAATATGGTGTTGAATAGTCCCAACAAAAAACAACTACTGACTTGGTCGTTGAATGCTTTAGCAATTTTAATGTTAAGCCATTCAAACTTTTTATTGGCTGGTGACCGCTTATTGGCTACTGGCGGCGTGATGCAAATGGAAGGTGCTGGCGGTGGAGGATTAACGCCATGGGCTTTAATTTCAGGTTATGGTACAGACAAACAAGTGGGCGGTACGGCTTTTTATACTGAGGCAAAAACAAATGGTGATTTTGAAATTAGCGCAGGTGGTGTTAGCGTTGGCTTGTATAATCGTTTAGAAATTTCTTTAAGTCAGCAAAAGTTAGGCCTAAGCGATACGGTGCCAGGTGAAAGTATTCGTGTAAACACATTGGGCGTGAAACTACGCTTATTTGGCGATGCTATCTACGATCAGGATACATTGCTACCACAGGTGGCAGTGGGCGTTCAAATTAAACACAATGAAGATTTTCGCAATATCCCTAAAGCGCTTGGCGCAGAACATCAAACAGGTGTCGACGTCTATTTTGCGGCTACAAAACTTTACTTAGATGCAATTTTCGGTAGAAATTTACTGCTGAATGGTACGTTGCAAGCAACAAAAGCTAATCAGTTTGGTTTTTTGGGGTTTGGTGGGGATAATCGCGATAGTTATCAAATCAAACCGGCTGCGTCTATTGCAGTGATGCTGACAGATCAGGTGTTATTAGGGACTGAATATCGTTACAAACCTGATAATTTGAGTGTATTTAAAGAAGAAAACGCGCATGATATATTTTTAGCATGGTTTCCTGCTAAAAATATATCACTCACCGCAGCGTATTTGGATCTAGGCAACATTGTGAATAAAAGCAACCAATCTGGCTGGTATTTATCTGGGCAAATCGCGTACTAAGGATTGATAATTAGCAATGCTTAGTACGCGTGGTTTAAATATTAACCACGTTTAATATCCATGCTTTTTAGTATTAAAGACTCTTAATATCAATTACTTTGGCATTTTTGTTTGATTAAATAATCTAAGCTCAATTTACCTGCGCCGCCAAACAGCAATGGTAAAAACATGATGATATATATCAATGGTAATTTGTAGTTACCCAAACCGTCGCCCTGCTCATCAAGAATGCGGTAGCCTGTCCATAACTCACTTAAACTAGACCATTGAGCAGGCCAATGCACCGCAGCAATTGCCACGATGGTAAGGATGATGAGTGTTGCAGAAAAAAACCTTGTTGCAAATCCTAGAAGCAACGCAGCCGCACCTAATAACTCAAAATAGATTGCTATATGCCAATTAATTTCTGGCGGAATCAAGCCAAATGGGAATGGAAACGTAATATCAGCAAACCAATTCTCTCCATGGAGTTTTTTGTACCCAGCTTCACCAAACTCGTAAGCCAGTATTAATCTGAGTAACAAAGGGGGAATGCTTTCAGAAAGGCGATTTAAATGATAAATGCCGTTTGTATAGATACCGCAGCCACAACTTATCAGTTTACTTTTGTACATTTACTTTATCCTAAATATTGTTCTTGTTGATTAGTCGGAAAATATTGACAATACTTACAGAAATTAACGCTAAGTAGATACGGACAACTTCATTTTTCTTGTTTTTTCTGACTTTGATTTCATCTGGCGCAATTTATAAAACAAACGCACCCCCAAAAGTAAGCCTAAAACCAGTGCGTAAAATAATGGCTCTCTTATATCTTTTTTGACCAGCCACCAAAAATGTACAACAGCCAAGATGGCAATTAAATATACGGACAGATGTAGCTGTTTCCAATGTTCGCGCAATTTCTGCATCATGTATTGATTAGAAGTTATCGCTAATGGCACGGTTAACAAATAGGCTGAGGCCCCTACCAATACGTATGGGTGCTTGATAATGTCTTTCAGAATGTCAGCCCAATCAAAACCGTAATCTAGCCATAAATAAATAGTGATATGTATGCTGGCGTAAAAAAACATCATCAGTCCAAACATGCGTCTGAACTGTAGCTGCCACGCAATCCCCCATAGTAGCCTGATAGGGCTAAGACTTAATGTCAGCAGTAAAACAAATAAAGCCCAAAAACCTGTTGATCTTTCAATGAACTCAATAGGATTAGCGGTCAAATCATCACTGATACCTAACCAGATTAAGCGGGCAAGCGGTACTAAGCAAAGCGTAAATAAACTGAATTTAATCCAACTTATTTGCCTCTTATTAGGGACTCGCCGCAAAAGTTGTTTAATGTGCATAGCGGTAGACCTGTCGTTTAAAAGTTCTTACGTAGATCTAAGCCTGCATACATCTGCCCTACTTGCTCGGTATAACCGTTAAACATCTGCGTTTTAATACGACCAGCAAATAAACCAGCACCAATTCTTTTTTCTGAAGATTGCGTCCAGCGTGGGTGCTCTACTTGAGGATTTACATTTGCGTAAAAACCATACTCTTTAGGCCCTGCTTTCATCCAAGTGGTGATTGGCATTTTTTCAGTAAAGCGAATCTTAACGATTGATTTAGCCCCCTTAAAGCCATATTTCCAAGGCACAACCAAGCGCATTGGCGCGCCATTTTGGTTAGGTAGTTTTTCACCATATAAACCAACCGCCATCAGGGTCAGTGGATTCATTGCTTCATCCATGCGCAGGCCTTCTGTATATGGCCAATCTAATATAGGCAAGTTAACGCCCGGCATTTGTTGCGAATCAGCAAGGGACACAAATTCAATATATTTGGCATTTGCATTAGGTTCTGCCCATTTGATTAACTGAGCAAGGGGAAAGCCAAGCCATGGAATCACCATAGACCACCCCTCTACACAACGCATGCGGTAAATACGCTCTTCTAGTGGGGCTAGCTTGATGATGTCTTCAATGCTAATGGTTTTATTTTTTTTCACTTCCCCTTCAATGCTAACTGTCCATGGATGTGGCTTAAACAACTTAGCGTTGACCGCTGGCTCACTTTTACTTGTGCCAAACTCGTAAAAGTTATTGTAAGTGGTGACATCTTCGTATGAGGTTAACTTTTCATCTTTACCATAAGATGTTTTAGTAAACCCTGGTAGCGACAATATTGATTTAGCGCTTTTGCCAGCAGGACCATTTAGACGCGTAGCATCTGCCGCAAGCAGCAGATTGCTATGAGCAAGTGCTGAAGTGGCAAGCAAGCCAAACCCAGCTTGCTTGATAAAGTGACGCCGATTTTCAAATACCTCTTTAGGTGTGATATCTGAAGGCACAATGTCGGATTTTTGTTGAATAATCATGGGGTACCCAGTCAGCAAAGTGTATGTTTTAAAAGTATTAAACCATCATAACTATATGCGAAAATCTGTCACCTAGCTGTGACCACGCAACTCATAATGAGTTTAATGGACAACCCTTAGTCTGAGTGTATGAATTATCCTTACAAAATTAATGCAAAAGGATGTGATTAAATCAGGCCTTGCGTTTCTTTCTCAATCTCTTCCGCTAGCGCCTGATCCTTGGTGTTTTTAGCGATTAGTTTGGCTTGATCGATAAGCGTTTTGGCCGTTGTAGTGTCACCATTGGCAGCTTTCACTTGCGCCAATATGCAGTAGCCGTAAGCTTCATAATAGGCACCGCCTTGGTCTTTCGCGAATTTAATAATTTTATTCAGCGTTCTTTCAGCATTGGCATAGTTTTTTACAGCCGCATAATAGCGACCTAACTCAATACTGGAGTGTGCATATTGGTCTAACGTACCTGATTTCTCATGCATTAAAAATGCTTTAATTTGATACTCTAGTGCTGCATCATGTTGGTTTAACATGTGATAAGAAAACGCGACAGATTCAAAACTTTCACCGCGCTCGTTATCATTTGCTGCAAGCGTGTTGGCGGTTAAATATGCATCAAGTGCAGATTGGTATTGCTTGGCATTAAGATGCACGTTCCCAATGCTTTGATGTGCCACGCGCTCAAACGCTTTGCTATGCGTTACTTTTGCTTGTTGCAAGCTTTGCTCGTAGCTTGAAATCGCTTGCTCATATTGGCCAGCGTCTTTGTAAGCGTGTCCAGTCACAAGCGCAACAATCGTTTTATCAAATGCGTCTTTAGATTGTTTGTCTGCTAATTTAAACGAAGATAAAGCATCGTCCAGCTTCCCTTGTGCGCTATATACGCGACCTTGGCATATTAACGCTTCCTTATCACTTTTATCGGCACTCAGTGCTTTAGATGCAAAGGTTAACGCTGTCGACAAATCCATTTGATCGTAGGCTTTGTTGCATGAAAATGCATGATCACTAGCCGCATGAATCGTATTAAAAAACAAAGAGGTAAATAATATAGTTAAAGCTTTTTGTAGTTTCATTGTTGATAGTTACTCTTTGATGATGTAATTAATAATTATAAGAAAGCTGCCCATTGCTGTGAGCGCTCGGCCGTTGCAAAAAAGTGTGGGTTTAATAGTGATGGTTTGTTGTTGTAACTCAGCGTGACTGCATGCTCATCTACAATATCTCCACCCGCTTCTTGCAGTACGCAATGCGCTGCCGCAGTATCCCATTCGTAAGTTGGCCCTAAGCGAGGATACACATCAGCACCACCCTCTGCTACTAAGCAAATTTTTAGAGAGCTTCCTAAACGAATAAGTTCAGGTTTGGCTAAAGTGACAGTCTCTACACTATGCATAAATTTCTGGAACTTTTCATCTGAATGCGACCGACTGCCTGCTATTGTAATCTGTTGCAGATTCAAGTTTTTTGTATGGATTCTTTGTACAGATGCCGTGCCGATTTGTTTATATGCGCCCTGCCCTTTACTTGCATAATAAGTTAAGCCTGACACTGGTGCATACACCACCCCCATAATCGACTGATGCTGGCTAACTAGTGCAATGTTAACGGTGAACTCGCCATTACGTTTAAGAAACTCACGCGTGCCGTCTAATGGGTCGATTAACCAGTATTTTTGCCAACTCAAACGTAAGCCAATATCAATCGCATCAGACTCTTCAGATAACACAGGAATGTCAGGCGTAAGTTGGTGAAGTCTTGCAACGATAATATCGTGTGCAGCAATATCAGCCTCTGTCAGTGGGGAGTTATCAGACTTCATTTCAAAGCCAAAATCAGTGGAGTAAATTTGCATAATCGCCTCACCTGCTTCTTTGGCGATTGCAATCACATCATCTTGAAATTGATAGCCTTCATTTACCATGGTTATTCGCTTTCAGCTAATACTGCTAATAAGCCTGCCTCATCTAAAATCGTAATGCCCAATAACTGTGCTTTCTCCAATTTACTTCCTGCTTCAGCCCCTGCGACAACAAAGTCTGTTTTTTTTGAAACACTGCCTGCTACTTTGCCACCAGCAATTTCTATTAATGCTTTGGCGTCATCGCGCGACATTGTTGGCAAGGTGCCAGTTAACACAAAGGTTTTTCCACTCAACTTACCTGTTGATTGCTGCCTACCTTCGGTTTCCTGCCAATGTAATCCA
Organism: Methylotenera sp. L2L1; assembly: GCF_000744605.1. NCBI lineage: Bacteria > Pseudomonadati > Pseudomonadota > Betaproteobacteria > Nitrosomonadales > Methylophilaceae > Methylotenera > Methylotenera sp. L2L1. The sequence continues at coordinate 2,206,450 of NZ_JQMG01000001.1, forward strand.
GCTGCTAATAGTGCCTTAATCACCTCTTTATTATGTTCTTCAGAGAAGAAGTCTTTAATTGACTCAGCAACAATTGGGCCAACATCGTTGACCTCGAGTAAACTCTCAATAGATGCATCCATCAAAGCTTTTAAGTTACCAAAATGCTTCGCCAAGTCTTTAGCGGTGGCCTCGCCCACATTACGCATACCCAAGGCGTAAATAAAGCGAGCAAGTGTAGTTTCCTTACTGGCATTAAGTGCATCTAAAATATTTTGAGCAGACTTTTCGGCCATGCGCTCAAGGTTACTAAGCGTGCTAATATCAAGTTGGTAGATATCAGCGAGCGTATGCACCAAATCAGCCTCAACCAACTGGTCCACCAGCTTTTCACCTAAACCTTCAATATCCATTGCGCGACGAGATGCATAATGAGTGATCGCTTGTTTGCGCTGTGCAGGGCAAAACAAGCCGCCAGAGCAACGTGCAACCGCTTCATCTTCTTGTTTGATAATATGTGAGCCACATTCTGGACAAATAGTTGGCATTTCAAAACGGCGAGCATTAGATGGCCTTCTTTCTAGCACCACACTCACCACTTCAGGAATCACGTCTCCAGCCCTGCGCACACTCACGGTGTCGCCTATTAGAATATCTTTACGGCGAATTTCATCTTCATTATGTAGCGTTGCGTTCGTCACCGTTACACCACCTACAAACACTGGCTTTAGCCTTGCTACTGGTGTAATTGCACCAGTACGCCCTACCTGCACCGTGATATCTTCTACTTCTGTCAACGCCTCTTGTGCAGGAAACTTATGCGCAATTGCCCAGCGAGGTGCTCTAGACACAAAGCCCAACTCATTCTGCTGATTAAATTGGTTAACTTTGTAGACGACACCATCAATATCAAAAGGCAACTGCTGGCGTAACTGGCCGATTCTTTCATAGTAGTCACTTAGCCCATCCACGCCATAGACTACATCACGCACATTGCTGACAGGAAAATGTAAGCTGGCCAAATAATCCATTGCAGCACGATGACTAGTCAGCGTTGGTATGCCCTCAGCAACACCCAAGCCATAAGCAAAAAATGTAAGTGGGCGTGTGGCTGTTATTTTTGCATCCAGTTGTCGCAAACTACCTGCTGCTGCGTTACGCGGGTTAGCAAAGAGCTTTTCACCTTTGGTTAACTGCGTTTGGTTGAGTTTATCAAAGTCACGTTTCAGCATAAGCACTTCGCCACGTACTTCGAGCAACTGTGGCGGGTTTGCAATATTTAAACGCATCGGAATCGCACGTAAAGTGCGCAGGTTATGTGTGACATCTTCCCCTGCATAACCATCACCGCGTGTAGCGCCTTGCGTAAAAATACCATGCTCGTAAGTAAGTGTAATGGCTAAGCCGTCAAATTTAGGCTCTACGGCATATTCAACCTGCGCAGTTCCTAGCGTATCGCGAATGCGTTTATCAAACGCTTCCAGCTCACTAAGTTCAAAAGCATTATTGAGTGATAGCATTGCTTGGCGGTGGGTGATGCTATTAAAAGCATTGGCGGCAGAGCCGCTAACGCGCTGGGTTGGCGAGTCTGAGGTAATCAAGCTAGGCGTTTGGATTTCTAACGTTTGCAGCTCACGATAAAGTTGATCGTATTCACTATCAGGCACAGAGGGGGCATCTAGACCATAATATTCATAGTCATAACGCGCAATCAACTCACGTAACGCTAAAACACGCTGCTCAGCGCTGCTCAACTTCGAATCCGACATTAAATCTAACCTTAAAACTTATGAAAACAATCTACGCGCACTATCTGAGCCAGGCACGATACCTCGCACTAGCATGGTGGCGTAAATCACTTTGAGTTGCTGCCGAATTTTTTCGATTTGCATATCACCTAATGGTCTATTGTTATCATCAACCAATACAGCGTTTAAACCGAGCTCCATTTGCCTTGCCACTTGCACCATTTGGTTAAATGCCTCAGTGCAATGCATGACATGCGGGATATCCAGCTGAAAAGTCACGGCTTTTATGACGCTGGTTCTTAACATTTCTGGGTTAAATAGATAGTTATCTCGATTAAACATGATAAAAGAAACTGATGGTGTGCTATTTACAACTGGTGGTGTTTGACTATCAGTTTTATGGTAATACTTGAATGCTCCGTCGGCCTCCAACACCATACCCTGCGCTTCGCCCAAGCCTCTTAACTTGGTGCCGGTGAAGGCGCCATTGTCGCCATGCACCAAATGGAACCCCATGGTCTTATCAACGTCAATGCAAAAAGCATCTAGCGCTGAAGCCGCTAATAGTGGATCACCATTACTTTGCCATTCAACATGTCCATCAATATCCAAGCCTAAAGTTTCTACAGCCAATTGAAATCGATTCAATATGCTACGAGTGACAGCACCAGCGCGGTCAGCAAGCTGTAAGCTGCATGTAATTTTACTTGTATTTTGATTTGCAATATCAGGCTGCGTTGCTAAAGCTGTTAGTGGAACCCAATCACTATCATTAATTAACGCATGCAAATGAATTGGCTTGTCATAATCTTCGAAAAAGCCGCCAATACTTGCTGTCAGGTTTGAAACGCTCGTTTCATTGGCTAAATAAATAACAGCAATTAAATCCATTTGCGATTGCAACATTGCCGGTAAGCTGGATTTCATCACATCATTAACAGCAGCAGCGGGTTGAGCTGTATGTGTAGGCGCTATTGATGCGACATTTTCAACATTAACTTTCTCTTCCACATGATTAAGGTTGAGATTCGTCGCTGTTGTATTGACTGGGCTGCTTGCTTGGTTGCTTGCCTGGTTGAAAGCGTCATTGAAAATTGCTTTAATTTCTTCATGCTGTGCGGGCTTGATATTGGCGGCATGGGCAGACGCTTCAACATCATCATGTAAGTGCTCATCAAGATGATGCTCAGGCTCATGGTGTTGTCTCGCCACTAATGTTGAGTATGCCTCATCAATATCTTCTAAAACATCTTTGCTATTTTCTGGTTCAATATTGCTGATTGCTTCGTATCTGTCATCATGAACATCATGATGAAAATGCTCTTTTAAGCGCTCGGTATCAATAGAAAAGTTATCTTCTTCGAAGTCACTTTCAAAGGTATTGGCTGCGTTAGTGTGCGTATCATTATTCAGAAGCGCGTCATTTTGCGACTCTGAAAAGCTGTTCTCTATTTGCTGGTTAAACTTTCTCTCCTGCCACCAGTTAAACAAAAGTACAGCAGCAATGATTAAAGCACCAATAATTATCAATATTATTTGCAAATCGTTCATTTACATTAAACTCTCAACTAAATTACAACAGCGATTAAGATGCCGTTTCAACCATTTTCACAGCCTCTTCCATATCTACGTCCACTATGCGTGAAACACCTGATTCCTGCATAGTAACACCGATTAATTGCTGCGCCATTTCCATCGTAATTTTATTATGACTCACGTATAAAAACTGTGTTCTTTCTGACATTTTTTTTACCATGGCACAGAATCGCTCAGTGTTACTATCATCCAGTGGCGCATCCACCTCATCCATCAAGCAGAATGGCGCTGGATTTAATCTAAATAAAGCAAATACCAAAGCCAATGCCGTGAGCGCCTTTTCACCGCCTGATAACAAGTGAATCGTACTGTTTTTCTTGCCTGGCGGCTGTGCAAACACTTGTATCCCTGTGTCGAGGATCTCGTCACCTAACAGCTCTAGCCTAGCTTGCCCACCACCAAACAACGTGGTAAATAACTCATTAAAGTGTTTATTGGCCTCATCATAAGTGTGTTGCAAACGACTACGGGTTTCACGGTCAATCTTGAAAATAGCATCCTCTAAGGTTTTGCTCGCTTCATTCAAGTCGCGACATTGGCTATCTATGTAGTGTTTACGCGTCTGTTCTGAAGCTAACTCTTCTATGGCAGCTAAGTTGACAGCGCCTAAAGCTTCAATGTCAGTCTCAAGCTTTGTTTTATTTCTTTCAAGGTCTCTGACTTTAATCTCTGTGGTCGCATTTTGTTTGAGATGACTATCAAGCAGTGCCTCTTCAATGTTTGATGCCGCAAGTTCGGCTTGGCATTGCTCAAAGTAAATACGCGACTCCTGCTCACTCAAGCGACCAGCTTCTAACTTATCTCGTAAAGGATGTAACTCTTGCTCCAGTTGCAGCCTCAGACGCTCTTGCTGTTGCAAAACAGATTCGCTTTCACTCATTGCACTACGAGCATTTGCTAGTGATGCCTCTCGTTGCTGCTTGGTGTTTAACGCCGCCTCTAAGTTCGCTTTTAAAGTTTCCATTTTAGTAGAAGCTAGCGTGCCATCTACGTCTGCACAACGTAATTTTAGCGAACTTTCTTCTTCAAGTAAAAATCCAAGTTTCGAATTTAAATCGTTGATATTATTATTAATTAACTTAACATTAAAACTCTTCTCTTGATGCGAGCGCTCTACCTCCTGCAACTGCGCACGCGCCTTATTTAACACACTTTCTGCAGATTGCTTTTTTGACTCCATTGACTGCTTCTCATGCTGAAGCGATACAAGGCTATTTGAAATCTCACTCAATACCATTTGCTTTTGAGTGCTTTCAATTTGCAGCTTTTGTAACTTTTCTTCCGCCACATTGCAATCTGCTTGCAACATCCTTTGCCGCTGTATTGCATTAGCTTGCTGCTGCTTAATCTGTTGCAAATGTAAATTTAACTGGTGCGCCTGTTGGGTTACTTGCTTCAAGTGTTGCTGATGCGTATGTTGCATCGCCCGTAACTGCTGCAAGTTACTTTCCAGCAAAGATACCTGACCAGTTTTAAGTGTGAGTTGCGCCTGAACCTCGGGTAACTGCGTTTGTAAGTTAGTTAAGCGTGCTTGGCGCTCAAGCACACCGTGTAGCACAGATTGCTCACCAAAATAAGTCACACTTTGCCGCGTGTAAATGTCACCATGTTGATTAACCAAACACTCGCCTTGTTTTAACGAATGAGTGGCTTGGGTAATATCCGCATCATTGTCGAGTATATAAACGCCAGCAAGCCAATCCTGCAACACAGCCTGAAGGGCTGGCGTCACATGCTCAACTAATGAGTACATTTCAGCAAAAGGAGATGATATTTTAGTGTGTGTAGGTACAGCATCGGCGGTGACGGCCAGCGTCATGGCTACCGGCGCCCTATTTCCCAGATTAGATGCTAGAAATGATTGGTCACACGCAATAGCATTAAGTTTTGCCCCAAGAAATGCCTCAAATGCAGTTTCCCAGCCAGACACTATACGAACAGCCTGCCATATCCTTAAATTTTCATTTAGCTTGCCATTGAGGCCTACACTGCTCAGCCAAGCACCCAATGCGGAGCTATTGTCTACTTGACGCATAGACTGCTGCAGCTTTGCTAATGAGTTGATTTCAGCCTCAAGCACATGCAAAGCTCGTTGATGATGATGAGTCTCATCTCTGCTAGCTTTAATGTCCAAATGTAAAGCCTGCTCTTGCTGAACAGCATTTGCATTTTTCTGTTCCAGCTCGGCAACCTCTAATTCCAACGCACTTAATTGTGACTGTTTTTCTACAATTAAACTGTCAGCAGGTATTTGTAATGACTCACAATTCTGCTGTAAGCGCTTTAACTGCTCGCTAGTTTCTGTGACGGAACGAGATAAATGCGTCATATTCGCCTGCTCTAATCGCAAGCGTTGTTCTGCATTTAGCCATGCTGACTGACTGGCATTAAACGCAGAAAGCACCGCTTGGTACTCCTGCAACTTTAATGGCACATCACTACTTGCAGCCTTCACGGCATCTTCAGCACTTATGAAATCAGCGTCGGCTTGAACTAGAGCAGCCTGCGCCAGCGTGTGCGCCTCTTCCACTTGATGACGCTGATTAGTGTTCTTTTCTAACTGGGTAAGTAATTGCTGTAATTGAAGTTGTAAACGCTCTCTGGCATCAGCAGTATTTTTCACTTGATTCTCAAGATTAGAAACCTCTGCATTCGCTTCGTAATAAGCCGCTTGGGCCGTATTAACCGCCTCACTTGAGGCAACATGCTGCTGCCTTAATGTTTCTAGCGTGCTTTCACTACTTCGCAAACCGGCCATTTGCGCCTCAAGCGCGTTGACCAGCCCTTCAACCGTGCGTTGCGACTTTTCCCATTGTGTACTTGCATCACGTTTCTTTAATAACCAAATCTGCGCTTTTGTAATATTCAAAGCTTCTTGCATTTGATTATATTGTGCAGCCACCATCGCCTGTGATTGCAAGCGTACTATCTGCGTATCCAGCTCACGTAAAATATCTTCTACACGCAATAAGTTTTCACGTGTGTCACGTAAGCGTTGCTCGGTTTCCTTACGCCGCTCTTTATACTTGCTAACACCTGCGGCCTCTTCAAGAAAGATACGCATTTCCTCAGGGCGTGCTTCTACAATGCGGCTAATGGTATTTTGACCGATAATTGCATAAGCACGACCACCTAAGCCTGTGCCCAAAAATAAGTCGGCTACATCCCTACGGCGCACAACGGTGTTGTTAATATAGTAAGTTGAGCCTTTATCGCGCTCAATGACACGCTTTACAGAAATTTCCGCGTATTGAGACCACTCCCCTGACGCACCGCCCTCGCTATTATCAAACACCAATTCAACACTGGCGCGCGAGATGGGCTTTCGATTACCGGAACCATTAAAAATAACCGCATCCATTGCATCTGCACGCATCTCTTTGGCAGAAGACTCCCCCAGCACCCAGCGTACAGACTCCATGACGTTGGATTTTCCGCAACCATTAGGGCCAACCACGCCAACACGCTGCCCATGTATGTACAATGTTGTGGGGTCAACAAAAGATTTGAAACCAGAGAGTTTTAGGTGAGTTAAACGCAAAATGAACTTTTACTAATTAGGTTTGACTTAGAACGTTATAATAACGTTTTTTAAGCCAAAAGCTCTACTATCTATCATGACTGAACTCTCCTTAGGTACCAAACCAACTGCGCAACCCTCTAAAACACTAGAGACATTTGAAAACCCAAACACGAAACGTGACTTTCATATTCATATGGAAATTCCGGAGTTCACTTGCTTGTGTCCTAAAACGGGCCAACCCGATTTTGCTGTCATTTATTTAGATTACATCCCAGACCAGCTTTGTGTAGAGCTTAAAAGCTTAAAACTCTACATGTGGTCATTTCGCGATGAAGGCTGCTTCCATGAGGCTGTTACAAACAGCATTCTGGATGACCTGGTTGAAGCAACACAACCTAAGTTTATGCGAGTCACTGCTAAATTTTATGTACGAGGTGGTGTATTTACCAATGTCATTGCTGAACATCGTAAACAAGGATGGCAACCACAACCACGTGTTGAGTTGACCCAGTTTGAGAGTCAATCGAACATTCGCGGTTAAGTTTAAAAAGTAAGTTGCACAAAGCAAGCCGCATAAGGTGAGCCGGGCACATGCATTATTTTTTGAGTTTTTGAGCAAATTAGAATGAAAGTGATTGACAAGGCCCGCGCCCATCTTTAATATTGCGCCTCGCTAACGCTGCAACGCTTTTAAAGCAAAAGCAAGTAGGTTTTGGGGGTATAGCTCAGCTGGGAGAGCGCTTGCATGGCATGCAAGAGGTCAGCGGTTCGATCCCGCTTACCTCCACCAAAGTGTTAGAAATAGCTTCGATTTATTAGCAAATTGTAGTAAAATGCTGCACTTGTAGTTTAGCGGTAAATTCTTAGGTCCCCATCGTCTAGAGGCCTAGGACACCTCCCTTTCACGGAGGCGACCGGGGTTCGAATCCCCGTGGGGACGCCAATAAATGTAAACTGTTACTTTAACTATTTACAGGCAATGATTAAAAAGTGTGTTTGAAATATAACGCGCTGTTTAAAGAGCAATACTTTCTTAGGTCCCCATCGTCTAGAGGCCTAGGACACCTCCCTTTCACGGAGGCGACCGGGGTTCGAATCCCCGTGGGGACGCCAAAAGTCATAAAAATCAATGACTCAAGCAAAATTCACTAGTCAATCTAAGCATTAGTACACTATTCATCGTGCCCGTCACATTTTATAGTCCTAGCTACCTGATATTTTCTTGCAAACGTTAATTACACTAACATTGGCAAATGTCATCTCTTATTTTTTCTGAAGCGCAATCGCATTCATACAGTAACGCAAACCACTCTCACCAGGCCCATCAGGAAAAACGTGACCCAAATGCGCATCACAGGCATTACAAGTAGTTTCAACGCGGGTCATGCCATGGCTGCTATCTAAACGGTAAGCAATGGCATTGGGTTTGATTGGTTGACTAAAAGATGGCCAGCCCGTTCTTGAATCAAACTTTTCTGAGGCATCAAACAGCAATGTATCACAGCAGCGGCAAGCATAAATGCCTGGCTCAAGTAGTGAGCATAACGCAGAACTAAATGCCCTTTCAGTACCTGCTTCTCGGGTTACCCAATACTCTTCGTCACTTAACAGCCCTCGCCACTCAGCTTCTGTTTTGGCCACTCTCTTATCTGGGGTAAGATTGCCCTGATTTGCAAGCTTCAATACATCATTCCATTTCAGCATGGCGCTTCTCCTTATAGCTACTTTTTATGGTGGTTGTTTGTGTGAGTGAACTAAACTTTATTTAGTTGCATAAAATATAGCTGCATAGATTAGTTTAGTTGCATAAACAAGTTAAGCGATATTTTTGAGAGTTGCACACTGGAATTTAACTACACAGCACAGATAACTGGACGTTTATCGATAGATAGCTTTTACACATAGGCTTTTTTAACTACTTTACCACGCGTCTGCATCACTTCGTGCAAGGTGGCTAGGTCTTTGGCATTTACTCGCATCGCCACACATATAATTAAAGGCAGAAAGCAAATGCTACAGCTAGTTTAATAGTTAGCTCCTAACCTCTGCACTCAGATAGCAGTAGCGGTTTGTATCTTTTGAGATGGTAAATAAAACCAATATATCAATAGCTTTAGATTGGTGAGCGTTAAAGTCAACACCCACCGAATCAACTTCTCATTCAATAATATTACTTAAGAAATAATATGACTCAAGCTCTCTGGACCAAATACTTCCCTATGAATTTTATTAGCGTCTACGCCAAGTTCTAGCAAAGCATCGCGTTGATCATCCATAAATGATTGCGGCCCACAGATATAATAAACACCATTTTTAAATTCATCCGATACATGATTGGTTAAATCCATACGCCCTTCCCGCTCGTCAATATTCTTCTTTATTGACTCATTCAAAAAGAAAATAGTCTCTAAGTGGCTTAAATCATTCTTTATTTGTATTATCTCGTCTATATGTGCAATGCTAGTTCTGTTTCTTGCCGCATGCGCGAATAAAACTTTTCGAGTCGGATTATTCACAGAAATCTCTTTTACCATTGATATCATGGGTGTGATGCCTACGCCTGCAGAAATTAGCCCGATAGGTTGTTGGTCTAGAATGTCAGGCGTGAAATTTCCACATGGATAGCTAATATCGATCACACTGCCAACCCTAACATGCTGATGTAGCCAGTTTGATACGTTGCCACTAGGTTTATATTCATCCCCCTTTTCTCGCTTTACTGTAATTCTGTAAGTGTTGTACTGATTAGCGTCAGACAGGCTATATTGCCTAATCTGCCTTAGGTTTAAGTCTTCAACATGCACTGCCACGCTGATGTATTGGCCAGGCTTAAAGCTTGGCAATATTAATGAATCTGTGGCTTGCAAGATAAAGGTAACCACATCGTCTGACTCATGTCGCTTCTCTACAACCTTTACTTTCAGCCACTCATCTGGCTGTTGGTTATTGTGCTTGTATAATCTATTTTCTGCATCAATCAGCGCATCTGCCAACAGACCATACGCCTCTTCCCAAGCGGCTAAAAGCTCAGTGGTGGCAGCATCACCAAGCACGCCCTTGATTGCACCAATTAGGTGGTGACCAACAATTGGATAATGAGCAGGCTTAATGCCAACCGATACATGCTTATGCACAATCCGTTCAATCACTGGTGCTAATGCTGCACTATTTTCTATATTTGCGGCATAAGCAAACACTGCCGCTGCTAAAGATTGCTGTTGTGACCCATTAGCCTGGTTTCCCATATTGAATAGGTTTTTAAGCTCAGGATGTGATTCGAACATATTTTTATAAAATAGTGTGGTAATGGCTAATCCATGCTGCCTTAACACAGGAACACTCGCCTCTATATATGGTTTTGCTGACATTGATAACATGACATCTCCTTAACTTGCATTTAAAATACTACTTTTATGTTCAAAAAAAACACTCGGATGAGTGCTTGGTAAATCTTGCTGAATGAATACTGCTATCAGCCAATCATCTGAATGATGATCAAGCTACATATCGTTGATGCAACTTAATAACGGCTTGCTGTGTTTTATGATCCACAATACTTTGCAATGTGTATTTGTTCATTTCCTCATAAAAGCTATTTAAGCCGTGATCTAATATCTCTTTTAAATTACATTGACCACTTAAAACACAAAGCGGCTCAGCGCAATTAATCAGAGAAGTTTTATTCTCTAGCTCTCGTAAAACATTGCCTAGTTTTAGCTCCGCTGGTCTAACTCCAAGTTTTAAGCCTCCAGTCCTACCGCGTGTGGCAACAACCCAATTTAATTTATTTAACCTTGTCACCACTTTAATCAGGTGGTTTCTTGGGACATCAAACTGCTTAGCCACTTCATTAATGGTGACGGTGGACGTATTCACCTCTTGTGTGAGATACATTAGAACTCTTAGCCCTAAATCAGTGAACTTTGTAATTTGCATAGTTTGGTAATTTGCATAGTAGTGATGAATTCTATATATGTTGCATAATATATGCAACATATATAGAATAAAAATTAGTGAAAACAAGTATAAGGTAAAACTTGTTGGTAACTACCAATGCTTTCACGATGAAATATATCTACGTGACGCAATAATTGTTAATTACATTATCAAACTTCAGCTTTTATTGGTATCTGCAAATGAATAAATCCGTCATTTCACAAACTCTTTTTAACTTTTTTATGTTTAAGGAATTAGCACCAGAGCAAATTGGCGTGATTGCAGAACATGCTCAACTCATTGACTTTCCAAAAGGGACGTCGATATTTAATCGTGGTGATGCGGCGGTTGGTCTTTATATTTTATTAGAAGGCCAATTAAAACTAGGAGTCACCTCTCCGCAAGGCAGTGAAAAAATCATCAGCATTGTGACACCCGGAGAAAGCTTCGGTGAAGCCATTTTGTTTCTAGAGCGGAAATTTCCTGTCTACGCACAAGCTATCATGGATTCTCAGGTATTACTCATACCAAAGAGCCTGATATTTTCCATGCTAGATAATGACCCACTATTCTCTCGTAAGATGCTAGCTGGGTTGTCTGTCAGAATGCACCAACTGGTACAAGATATTGAAATGCTATCGTTGCAATCATGCACACAGCGCTTCATCGGCTATCTACTACAAATCAGCGCTGATGCGCCCGATGCCAGTAACATCACGTTGCCTACGAGTAAAACCACCATTGCCTCATTGCTGAACCTGACCCCAGAAACACTTTCACGCACTTTGGCAAAACTTCAGCAAATGGAGTTAATTGAAGTGCACGGCAAAGAGGTGATGATTACCGATGTGAAAAAACTGAGAAGCTACGATTTAACAGTTTAGCGTGTCATCTGCGCGTATAGCAACGGCAGCTCTTTCGGCAAGTCTTCAGGGTTACGAATCACCACATAACCACCTGCGCCGAAAAGATGCGGCAAATAGTCGCTGGCCTCGGAATCTATGGTGACGCAGAACGGCCGCAGCCCTAATTTTTTAGCTTCCAATAACGCCATGCGCGTATCCTCAATACCATAGCGCCCCTCATACTGATCCAGATCATTTGGTTTACCATCTGTCAGTATCAGCAATAGGCGTTGATGCTTTTTCTGCTGCACTAATAAGCTTGATGCCTGCCTGATTGCTGCGCCCATGCGGGTGTAATAGCCGGGTTTGATCGCGGCAATGCGACCACGCACCTGACCGCTATATTTTTCTTCAAAACCCTTGATGTAATGAAAGCGTACATGGCTACGCTTAAGCGATGAAAAACCGTATAGTGCAAAACTGTCACCAGTTGCAGTGAGCGCTTCTGAAAACAAAAGCAGGCTATCGCGAATCACATCAATCACGCGTGAGTGATTTGAAACATAAGCATCAGTAGAAAGGGATAAATCGGCTAGGAGCAGACATGCCAGATCACGCTCCTGATTCACCTGTACCCGGTAAAGCCCATGCTCTGAGGTTGGCATCGTGCTGTTTTTCTCAGAAACCAGCTGCACCCATGCATCCATATCCAGCTCATCGCCATCCTGCTGACCTTTACGCCAATGCCTAGTCGGCGTAAGCGCCTGAAACTGGCGCCTTAGATGATTGGCTGTGTTTTTTAATGCGTGCGGGAGCTCGCACGGTTTGGCATCGGTGGCAATCAGCTGCTGCAAACTACAGTAATCCGGCTGCAACACCTGCTTTTTCCAGTGCCATTCTGGCAATAAAACGCCTTCACCCAGCGGCGTATCATCCACAGCACCGGCTGGTAAGTCAAGATCGAACCTCACATTGGCGGCACTGGTTTTACCATCGCGTGCGATGGTGAGGTTATCCATATCTTCAGCCGCTAACTGCGCGGTTTCCGAATCGTCCTCCTCATCCTGCGGGCGGTTCACCTTCACGAACTCAGACCATGAGAACAGGCTCTCGGCGCGGAACATCATCAGAAAGCCATTTTTATCTTCCTTTGCATCGGTGCGCTCTGCCAGATGTTTACGTCGGCTCTTTTTATTGGCGGCGTTACCGCTTTGTTCAGGCGAGCCTAAGCCTGCAGCACTTGATGTTGCGGCATTCACAGGAGGATGTGGATGCGGCCATAGTGGTACCGGCTGGAACGGGCGCGCTGTCAGCGCTATAGCATCCACCGTACCCGGATATTGCAATGCTTGGCGGATAGTGTTTTCCTGAGCTGCTTCATCTGCTGGCAGTTTTTCCGCTGGAATGCGCAGCGCGATGACGGCCTCTACCAGCCAGTCATAGCGGCTCTGTAAACCAGGGAAACGTTCAAGTGTGGCCTGGGTAGCTAACTGGTTTCTGATTATCCATGGCTGACTGTTATCTGACTCTGCTGCAGCTAAAGCTACCAGCCAGAAATACAGGTCGCGGTTCAGTGTCTGCTTTGCAAACAGGTCTATCTGCGATGGCAGCCGCAGCACTTCGCCGTCACGCCATGAAAGCTCTACCTTTTCACCGCTACCGGCCACGCGCTGCAGCAAACGCCGACGAGCTCCATGACGCACTGCCGGTGCTGCGGAAATACCCAGCCCGGGGTCGCCGCCTAATGCCCTGAAAAATATCGCAGCGGATTTGGCAATATCATCCAGCTTAACGGTCACTGCAGCATGACGCTTCTCTGCCGCCCCGGTAATCAGGCGATCCCACAGCGCTCCTACGTACTCTTCCATTAACGTCCGAAGGTGGCGCTGACCACTTCATTCAAAGCGACTGCTGTTTCAGCGTCATCAGTCAGCGTCTCCACCAAAGCAGCACGGCAGGCGCGCACTGGATCATAACCATCTTTAATCAAGGTAGCTGCATATACCAGCAGACGCGTACTGGCGACTTCTTCCAGATCATGGTCACGCAAGGCACGGAATGCTCCGGCAATAGAAACTAGACGCTTGGCTGTCATGGTATCAATACCTGTTTCACCAATCAGTACAGCCTCCTCCTGTGCAGCAGTCGGAAAATCAAACGTCAATGACACAAACCGCTGCCGGGTAGAAGGCTTCATGCCTTTTAAAAAGTTCTGATATCCAGGATTGTAAGAAACCACCAGCATGAAAGACGGCGGCGCCTGTAGCAACTCTCCTGTGCGGTCAATCGGCAGCATACGCCTATCGTCCGCCAGCGGGTGCAGTACCACGGTCGTATCTTTACGCGCTTCAACCACTTCATCCAGATAACAGATGCCGCCTTCACGCACCGCACGCGTCAGTGGTCCATCGTTCCAGATAGTTTCGCCATCACCGATTAAATGGCGACCAACCAAGTCCGCTGCGGTCAAGTCATCGTGGCAAGCCACGGTATACAGTGGCAGGTTTAAACGTGCCGCCATGTGCGACACAAACCTTGTTTTCCCGCAGCCGGTAGGACCTTTTATCAACAATGGCAGGCGGTTTTTCCAGGCGCGCTCAAATAGCTCGCACTCATCACCGCTTGGTTCATAAAATGGGGTATTGCTTGTTTTTGTATCCATGTAAACGCTTTCAATTCAGCCTGCTGAGCAGGCCATGCTAGTTCAGGTAAGCAATGGCAATCATGCTGCCGACAATAACAAAGTAACCTAGAATAACGCCGCGCCACAGCCAGCCTACATAGCGCAAACCCATAAAATAATTAGCAATCAGTTGCCCTTTAATTAGAGAGATTACTAGCACACTCAGCATTACGGTTTTTCCAGCGCTTACTTCTTCGCCGATTAAAAAGGTACCAATAGTGAGCATTACCAGCGTTAGCCAGATTAATGTAGCAAAACGGTTGAGTTGTGTATTCATGGTTATCGAATAATATAAATCAATGGAAAAAGGATAATCCACAGCAGGTCTACCATGTGCCAAAACGAGGCGCCGGTTTCAACCCCAAAATGCTCTTGTGCGCTGTAGACGCCGTTTTTTAATTTGTACACAATACATGCAAGAATAATCATGCCCATCAGCACATGCATCAGGTGGAAAAAAGTGAGCGTCAGGTAAAACATATAAAAATCGTTCGTTTCCAGCGTAATGCCCGCTGAGAATTTCTGATTAAATTCCCACAACTTTACAGCGACAAACATGCCACCCATTAAAATAGTGCCGATTAACCAATGCGCAGACTGCTTCGAATTGTTTGACTTAATCGCAGATACCGAACGCACGACAAAATAACTGCTGGTAATCAGAATAATCGTATTTAGAGTACCCAAGCCACGGCTTAAGGTAAGCTGAGATGTATTAAACACGTCAATCTGGTTAGAGCGCGCAAAGGCGTATACGATAAACATCACGCCAAACACCAGCATTTCTGCCAGAATAAATATCCAGATGGCAAAATCACCGGGCAAATCTTCTGTTTCATTCACTAATGTTATGTTTGTATTCATCAAGTTACCTAAAGTGTCATATTCACCAGCCTAATTAGAAGAAGGAGGCAAGCCTCCTTCTTCTGCCCTGCACTGTTATACCAGCACTGTGATATAAGAACTGTTGTAAAAATCAGTGAGCAATTAACTCACTTTCGTTTCGCCCTTAATAAAGAAACTAGTGATATAAACAATCAAACCTATCAGGAACACCACGCCAGAAGCTTCACGCATCCAGTAGAAAATCGCTACTGAATCCTGAGTCGCCATAAAACTCATTGGTGTTGTAGAGATACGTTGCAACCATGTTTGCAATACGCCAGCCGCTGTCAGGAACAAGGTAATAAATACCATTGCCACCGTCATTAGCCAGAATGACCACATCTCAACCACTTGTGCTTTATTACTGTTGGCAGCACGGCCACGCAGGATAGGCATTGCGTATGAAATAATCGTCAGCACGACCATGGCATAAGCACCATAAAACGCCATATGGCCATGTGCTGCGGTCAGTTGCGTGCCATGTGTGTAATAGTTAACTGGTGCTAATGTATGCATAAAGCCCCATACCCCAGCGCCTAAGAACGCCATCACCCCAGTACCAAGTGCCCACAATGTTGCAGCCTTATTAGGATGCTCGCGGCGACGTTTATTCACCATATTGAACGCAAAGATCGTCAACATAAAGAACGGTATGGGCTCAAGCGCAGAGAACACACTACCCCACACTTGCCAGTAGGCAGGTGCACCAATCCAATAGTAATGGTGACCAGTACCGATAATGCCGGTAATCAATGTCATGGTGATAATCACATACAGCCATTTTTCAACCACTTCGCGGTCAACGCCTGTCACTTTAATCAGCACAAATGCCAGAATCGCACCAAGGATAAGCTCCCATACGCCCTCTACCCATAAATGCACTACCCACCACCAGTAATATTTATCCTTCACCAAATTGTGCGGGTTATAGAACGAGAACAGAAAGAACACAGCCAAACCTACCAAACCAAGCACCAACACTAAACTGATTGCAGTTTTACGGCCTTTCAGCATGGTCATGACTACATTAAAGATAAATGACAGCACTACCACAACGATACCAACTTTAGTCGGTAAAGGTTGCTCTAGGAACTCTCGCCCCATGGTTGCCAATAGATCATTGCCAGTGAACTTTGCCAATGAGGCATAAGGCACCAGCAGGTAGCCAAGTACAGTTGCAGCGCCTGCCGCTAAAAACACCCAAAAAGTGATGATGGCCAGCTTAGGACTGAACAGCTCAGTTTCGGATTCTTCCGGTATCAGGTAATAGGTTGCACCCATGAAGCCAAACAGCAGCCACACAATCAACAAATTGGTATGTACCATACGTGCTACGTTGAACGGAATTTCAGGGAATAGAAAATCCCCCACTACGTACTGCAAGCCCATGATTAAGCCGAATATAATCTGGCCAAAAAATAGAGCGATTGCGGCGATAAAATAAGGCTTCGCCACTGCCTGAGATTGATATTGCATAATACCTCCTGGTAATTGTGACGGTTAACCTTCGATGTTCGGAGGCCAGTTATTAGTGTTGATCTCTGAGGTATATTTCAAAAAATCAACGATACTATCCAACTCCTGCTCCGTAAAGTTGAACTGCGGCATCTGTCTTCTACCTGGTACACCAGTCGGCTGACCTTTGATCCATGCTTTAATAAAGTCTGGGCCACGGCGTTTGTATACATTGCCTAGCTCTGGTGCAAAATATGCCCCCTCTCCTAGTAAAGTATGGCAACCGATACAGTTATTGGTCTCCCATAACTTCTTGCCATGAATCACCGAAGCTGTCAGATTTTGGCTATTATCCCGTTTTGGTAACTTCTGATTGGTATCAAAAGTCAGTGCGAGAAACAGCAAGAAAAAGAACAGCGACCCCCCGAAAAAAATATTACGCGCCATGGATTTAGTAAATCTCGTAGCCATTGCGACCTCCCCATTAATGTAAATGACGTTGAGAATGTACAGTATTGCCTATCAAGCATCCTTGATTTAGGTCAACTTTAGAAGTCACCATGAATGATAGACTCAAACTAAATCATGCTTATTTCTAACATTATCCTCATTTAAGCTATAGCTTTAGCATGCAAGCTTTATGCAAACCATTTACTTTCACACGTATTATTTTAATAATGAAAATTAAGTATGCTGGCACTTGTTAACCACATGAAATACAGTCCAAATGACTAATATTTATTCCGTCAAAATTGCCAGTCTCCCTAGTGCGCTATCAGCAAATTAAAACCCTGTATAAAAAGCAACTATTCATTACATCAACTAATGTTTCATGTACACTGCAATTAAAATAATTAATTGGCAGTTAATCACTTAAATGCAAGTTAACACCAAACCAACCAATTTAATCAGACACAAAATTATCCTGTGGTTATTCACAGGCTCAATACTGTTAATCGGTTTCGTTATCACGCATAAGTTATGGTCCAACGCACAGCAGGACAACTTACAAAAACTTAACTCAGCTTTAGAAGACTCCGCAGACGTCACCGTTAGCAATTTACGAGCACGCTTTGATGCCATTCTAGTCATTATGCGTGGGGTTAAAGGGTTTATTGACGCATCCGATACAGTTCAGCCAGAAGAATTTCATACTTACATCAAGTCACTTAATTTAGATGACAAGTTTGGTGTTCGAGGCATTGCCCTCGCAGAACTGATTGATAATGAAGATAAAGAAAATCATCTTAGCAAGATTAGAAAAAGAGGACTTTCTGATTATCAAATAAAACCTGCAGGAAACCGGCAGCGCTATGCACCCATCACCTTAATAGAGCCGTTAGATGAAGCCAATATTCGGGCATTAGGTCTCGACGTGCTTGCATTACCCAGTGCTTTAATGGCTCTTGAGCAATCAAGAGACAGCAACGATGTCCGCATTTCTACACGATTAACACTTGAACAAGATGTAGGTAAAAAAAATCAGCACTCTTTTGTGATGTACCTGCCAATTTATAGAAAACATGCATTAATCAATAGCCTAGAAGCTAGACGTAATGCAATCATCGGTTGGGTAGACGTGCCATTCCGCATGACTGACCTGATGAATGGATTTAAAGGCGAAATTGACGCTGATGTTGAAATCAAAATTTATCAAGGGCTAAAAGCCACAGAAGATACGCTGCTGTATAACACTGTAGATCATCATGAAAAAAGCAGTGCGTCAGAGCAAAGCATCACAACGCAAAGAACTCTGGATACTGGCAGTAGCAAATGGTTGCTGTTTTTTCAAACAACACCAACGTTTGAAGCACGTATTTTGCCCTATAGCAAACCAATGCTTGTCGCGCTACTTGGCTCAACATTAACAATACTATCTGCATTTTTAGCATGGTTTCTTTTAAGTAGTCGGCAGCGTGCAGAACATCGCTATCAAAAGCTTTTTGACCAAGCTGGTGATGGTGTTTTAGTCTTAAATTACCAACATCGTTTTATAGCGGCAAACTTGGCCGCCATGAACATGCTGGGATACCAGCAAAAAACACTTTTAAATATGCGTTTGCAAGATGTGCTGGTGAAAAATGTTACCGACCAATCAGAATTTATCACTAAGCTAACATCAGATAACTCCATCAAAGGTGAGTGGCAATATCTACGCAAAGATGGTACCCAGTTCATCGCTGAGGTAAATTGCCGCAAACTAGACAAAAACTACTATTTCGCCATTATCAGAGACCTAACTGATCGAAAGTTGGCTGAATATCGCATCAGACATCTTACCCAGCTTTACCAAGCCTTAAGTGAGGTAAACCAGGCGATTGTACGCATGGGTGATGATAATGACTTGTTCTCAGTTGTTTGCCGTTGCTCTGTTAATTTTGGGGGCATGAAAATGGCTTGGGTTGGCCAGCTTGATGAAGAAAGCCAACGCATTTTACCCGTAGCCGTCTATGGTGATGGCATTGATTATGTTGATAGTTTATTTATATCAGCGAGTGCAGACCTGCCTGAGGGCCAAGGCCCTACAGGCAAAGCCTTAAGAGATAATCAAACCATTATTGTTAACGACTTTTCTACCGACCCAATCACAACACTATGGCATGATAAAGCGAAAGCATTTGGATGGGGTTCATCTGTTGCTATCCCTATTCAGCGTGATCAAAAACCGTTTGCTGTACTCAATGTATATCATGAACATAAAAACTCTTTTGATGAAGAAGCGATTGCATTGTTACTGGAAATGGCTGGAGATATCAGCTTTGCACTTGATAACTTTGACAGAGAGGCGAAAAAACAAAAACTAGTATTAGCGCTTGATCACGCACACAAACATATTAATCAAATAGTCAACCTTAGCCCCGCAGTGATTTATACACTAAAGGCTAATGAAAACGATGGCTTTACCATTGATTTCATTAGTGAAAACGTTTACAAAATGACTGGTTATCCTAAAGAAAAATGGGTGAGTCATGACTTTTGGATAAACCATATTCATGCAGAAGACATGGCTAGAGTGCTGGCTGCACAGGAAAGTCTATTTGAAACAGGGACATTAAACCACCATTATCGTTTTAACCATGCTAACGGTGAGTTCATATGGATTGAAGATCAAGTCATGCTGGTGCGTGATGATAACGGCAAGCCTGTAGAGGTTGTAGGTGCATGGCTGGATATAACAGAAAGATTACATGCCGAAGAAAAATTGCGCATCAACGCCAAAGTGTTTGAATCCAGCCGTGAGGGCATTCTGATTACCAATGAAAACAATCATATTCTCTCAGTCAACAGAGCATTCACTACAATTACAGGTCATGAATCTGATGATGTCATTGGGAAAACGCCAGATATTCTGATTTCTGGCAATACAACGCCAGCCTTTAATGATGCAATGTGGGAAAACATTAGCAGATTTGGCTATTGGCAAGGCGAGGTCGCAAATCGCAGAAAAAATGGTGAGCTCTACCCTCAATGGCTTTCTATTAGCACCATTAAAGGCTCAACTGGAAAAGTTTCTCAGTATATCTGCATTATCACCGACATTTCAGAGCGTAAAGTAGCGGAAGAACGCATACAGTTCTTAAGCAACTTTGATTCACTAACCAATCTACCCAATCGAAATCTATTAAATGATAGAACGACGCTTGCCCTAGCCTCAGCCAATCGTACTAAAAGTACAGTGGCGTTAATGTATCTTGATCTTGACCGTTTCAAATTTATTAACGAATCATTAGGCCCAACCGCTGGTGATCGAGTGTTAAAAGAACTGGCTGAACGTTTGCTAAGAAATGTTCTCCCAGAAGACACCGTATGTCGCCAAGGTGGCGATGAGTTTATTATATTACTGCCCAATACTGATGCTGAAGCTGCCGCACACGTCGCTAAAAAGCTACTGGATGTGATTGCCCAACCCTTTAATTTCAATGGTCAAAGAATCGTGCTGACTGCTAGTATTGGTATCTCAGCTTATCCACAAGATGGTGATAACTTTGAACAGTTAGCACAATCCGCAGATGCTGCACTTTACCGTGCAAAACATGAAGGCCGTAATAACTTTCAGTTCTTTGCACGTCAAATGCACGAGCAAGCCAATGATGTTCTGCTACTCGAAAACGAGCTACGCAATGCCATAGAGCATCAAGAGTTTTTGTTGTACTACCAGCCGCAATACGATAGCAAAACATCAAAAATTGTTGGCTTAGAAGCACTCATACGCTGGCAACACCCAGAAAAAGGCTTAGTTTCCCCTGCTGTTTTTATCCCGATTGCGGAAGAAAGTGGCCTCATTACTGAAATTGGCGATTGGGTTTTACGTACAGCTGTCCAGCAACTCGCTACTTGGCAAAGTGCAGGCTTAAAAGCCGTGCCTGTCGCAGTCAACTTATCTGTGGTTCAGTTTCATCAAGAGACCCTTTACGGTAGCGTTTGTCAAATCCTCAGAGATACCAAAGTCGACCCCAACATGCTGGAGCTAGAGCTCACTGAAGGCATCGCGATGGAAGACTCCGAACGCACACTCAATATGCTAAACCAATTGAATGCGCTAGGTGTCAGACTTTCTATCGATGACTTTGGTACAGGCTACTCTTCTCTCAGTTATTTGAAAAAATTCAAGATTGATAAACTTAAAATTGACCAATCTTTCGTAAAAGGCCTAGGGAGCCACCCTCAAGATGCGGCAATTATCACAGCCATCATCAGCATGGCAAAAAGTTTGGGATTTAAAACCATTGCAGAAGGGGTTGAGACACTGGAGCAACTAAACTTCTTAATTCAACATGAATGCGACGAAATCCAAGGATACTACTTTAGTAAACCGCTACCGAGTGACGAAGTCGCTAGACTTCTCTCAAAATAATCGCTCCTTATACAATCTAACTAAATAACACAGCACATGAACTTTGATTTGATTTTAATTTTTCTGGCACTTGGTGCTTTTGTAGGTCTAGCCGCTGGTCTATTGGGCATTGGCGGTGGTGGCGTATTGGTACCGATGCTTACTGCAATATTCTTAAGCCAGAATATCCCAGTTGATCAAGTTGTGCATTTGGCACTAGGGACATCCATGGCTTGCATCATGGTCACCTCTTTATCTAGCCTACGTGCGCACCATGCCAACGGCGCAGTGGTTTGGCCACTGGTAAAACTAATGACCTTAGGTGTTGTCATTGGTACATTCTCCGCCACTTTTATCGCGTCTATGATTAGCTCAAAAGCACTGGCAATATTTTTCGCATGCTTTATGGGCTACGTAGCGATTCAGATGTTCTCCAACTCAAAATCAAGCAATCACAAAGACAGCCAATCCAAGACATATCATGAAATCAATCGGCTTGAACTCATGCTCGCGTCAGTAGGCATAGGCTCTATTTCGGCTATCGTTTCCATCGGTGGCGGTTCAATTACTGTGCCATACCTCACTTGGCGCAAGATAGATATCAAAAAGGCCATCGGTACGTCAGCGGCTATTGGCTTTCCATTATCAATTGCAGGTAGCCTTGGCTACTTATTAAGCGGCTGGTCACATACGCCATCTATTCCGTACACCTATGGTTTTATTAACTTACCTGCGGTGCTGGTCATTTCAATCACCAGTTTTCTTGCTGCCCCCACCGGAGCAAATCTTACGCAAAAACTACCTGTCAGGACGCTGAAAAAAATCTTTGCATTACTGCTCGCAATATTAAGTCTAAAAATGCTTTGGAACCTGCAATTATTGCCTTGCTGCAACTTTTAACGTCAGTCTTAGCAGATGTTTTGGCATATAATCTAGTTCTTACATAATCGCTTTTCTTCACGTTTTCATGCGCAATCACTTTGATGTCATTATTATTGGTGCGGGTCCCAGTGGCTTATCAGCAGCAGCACGTGCGTCCGAGCAAAAGCTATCTTATCTTGTATTAGAAGCCGCAGAAGCTGCCGCCAATACGATTCGCAATTACCAGCGTCGCAAACTGGTCATGGCTGAGCCACGCGGCTTACCATTACGTAGCCCCCTACCTTTTGCTGCTTCACTACGCGAATCTGTATTAGACGCATGGGAAAGCTTAATCGAAAACTATCAAATCAATATACGATACAGTGCCAAAGTTGTGGCGATCTCGCGTGAAGGCGAGGCTGATAAAAAAGGTGCACGTGGCAAACTGGAACCATTAAAGGTTGAATTGAGTGATGGTGACGCATTCACCGCAGATAACGTCATATTAGCAATTGGCGTACAAGGCAATTTACGTAAACTAGAAATTCCAGGCGGCGACTTACCTCAAATTCAGTATCAACTAGATGACCCTGAGGCTTACCAGAACGAAACCATCGTTGTGATTGGTGGTGGCGATACTGGGGTTGAAAATGCGCTGGCACTCACTGGCCGCAATCAGGTCATTGTATTAAACCGTGCTGAAGACTTTAGTAATTGTAAGGAAAGCAACCTTACCCAATTAACGGAAGCAAGACAAAGAGGCGCTTTAGACTGGCTGTTAGAAACACGCCCACAATCTATTGAGCAAAACAGCAAGGGTGAGTTTCCAATCACATTATTTGCCGATACACCCAAAGGTGTAGAGCGCATTCCATGTCATCGGATTATTGCGCGCCTTGGTGCACTCCCTTCTAGGCCTTTACTTGAAAGCTTCGGGGTTGCTTTTCCTACAGCAGACTTAGCCGCCCTTCCTGTGCTGTCATCTCGTTACGAATCTAATGTGCCGGGCTTGTATATCATTGGCGCACTTGCAGGTTATCCTCTGATCAAACAAGGGATTAACCAAGGTTACGAGGTTATTGAGCATATTCTAGGCAACCCAGTTGAAGCCGCTGATACAGCGTTGCTACGAGAGAAATTTTCCAGTTTTTGCTCTGATCGCGGCATTGAAGATGTACTGGATAAGATTCAGCGTAGCGTTCCACTATTACGGCTACTCAATTCATTACAACTAAGAGAGTTGATTCTCGAAAGTAATATTTTACAGCCTGCACCGGCTGATATTATCTTTGAGCGTAACGACTACAGCACCTCCTTCTTTTTTGTCATTGAAGGTGAGCTCGAAATGCTCATCGATGAAGATGATATCCCTGACGACACCTTTAAAAGCGGTGAATTTTTTGGCGAAATGGGCTTGTTGTCGGGTCGCCGTAGAATTGCCACAGTAAGAGCCAAAACACATTGCGCACTGATTGAAACACCACGTCGCGTCATATTAAAGCTCATTAATTCAGTGCAAGCCATGCGTAGGACACTGGATGAAGTGGCAATTAAACGTATCGTACATGCAAGTATTGGCCTTTCTTTGAGTGAAGATGACCTCAATGACCTAGCGTCGCATGCCATTATTAAACAATATGCAGCGGGTGAAGAGCTGTTTCATGAGGGCGATGAAGCAGATGGACTTTATCTAATCAGGCGTGGCTCTGTCACGGTTTCACGCATGATGACAGGTCGAGAAGTTGTTTTGTTCTATGTGGCCGCAGGCAATTACGTTGGTGAAATGTCATTGATTTCTGGCGAACCTCGCTACGCGACTGTACGCGCAGCCATTGCGACTGAAGCCATTTTAATTGATGTGGCGCGCATGCAAGGCATCATTGCGCGTAATCCTGAAGTTCGCGCATCACTTGATGCTCGTTACTTACAACACTTGCAAGAACAAGAAAAAAGGCAGCAATTAGAAACCTCGTCAGAAAGTGGCAGTAGCTTTGCAAACCAAACCACGCAATCAAGCCTGATCTCATTTTTAATTCAACAAGGCGTGGGTGAAGCTACTGACGTTTTATTGATTGATGAGTCATTATGCGTGCGCTGCAACCACTGCGAACAAGCTTGTGCTGACACACACGGTGGCGCTACACGGCTAGATCGCGATACTGGCCCCATATATGCCAACATTCGGGTGCCTACGTCTTGTCGCCACTGCGAACACCCTCACTGCATGAAGGATTGCCCGCCTGACGCGATTCATCGCGCACCACATGGCGAAGTCTATATTGATGATAGCTGTATTGGTTGCGGCAACTGCCAGCAAAATTGCCCATATGATGTGATCCAAATGGCTGTGATTCAGGATCAGCCCGAACAAAGTTTATGGCAAATGCTACTGGGCATTCAACCTAAGCAAGTTGCTTCTACTAACAATACAAAAGTTGCGGTTAAATGTGATATGTGCAAAGACATTGCGGATGGACCGGTATGCGTACGCGCCTGCCCCGTTGGCGCTGCCTTGCGGGTAAATCCTGAAGAGCTTTTAGGCTACGCAAGCAACAATGCTGCTAATAGCGCTGATGAACACAACTTACTAGGGCTAGATGATGCATAGAGGGAATATTTAATGCAACAAAGCAATATGTTCGACTATAAAAACTATCGCTATTTTAAAATAGCCGTCGTGATTATTTTAATTGCATTCGCTGCTTTTTTATTTTTTGAGCCTGCAGTCGGTCATTATGGCGGCAGCTGGCTTGGTTATACACTAGGTACCATATCAGCACTCATGGTGCTATGGATGACGTGGTATGGCATCAGAAAACGTCGCTACCGTGGCACTGGCGCAACACAGGGCTGGCTATCAGCCCACATTTACTTAGGCACAGCGCTCACAGTTTTTGTAACATTACATAGCGGCTTTCATTTTGGGCTTAATATTCATACACTAGCCTACGCCCTACTGTTGATTGTTGTCATCAGCGGTTTTTTTGGCAATTACACTTACATGATTTACCCACGAAAAATGACAGAAAACATGGGTGAAGATAGCCTAGATGGCCTACTGTTAAGAATTGCCGAGGCAGATAAGTTAGCACGTAAAATTGCCTTACTAATGCCAGATGAAATCAATAACGTCGTATTACGCGCGTGTCGTGAGACCTCCATTGGATTAAGCTTAATTGACCAACTAAGCGGCTTTCAACCGAACTGCCCGTCTGCAAGAGCCGTACAAGAACTGACGATACTGGGTCAAAATTTAGCCGTAGAGCAACGCAAACTATATCGTGAGCTGTATTCAATCATGGTGCGCCGTGAGTCTTTAGTTAAACGAGCACGTCAAGACCTCATGTACCGCGCCAGGCTTGGTATCTGGCTATACTTGCATGTGCCATTTACCGTGGGCTTATTAGTCGCCATGCTGGCGCACATCATTGCCGTATTTGTCTACTGGTAATGGCAAACTTAAATCCATGTGTTAAAAAACCTAACACTTACCAATGCATTTGAAATAAAAATAACAATGCCAAATAAAGCAAAAGTAGATGAATAGAACTTTTTATGATTAATTGTTTGTTAATAAAAATCACCAATAACTCTCGTGGACTTCCTGTCCGCAATTACCGCACACTCAACGCCGCAGAGTTAATGATTGGCCGCAGTGCAGAGTGCAATATTCATTTGGCTGACCCTCGTATCGCTATGCATCATGCAGTGATTAAAGAGTTAGAAGATGGGCATATTTACGTTGTTAGTTTAAACGGTGAGATTGAAGTCGACGGCGCAATGTTGCAGAACATCAAGCTCACTCCTGGCAAGCAGGTCATGATTGGCCCTTATCAGTTAAATGTTGAACCTGCACCCCCTGATGTTAACTTATCGATTTCGCTGACACTTGTTAATCCGCTTGCTGATGACTATCAAGACCTTAAAGCACGCACACACGAGCCTTTACCAAGCGCATTTAAATTCAAATGGCGTTTATCAATGTGGTTAATCGGCATTATATCGCTAGTCTTTTTGGTATTACCTCTAGCCCAAAATCTAATACCGCAATTGCAAACATCAATGTCAGAACTACCATTTGGTTTTGACCGCGTTTGGAGCTCTGGTCGCATCTCCACGGCTCATCGCCATTTTGGCTCTCAATGCTTTAATTGCCATCAAGCACCACTTAAAAAAGTCTCAGACAAAGCCTGTGTGAACTGCCATCAGGATACTGCACCTCATATTGCGGATCCAGAGCTACAAAAGCGCTCCTTAAAGGCCGCTCACCGCTTTATTGGCAGTATGCGCTGTGCAGAGTGTCATCAAGAGCACAAGGCGCCACATCCACTTGCACGTCAAGACAATAATATGTGCATTAAATGCCATGGCGCCATTAGGACCATAGACCCAGAAACAAAGCTACCCAATATCCGTGATTTCGAGAAAAAACACCCAGATTTTAAATTAAGCTTTAAGACTGGCCCAGATGCTAAAGATATCGAGCGCATTCCGCAATCAGACCAATCTAAACTGATTGAGCAATCAGGTTTAAAATTTCCGCATGATCAGCATATTGGAAAAGTACAAGGGCCTAATGGCATTTGGGATGTCCGTGAGCTTGCATGTACCAGTTGCCATCAGGCTGAAGGTAAAGAAATGCGTTTTAAAGCGCTCTCTTTCAAAAACAACTGTAGCACTTGCCATACGAGCGAACTTAAAATCGGCCCTAAAGATAATAAATTAACCTTACCGCACGGTGAAGAACAAAACATTTTCAACGCCTTAAAACTATACGCACCTAAAGAGTTTGATCGTTATTCAGACCAGCTCAAAAACAACGGCTGCGCTTATTGCCACGAAATACAGCCCACAAAAGCCGGA
This sequence comes from Methylotenera sp. L2L1, assembly GCF_000744605.1. Lineage (NCBI taxonomy): Bacteria > Pseudomonadati > Pseudomonadota > Betaproteobacteria > Nitrosomonadales > Methylophilaceae > Methylotenera > Methylotenera sp. L2L1. The sequence goes on from NZ_JQMG01000001.1 coordinate 2,233,658, forward strand.
GATAAATCGCCTTGGCATGTCATGCCGTTGCGCTTAAACAACGACTGGTTCACTAAGGCTCAGTTTAACCATGCAGCTCATCGCACACAGCAGTGTACTTCATGCCATAAAGTAGAAAAGTCAGAAAGCAGTGCCGATGTTGCAATCCCTAACCGACAATCATGCTTGCTCTGTCACTCTGGCAACACACAAAAGCATAAGCGCATTGCTAGCACTTGCATGTCTTGCCATACCTTCCACAATGCACATCAAGGCTATGATTTAATTACTGGTGCAAAAGTAGAGACTAAAGACATAGATATATTAAGCACATTACCAACAGCTACTGAGAAGCAATAGTTGTTAATATTAAATGAGAGTTTTGCACGAAGTAGCTTTAACCTTAAGAGCTTACAACTCCGTCATCCTCGCGAGACCGTGAAGGTCTTCACCGCTCCACTAAGCACTAAAGTGCCAAGTGGAAGCGCGAAAAGCGGGGATCTATCTAACTGATTAATTAAAATGGATTCCCGCTTTTGCGGGAATGACGATATAAGAAGTATTGATGAGAAAATATCATTCGTGCAAAGCTCTCTAAATAAAATTCACACATATCACACTGAAACAATATGACCGTTAAAAAAGTAGATGTACTCTTAGTAGGCGGTGGCGTAATGAGTGCCACATTAGCCACATTACTCAATGAGCTAGACCCATTAATGCGCATGATGATGGTAGAGCGCCTACCCTCTATTGCTACAGAAAGTACCGATGCCTGGAACAACGCCGGCACAGGCCATGCTGGTTATTGCGAGTTAAACTACACGCCTACGGACGATGCTGGCAATATCAGCATTAATCGCGCACTGGCAATCAACGCTTCGTTTGAAGTCTCTTTACAGTTATGGGCAAGCTTGGTAGAAAAAAGCGCACTGCCAGCACCAGCTAAATTTATTAACAAAACCCCTCACCTCAGCTTTGTCTGGGGTGAGGATAATGTGGAGTTTTTACGCAAGCGCCACAGCCTGCTACAGGCACATCCATTATTTAAAGACATGGAGTTCAGTGATGACATGGCGCAGCTGACAGAGTGGATGCCGTTGATGATGCAACAACGCACTAACGATGAAAAAGTCGCAGCAACACGCGTCAGCTATGGTTCAGATGTTGATTTTGGCTCACTCACACGTGAGCTGGTTAAACACTTGCAACAAACCCCCAGCTTCCAATTAAATGTAAGTACTGAAGTCACTGGCCTTAAACAGCTAGATAACGGTCACTGGCTGGTCAACATTAAAGACCTTACCACCAAAAAGCACCAGAAAATTGAGGCCGGCTTTGTGTTTCTAGGGGCCGGCGGCGGCGCATTAAAGCTACTGCAAAAATCAGGCATCCCAGAAAGCCAAGGTTATGGTGGCTTCCCAGTCAGTGGCCAATGGTTAGTATGCAACAACCCTGAAGTCATCAAACAACATAACAGCAAGGTATACGGAAAAGCCGCCATTGGTGCACCACCGATGTCAGTTCCTCACTTAGATACCCGCATTATCAACGGCAAACCAGCCTTGTTATTTGGTCCATATGCAGGGTTTACCACCAAGTTTTTGAAAAAAGGCTCTTACCTAGATTTATTTAAATCCGTTAAGCCCAGCAATCTAAAATCTTTATTAGGTGCAGGTCGCCACAATATGGATCTAACTCGCTATTTAATTGGCGAAGCGCTGCAAAAACATTCATCACGCGTTACTACCCTGCGCGAGTTTTACCCGCTAGCCACTGACGCAGATTGGCACTTAGAAAGCGCGGGAAAACGTGTACAAATTATTAAAAAATGTGATGAAAAAGGCGGGAAGTTAGAGTTTGGTACAGAAATCGTTGCCGCAAAAGATGGCAGCATTGCCGGCTTGTTAGGCGCCTCACCGGGCGCTTCGGTTTCGGTACAAGCCATGATTAATGTTATCGAACGCTGCTTTGCAGACAAAATCAAAACTGAACAATGGCACAGCAGAATTAAAGCATTAATTCCTAGCTATGGTGAATCGTTAATCGATGATAGTCAGCTATTAGCGCAAGTGCGCAACCGCACATTACAAGTGCTGAATTTACGCTAATTCAAGACAATATAAGGCTTTTTTAAGAGACTCTTGCAAAGCCGAAATGCAATAGGGCTGTGATTGAATAATCACAGCCCTATTGAGTTATTGCACAAGCAAGCATCACCTACAACGGCTAAAGCCTTACTAGATAGCTAAACTTCGTTGACGCCTTACTTCATATAGGCACATACCACTCGCAACACTGACGTTCAAACTCTCGACAGAGCCAAACATCGGTATCGTCATCAGCGCATCACAAGTTTCAGCAGTTAAACGACGCATGCCGTCACCTTCTGCACCTAAAACAATCGCAATTGGACCATTAAGCTTTGTGTTTAACAATGTACTTGGTGCATCCATCGTGGTGCCAACTACAAACACACCAGCGTCTTTTAGCTCACGAATCGTTCTAGCTAAGTTTGTGACAGCAATAAACGGTACCGTTTCTGCTGCACCACAGGCTACTTTACGCACGGTAGCATTCAGGCCTGCCGCACGGTCTTTAGGTGCAATCACCGCATGTACGCCCATTGCGTCAGCAACACGCAAACAAGCACCTAGATTATGCGGATCTTCTACACCATCCAAAATCAAAAAGAACGCTGGTTCAGTTAAATCTGACTCTAAAATATCATGAATATCTTTGTACGGGATAGGTGTATCCACCACGCGCGCAATCACACCTTGGTGACGGCCATTCATGCCAGCCATGCCATCTAGGCGGCTACGTTCAACCTGCATTGTGCGCACACCTGATGCCTCTGCCATATTAAGCAAATCTTTCATACGTGCATCAACACGGTCACGGTCAATTAAAATCTCTTGTACGCTAGCACTGTGCTGGCGTAATCGGCTCAATACTGCATGAAAGCCAAATAAAATACGGGCGTCACTCATTTTTTTACCTTACGTTTTGTGGTTGCTTTACTTACGGTTGCTTTATTTGCCACTTTTTTGGGTTTACTGGCTTTAGTTTTATTTTTTGGTTTAGGTGAGGCTTTAGATGTACTCACAGGTTTATCCGAAAAATCTGCCTTAGGACCACGCTTAGGCTTTTTACCAAACGGATCACCAAATTTCACATTGTCTGCTTTTGGACTTAGCGCACCTGCCCCTTCAAATTTAGGGGTGGATTTTACAGCAGATTGCGTGCGAGCACTTGATTTATTCGCGCCAGCTTTCACTTTTGAACCTACATTAGATTCATCATCTAATTCATTGTTTTTATTTACCAAAGTAAAATCTATCTTCGTAGTTTCCAAATCCACGCGCACGACTTTAATGGTTAATCGATCACCTAGGCGGTAACGTACACCAGTACGCTCGCCAGCCATCTCGTGCCGTGCTTTGTCATAGATAAAATAATCATTACCTAACTCAGTCACGTGTAACAAACCTTCAACGTACACGCCATCCAATGCCACAAACAAACCAAAGCTAGTCACACCAGCAACAGTACCCTCAAATACTTCACCAATCTTGTCTTGCATATAGAAGCACTTCAGCCAATTGGTCACATCACGGGTTGCATCATCTGCACGGCGCTCAGTCATTGAGCATTGTTCACCTAAGCTATTCCAATCACCAGCTTTGTAGCGCTCCCCGTTCAGCACGGCCTTAATCGCACGGTGAATCAATAAATCTGGGTAACGACGAATTGGCGAAGTAAAGTGCGCATACGCCTCATAAGCTAAACCAAAGTGGCCAACATTATCTGGGCTATATACAGCTTGCTGCATTGAGCGTAACAACACTGTTTGCAATAGCTGAGCGTCTGGGCGGTCTTTAATGCGCTCTAACAGTTTGCCATAGTCTTTAGCATGTGGTGAGTCACCACCGCCCACGCCAAAACCAAACTCACCCATAAATGTACGTAAAAGCTCTAATTTTTCAGGGGTTGGTCCTTCGTGTACGCGGTACAAGGCTGGATGTTCATGTTTTTTAAGAAACTCAGCCGCACAAACGTTTGCCGCAAGCATGCACTCTTCAATCAGCTTATGTGCTTCATTGCGCGTGCTAGGCTCAATACGCTCAATCTTACCTTTATCATTAAAGATCATAATGGTTTCAGAGGACTCAAACTCAATCGCTCCACGCTTTTCGCGCTGCGTTTGTGATAACTGATACACGCTATACAAATGCTGCAAATGTGGCACTAGCCAAGCATACTCTTGTGCTAATTCCCCTTCTGGGTTTTGCAGTATTTCAAATACTTGGTTGTAAGTCATGCGTGCTTTTGAACGCATCACCGACGGGTAAAATTTATACTGCTTAACAATGCCCGCGCCATCTAATTGCATATCGCAAATCATACATAGTCGCTCTACGTCTGGATTAAGCGAACATAATCCATTCGACAATGCTTCTGGCAACATTGGAATAACGCGTCGAGGAAAATAAACCGAGTTACCACGCTCTAGCGCACCCTTATCTAATGCATCATGTGGCTTTACATAGAAACTGACATCAGCAATCGCCACCACTAAACGCCAACCTTTACCCTGCGGCTCTGCATACACCGCATCATCAAAGTCACGCGCTGTTTCACCATCAATGGTAATCAATGGCATTTCGCGGCAATCAATACGACCTTTATAATCTTCAGGCTGTACTAGTTTAGGATAAGATTCGGCCAACTTTACTGCCTCAGCGGTAAACTGATGAGGCAGATTATGCTTACGCAAAGCAATTTCAATTTCCATGCCACTATCGGCATAATTACCCAAAATCTCAACTACTTTACCCATAGGCTGCGCATATGATGAAGGCTGCTCGGTGAGCTCTACCATCACCACTTGGCCGGGCTTAGCCTGCATATCCAAATGATATGGAATCAAAATGTCCAGATTAATGCGCTTATCTTCCGCAGCCACAATGGTCACACCAGCCGTGCGGATGACGCGTCCTACCAAGCGTTGTGTTCTACGTTCCAGTACTTCTACAATTTTACCTTCAGGGCGGCCTCTTCTATCCAAACCACTCATGCGCACCATTGCACGGTCACCGTGCATCACTTGCGACATTTCTTTCGGGCTTAAAAACAAATCCTCACTCTTGGTTTTATCATCTGGAATCAAAAAACCGAAGCCATCAGGATGGCCTTGGATAACGCCTGCAATTAAATCCAACTTATCTGCAATACAAAGCGCACCTTTTCTATTTTTAATAATCTGACCTTCACGTTCCATCGCATTCAGTCGTCTATTAAAAACATCGCGCTCAGCATCACTGATGTCCAGCAGCAAGTACAATTGCTCTACACTTAATGGCACGCCTTGATCGCTCATGGTGCTAAGAATCAGTTCACGACTAGGGAGCGGTGTTTCATATCGGCTAGCCTCACGTGCTGCATGAGGATCATTACTTCTTTTACTTTTGTGAGTATTTTTATGGTTTGTCATTGACAAAGCTTACCTTTTATATAAAATTCAACGCCTTGACTTGCTGAGCTTTATTGTAGCAAATGCCCAGATGGCGGAATTGGTAGACGCGCTAGTTTCAGGTACTAGTATCGAAAGATGTGGAGGTTCGAGTCCTCTTCCGGGCACCATGTGTTATCTGGCTACAAAATAGCTGACGATTCTGCAATCATTTGATTGCATTCAAGCCACATTGTAACGCTAACAATGGCGATTAGGTGTGACATATCAATACGTAATCTCAATAATCGTGCAAAAAGATTAAATCAATCACGCTTTGCTTACGTGTTTTTAACTATAAACTGCATGAACACCTTGCTGCAATTGAAGTTGCTTCAGTTTGGTTGAGGGCACATTCGCCAACAAAGCAACCGCTTGAGCCCTTCGCCCAATATTCAGCTTCTGAAAAATTCTTTTAAGGTGACTTTTCACCGTATTTTGGCTAATACTTAATATCATGCCAATTTCTTGATTAGTTTTCCCTGCTTTAATCCAGCTAATCACCTCTATCTCACGCTCACTTAACGTTGATAAGCTCAATACATCGTCAGCCTTTTCAATCCCATCAAACTGCATTAAAGGTTTTATTTTCCTTAATACATGATCTACGTGCGGCATGATGAAATCCATCATTTGCTTCCTCACGTCCAGCGCATGCTCTTTACTGAAGAATATATACAGGCACTCATCGCCATTTCGTTCATCTTTCATACCATAAACCAGCAAAGAACTTATCTCAACGAGCTGCTCCGGGAAAGTTGATTTTATTCTATGGTAGATTTCAGTCTCTTCTAGCGCATTAATTGCAAAGCAATCATTACCAGAGATTAAACGAAGTCTATATAAATCATTTAAAATATGACTAACTTTATCCGTAGCGTCAATGATGGCAGGCGTAGTTAGCCCCTTTAAATTAGAAGCAGCATCATAATGCAACTGTCCATCCTGTTGCTGCCTAAAATCACCCCAAACAGCTAACAACATATCGTGCGGAATTAGCTCAGCGACACTATTTTGTAGCCACACAAAATAATCTAAATGCGTTTTAATTTGGTACGACCGCTCAATAATAGCGCTCGCTATATTCAAATATTGAGTTGTAGATTCTTTTTTCATCACTTTGCACCTATCCATGAACACTATTGCTCATGTCTTGATACGTGCAAATTGGATGCCAAATATAATTTATATTAAAATCAGGTAGTTACAAAGATTAGGTAACTTAAGATGGGAGATGTTGTTATAGCGCCAACTGTAGTGTCAGAATTACGACACATTTTAAATGGCAAACAACTACATTAGTTTGAAATACAGATGTTTAAAATATGACACTATGCCTGTAAAGCATAGATGGCAGGCATGTTTCGCCACCACCCATAAACATCCATTCCATAGCCAAAAACATATTCGTTAGGCACTTCAAGACCAACAAAATCTGCCTTTATTGGTTTATCGTGATCCAGTTTCTTTTCAATCAGCACAGCTGTCAGCACTTTAATTGCCCCTAATGCGAGACACTTATCTTGAATCTCTTTTAATGTAATACCTTCATCAAGAATATCATCCAGCAACAACACGGTGCGACCAGTCAAATCTGACTTTGGCAAAGCCTTCCATTCCAAGGTTTTTCCTACAGTCTTATTTTGATATCTACTCGCATGCACATAGTCCAGCTCCAATGGAAAATGCAACTGCGTAAGTAACTGACCGGAGAACACAACACCACCTCCCATCACGCATATCACAATAGGCGAGGTAGCTTCCAGTGAGCTAGTAATTTCAGTCGCCATTTTTGTAATTGCACCAACCACAACCTCTGTTTGGTGAATGACATATGATTGCTCAAGGAGCTTTTGTGGGGGCAAAGTATTCAATTATTAGCAATCCATTAAGTAAATCATGAAAACAAAGAAAGATTGATACCGCATTGCGCTCAAATACTCACACAGCAATAAGCTTTGACCAATCTATGATAGTGCCATGTCTAACGACTTTACATTAGGCCTTGAGTTTACAACAATCACCAAGCTGCTAGTGTAATGTTATATGTTGCTGCGAAAGACTAGGAGCATGACCATCAGTCACATTAACAATTTGCGGGCTATACTCCTCTACCCAGCCAGACAACTCTAATTTCATTTGAGCCTCATGTGTTCCGTGCAAACCTTCAATCCATAACAAAAGACTGTTTACCCAGCTAACATCTGCCGTTCTGGCCTGCGCAATACGCAATTTCTCATGAGGTGTTGGCATCGTATGTTCATCATCAGCCAGCAACTCTTCATAAAGCTTTTCTCCAGGGCGCAATCCAACATACTCAATTTTAATTTCGTCTGTATTAAAACCAGACAACCTGACCATGTCCGCTGCTAAATCGGCAATCTTAACTGGCTCACCCATATCCAGCACAAAAATTTCGCCACCTTTTCCCATCAATCCAGCCTGCATTACCAACTGCGCCGCTTCTGGAATCGACATAAAATAGCGCGTTATTTCAGGGTGCGTGATCGTAATCGGGCCACCTTTAGCAATTTGCTCGCGGAATTTTGGGATGACACTGCCACTACTGCCCAATACATTACCAAAACGCACAATCACAAAACGTGTTCCACTATCACTCTGCAAGCCTTGGCACACCATTTCTGCCAAACGCTTACTAGCACCCATGACATTGGTTGGATTCACCGCTTTATCTGTAGAAATTAATACGAACTTACTAACGCCATTACCCTTACAAGCCTGCGCTAACGTATGAGTACCAATCACATTGTTAGACAGCGCTTCCCATACATTCCCATTTTCCATCATTGGCACATGCTTGTAGGCAGCAGCATGAAACACCACAGATGGCTGATACTGCGCCAAGATATGATTAATCCGCACTTTGTTTTTTACGTCACAAGTAAAATAGACTAATTTAGTGTCTAACTTCAGCGCTGTTAACTCTTGCTCTAATTGATACAGAGAAAACTCAGAAATATCCAAGCAAATCAAAGTGTCAGGATGATACTTAACAATCTGCCTACACAACTCAGAACCAATAGAGCCACCTGCCCCACTGACAAGCACAGTTTGATGATCAATCAGCATCTGCAAGCCTGAGCTATCAAGCTTCACAGCATCGCGCCCTAGCAAATCTTCAACATCTACCTTACGGATTTGAGAAACGCTCACCTTACCGCTCATCAAATCGTCAATCGCTGGCACGGTCATTACTTGTAATTCAAGCGCATTTGCTAGTTCAATCGCTTGTCGACGTTTCTGATGATTCGCAGATGGCATCGCAACAATGACATAATCAACGCTTAGATGCCCACTTACCGAGGCCAACTGCTCTATTGTGCCTATAACTTTTACACCAAAAATTTCACGCCCTTGCATTGTTAAGTCATCATCTAACAACGCCACCACTCTCCATTGCGTACTGCGCGCTAGGACTTTAACCAGTGCAATTGCCGCATCACCTGCCCCAAGCACGATCACAGGCTCACCTTGCCTTAAAGTCATGCCGTAAAGCACATGCTCTTTCCAAGCACGGTATGCAAAACGACTCCCGCCCATTAATAATATCAACAGCAAAGGATCAAGCACCAACACTGAGCGTGGAACTGCTACATTTGTTTTTACCATAAAAAACAACGCACTTAACAACACCGCAGAAAAACCAACAGCTAAAAAGATACGTTTAAGGTCCGAAACACTGGCAAAGCGCCAAACGCCTCGATACAGTCCAAAAAATACAAATACGCCAACTTGCAACAAAACCACCCACCCTAAAGTGGCTAGCATTTCTGCTTCATAATTAGGAGGAATTGCGAAATTGAAACGTAATAAGTAAGCAACTACCCATGCTACAGACGCAGCAACAATGTCGTGAGATAAAGCCAAAAAAGTGCGTGGATTTGTAATTGTTGTTTTCATCTAATAATTTATTCATTATGGATTACGTTAATTTACAGCTATTCTAATGCTGAATACCATCTCTTCTCAAAACTTTAAAAAAAGTTAAAACAATTATTTTCACATCAAACCAAAAAGACTGTTGCTGCATGTAGGCTACATCCAACTTAACTTTATCCGGAATAGGCAGTTCATCACGCCCATTAATCTGTGCCCAGCCAGTTAAACCTGGCAAAAGCTTTTCAACACCATGTTGTGTGCGTAAGTTAATTAAATCATCTTGATTAAACAATGCAGGACGAGGTCCTACAAAACTCATATCACCATTAATGATACTTAACAGTTGCGGCAGTTCATCAAGGCTAGTCTTTCTTAAAAAAGAACCAATAGGTGTCAAAAAGTGATCAGGATTGGCTAGTAAATGTGTCGCAACTGCCGGCGTATCAACACGCATAGAACGAAACTTAGGCATTTTAAAAATGACATTATTCTGCCCCACTCTCTCAGACCAATATAAAGCAGGACCTTTGGAAGTGCCCCGTACCATCAACCAAACAAATAAAAATGGTATCGCAAAAAATAATGCCGCACATAAAGCCAAACATAAATCAAATAAACGTTTCATTATTCATCAGTCATATCATTACAACACTATAAAGCAGATAGTTAAGACAAATATATAAGTATGTATTATAAACACCTCACATACCCATACGTTCGAATTACCAACCATTAAGGTTAAGCAATTCAACTACTAAAAGTTAGTTAATTTTGCACACCAGCGACGACGTCTTTAAGGCCCTCTGCAACAGTGAACTGTGGCTCCCAATCAAGCAATTGACGAGTTTTAGTAATATCCACCTGTAAATTACCGCACAATCGTTGCGCCAAGTCTCTTTTACCAAGCACTTTTGCAACAAACTCAAGAAAATTTTGCGGTATTGGTAGTAGTCTAGACTTTACACCTAAAGATTGTGCACACGCCTTTAATAGCTCAGTAGTAGAAAGATCATGCCCATCAGAAACCAAAAAAACTTGATTTACAGCAACTGGGTGATCAATACACTTCAAAATTAAACTAATCAGATTGCCAATATACACAAAGCTACGCTTGTTATTAATCGCCCCCAAAGGCAATGGAATACCGCTTTTTACAGCTTTGATCATACTAGCAAAGTTTGCTTTCACCCCACCACCATAAATCAATGGCGGTCTAATAACCACTACCTCCAGCCCAGTTTCTCCAGCCAGCTTTAGGAGCCCTTGCTCTGCCTCGCACTTTGAAATGCCATAAGCGTCTTGCGGACAAGCTATGTCTGAGGCTGTAAAAGGATTATCTATTTGCGTAAGTTCACCATTAACCTTAATTGAGCTCACAAAAATAAAACGTTTTACGCCTGATTTAAATGCCTGTCGTGCCAAATTTAGGGTGGCGTCAACATTAACTTTACGAAACTCTTCGAGTGAATTGGATTCATAATCATTCATAACATGCACACGAGCAGCAAGATGCACCACAGCATCCACATCTAAAAGCGCAACACTCCAGTCAGTGTCTGCATCTATTGACGGGGTAGTAACAATATCGAAACCATCGCAAAAGGCTGCATCATGACGTATTGCTGCTCGCACTGAGTAGTTATGCTTCAATAGCTCTTTACATAACACTCTTCCGACAAAACCACTTGCGCCTGTTACAAGGATATGCGAACTCATCAAACAGCTTTAGACCACACAGTGCGGTTTACATAGTCCACATAACTCATCACTACACGAAGTAACTGTTTGGAGACAGGACCTGCCTCATAGTCTTGCACAGGCAACATCACACGCTTTGATTTATCATGCTGAGCAACAATCACACGTATCGCATCCAACACTCTGTCTTTTTTAAGACCACTCATGATAAGCGTTCCAACATCCATCCCCTCTGGACGTTCGTGGGCATTGCGAATTGTGATAGCAGGTAAATTAAGTAATGATCCTTCTTCTGAAATGGTCCCACTGTCTGAAACAACACACAATGCTTCCATTTGTAATTTAATATAATCACAGAAACCAAAAGGCTTAAGAAATTGAACATGGCTATTAAGATTACCCAACTCCATTGTATCTAATCGCTTTTTTGTTCGAGGATGTGTAGAAACAATCACAGGATAATTATATGTCTCTGCTAAAGCATTTAGTGTTTCCACCATATTTTTCATGTTTTCTGGGCTGTCGATGTTTTCTTCACGATGAGCACTAACAATAAAAAACTTATTTGCCTCTAAATTCATGCGTTCTAATACATCTGATTTCTCAATCTTTGGCATGTAATAGTCCAACACCTCACGCATATGAGAACCAGTTTTAATAATAGTTTCTGGGCGAACGCCTTCAGCTATTAAATACCGTCTTGCATGCTCTGTAAGCACTAAATTAATATCGCTTAAATGATCTAACACTTTGCGGTTAAGCTCTTCCGGCACTCGCTCATCAAAACAGCGGTTTCCTGCTTCCATATGAAATACAGGAATTTTGCGCCTTTTCGCCGCAATAACAGCCAAACAAGAGTTTGTGTCGCCATAAAGCATCACCGCGTCTGGCATCTCCTTTTCCATTACTTCATCAGACTTCTCTATTACTCTTGCAATTGTTTGAGCTGCATTCTCACCAACTGCTTCTAAAAAATAGTCTGGCTTACGGATACCTAGATCATCAAAAAATAATTGATTTAACTCATAATCATAGTTCTGCCCTGTGTGTACCAACAAATGCTTAGTATGTTGATCAAACTCAGCTATCACACGACTCATTTTAATTAGTTCTGGCCTTGTTCCCACAATGGTCATCACTTTAAGCATTTAGTTCTTCCTTAATAAAATCTAGTTTCAATAATAGTGTTTTTACTTGATCCACATTCAGGCGCTCAGTATTGTGTGAAGTGTAATCATCTTGATGTGAAATCTTTTCTTCACCTTCACTAAAAAATTGTGCGTAATTAAGATCTCGATTATCAGCTGGAATTCGGTAGTATGCGCCCATATCTTCAGCCTTAGCCATCTCTTCACGTGAGATTAACGACTCATAAAGCTTTTCACCGTGACGAGTTCCAATTTCATGAATCGGGTTATTTTTATTTAGCAACTCTTTTAATGCCTGAGCTAAATCCGCAACAGTGGAGGCAGGTGCTTTTTGAACAAAAATATCACCCTGCTGACCATGTTCAAATGCATAGAGGACTAAGTCCACGGAGTCTTCAAGTGACATCAAAAAACGAGTCATATTCGGGTCTGTAACAGTTAAGGGCTTCCCCTCATTAAGTTGTGAAACAAAGAGTGGAATAACAGAGCCTCTTGAGGCCATAACATTGCCATATCTTGTTGCACACAGCACGGTCTCACCTTCGTTCTGCATGCGAGCTTTGGCGACCATGAACTTTTCCATCATTGCCTTAGATATTCCCATTGCATTAATTGGATAAACAGCTTTATCTGTGCTTAACATTACAACTCTTGACACGCCTCGTGCAACTGAGGCTTCCATCACATTCTCAGAACCCAAAATATTAGTGCGCACAGCTTCCAATGGATAGAACTCACAAGATGGAACCTGCTTCAGTGCCGCAGCATGGAATACATAATCAACACCCTTCATCGCGTGATAAACACTGTCGTAATCACGGACATCACCTATATAAAACTTAAGTTTAGGGTCATTTAATGCAATTCGCATTTCCTCTTGCTTCTTCTCATCTCTACTAAAAATGCGAATTTCACGCACATCCGTAGATAAAAATCGTTTGAGCACAGTATTGCCAAATGATCCTGTGCCACCAGTAATCATTAATACTTTATTATTAAACATATAATATTGAGTCCAACTGTTTTAAATTTATTTGTATTGATACATTGTTTCAATCAAACTTTGCCAAGTAGGCGGATTGTACCCTGTTACTTGATTAAACATGCTTGCGTCTAAAGAACGATTAATAATTAAACTGTCATCAGCTTCAATATTAATTTCTTTTTTATATACCTTAGCAATCATTTTAAGTAAATCATATTTATTAATAGGCTGTGCGGCGACATGATATAAACCTGTTAATTGCGTATTTTTTAGCACAACATCTCTAATTACTTGAGCAAACACGACTGTAGGTAAGCCTGAAAAGATTGCTTTATTGAAACCTTTACAAGATGATTTTTGAGATAAAAACCAATTTAACAATCCATAATTTGACTGTAATTCATGTCCAATTGTTGAGGTTCTTAATGTCAAGGCACCACCGTAAGTCACCTCACCAAGCGCTTTACTTCTGCCATATACGTCATCAGCATCAGCAAAAGCTGATTCTGAATAAAAACCATCCTTACCTGAAAATACACAATCTGTACTAATGTGAATAAATCTTGATCCAGCTAAATCACATATTTGTGCTAACTGGTGTGGTAACAAGGCATTCAATGCTATGGCATTGAATGGGCTATTTCCCTCTTTTTTATGTTTTGTTGCCCCTATACAATTAATTACCACATCAGGTCTTATTTCACTGATGGTCTGAATAATTGAAGACAAATTATCTACATCTAAATTGCTGATAAGTTTGTCTGCGCTAATCTTAGGTAAAAAAGGCCTTATGCCATCTGAGCGAATTGAGCCGTAAACTTGCCAATCAGAACGTTCTGACATCACATGTAAAGTAGTGCTACCTATTAATCCACTTGATCCCAACACTAAAACTTTCAATTTCCACCCTTAACTTAAAATCAACTTTTCAAAATGTTTAATTAGTACAGTCGTTAACATTTCCTCATCAAAGTGCTGCTTAAAATAGGCTCGGCCATTAGTACCCATTTGTTCACGCTCAAGTTCTGACATTTGATAAAGGCTTACAATTGCATTAGCCAACCCTTCACCATCCTCAGCTCGTACGGCAACTCCAGCCTTTGCTTCATCTACCAACCGCGCCCCCTCACCGTTCAAACAAGCGATAACAGGCTTACCTACAGCCAAGTAAGCCTGTATTTTATTAGGTACAGTTAATTCAAAAATTGGCTGGTCTGTTAAAGTAACCAGTAAGGCGGAAGCCTGCCTCATTAATATAGGCATGGTTTCAACTGGAAACCTACCTTCCAGATACAAATTAGTTAATTTTTTTTCAACGATTTGTTCTGCAACCCAATCTAATTTGCTACCACTCCCCAAAATTACTATTTTAATCTCAGCGTATGACTGTAGTTTTTCTGCTGCAGCGACAATAGTCTGCATGGCTTGCGCTGCGCCTACATTACCAGCAAATAAAACTGTAAATCCTGATTGAAGTGACTCAACATGTGGAGTATCAATAGCTTGTGGTGAGTAAAACTCTTTTTGAACAGAGTTTGGATAATATGCGATGGGTATGTTGGGCGCCAGCTTTGATACAGGCTCAATAAAAGCTTTAGATTGAACTAACAATAAATCCGTATGCAGATAAGTGAACTGCACAAACCTCTCTAATAGTTTTAATAAAAAATGAGACTTTACATAGCCTGTAGCTTCCGCGCTCTGGGGCCATAAATCTTGCACCCACAGCACTACTGGCAGACCTTTTATCCACCCTAAAAATGAAGCTGGAATAGCCTGAAATATTGGTGACGGGGCATAAACAAATATCACATCATAGTTTTCTTTTCTTAATATCCAAGGAGCAAACAAAAGGCCAGAAACTATAAAAGATAAATAGTTAAGCACAAGCCTTATTGCGCTATTATCCCCTCTAGCCAACATTGGGATGCGCATAATTGGAATATCTTGCCAAAACTGTTTACTAATAGTCCATGCGTTATAGCCAGTAAAAAACCTACCTTCTGGGTAATTAGGTTTACCAGTCAACACCTCAACTTCATGCCCACGCGCCTTTAGCGCGCACGCAACTTCGTTAATTCTAAAATTTTCTGGCCAAAAATATTGGCTAACAATAAGAATACGCAAACTAATCTTCTACTCTCTTTAAAAGATACTCTACAAGTCTGCTAGCATCTTGCAATGGCAAAGACGCTTCATCTAGCCCCATAAACCTCTTAACGGCTCTAGCGATAGAAACTGATGAGTCTGGATCAAATGACTGTTCTGGATCAAGCACATCACGTACATAATCCAACTCTGACGCAATTATAGGCAGCCCAGCCTGCCTAGCCTCAATCAAAGGCAAACCAAACGACTCAAATGTAGAAGGGTAAATTAAAGCATTTACCTGACTATAGAGTTTTTTAACCTCGCCATGTGGCAAGCTACCCAAATTCTTCACACATAGCTTATGCGACTCGATCTTATGCTCTATCCAAAAGCATAATTCCGAAAAATGCATATTATTTAGCGTTAATGTTAAAGTAGGAAATAACCCTTCAGTTGCCAACAAGCACCAAGCCTCAATTAACTGCAAATGATTTTTGTGTGGTTCACCAGACGCTACATATAAAAAAAAGAAATCTCTTTTTTCTGTGGTATCTGAACAATGCAATTTTCTTACATATCCATCAGGATTCTCAACAAATGGAAAAACAGAAACTTTAGCTTTTGTTCTAGCTTGCATCAAGCTTTGCATAGATGGCGTTTGTACCAAAAACTCATTCACATTTCTAGCTCTGAATGATAACCATAACCGCTCTACTTTAAGCCTTATCTTTGTTTTAAATGAAAAACCATCTAGGTTTACACTATCAATCAAATATCTGTTCTGAACAAACACCACCACATAACCACGCAACTTGAATAAAGGTGGCAGATTACCAAAACACAACGCAACATCTCCTAATGCTACATTCTTCGCCAGCCATATTTCCGCAAACAATCTTTGGACGAGTGTAGGCTGAATGCGCTTAACAATTTTATCGGTACTCAAAAGCATTCGACTATCCAAAGATAATATCGACATCAGTCCTGCTGGAAGTGCATGTATTATCGCAATTAATAAAGCTCGACCACCACCTTGATGAACATTAGTAGCATGTATGAATATCCTCTTAGCCATTATTTAATTTGACTTTTCAGATTGACAAATACGAAAAATCTTTGCAGAAATTTTGAAAAGAACTCTGACTGTACAAAGTATATAGCCATAACACCACAGATGAGTTCAAAAAAATAAAACAACAAACCTCTTGGGGCAATACCCATTTGAGCGACTGCATTAGCAGTTACCCCACCCCATAGAGCGGATAACAACGGATTGCCTGTAAATCTAAAAATAAGGCTCTCGCTAAGCAACAAAACAAAAACAAGAAAGATCATACCGACTGCAACAGCCCATAAATTTCCGGTAAAGTATAAAAACGCAATTGCCCCAGGCACACTGGCAAATTGAAATTTACTCATATTCATAAATCTATAATGAGCTTGACACACCTCTTGATAAATCGTACTTTTTCCGACCCCACCATGTTCAGTCATCGCCTCAATAAACAAGTCGCTTCCTTTTAATGGGTACATCGAAACAGCCATTACGCCCTCAAGGCCAATCCAACGATCAACAGAAAACTTCATAAAAGCCCCCAAAGAAATACCAGAGTCAGCAAAAGTAATTTCTTGAGTATTATTTGAATATAAATATGCACGCATCATGTTAACTATAGGATTTGATATTGCAAACAACATCACAAAGACTATAGTCATCAGAATAATATTCTTTCTAGACCACCCAAAAACCAACTCTTTATTTTTATATAAAGCAAACATCTGTGGAATTACATGAAAAATATAAGTACCACGGCTTAAAATAGAAATGGTTGAAGAGAATGCTTCTAATAAAACAAAATACACCACCTTAGATACCTTACGACCAAGAGCTATATCCCACCATAAAAGTGTTGCTACGCAAAAAGAAAAACCAGATGCTAACAACAAATATATAACGGCATTAAGCGGCCATAAAAGAATAGTATTTGATACGAGGCCACTTTGTTGTATTCCAAATAATACATTTATTGTAGCTACAAAAATGCAAAGAAAGATCAATCCAGCCCAAATCCAACAACGTTCGTTAACGTACCAACTTGGCACAGCAAAAGTACTGTTTTGTGCAAGAATCGATGATGGTTGTTTATAAAAGTGATAGAGAAATCGCGCTAAAATTACTCCTACACTACCAACCGAGGCACTCAACAAAACATTATCCCAAGCAACTGGTGTCCGATCAAAAAAACCAATAGGCTCCCCAAACGGATAATCAATGAGCAAATGAACTGTTAACTTAAGCCAGAATCCCAGCCAAAGCATCGCGACGAGAAAGAGATATCCATAGCTTACTTGCCTATATAACCCACTTATTAACATGGCCAAGAACACAAAAGAGAACACCGTATAATGCAAACATGAACCTGTATAGTTGGCAACCCCTCCAATAAACAATAATATCCAGACAGATAGTAAAAGCCATTTCATAATCGAATTAACACCCAACTTAGCTATCATATCCAGCTAACCTGAGCAATTTTGTTAGAAAGATAATTGTTCAGTTCATTTTTGTGAAAAACTCTCATTTAAGAAGCCTTCCACACATGAAATTTTTTCAACTGCCTAAATAACACACCATCAACATGAATTCGTAATAAACTAAATATCATTAACTGAAATTTGGTACTCAACCCCAAACCTTTACCATAATCTCGATTAAGCCTCCCCCACCTAAAAACGACAGTTGGGTTACTAGCAGCTACTCTAAAATAGAGTCGTGTCATATGATCAAAAATGATAACTCTTGATTCTCCCTGCCTAGAATACAAAAGTTTTGTAAATAAGGCATCCACCGCATCCATATTGATACTAGATGGTGAGAATTTAAAAATCTTCATTAACTCATCAACACATTTTGGATCTAAATCCATGGAATAGCATACAAACTCCCAGTATCTTTGACGAATTAGTTGCGTTAACTGTTGTTGAGAGTTCGCTGTTTTAGTTGAAATTTGCGTATCATGAATACGATATAGAAGCAAAACTTCAGGCACATTTGTCATTTTCCATCCTGCTCTTGCAGCACGCTCCCATAAGTCGTAGTCTTCTACTTTCTCCCATGTATTGTCATAACACAATTGCTTAATCAATGTAGTGCGCATCATTATCGATGGATGTGCAAATGGTGAACAAAACAACAACTCCATTTTAATGGCATCATCAGTTTGGCGCAGTCTAACCAACCGCCTATCCGATGTGCCAAAACGCTGAACCCAACTACCAGTAATGTCAGCTTCGGTTTGCTGTAGCCATTGTAATTGGCGTTCAAAGCGCTGTGGCAATGCAATATCATCCTGATCCATTCGTGCAAGCCATTTACCGCGTGCAAGGCTAACAATATCATTTAACGTAGTAGCTAAATTTCTATTTTCACGTGTAATCAACCTAATCCTAGAGTCACGCTTTTCGTATACTCTCAGCACCTCTAGTGACGCGTCTGTTGATCCGTCATCAATGATAATCAGCTCAAAATTATTAAAGGTTTGCGCAAGAATAGACTCTATTGCTTCTGCCAAATATTGCTCGCCATTATATACAGGCATAGCTACTGAAATTAACGGCAATTGTACTGTACTGGAATTTATAGACGAATCAACATCACTCACTTTTCACCAACCTTAACCATTCATAAGTTAGACGCAAACCATCCATAAAATCAACGTTGGGTTTCCATCCCGTGTGTGTCTGCAATTTAGTCGAGTCTAATACATTAGCTTTAACATCAAATGGTCTTTCCGGCAAGTTTTCCACTTTAACTTTGTACCCATCGTCATTAATAAGCAGTTCAAATGCCTTAATCACATCTAAGTTAGTAACACCTAAACCAGAACCAAGGTTATAAGTTTCAGATAGATTTCCATGCTGCAATGTACTAACAATTCCAGCTGCTAAATCACTCACATATAAATAATCGCGCACAGTTCCATTCTGCCCGAATATCTTAATTGGCATACCACACATAGCAGAGGCCATCGCGGTAGCAATAAATCCCTGCCCTATAAATGGTCGTTGTCCTACACCATATGCATTGGCGGGACGAACACAAACAAATTTTAAACCATGGGTTGCAGCATATAGGTATGCATAATTTTCCAAGGTTAACTTAGTTACACCATAAGGAGAGATTGGCTTAGTTGGATGCGTTTCAAGTATTGGTAGCTCAATCGACTCACCATAAACTGTACCGCCAGAGGATACCAATATAAGCTTGACGCCTCTCTTTGCTGCTTCAGAAAACAGCTGCACTGTTGGCGGCAAGTTTTGAAGAAGATCCACCAGCGGATTCTCAAAAGAAGTGTTCGGAACTGTGGCATAAGCTAAATAAATAACCTCTTGATGCTTATCCAACAACTTGCAAATTAGTTCATGTTGCCCAAAATCTCCAGCAACATACACAACGCCATCAGGCAATTTATTAGGAGGTATTGGACTTCTACCCAAAACCGTTACCTGTCGCTCAGTTTTAAGAAGTTGAAGCACAAGATGTGAACCAATATACCCACCGCCCCCAATGACTAGGGTGCTTGTTCTATTGATATTCATAATCTCACCCAACCTTCTGGCATCAAATCTTGTATATTTGTTTCATTGGCAAACCAATACTTAGGGGCAACAACAATTTTTTTTGAACTAGAATTCAACCATGCTCCCCACCAGCTAAATGAGCTATTAGCAATAATGTTGTGCTTACATAAGCTCATCAACCTCATATCATTGTAGCTTTCACTTCCATGATTGCAATCTACATAATGATGTGGAAAATCTATTTTTAAATTATTTTTTACCCAAGCAATATCATCAGAAAAAATATAAAAATGTGGCTGCTCAACACGTCCGGCAATATACTCAATTGCAGCTTTATAGTAATCAGACGAGCATAACGCATACGTTGTTGTGTTATTTACATAATCGCCACGTCGCACATGCAAGCTAACAGCATTCACATTATTAATATGTACTGCTAACTCAGCATTATTGTTTTGCATTGGCAGCTTAAATGTAAAATCTTCACGAATTCGCGCTGCAACATCAACAAAATAGTTTTCTGATTGCCAATAACCATAAAGATAACAATCTTCAGTTAAATTTCTGATGCCAGACCAATAATAAAAATGTGGCTCAACAACAAATGGTTTACAACGCAATTTTTGCATATTTGATCGTAAGATTATCCGCCGCACAAATGACAATGACTGCCAACCTAATACGTTACGCACATTGCTTTTACTTGCTATTTCTGTATTGCAATTAAAAATTCGCTGTAACTCAAAGCCTTGATGTAGTTCATAGTTTGCAAAACCTGAGATATCTAACTGCAAATTGCTTCCACACTTTATTGAAAGCGCTCGCCCTGCAGCATATTGAAACATCTGGTTGCCAAGACCACCAATAATATTAGAGATGACCATTTTCAATTTTCTCGCAATTTCACACTTAGCAGCCTAAGCGTGGCCGGGTTTTTCCACAACAAAGTCAATATAACAATACCTACTATCAACGATATCAACACCAACATACCAATCGCCACTCTTAAGTTAGCAGCTTCAGGCACCCAAACAACAAGCGTAGCTAGCACAAACATGACAGCAATTCCAACGAGACAACGTCCAACATCGAGAGTAAACCTTACTTGCTGGTACATATGTATCAGCATTACAGTAAACATAGCCATAGCACCAAGTACTAACGCCATACCAGCCCAACTGATTTCCACATGCCGCACCCCTGCAAAATAGATCAAACCCAATGAAGTGATTGACCCCAATGCATATGGCAAAGCAAGTGATTTAGTTTCGCGTTTGATTTGCGCTGCATTACTGAGTAAGTTACTTAATACACGACACAATTCAATACCAGCACCCAACATAACGAAAATAATTGCATTTTGAAATTGAGAAGCGACTAACACTTTAAGTAGATATGGTGCACTAAAAATTACCATCCCAGTAAGAACAAAATACGCAGGTACCAAAGTATTTAATAAATCAGAAAAAGCGGATTCAACTTCTGTTAAATTTTCATGCTTACTAACACGACGGTAAAAAAGCGGGTAGAAGAATTGCATAGCTAATGATTCTGCGAGTGCAAAAATTTGACCAGCAAGCTGTAAACCTATGACCAAAAAGCCTAATTGCGCCAATCCCCAATACTTTTCAATCAAAAACCTGTAACCACTAAGCTGCAACCACATAAGCCCCGTTGCCACTGCTAAAGGTAAGCAATATGTTCTGACCGTATTTTTAGTCAACAACGGCAAGCGATTTTCAGAACGCTTAGAATGTATAACATGTTGTCGTAAAACATGCTTAGCACCCAACACCCCCAATGCCATACCTACTGCTTGCCCAGCAAACCAAGCAGTAGCGGATGATAACCACATAACTAAAAAAATAGAACTGGCCAACCCAATTGCTACAGTAATGATAGACCAAATTACTGAAGCACCTCGAAAGCCAAGCATATTCAACGCAGGTATTAGAGTCGCGTTCCAGGTGCCTGCAACAACCATTGTGAACATTGAAATAAAAAGCAAAATACACTGTTCAGCAGAATACTGCTCCTCTATGCTCAAAGCAACTAAGCCACCTACAAGTGAAACCCAGAGTATATAATTTCTATATGACTTTAGTCTTGAGAAGAGCGTACCATCATCCCACCATGCATGCGTGTGCAAATTAATATGTTGCCCTACAGGATTAATCAAAAATAAGCCACAAAACATTTGCACTGTGATTAATAAAGCGAGTTCACCGTATTGCTCAGGGCTAAGAAATGTTGTTACAGCCCTTATAGTAACTAATGCCATTAATGCTGCAGCTAGCCGCCCCCCAACAATCAGTATCAAATCACGGCTCAAGACCAATATCCTGAATTATCGTATTAACGATAGTCTTCGCGAAAAACTCTGAACCAAACTGATACACGGCCTCACTTTGTAAAAACGCTGCAATACGTTGTTGATAGCCCACAAACTCTATTTCCGTCATTGATTTAAGAAAGCGATATACATCCTCTGTGTCGTTAAACTGGCGACGGTCAACGAAACAATCTGCGGGAATATAATCCGTGATATTGCTGGCACCCCAATACACAGGAACGCAACCAGAAAAAAAACTGTCGAATATTTTTTCAGTGATGTAGCCAGGCAAGTCACGCATATTTTCATAGCAAATTGAAAATTTTGTTCGCGTTAATACATCTTGCTTGTGAGCAACTTTTCCACGGTAACTAGGAAATGGCTGCAATGTAAAGAGTCGACCAATAATACCCCAAAATCGACGCTCTATCTTTCCAACCAAACCACTACGTACCACAGGGATATCCCAACCTACCCCATATAAATCAAAATCTTGTTGAGCATGAGTTTCAAACCAACGGATCGCATTGACGCGCTCTGGATATAAATCTCGATTATCTTGCAAAGAAAGTGTCCGATTGCTAGAAATTAGACAACAAAACTGATCTCGATCTGAAAATCCAATAACAGGACCAACATAAACTGGATTAGGAAAATTGATTTTTATGAAACGATTACCATCCACCAAGTCATCATTCCAAGTAAAAACTTTACGATAACAATCCCAATTTGACGCAATACCATTTGACGGCCAGACCTGCGGTGTTTCAAGCATCAGTAAATAATATGCCGTATTAACACTTTGCTTCTGTACATCCATGTGTAACTCAAATGCTAATGACTTTCCAACATTAGTATCGCTCGTATTAATCTCAATACCATGCTGCTTTAGCTGCTCTCGCATCAAATAATATGGCTGAAAACAATTATCTCTATTGTTTTTGTGACTTAAATCGAAAATCACATTTCCCGCAAAACCTCGCGCCTCGAAGTTAGCATAGATTACATCACTCAACGGCTTTCACCCTTTAACTTCCAGCTCTCCCAAACAAAGTCATAACTCCACATTTCTGTATGCGTATTTGTGAGTTCATGTCTTATCGTTTCTCGTCGCTTGGCTGCATTATCTAAAAAGTTATGAAACTGAACTTGTAGATATTGCACCTTTTTAATATCACCCGACTCGATAATTGCAGGAACAACATCAAACTCCCCTCCTTCTATGTTTATCTTCATTAAGTCAATTTGATTAATCATTAACTCCCTAATACAATCCACAACTGAACGTACTTGCACTCGTTGCATTGATCCTTTAATGTTAGGAGAAGTAAAACTTGAAGCATTCTCTGCCATATTAATATCTAACCAGCCATCAGCAGATGAAAGCCCATAATTCAAACAAACGATTTTTTTATTACCTTGAAATCGGTCAACACACATCTGATAAAACTCTGGAACAGGCTCAAAAATATAAATTGTACATCCAAACTTTTCATGTATAGCTGCTGCAAAATCACCATGATAACCACCTAAATCGAATACGATACTATCCTTGTTCAGAGGGTAATCTAAACGCAGGGTTTCATCACCATTGTCATCAAACCAGCGGCTAACTTCTAGCAAGAAAGGTTCGCGTAATATATACCTACGAAATAGTAAAGTTAGCTTATTTTTAACTTTTGATAGAAAGCTCATTGTATTATCCAATCAAGATATTTTTTCGAGAGCAACAAAAGCCTCGGGGATTGGGTAATGATGATTACCCACAAACAATCCATTTTGATCAATATGTTCAGCATTTTTTAATGTGCCATGCACTTCTGAATCAAAATATTTCACCACTTCATTTTTAGCAAAATTACCTGCAACAATAGGACGACACTCAAAACCAAGTTCATTTAATTTTGCCACTAATGCTTTGCGTGTCATTTTACTACCTGGGCGTATCACTAAACTGAATCCAAACCAACTACTCTCACCTATCTCTTGTTGAATAATGATATCTGGGTGATTTGATAATGCGGCCTGTAGCAATTTTCCATTTTCTCGGCGGGCGGCTATTAAGCTAGGTAAACGCTTGACTTGTTCAACTCCCAATGCCCCTTCAATTTCCAGTGGGCGAACGTTATAACCAGGCAGCACAAATCGAAATGACTCCTCGAACGGGTCGTCGCTCTTCTCGCTACACACAAGATTATGCTTAGGTAA
Source organism: Methylotenera sp. L2L1 (assembly GCF_000744605.1). Lineage (NCBI taxonomy): Bacteria > Pseudomonadati > Pseudomonadota > Betaproteobacteria > Nitrosomonadales > Methylophilaceae > Methylotenera > Methylotenera sp. L2L1. The sequence goes on from NZ_JQMG01000001.1 coordinate 2,258,095, forward strand.
GTTGCGTGTCCAACCATGCGCTCGAAGTGAAAGTAAAATTTGGTATAGTTCTTCATCATTCGTTACAATCAAACCACCTTCCATGGTGGAAATATGATGGCTAAAGAAAGAGCTGTAACCACCCATTACACCAAAAGTGCCAGCATGCTTGCCCTCATACTTAGCACCCATCGACTCACAGTTATCTTCAATCAACACGATATTACGCTCACCGATAATCTGCTGGATACGTCCAAAATCGTTTGGATTACCAAGCAGATTCACAGCCATGATCGCACGTGTTTTATCTGTAACAGCCTGCTCTAATTGATTAAGATCATAGTTCAAGGTGTTCAGATCAATGTCCACAAACTTGATTTTCAACCCGTATTGATATAGTGGATAGAACGTAGTGCTCCACGACACCGCAGGAACAATCACTTCATCACCACGCTGCAGCTTCAATTGTGAGTTTTTGGTATAGAACAATGCTGCCACCATCAACAATATAGCGGATGAACCAGAATTCACCATCACGCAATGCTTACTCCCTACGTAATGAGCGAAATCACGTTCAAAGGCTTGTACATTTGCACCCATGGTGTACATACCAGAGGCTATAACACGTTGCATCGCATCTTGCTCTTCTTGCCCCCAAGTTGCTGTGGCTAATGGAAACTTGATACTCATTGCAAATATTCCTTTAAATAAAATTCGTATGTTTTTTCTATGCCCGTACGTAAGTCGCTTTGAGCATTCCAGCCCCAAGCCTGCTGACGATCTACACTCACAAGCTTACGCGCCATACCAACTGGCTTACTAATATCGTGTACAAAACTTCCTGTGTATCCCATTACTTCTGCTGTCACTTGATAATACTCATTGATTGTAAAATCATGCCCCAACCCTATATTCATATAAGGGGGTAACGTTTCAAAATTATGGATCGCTCTAACAACTGCATCAGCCAAATCACCTACATACATAAACTCGCGTCGAGCGGTTCCATCACCCCATATTTCAACAGTTTGTTGACCATTTTGTTTGGCTAGGTGCACTTTATGAATAATTGCGGGAAGCAAGTGAGAGTGAACGGGGTCAAACTTATCATGACGTCCATAAAGATTACAAGGGATTAGCGTCTTATATTGATAACTTGCATCCTCACGCATGATGTAATCACAAAACCTAGCCGTTACTACCTTGGCCAGCGCATAACCCTCGTTAGTAGGCTCAAGTTCGCCTTTAAGCACCATTTCTTCACGTAACGGCTCTGAGTAGTTACGTGGATACATACATGAACTACCGAGATTAATTAGACGCTTAATGCCTACCTTGTGCGCAGCACTCACAATGTTGCGCCCCATATCGAGATTTTCCATCAAGAATCCCACTGGTTCGCGCATATTAGCCTGAATGCCACCCACCTTACCTGCAGCATGAATGACCATATTGGGCTGATGTTTACTCAAATAACTTAGTACTGCGCTAAAGTCGCGTAAATCTAACTCACGGCTACGCGGCGCAAGTATTTCAAACTCGCTGATAGAGGGATGCTCCAAAATATTGCACCCAACCATACCGCCGCCGCCAGTTAATAAGATTTTAGTTTTACTCATAGTTTACTAGACTATTCTTGAGGTTTGAAAACCGTATAGCCGTGCTTTTTAACTAACTCATCACGCTCTGCACCCTTTAAATCTTCTCGAACCATCTCGCTTACTAAATCTTCAAAGCTGATTTTTGGCACCCAGCCAAGTTTATTTTTGGCTTTACTAGCATCGCCTAGCAAAGTTTCCACTTCTGTTGGACGGAAATAACGCGGATCAACTGCCACAATGCATTTTCCTGCGGCATTGTAGCCTTTTTCATCCACACCTTCACCCTGCCACGTAATGGCTATGCCAAGCTCTTTTGCCGCTGCATTCACAAAATCACGCACACTGTATTGCACGCCTGTAGCAATTACAAAATCTTCAGGTGTTTCTTGTTGCAGCATTAACCATTGCATTTCAACATAATCTTTTGCATGTCCCCAGTCACGTAAAGAATCCATATTGCCAAGATATAAACAATCTTGCAGATTCAACTTGATACGTGCCAAAGCACGAGTGATTTTACGTGTCACGAAAGTTTCGCCACGTATTGGACTTTCATGGTTAAACAAGATGCCATTACAAGCATAAATACCATAGGCTTCACGATAGTTAACTGTAATCCAGTAAGCATAAAGCTTTGCAACAGCATAGGGCGAACGCGGATAGAATGGTGTTGTTTCTTTTTGCGGAGTTTCTTGCACTAGGCCATACAATTCTGATGTAGAAGCTTGGTAAAACTTAGTTTTTTTCTCCAAACCTAACATTCTAATGGCTTCTAAAATCCTCAATGCGCCCAGTGCATCAGAGTTTGCAGTATACTCAGGCTCTTCAAATGATACCGCAACATGGCTTTGCGCTGCTAGGTTATAAATCTCGTCAGGCTGAACTTTCTGAATAATACGAGTTAAGCTAGATGAATCTGTCATATCGCCATGATGCAGAAAGAATGGCTTGCCTCTTTCATGCACATCATGGAATAAATGATCAATTCGCGCAGTGTTAAACAATGAACTACGACGCTTTATACCATGAACCTCATATCCTTTATCAAGCAGCAACTCGGCTAAATATGCTCCATCTTGCCCTGTAACGCCTGTAATTAACGCAACTTTAGTCATACATTTCCCTCTTCTATTCTGCCATAACTGTCTTTATAACGAACTATATCGTCTTCACCCAAATAAGTACCAGACTGCACCTCAATAATCTCCAATGAAGTATTGCCAGTATTCGCTAGACGATGTGTTTCACCTAATGGAATAAAAGTTGATTCATTTTCATGAAGTGTAATCACTTTATCTCCACAAGTTACTTCAGCTGTACCTCTTACCACTACCCAATGCTCTGCGCGTTTGGTGTGTTTTTGCAAGCTTAAGCTAGCACCAGGGTTGACCTGTATCCGTTTTACTTTAAATCGCTCACCTACATCAATAGTGTCATACCAACCCCAAGGACGAGATACTTTTCTGTGTAAAATGCGTTCTTCTCGTTTTTGTGACTCTAACTGGCTAACTATTTTTTTAACGTCCTGACTCATCCCGCGATCAGCAACCAATACAGCATCCGCAGTTTCAATAATCACTAAATTATTGACACCTACTGTGCTCACCAATCTATGGCTTGCATTTATCAACGTATTACTTGTATGTTCAATGATTGTATCGCCACTAGACACATTACCATTAGCATCTTGCTGCCCCACCTGCCAAACAGCATCCCAAGCGCCAAGATCATTCCAGCCAGCATCAAGCGATATCATCTTAATTGGGAAATCTGATCCAGGGCACTTTTCCATGACTGCATAATCTATAGATTCACTTGGTATATTTGCGAACAAAGTCGCATCAGGCCGAATAAACTGATTGTCTCGTACACTACTACTAAAGGCATTTGAAGTGCATTGCAAAATATCCGCCCTAAAATGCTTCAGCGCTTTAAGCCATACGCTAGCACGCACCACAAACATCCCACTATTCCATAGGTAACTTCCAGATGCACAGTATGATTTTGCAGTTTGATAATCAGGTTTTTCTGCAAACTTTGCTACATCATATTCAGTATTTGAGCCAGCCTGCCCCTCACGTTTAATGTAACCAAATCCAGTTTCAGGCTTATCTGGTTTAATTCCTAAAATCACAATTGCGCCAGTCGCCGCTACACGAATGCTGTTTTGTAGTGCTTTGGTAAAAGCCTCACCATTCTGCACAGTTTGATCTGCTGGGGTAACAACGAGAACGGGGTCTTCTCCACCAGAAACTGCTTGTAGCGCTGCCAGAGTAAGTGCTGGTGCTGTGTTTCGCCCTTCAGGCTCAAGCAATAAGCTGGCTGATATTTTTGTAAACTCACGCAACTGATCAAGCACCAAGAAACGATGCTCTTCATTAGTCACAATTAGAGTTTCCCCAACCACAATATCTGTAGCAGACAAATGACTTAAACGATTAGTCGCTTGCTGAAAGAGACTATCCGTACCAGATAGCACCAAAAATTGCTTAGGGAAACCTCTACGCGATAAAGGCCACAATCTCGAACCGGAACCTCCACTTAGAATAACTGGGGTAATGTTAATTAAGGATTTAGCCATGATGTAATTTTAAGATTCCTGCTCATCCAGACTAAGTTGCATCAGTTCGAGATGAGAAGAAAAGTGATCTGAGCAAACATTTGCTTCTTGCACGAGAGATTTTATTTCAGTACTAAGGATTTCATATTCAGCAACCTTAGATTTTAGAAACCTGAGGGTAATTATCGATTTTTCTTCAACACCATTCGGCGTTAACAAATACAAATAGGCGAGTTTATTTTTACTGTTTTTAAAGTTTCTTACCTTAAGGAATCCCTTTTCAATCAGTGCGTTAACACAGAAGTTGGTCTTACCTAAACTAATACCCAAAGCTTTTGCAAGCTCGCGCTGGCTGAGCCCAGAATTGACTTCAAGTAGTTTAAGTATTTTGTACCTATATTCGTCAGTTAACATAAAAGGAATCAGAATCTGTTCATTTGTTGAACGCAATTATAACAAATAATAAACCGAACCAAACAAAGTTCTTTATCTAAAAAATGAATTACTGATAATTAATTTAATAAGTCAAAGAGGTTTAATAGGTTAATATTTTATAAGACAGTTAAAGCGCTAAATTGAAGTGGCAAATAGAAAATTAAATGAATCTTTTCAGCATTTCGGTTAATGGTTTTTCTACAACCGAATAAACTACACAGCCGAAAGTCACACTGAAAACCAGACACAAAAAAGCAAGAAAATCTCCATTCCAATCGTAAGAAACTTTACTGAATAACTTATAGAAAGCTGGAATAGTTAATATTTGAACAAGGTAAATACTGTAGGAGGCATTGCCTAAATACACTAAACTACGGCACTTAACTTGTGTAGAGTATAAAAGGCCAAAAACAATAAAAAAGGATGGTATACCCCAAATAAAAATCCTATTCAGATTTAAGCTTTTTATTTCAGATGAGATTGACGCAAGCAGAAGTAATGTTCCAAATATGAATATAGCTAAGCCTTTTCTTTTGGAAAAGTTATAGGTTCGGAATATGCAAGCCACGAACATACCTAACAAAAATTCTACAATTATAAAGTTGTTAGTAATGATAGTAAAAGTAAGTAACGAAATAACAACAAAAGTAACTTGCAATCTCCAAGACTTTAAAAATAAACCGATAGAGAAAATCAAGTAGAAAAACATTTCAAACTCAAGTGTCCAGCCAACATAAACAACAGGATAATTACTTGTAAAAATGCTAGATGTAAAAAAAAGTGACGACACCACCCAAACTGGAGTGACTAATATCTCTCTAGTAACTGATGGAAACACAAAATAAAGCATTAAAACAAAGAAGGTAAGAGCCCAATATATGGGGACAATACGAACAACACGATTCTTAAAAAACTCGTATGGTGTACGTCTCTGAATTATCTGCGTATGAAGCATTACATACCCAGAAATGACAAAAAAGATATCAACACCATTACCACCCCAACCCTCAAAGTATCTTAATAGAAAAGTATCTTGATAATATGAGGTGGAAGTGCCAATAATGTGAGTCAAAACAACATTAATAGCAGCAAAAGCACGTAAAATTTGAATATTATTGATCATTAAGAGGTGTCACAATTTGAAGCCTTTATGCGTAAAAGACATACTCCAACTTTATTTTTAAAAAGGTACTACAAAATAAGCATCTAACAATAATTGTTTATGATAGGATAATTCAAATTAGAATGCGGCTTAACCGCTAAAAATTTTTATATTAGATATTGAAAATACAATATATTAATTTAGGTTTTTATCGAGCCAGACAATCAAAATTATTTAAAAATTCATATACTAATTTTAGACAAACACTGCTGACATAAAAACTGAGCTCTTTTTTGACTTTCAGACTCTGCGTAACAACGTAATTCTGGAGCATTTCCTGATGGGCGCAGATGGACAATGTCACCGTTTTCAAATGTAACTCTAAAACCATCTACAGTATTTACAGTGCGGACAGAGCCAGAGTTTCCAGACATTAAGCTATCAGCAAGTTGATGATTTTTATTTAATTTTTCAATTAGCTGTGTGCTTTTAATCACAGGGAAATTTTGCAATCTATCGCTTGCAGTATAACGGTGCGGTAATGTTTCAATCAGTCTAGATATAGGCTGCTGATTTTGTTTAGAGATAGAAAGTATCGCTAAGATAGGCAAAATTGCATCACGAGTTGGCAGCGCATTTAGCATCTTCCCATTTAATGTAATAGTGCTGCCTAACAAGAACCCACCATTAGCTTCAAAACCAACGACACTTTGATTGTTTCCACTGTCTTTAGTATTTAAAGAAGCCTGCATTGCATCAATCACGTAAGGTGACCCAATTTTAGTGCGAACAACTTGATTAAACCATGCTGACTTCTCAGTAAGGGTGTTGCTACTCACCGGCGTCACCACCACTCTAGCTGATAATAATCTTGCGGATAAAACTCCAACAACATCCCCACGTAACCAATGACCATTTTCATCACTTATCAGCGGCCTGTCTGCATCACCATCAGTAGATACTATTGCATCAAAGCTATATTGTTTTGCCCATTCTTCTGCTTGCAAAATATCTTCTTGTCTGACGGCTTCTGTATCAATTGGGACAAAATCTTCACTACGACCTAAGGAAATGACACTCACACCCAATGCTTCTAACACTTCACGCAGAATGTCTCTAGCAACACTCGAATGTTCGTATATAGCAACACGCATACCAGCGAGATTCGCGTTTCCGAAAAAGTCAATATATCGCTTTAAATAGTGAGACTTAACGCTAGCATCTGCCACAAGTGAATTAATTGAAGAAATAGCGCCGTTTTCAGGAAAATCTACGGAAGCCTGCTGTATTAATAACTCATCTGATTTAGATATTTCACCAGTTGATTTGTAAAACTTAATACCATTACGATCAAAAGGTATATGACTACCAGTGACAACAATCGCAGGCAAAGCATGTTCATAAGCGTATGAAGCTAGCGCGGGTGTTGGCAGCTCACCAGCATACAAAACCTCCATACCTGAATCTATGATTGCTTTTGCACAAGCATTAGCGATACCTGGACTACTGGGGCGCAGATCATGTCCTAACACTACTCTTTTATCAGTACCCAAACTACCAACAACCGTATGTAAAAAGGCCGCAACATATGCATAGCAAAGCTCATCATTCATTTGTTCGACTAAGCCACGCAAACCACTTGTACCAAATCGCACATCAGTAGTTTCCATCAAAGCGCTAATGCTAATGTTTTTAGAAGTCATTTTGAATTTATTATGCCAGTGTTGAGTTTGTGTTACGCATATATTTTAGAAGTACACGAAGCTAATAAGCGCCACCCGTAAACTTCTTGATATCTCTAAGCTGTCTTTTGGTTGGGCGCCCTGCTCCACGGTCTCGTTGGGCAAAATCATGCTCGCCTGTGAGTTTAGCATTTTCACGTTTAGCGATGCTTTCTATGGTTTCAGAGTATAGCAGCGCAGCTTCTGATGCGCCTTTGCGTATATTTGATAGGGCTTGAACATTGACTTCAATTTCAAAGTCTCGGTTACGGATGTGAATCACTTGACCGATATGTACCTCTTTTGCAGGTTTTACACGGTCGCCATCCACATGCACTTTACCAGTATCAATCGCGGTAGTGGCTAAGCTACGAGTTTTAAAGAAACGTGCAGCCCATAACCATTTATCCAGCCTGCATTTGCTATTATCTAACGCATTCATACTGCTTATATTCCGTGTTTTTATGCTGATCTAGAAATGTTAGGTTTAGCATAAACAATTTGAAGTCTATGCATTTGAGTAAAAGACAATGCCAACTCGGTTTATATGATCAATGAGTTCAGGGTTATCAATTTGATTATATAGAGAAAGATCAAATGTATAGGGTAAGAACAAGTCATCTAGTTGGCTTGCAATGCTAGCTAAATCATTGTAGTTAAGTTTATCTCCAAACAAAACCAAATCAATGTCAGAACCCTCGCGGAAATTACCTTTTGCGCGCGAACCATAAAGGATTGCTTTTGTTAAATCAGCATGCTCTATAAGCGTAGATGTGATTTTTCTGATAGTTGCTTCTGGCAAACCTGATTTTTCAGATAGATCTTTAAGCTGCATTGTGTAACGCTTTCAGTTGCGTCTCTAACTGTTGGAATAACAAAAAGTAGCGTTGCCTGATATGGTCTACTATCGCTCTTGCAGTTTCAATATTATAGGTATGACTGGTTTGATTACGGTCTTGTATCATCAGCATCCACCCTTCACCATCTTCAATAAGGCTTAATTTAAAGGCAAGTCTTGTCGTATCTTTTGATCCAAAAATTTCGGCATTACCGCTGTGCTCTAAAAAATCTTTTAAGGTTTTCCATGCTAGCTCATGCGTATACTCAAAGCTCTGAATCAAGCCTTGTTCTTCTAACTCATTTAAATCATTTTTTGCAATAAATTTAGTCAGTTGTGCGAGCGCTTTTTGATAGTTTGAGAAGCGTTGCTGCCAACGAATATCTGTGGATAAATGTTTGCTCATCATCTAGTTTACTACCTTATTGAAATTCCATAGTTTTTAGGTGAGTTAGTTTCTAGGATGGTTTTAAAGCCTTTAAGCACCACTTCTGCCATGACATTCAGAGACTCTAATTGATGCCCCGTTAAGTAGTGAATACCCTCGGCTACATTATTCATGGTGGCAATATGAAATTGACCATTTTCAACTGCTTGAATGACTTCGTCACTGAGCATGAGATGGCGCATATTGCGCTCAGGCATCAGCACGCCTTGTTTACCATCTAAGCCTATTTCTTTACATACTCTGAAATAGCCTTCAATCTTCTCATTTAGGCCACCGACTGGTAGCACTTCGCCATGCTGATTGAGCGCACCAGTGACCGCAATGCCTTGCTTAATGGGCACTTGTGCAAGTGATGAGAGTAGCGCGAAGAGCTCTGCACATGAGGCTGAGTCGCCATCCACACCGCTATACTCTTGCTCAAACACAAGCGAGGCTGTAAGGTTAAGTGGATTCAATAACGCAAAGTTAGTATGTAGCCAGCTTTGTAAGATCATAACGCCTTTATCATGCGTTGGGCCACTCATACTCACTTCACGGTCAATGGTGAGCACACCGCGGCTACCTGGGTAGCAGTTCGCAGAAATACGAACTGGTGAACCAAAACTTGCTTCAGATAAATCGATATGCGTCAGGCCATTAATCTGGCCGATACATTCACCATGCACGCTGATAATGAGCTCTTTATCCACGATAGAATCTCGCATATGTGCCTCAATATAACTGTGGCGTGCATATTTGCGTTGAATTGCTGATTTCACATCTTCAATTTCTACTAATTGCGCGCCACGCAAATTAGCAGCGGCAGCACTTTCCAAAAGTAATTTTTCCAACACGGCAAACTTAGTGCTAAGTCTTGTTTGATCCTCAATTAAGCGATGCATTGCTTGTAATAAAGCAGCAACAGCTTCTGCAGTAAAGTGGCAACAATGATGTTGACGGCACTTGTGGGCAATAAAAGAGGCATAAGCTGCATAGTTTTCAGGCGTTGCTTTTACTTGATCAGCAAACTCTATTTTGATGGGAAAGTAATCAAAGAAGTCTGGCTTCACACCCAATAGCTCGTAATAGTCTTCACGGGTGGCAATCAACACAATTTTGACTGAAACCTGTATCGCCGCTTGTGCACTAATCAAGCTACTGCCTTGATTGCTACTGCTGCTTAAGTCCTCAATCTGCAAAGTGCCATTACGTAAGAAGCGATGTAATTTCTCAAGAATATGCGTTCCATTTTGCTCATCTGCAACAATGTCACGCAAGTGTAGCAACAATGTGCCTCCATCAGCACGCATCAAATTACCAGCACGTAAGCGCATAAAGTCTGGGATATTACTAGCCTCGCTGGCACCCTCTATTCCACCAAATAAGGATTGCAAACTAGGGTCGTTATCATAAAGTACTGGCGCATGCTGTGTTGCATGATGCTCCACTAATACGTTGGCACGATAGCGCCCAAAGAAACTCTCAGATAAGAGTGCTTCAAGGTTACTTTCACCATCTGGGCTTGTTGTGGGCTGCCAATTTTCCAATGTCTCTAAAATATCTTTTTGCAGCGTATTGAAGTAATGCGTCGGCATTTTGTCTGGATCTATGAGCGTCAGACTGGCCTTAATCAAGCTTAACTGCACATCTAAAAATGTCTGTAATGGCGCAACAGAATTTTGCTGCACTTTAGCCTCTAATAAACTTGCAAGGTCTTTTGCAAAAACACGCACAAAACTATCTAGCGCTTGCTTTAACTGTACACCAGCACCAGCCGGCAACTTGATAAACAGAGGTTTTCCGTTACCTTCAAACTGATAAAGCGCTACTAAATCACTCGCTGCTGGCCATTTTTTTGCAGCATCGTGCATCACACTCGTCATCAGCGTGGTTCTACCCGAACCAGGCTCACCCAATGCAAGCAAGTTAAAGCCAGATTGCTGAATACTTAATCCAAACTCAGCCGCTTTTTTAGCTTCCGCTTGTGCGACCCATGCTTGATATTGTGCGCTATCGTGCGTTTCAACGAGTAATGCTGAAGTATCAGCAAAGTTGAATTGACCCAATGCCACATTTAGGGTTAGCTCTTGAGGTGTTAATGTTTTTTGCATATTATTTTTCTATATTCCAACGATCACGTGCCATATCATCTGCTGATTTTGCCTCTACCCAATGCTCACCTTTTGAGTTTGCTTCTTTTTTCCAGAATGGTGCCTCTGTTTTTAGATAATCCATCATAAATTCACATGCGGAGAATGCATCTCCACGATGGGCGCTACTCACAACGACCAGCACGATTTGATCGCTAGGTTGCAGTGTTCCAACGCGATGTACAATTAAAGCATCGATGATATTCCAACGTATTTTTGCTTGATCAATAATCGAACTTAAAGATTTCTCTGTCATGCCCGGATAATGCTCAAGCGTGAGCTGTGACACTTCATCACCCTCATTCAAATCGCGCACTAAGCCCACAAAACTAACAACCGCACCAATATCCTTACGTGCTTGACGTAGTTGATTGATTTCTAAGCCAACATCAAAATCTTCTGTTTGTACTCTAACTGTCATACTTTTATCGATACGCCGCAAAGCATCAACATTTAACCGCCAGTGACAGGAGGAAAAAACGCAACCTCGTCACCATCGTTAATTACCGCTTTATCATCCACAAGCTCATGGTTAATTGCTGCTCTTACCTTAAGCTTCCCCATCAGCATTTGTCCCCACACATCACCTCGTTTGGCGAGAAAAGCTTTCAATTTAAGAATCGTGAATGACTCATCAGGCAACTCTAAATCCTCTGTAGAATATTTGAGTGTTTCTTTAAGTCTTGCGAAGTAAAATAATTTAATTTTCATTGGGTTACTTAACTAAGTTAATCTGTTTTATCATCAATAATATCTAACAAATCGGGGGTGTTCTTGGTTAACTCTACACGTTCGATTTGCGCAAATCTTTGTGAAATCTTTTGGCTAGAAATATGCACGTCCTGTGCATTCTCATGCGCCTGTCTAATATTGTCAGCAAGCTTTTTCATACGTAAATCAAAACGTCCAAAATCTTTACTGAGCTTACCTAGCTCTTCTTTAATGACGTGCACTTGCTTACGGGTTTCTACGTCTTTTAATACTGCTCTAGCCGTGTTCAAAACGGCCATCAAGGTAGTTGGCGAAACCACCCAAACACGTTTATTCATGGCATACTCAATGACGTCAGCATGATAGGCGTGCAACTCAGCAAACACAGCCTCTGCTGGAATAAACATCACGGCACCATCGGAGGTCACATTAGAAATAATGTATTTAGTGGCTATGTCATCGACATGCTTCTTAACATCTAATTTAAATTGTTTTTCAGCAACAAGCTTTTCTGCGTCGCTCAGCTTGTTATCTAGCATGCGGTGATAGTTTTCCAACGGAAATTTACTATCCACAGCAACCACGCCAGTAGGTTCAGGTAAAAACAACGCACAGTCAGCACGCGTGCCGTTCTCAAAAGTATGCTGCATTGCAAAAGAATTTACGGGCAACACGTTGCGCACCAATGCCTCTAATTGCACTTCACCAAAAGCACCGCGTGAGCGCTTATCGCCTAACAACTCCTGTAAGCTCACCACATTGGTGGTTAAGCCGTCAATTTTCTTTTGCGCTTCATCAATGGTTGCAAGGCGCGCCATGACATCCATAAAGGTTTGATTAGTTTTCTTGAAGCCTTCATCCAAACGCTCAGACACTTTGCCACCAATCAACTCAAGTCGACCATCTACTGATTTAGTCAGCACCTCAATACTTGCAGTAAGCTGTAATGTCGCATTGCGCATGGTTGACTGGATTAGCTCCTGCTCGGCTTTACCCTGCTCTGCCAATGTCGTATGCAGTTTTTCCAACACCGTTTCACGTGTTTGAGAAAGACTGTTGTTTTGTGCAAGCTGTAATGCTTGCATCGCATCGCGTGTTGCTTGCAACTCACTTGCCACACTGGCACGCAGACGCTCACTGGTCTCGTTAGTGGCACTGCTCAACCTGTCGCCAAGTTTATTTAAGCCATCGTTAAAGTCTAGCAACATGGCGCGATGCTTTTCCTCTAACTGTTGCAGTATAAGCGTATTGTGATCTACTTTGCTTTCACGCCACATCTGTAATAGAAGCAGCAAAAGAATAGCAAATGAAATAATTAATATAATGATTTGTAACATAGGCTAAATTATACCCGATGCTTGTTTAGCATCTCTATAAATTCATGGTTTAAATAGATGCTTTATAGAACACACGTTCAATTGTCAATCATATGACATTGATGTTTTAGATGTAATTAACAAAAGTTTTCAAAAGACTATTTCTAAAACACTGCGGACTATGCCAAACTTAACCCTATTAATAATCTTGTTAGGCTAATCGTGCTTAAACTAAAACTACTCATCAACCAGTGGCTAGCCAACATTACACGCCGGCTACATAACAGCTTTTACTTATACCTAAGCGCACTGCTCACTGTGCTGGTTTTATTAGATGCCAGCTTGTTCCATGTGGGTGAAAACATGCGAGACCGTGCGTTTGATATGATGGTGAAAAATCGGATTATCGAGCCCAAGCCAGATGCCGACATTGTCATCGTTGATATCAATGAAGCATCCTTGAGTGCAATGTCTGCAGAGTATGGTCGCTGGCCTTGGCCTAGGCAAGTATTAGGTGAGTTTTTAGAAAACATTGAAGCACAACAGCCTAAGGCAGTGGTGTTTGACATACTATTTAGTGACCCTGATATTTACAACCAAGATAGTGATGCATATTTTAACGAGGTGATTGCCAGCACCCAAAATACGTTCTTCCCGATGCTGCGGCTTGCTGAAGCTAGTGATCAGTTAAGTCAGGTCACACCTGATATGATTCCGGGCATTAAGCGCACTGGACTAGCCACAGATGCAAATACCACAACCAAACCAATTGCAATCGTTCTGCCGCATTTTGAGGCTGCACTAAACTCCCAGCACCTAGGTACGCATAACATTTACCCAGATAAAGACGGTATTGTGCGTGAATACAGACTTTGGCACGACGAAAATGGCTGGGTACTGCCTTCCCTCCCCTTAGCAGTCGGTAGCTTTGTACAGAAAAACTCAGACACGCTTCCACAAAACATGCTGATCAATTGGCGTGGCAAACCCTTTACCTACCAATTTGCAACGTTCAGTGATGTTTACGCAGATATGGCCAGCAAGGTGAAAAAACGCCCGCCTAATGAGTTTAAAGACAAAATAGTGATTATCGGCTCTACCGCGCCTTCATTGTTTGACCTTAAAGCAACCGCGATGGCAAAAGCACACCCAGGGGTAGAGATTCTAGCTACAGCCATTGATAACGTTAAACACGATGATTATTTAAAAGTGTGGCGAGGAAAAACGCCTTATATATTAATGAGCCTAACGTTAATCTGGCTGACCGCACTGGCATTCTTCCGCAATGTAGACCGAGACAAAGTAACGACTATTTTCAGTAGTAGCCAAATTATCTTGATTACGCTGTCTTACCTTGCTATCAACTTTACAAACACCTATTTAGACCTCACCGGCCCTATTGCCTGGGCCATTATGTATTTTAGTGTGGCTAAAATATATGCGCTAGCTAACGACCGCGCAATGCAACGGCTATTAGCAAATGACGTAGAATCAGGCAAAAAGGGTTCGGCGATTCTACTGATGCCAATTTTATTTGAAACGCAAGAACCACTCAGCGATAGCATACTCAAAAAATTACAACATAAAATTCAACAGGAAGTTCATCAACAAGGCACAGTGGAAATTTTAAAAGGTACCCAAAGTGGCATATGGGGCTTGTTTAGCGACATGATTATTGTCAGCTGGGCTTATCGCCATGATGATGAAGCGATAGCAATTAAAGCAGAGCAAGCCGCTAAGCAGCTTGGCGAGGAGCTCAACCGATTAATACAGAATACGGGTATACCTGCTAACACAACCGCGCGTTATATATTGCATGCAGGAGTGCTCAACACAGCAAAGCCGATGGCAAATCAATGGAGAGGGTTATTTGCACAAGCCATTATCAAATTAGATATTTTAGAAAATTAAACATTTTACAAGGTGAAAACCAATGAAGCATTACTTAAAGCAAGCATTAATCGCGAGCAGTTTAATTCCTTTACTTTATGCAGGCATGAGCGCTGCAGCCGAAACAGGTAGTGCGCTTAAAAATGACAACTTACGCACAGAACCATATGCTGATGCAAAAATCACCGGCAGTTTTGCACGTGGTGAAAGTTTGGAAATCATCAAAAAACAAGGTGCTTGGTTACAAGTAAAAGCGAAAAAAGGCTCAGGCTGGGTACGTTTACTTTCAGTAAAACGTGGTGCAGCAACCAGCAGCAACCAAGCAGCTGGAGTACTAGCCGTGGCTAGTGGTCGTGCAGGTACGGGACAAGTGGTATCAACGACCGGTGTTCGTGGCTTAAGTGAGCAAGAGTTAAAAGCAGCTAAATTTAATGAAGAAGAAATTAAAACGCTAGAAAGCTATACCTTAAATGCAGAAAAAGGCCGTGCTTTTGCTAAAGCCGGAAACTTAAACAGCGTTGCTTTTAAAAACTTAAAAGAAGTGAAAGGTGGTGCTCAATGAGCGCAAATCAAACATCAAAAAAACAGTCGACACATCACCAATATCGCCTAATCTCCATCTTGGTCGCAAGCTTATTAGGTGTTGCCAGCCTACAAAGTGCCGCTTTTGATTTTAAAGGCGCGCTCAAAGATGCCGTGGAAAAAGAAATCGGCCAACAATCAGAAAGCCCAACAGCCCCTACTGACGCTACAAGCACTACTGAAAACACTAAACCTAATAACACAACAGCCAGCTCAGAAACTGCGTTCAACTGGAAAAATCCCAGTACCGCAGAAGAGATTACGCTTGGGCGTGAGATTGCCGGAAACTTGCTGGGGGCTGCACCGTTGGTAAAAGATGCTGCACTACAAAAATATGTCAATTCTGTAGGCCGTTGGGTTGCATCACAATCTGAGCGCCCAGATTTACCTTGGCGCTTTGGTGTGATTGAGAGTGAAGATTTAAATGCTTTTGCAGCACCAGGCGGCTATATTATGCTGACCAAAGGCTTGTACCGAAAACTTCAAAATGAAGCACAGCTCGCTGGTGTGTTAGGACATGAAATTGCCCATGTAGTCAAGAAGCACCAGCTCAAAGTATTGCAAAAACAACAACTGTTAAACATTGGCGCTGGGCTCTTAAGTGACAAATATGCAAAAGACAATGCTCTAGTTAGTAAAGCGATTGGCAGTGGTGCAGAAATCAGTGCTAGGAGTTTAGATAAGTCGGCTGAGTACGAAGCAGATCGATTGGGCTTAAGTTACGCAACCCGCGCCGGTTACGAGCCATACGGTTTGGCTGAGGTATTGCAAACATTGGGACAATCCAGCAATAGTGATGCAAGCGTTGCTTTACTGTTTAAAACCCACCCTCACCCAGATGAAAGGCTTGCGGCATTAAGTGAATCTGTTGGCGGGCAGCTCGATAAGATTACTAATGGCAAAACATTGGAAAAACGATTCTATCTACTTAAATAACAGGCTCATCAACATAACAATCATAATGGGCCTGCATAAAAACATGCAAGTTGTGTTTGTTTGATGAAGATTAATCGAATACATTTTTCCCTAACTATTCGAACGATTCAGTAGTCTTGAGAACTCCAGGAGCAAGGTCAGGTCTGAATAATTCATCAACTATCCTAATAGTCAGATTGGATTTAAGTGATGGCAAATAGCTCAACGTTTGATCATGCTCAAATAAAGCTATTTTAGTTGGTTGAGTTGTTTGACATCTCAATGTATAGGGGTAAGAATATCCTTATACATTGTCGGAGATTGTGATATGACAACCAAGCACAAAGAGCGCAGCGCTAGTAATGCTCTTAAAAAAACGACGACCAAAGCTGCTGGTAATGGCTCAAAAAAACGCAATGTATCAGCAGGTGATATCGCCCCAGACAATACTGCAGAAGGTATTGAAAGCTTTGCTGTGCATGAAAAAATATCCGCTGCTCAAGCATCTAAGTTTGAGGCTGTGCAAGATATTATCCAAAGAATCTCTAGCAGTGATTTATCAACCCTGCCTGAAGCATTACATACCATCATAAAAGGCGCATCGCCCGACGATGCTGCGGCATTAACCAAAGCGTTAACGGTTATTAACGATACAAACACCATGAAATTGCGCTTACGCAATGATCAAGCGCTGGCTAAAGACTGGCGAGATGGTGGATACCCTTACCAAAACCTACTCTCACGAAAATCTTACGAAAAACAAAAATACCATCTGCAAGTAGAGTTATTAAAGCTACAGGCTTGGGTCAAAGAGACTGGGCAGCGTGTTGTGATTCTGTTTGAAGGGCGCGATGCAGCAGGCAAAGGTGGCACAATCAGGCGCTTCATGGAGCATCTTAACCCACGTGGTGCGCGTGTTGTAGCACTTGAAAAACCAAGTGAGGTCGAACGTGGCCAATGGTACTTTCAGCGCTATGTTTCACAGTTACCAACCGCTGGTGAAATCGTATTATTTGACCGCTCCTGGTACAACCGTGCAGGCGTGGAGCGCGTCATGGGGTTTTGCAACAATGATGAGTACCTTGAATTTATGCGTCAAGCCCCTGACTTTGAGCGTAACCTCACACGGTGCGGTATACACGTGATTAAGTTCTGGTTTTCTGTCAGCCGCTCTGAACAACGCAGACGTTTCAGAGAGCGTGAAATGCACCCTCTCAAACAATGGAAACTCAGCCCGATTGACTTAGCCTCTCTCGACAAATGGGATGACTACACAAAAGCAAAAGAAGCCATGTTCTTTCATACGGATACAGCTGACTCACCTTGGACGGTGATCAAATCTGATTGTAAAAAGCGAGCGCGCCTGAATGCCATGCGCTATGTTTTACACAAACTACCGTATACCAATAAAGATATTGATGCGATTGGCAACTTAGACCTGCTGCTAGTAGGACGAGCACACATTGTTTATGAACGTGGTGAGCATAATCATATTATTCTTTAACACTGCTAAATTTAAGCCCTGTCGAACACATGACAACGCAAACAACTGCGGTGTAAAAATATTTAAATCACCTGAGTTGTATTTAAATTAGGTCACGTGCGCGCAGCTCAGCTTTTATATAGGCATAATAAATAGGGGCAGCAACAATCCCTATCAGCCCAAATGCGGCCTCCATACACAGCATAGCAATTAACAACTCCCATGCATTTGCACGAATCTGGTTACCTACAATGCGTGCATTCAGGAAATACTCAAACTTATGAATAATCACTAAATACAGCAAAGAACCGAGCGCTACAGCAAGTGATTGGCTTAAACTCACCACCACAATGACAGCATTCGAAATCAAATTGCCAATGACTGGAATCAAACCAACCACAAAGGTAATGGCAATCATGGTTTTCACTAAGGGCAAATGCACGCCCATTAACGGCAACACTACTGCTAAGTAGATTGCTGTAAAGAAAGTATTAATGGCTGAAATACGTATCTGTGCGAATACTACACGCTTAAAAGCATCACTTAACAAAGCACAGCGTTCATAAAGTGCGCCGGAAAATGGCTTAAAATGCTCAATCGACACCGCCTCGCGCAACGCCAACATTCCACCGACTATCATGCCAATCAGGATATGTGCAGTCACACGCCCCGCTTCTTTACCTACCACTTGCAACTCATCAGCATGCGAACGCAACCATGTCGTTAACATTTCTTTAAAGGTAAGCGCATCAGCAGGTAGATGCGTTAATAACGAGCTCGGTAAAATTTTTCTTGAGTCTTCAAGTATCTGCGCCATTTTCGCTAACAACACCGTCAAGCTACCCGCATCAGATCTCAAAAACGCTGTTAAACCAGCACCAGCCAAGGAAAGTAAGCTCACAACAATAAAGACTAAAATACCTACTGCCCAAAGTTTGGAATAATTACTCGGGCGCTTACTTGGAAATCTGCGTGATATATATGGCGTAATCATGTGTACTAATTGATACACCAACAACCCTGCCAGCAAGGCAGGTAACAGGCTAAATTTCAGCACACAAAACAAAGCAACTCCGGTTAATAGCCATGCGGCTATTTCATAACTGGTTGCTGCCTGCACTTGCGCTAATTTGGCCATATTTACCTTTAAGAATGGATTACATATTAATGTTAAATACCAACAACAATATGTTGATTAATAACTTTTAAGTGAAAATCGATTAATAAAATCACCGGCATCATTTGCTGGCAACGACACAATCAAATCCACATGCTCATTAAACGCTTTATCGACAATAGCACCGTTACACTTTGCTAATGCCCGCGTGACAAAATCCATTTGATTATAAGCGATGGTGAGCTTAATGGTTTTCATCTCCACATAATCTGCGACTTCTGTCGCATCCAACGCAAGTTTAGCTGTGCCGCCGTAAGCACGCGCTAGACCACCAGTACCCAGATTAATACCGCCATAATATCTAATCACACCAACACAAACATTAATCAGGTTTCTGCCCTCCAACAGCTTTAACACAGGCATGCCTGCCGTGCCTGAAGGTTCGCCTGCATCTGAAAAACGCTGAACAATCCCCTCTTCTGTTTTTAGCCTAAAAGCATAAGCCAGATGATGTGCATTCTGATGTTTGGCGGCAAAGGCACGTAATGCCTGCCCTACCTCTCGCTCAGAAGCGCATGACACCGCCATGGCAATAAAACGTGACTTTGTAATGGTTTGCTCAGCAAACCCTGCTTGTACAATAATCTGCAACTATTTACGCCCACCTAAAATACTACCTAATATGCCACGAATGATTTGCCTGCCTAATTGCGAACCAATCGCACGTGCAGCACTTTTGGCTGCTGCCTCTAATATGCCATCAGAACGGCTCGCTGGCTCTTTTTTAGCTGAAGACTCAGCTAGCACTGCATCTTCGGCTGCAGTGGCCGCAACTTGTGCCTTTAAAATCTCATAAGCGGATTCACGGTCAACTTGTTTCTCATACACGTTATTCAGAATTGAAGTCCTAATAGACTCAATCCGCTCAGCATCGGTAGCTGGGCCAACACGGCTACCTGGCGGGCAAACAAACGTGCGTTCAACCGGTGTTGGAATGCCTTTTTCATCCAAAAATGAAACAAGCGCCTCACCTACCCCTAACTCGGTAATCACACTTTCTACATCTAGCTTAGGATTCACTCTAAAGGTCGTTGCAGCAGATTTCACTGCTTTTTGGTCCCGTGGCGTAAATGCGCGCAAGGCGTGTTGAACACGATTACCTAATTGCCCCAAGACCGCATCAGGAATATCGAGTGGATTTTGGCTCACAAAATACACACCAACCCCTTTAGAACGAATCAGGCGAACGACTTGCTCAATTTTCTCAAGCAACACGGCTGGCGCATCGTTAAATAGCAAATGTGCTTCATCAAAAAAGAATACTAATTTTGGCTTATCTAAATCGCCAGCTTCCGGCAATTTTTCGAACAACTCGGACAACAGCCACAGTAGCAACGTTGCATAGATACGCGGTGAATTAAACAACTTGTCACTCATCAAGATATTAACGACACCACGGCCCTGTTCATCGGTCTGCATCAAATCATCTAAGTTGAGCGCTGGTTCACCAAACAACATATCAGCGCCTTGCGTTTCAAGCTGTAACAGCGCACGCTGCACTGCCCCCACACTTGCCGCAGAAATATTGCCATACTCAGCTTGATACTGTGCTGAGTTCTCAGAAGCATGCTGCATCATTGCGCGTAAATCTTTTAAATCTAACAGCAACCAACCTTTATCATCGGCAATTTTAAAAACTGCGTTCAGCACCCCAGCCTGCACATCATTCAAGTTAAGCAAGCGTGATAGCAACAATGGCCCCATTTCAGCGATTGTCGTACGTACAGGATGCCCTTTCTCTCCGAACATATCCCAAAACGTGACAGGGCATTTGGCGTAACTAAAATCAGAAATTGCCAATTGCTGAACCCTAGCCTCAACACGGGCATTACCGCCCCCTTGCTGCGACATACCAGACAAATCACCTTTAACGTCGGCCATAAACACAGGCACACCATTTTTTGAAAATCCTTCGGCTAGTGTCTGCAACGTAACAGTTTTTCCGGTTCCTGTTGCACCAGCAATCAGACCGTGACGGTTAGCCATTCGAGGCAGAATAACGCTCGATATTTCATTATTTTTTGCAATTAAAATTGGGGTTGCCATAAAAAGTGATTACCTAATGAGTCATTAACATTAAGAAAGTGTGATAACCAACTACTGAAAAATAGCTAAAAATCACCTTTCCGTGCTCTATCCATAATTTCCAAAAGCTTGGTTTCTAGTTGCTGTGCAGACTTTCTTGCACGTTCAGTCGGATGCTTGATACTCTTCAAATCATAAGTCGGACGATCCATCGCAATATAAAGTTTGAGCTTGTTGTGTTCATCCAGCTTCTCATAAATCGCGATTCTACAAGGCGCAAATACTAAAAACTCAGGGTGGTCTAAAATGATTTCTGTCCCCATGCTCAAGTTACAAAACGAGTGCACTTCTTTAATCCCTTGTGGATCCTGCCCGCGCAGTTTCATATGCTCACCAATCGGAAAGTTGGCTGGGTTAACAAAATTCAACCCTTCTGAAATACTTTTCAGACTCTCTACCACATCCTGATAACTGACATCAGCATTAACAGGCAGCTCATAAATTGCAGTAGTGGGATCAATTGCCGGCATACCAGGCCTCACTTGACCAATCAGCATCATATCTTCGTAAGCTGGATTTGGCTTAATGGTGCTACAAGCAGTCATGAAAAATGCAACCGTAACGATAAAAACAATATTGTGTCTCGTTCTAAGCATGAGCATAGCGTCCACCATTCTATTATTAATCAGTGATTTTAAGCGCCTGATTCACCGCTGCTCGATTAAAATGCGGCGCAATCAGTTCAATAAAGCCATACATATATCCACGTAAAAACGCATCTTTACGCACCCCTAAGTAAGTCGTGCTATCAGCAAATAAATGATCAACATCTATTTTTGCTAAATGCGTATCTCGCTCAGCATCATAAGCCATATTTGCAAGCAAGCCTACGCCCAAACCAAGGGTTACATAAGTCTTAATCACATCGGCATCAATCGCCGTGAGCACCACATTAGGCGTTAATCCCGCATCAGAAAAAGTCTTAGATACAAGCGTACCCCCTGTAAATGCAAAGTCATAGGTAATGAGTGGGTAATTAGCTAGTTTCTCTAATGTCAAAAGCCCATCTGTAAGTAAGGGATGACCATGCGGTACAACCACACAACGGTTCCAGTGATAACAAGGTAAGCACAGCAAACTCTCTCTCTCACTGATAGACTCAGTTGCAATCCCAATATCAGCCTCCCCGTTTTCAACCTGCTCTGCAACTTGACTTGGGTTACCCTGATGAATATTAAGTTTAACGCGCGGATAGCTAGTCATAAACGCTTTCACTGCAGCAGGCAGCTTATAGCGCGCTTGGGTATGTGTGGTAGCAATCGTTAATGTGCCTGTTTCAACATCACTAAACTCTTCTCCAACACGCTTGATATTCTCAATATCCCGCATGACTTTATCAGCCAAGCTAATGATTTGTTGCCCAGGCTCAGTTAATCCTGTTAAGCGCTTACCGTTACGTTTAAATATTTGCAAACCAAGCTCTTCTTCAATTAATTGAATTTGCTTGCTAACACCTGGTTGTGATGTATATAAAGCATCCGCAGCACTGGTAATATTTAACCCTTGCTTCACGACTTCATGTAAATAACGTAACTGATGTAATTTCATTTGGTTTAATTTTTCTATAAAATTTCTTAAAATTAAGCTTCAAGTTAATGCTAATATTTTTACGCTTAAGTGCCGCTGCTTTATATAACTAAATGATATATCCATAGAATAACATATTCTTAAAAAAATAAGCCATTCACTGCTATAGTGCCCGGCTAAATTTAATTAATGAATAACGGATACTCCTCATGGAATTTGGTTATATTATTTCGGGCTTTGCGGTTGGTTTGCTTGTCGGTATTACTGGCGTTGGCGGCGGCTCGCTGATGACACCTTTACTTGTGTTTATATTTGGTTTTAAAGCATCCGTAGCTGTAGGCACAGACTTGCTTTATGCCGCGATTACCAAGACTGGTGGAGTGTTTGTTCATCACAATACGCACAAATCGGTAGATTGGCGTGTTGTGGGATGGATGTCACTAGGCAGCCTGCCCTCAGCAGTGGTCACTATCTTTGTGATTAAACATCTCATTCAAATTGAAAAAGATGTTTCAGGAATTATCACTTTTACATTAGGTATCGCACTGATATTAACCTCAATCGCATTGATTATTCGTAGCTATATCACCAGAAAAAAAATACGCGAAATCGAAGATAGTGTCATTAGTAGTGGTCGTTTTAATAAAATTCAAGTCCCAGCAACCATATTTACTGGCATAATACTGGGTGCGCTAGTAACAATCTCTTCAGTAGGTGCAGGTGCGCTTGGCACACTGGCGATACTCTTCCTTTATCCTAAGATGAGCACGCTCAAAGTAGTAGGTACTGATTTAGCGCACGCAATCCCGTTAACGGCGGTTGCTGGCTTCGGTCATTGGACGCTTGGACATGTCAACTTTGAACTGTTAGGCACATTGCTCATCGGATCTCTACCTGGAATATGGGTCGGTAGCCACTTAAGTGTAAAAATTCCAGAAAAAATATTACGTCTAGTTTTAGCCACGCTCTTACTAGTGATTGGTTTGAAGTTCGTTTTGGTTTAATTTAAAAGTTAGTTTAAAAAGCACTATATATTATGTATAAATATGATGAAATAGATCAACAGATTGTTGATGAACGCGTTGCCCAATATCGCGACCAGACTCGCCGCTACTTAGCTGGCGAACTATCTGAAGATGAGTTCCGCCCGCTACGCCTTCAAAATGGCTTATATATCCAACGTCAGGCACCGATGCTCCGCATTGCAGTGCCTTATGGCATGTTATCTAGCGCACAATTGCGCAAACTTGGCGATATTTCAAAAAAATACGACAAAGGTTATGGTCACTTCAGTACACGTCAGAACTTGCAATTAAACTGGCCTAAACTGGAGGATGTGCCTGAGATTTTGGCGGATTTAGCGACAGTAGAAATGCACGCTATTCAAACCTCAGGTAATTGCATTCGTAACATTACGACAGACCAGTTCGTAGGTGTTGCACCGGATGAAGTAATCGACCCTCGCGCGATTGCTGAAATCATGCGCCAATGGAGCACATTTCACCCTGAGTTCGCTTTATTACCACGTAAATTCAAAATTGCAGTGTCTGGTACTAAAAATGACCGTGCATTGGTGCAAGCGCACGATATCGGTTTAGAGTTCTACCGCGACAGCAATAACCAAGTAGCTCTCAAAGTATGGGTAGGTGGTGGCTTAGGTCGTACACCTATCTTAGGCGCAGTAATTCGCGAACATCTAGAATGGCAACATGCCCTCACCTACTGCGAAGCGATTATTCGTGTCTATAACTTACATGGCCGCCGCGATAACATCTACAAAGCACGTATTAAGATTTTAGTAAAAGCGTTAGGTATTGATGAGTTCCGCAAACAAGTGGACGCTGAGTGGGCGCACCTTAAAGATACAGATAACACCATTACTGAAGCCGAATTAGCACGTGTTGCGCAGCACTTTGACGCAATGCCTTATGAAAACGTACCAGCACATGACGCAGGCTTTGATGCGGCAGTTGCTAGCAACCCTGCGTTTGCCGCATGGGTTAAACGTTGCGTACATCCACACAAACAAACTGGCTACCGCGCAGTTACCCTTTCGCTCAAGCCGCATGGTCAAGCCCCTGGTGACATTAGCTCTGAGCAAATGTGGACCGTGGCTGACCTTGCTGATGAATATAGCTTTGGTGAGTTACGTTCATCTCATGAGCAAAACCTAATATTGGCCGATGTTAAATTAAGCGATTTATTTGCATTGTGGGAAAAAGCACGTGCTAATGGTTTAGCTAGCCCAAACATTGGCTTGCTGACAGATATCATTTGCTGCCCTGGTGGCGACTTCTGCTCACTTGCTAATGCAAAGAGTATTCCTATCGCTAAAGCGATTCAAATGCAATTTGATAACTTGGATTATCTGCACGATATTGGTGAGATGGAGCTCAACATTTCAGGTTGTATGAATGCCTGCGGTCACCACCATGTGGGTCACATTGGCATTCTTGGTGTCGATAAAGATGGCTCTGAGTGGTACCAAGTCAGTATCGGTGGTAAACAAGGTAACGATGCAAGCCTTGGCACTGTCATTGGGCCTTCATTCTCTGCGGATGAAATGCCAGGTGTCGTGCAAAAACTAATTGAGGTTTACATTAAAGAACGTACACCTGAAGAAAGATTTATTGATACTGTGCGCCGTTTGGGCGTTGCCCCATTCAAAGCACATGTCTATGCAAAAAATGAGGTTGCAGCATGAGTAATTTAATCAAACTAAACAATGGTGTTGCTAGCTTGGTAGAAGATGACTGGACACTAGTTCAGTTACCTGCCACACAAATAGAAGAACGTAAACAAGCTGGTAAAGTGGTTTTATTTAAGCTTACTGGTGAAGCTACAGTCACTGATGCACAAATTGCTGATACGGTAATTCCGGCAACAGGCAAAATCATTTTGCCGTTAAGTGTATTTATTGCGCGCAACAGCGAGGTTAAAGCTCGTATTGCACAAGGTGAAATCGGTGTTTGGTTAGCCACGCATGAGCTACTTGAAAATCTGACGCAACAACAAGCAGACTTAAATGCACTGCCTATCATCGCGATTTTTGTAGAGCGCTTTGCTGATGGCCGTATTTTCTCTTTAGGTAACTTACTGCGCACGCGTTTTGGCTTTAAAAATGAGCTACGTGCGTTTGGTGATGTGCTGCGTGACCAATTATTCTTCTTGAAACGCAGTGGCTTTACTAGCTACTTAGTACGTGCTGACCGCTCAGCACAAGAGGCGATTGCCAGCTTAACTGACTTTACCAAACCATACCAAGGTGCTGTTGATGAGCCACGCCCTGTATTTAAGCGTTACAACAGAGGCGCATAAATGACTACGGATGTAGATTTAGGCCAGGTTGTGATGCTTAAACCTAGCGCAAACAACCCTGCGACTAGACCAACACTGACGGATGAGTTAGTAGCAAGCGTTAAGCAAAAAGCGGACGAAGTGCACGCATTGTTGAGTAACGCTGCAAACGAGTTTGGCGCGAATGAAGTCACCTTTGCCAATAGCTTTGGCGCAGAAGATATGGTGCTAACCGACATTATTCAACGCAAAAAGATTGCCATTGAGATTTTCTCGCTAGATACTGGTCGCTTACCTGTTGAAACTTACGACTTAATTGCCAAAACAGAGCAAACTTACAATACCAAGCTTAAAATCTTTTTCCCGCAGTCTGATGCGGTAGAAAGTTATGTAAGAACCAACGGCATCAATGCATTCTATGAGTCTATAGACCTGCGCAAAGCCTGCTGCTTTATGCGTAAAGTAGAGCCATTACAACGTGCGTTAAAAGATAAAAAAGCATGGGTCACCGGCATGCGTGCAGAGCAATCTACCACGCGCGTTAACCTGCCATTCCGTGAGTTTGACAGCGGCAACAATTTAGAAAAATTCAACCCGCTAAGTAACTGGACTGAAAAAGAAGTCTGGGCCTACATCCGTATGTTTGATGTGCCATACAACAAACTGCATGACCAGTTTTACCCTAGCATCGGCTGCGCACCATGTACGCGTGCGATTGCCATGGGTGAAGATGTACGCGCTGGCCGCTGGTGGTGGGAAGACCCTAATAGCAAAGAGTGCGGATTACACGTAAAGAAATGATTTTATAAAATTCTGCTACGTACTAAGTAGTAATTTTGATTTTTGAAACCTAAGAATATGACAACGACTAAACAACCTTTATCTCATTTAGACTGGCTAGAGTCAGAGGCCATTTACATTCTGCGCGAAGTTGCAGGCCAATGTAGTAACCCTGTACTACTATTCTCAGGTGGCAAAGATTCGCTATGTATTTTGCGTTTAGCGGAAAAAGCATTCCGCCCAGGTAAATTCCCGTTCCCACTGATGCATATCGATACTGGCCACAACTATCAGGAAGTATTGGATTTCCGCGATCAACGCGCGGCAGAACTGGGCGAGCGCCTGATTGTACGTTCAGTGGAAGACTCAATGAAACGTGGTACCGTGGTATTAAAATCACCTGATGAGCCACGCAACAAGCATCAATCTGTAACCTTACTGGAAGCGATTGAAGAGTTTGGCTTTGACTGCTGTATCGGTGGTGCGCGCCGCGATGAAGAAAAAGCCCGTGCTAAAGAGCGCATCATGAGCTTCCGCGATGAATTTGGTCAATGGGATCCAAAAAACCAACGTCCTGAATTATGGAACCTGTATAACGCGCGTTCACATAAAGGTGAAAACATCCGTGCCTTCCCTATTTCTAACTGGACAGAAATGGACGTATGGCAATACATCGAGCGTGAAAACTTAGGCTTACCAAGCATCTATTTCTCACATCAGCGTGACATTATTATGCGCGGTGGTGCAATGATGCCTGCAAACGTACCACTTGCTAACGGTGAAATCATTAACCAACCTAAATCAGGTGAAGAAGTCATTAACATGCAAGTTCGTTTCAGAACTGTGGGTGACATCACATGCACGGCACCAGTGCTGTCTGATGCAGATAATGTGAGCAAAATTGTCATTGAAACTGCGACCACCACCATTACAGAACGTGGTGCTACCCGCCTAGATGACCAAACCTCAGATGCTTCAATGGAACAACGCAAAAAAGAAGGATATTTCTAAGAAATGCAACCTAAACCAATTTATTGAACATATTGCTGCGTTGCGAGGTACTCGAAATCCTCATGTACTAGTTGTACATTCCGGTTTCTGCGTTCCGTGCGCCTTTGCACTATTATTCAATAAACCGCTTTATCTAGGCATTTCTGTCCGGGCATTTTTGATAATTTGAAAACTAAACTTATGACTACACAACACAACGACTCACTATTACGCTTTATGACATGCGGTAGCGTAGATGACGGCAAAAGCACCCTGATTGGCCGTCTGCTATTCGACACCAAAACCATTCTGGCAGATACGCTGACGCAAATTTCAAATACCTCTAAAAAACGCGGTATGGAAGCTGTAGATTTATCACTGCTTACCGATGGTTTACAAGCTGAACGTGAGCAAGGCATCACCATTGATGTTGCTTATCGCTATTTCAGCACAGGTACTCGTAAATATATTATTGCCGATGCGCCAGGCCATGAACAATATACACGCAATATGGTAACGGCAGCATCAACAGCTAATCTTGCGATTATTTTGATTGATGCGCGTAGAGGCGTACTCACGCAAACACGTCGCCATAGCTATTTAGCGCACCTTGTGGGCATTCCGCACATTGTGGTGGCTGTTAACAAAATGGACTTGGTGAATTACGATCAAGCTGTTTACGACAAAATATGTGCAGATTACGCTGCTTTCGCGACAGAAATTGGCTTAGCTACAGCTAGAGACATTCGCTTTATTCCTATGTCTGCATTAAATGGCGACATGTTAGTAGACCGTCTAGAAAATATGCCTTGGTATACAGGCGAAACCTTGATTGAAATGCTGGAAAAAGCACCGGCTGCACATACAGAACAATCTGAAGCTTTCCGCTTCCCTGTTCAATTTGTATGCCGCCCGCACGCATCTGACGACCCTGAGTTACATGATTTTCGCGGATTTATGGGACGTATCGAGTCTGGTGAAATTACAGTAGGTGATGCAGTGACTGTATTACCAAATGGTTACCAATCAAAAGTAAAAGCCATTCAACTCGGTGCAGACCAATTGCAATCGGCATCCACAGAACAAAGTGTTACCCTGCTGTTAGAAGATGAAATCGACACGTCACGTGGTGACATGATTGTTAAAAGTGCCGAATCTATTGAACCGGTAAAACAGGTAGAAGCCTTTGTGTGCTGGCTATCAGAAATGCCAATGTCTACGGCGCGCACCTACATCATTCGCCACACCACGCGTGAATCAAAAGCTAAAGTAGGCACTATTAGCTACAAAGTTGATGTCAACACACTGGAACAGCAAGCAACAACTGACTTGAAAATGAATGACATCGCACGCATTAGTTTCAAGCTGGCGCAACCACTGATGATAGACAGCTATAAAAATAACCGTGCTACAGGTGCTTTCATTATCATTGATGAATCAACCAACAACACTGTCGGTGCAGGGATGATTGTGTAAATTTCAACAAAGTTACTGTGTATAAACACGGTAACTTGATAGAATTAGTCATCGCAAACTAATAGAATTTCTAATAAAATAACGTTTTAGCTTTTAAGCTGTAAAGGACTTTAAAAATGACTTATGTCGTTACCGAAAATTGTATTCAATGTAAATTCACTGACTGCGTAGATGTTTGCCCGGTTGATTGCTTTGTAGAAGGTCCTAACTTCCTTGCGATTAACCCAGATGAGTGTATTGACTGCACATTATGCGTTGCGGAGTGTCCAGCGGAAGCGATTTTTGCTGAGGATGATGTTCCTGCAGACCAACAAGAGTATATCGCACTGAATGCAAGGCTAGCTCAGGTATGGCCAGTCATTACTGCGCGTAAAGAATCACTGCCGGATGCTGATGCAATGAATGGTGTAACTGGTAAACGTGATTTATTGATTGAGTAGTCATAATATCAATTCTTGCTCTACCAAACACAAAAAGGAGGCATATGCCTCCTTTTCTGCATGTGCAAAACATATTAATTTATTGCAATGACTAAACCACTGAGATTCCTTCAGCACTACTCACCTACCCTGCAAGATAAAATTAGGCAATTGCAGACGCAGGACTTGCTGGGCGACTACATCACACAACGCTACCCGCAACATCACACCATCCAAACAGACAAAGCGCTGTACCAATATAGTAATGAGATTAAGCAAGCCTTTTTACGTAACGCGCCTCAGCTCGATAAAGTACATTACGATAATAAATTAGGCATAGAACACCATGCGCTTGGCCTGAACACAGCTATTTCACGAGTACAAGGTGGCAAACTTAAAGCCAAAAAAGAAATCAGAATTTCATCATTCTTTAAAGAGTCCCCCACTGAGTTCTTACGCATGATTGTGGTTCATGAGCTGGCGCACTTAAAAGAGCGCGATCATGACAAAGCCTTCTACCAACTTTGCCAGCATATGGAACCCAACTATCATCAGCTAGAGTTCGATTGCCGTGTTTATCTAACATGGAAAAGTGAGAAGTAATTTAATGCATACTAATGACGCCAAATTTTAGCGCGTCGAATCATAACCCAACTAATCATTAAATATACTGCCATCGCAATCGCCAAACCTGATGGTGCATACCAAACCAGCGGAACGACTAAACCTGCGGATACTGTAGATAGCAACATTTGGATGAAAGCCTGCCCAGATGCAGCCGTACCACGAATTTTAGGGTGTCTGTCCAAAGCCGCTAATGAGAGTATGGGCATTGCCAAAGCCATGCCGATATTAAATAGCGCGATTGGTACTATGTTGTAAATAACATTTGTAGGTAGGTATAAACAAACGCCAATGTTGAGCAAGACCATTGCGAACATCCAAGCATACGCCAGCTTAATCACTTTGCTTTGTGCGTATCTGCCAGC
The DNA here is from genome assembly GCF_000744605.1 of Methylotenera sp. L2L1. Lineage (NCBI taxonomy): Bacteria > Pseudomonadati > Pseudomonadota > Betaproteobacteria > Nitrosomonadales > Methylophilaceae > Methylotenera > Methylotenera sp. L2L1. Next base: position 2,288,545 of record NZ_JQMG01000001.1, read on the forward strand.
GGCGCGTTTAGCTAGGTAAGAGCCCAACACCATGCCACAGACCGTGGGAATAAACATGTAAGCAAATTGATGCTCAGTCAGGCCTAAATGTTTGACTAGAAATACAGGGCTTGCCAGCACATAAAGAAAGAACCCCGCAAAGTTTGCGCCAAGTGCAAACACCACATAATTAAATTCTTTATCACTAAAAATTGCACGGTAGTCTTTGATAACCTGTTTCGCAGATAGCGGTAAACGCTTTTCTTTGGGCATGGTTTCAGGCAGATATTTCATTGCCGCCCATAAGCTGAATGCGGCATATAAAGCTAAAAAGATAAAGATAGCCTGCCAATGAATACCTAACAGTAGACCACCTATAATAGGTGCAACTGCTGGCGCAATACCAAACAGCATTTGCACGGTTGCCATCACACGCTGGGCTTGTGGCCCCTCAAACAAATCACGCACCATTGCACGTGCTACGACATTACCAGCACCTCCGGATAAGCCTTGTAATACGCGAAAGAACCACAGTGTTTCCACATTTGGTGCGAATGCACATCCGATTGATGCAAGCACAAAAACACCCAAGCCCCATTTAATCGTCGTAATACGGCCTATCGAGTCTGATATCGCGCCATGCCATAGTGTCATCAGTGCATATGGCAGCAAATAAAATGTAAGGCTTTGTTGCAGCTCTAATGAAGTACCGTGTAGCTCACGCTCTAGTGACGGAAATGCAGGGAGATAAGTATCAATTGCAAACGGTGCAAGTGCAGCTAAGCTTGCAAGTACAACCGACAATACCAATGGTGATGATTGATGCTTCAAAGCTCAACTTTCATAAAATATATTACTGGCAATAAAAAACGCGCTACTGCATATTTCAGTAGCGCGCTAGATTAAATCACAATAACAGTATTAATGCACCTTTGCGAGATACAAGAAGCTAGTTATCCAAATATTTATTTACGGTAAGGCATGGAACTCATCTACACGGTCTTTAAGCTCACCAGCGATAATTTTCTTAGAGTTCTTATCGTTCCTAAACACAATAGGCTGAGCCGCTATGATAGGGTTTCTTGAATCTAAAATCGCCTGCTCTATGAGATGATGATGAGGTGATTTACTGCAAACAGGGTCAGCGGCCTCTGCATCGCCAGTGAGCAAGAATGTTTGGCAACGACAGCCACCTAAATCATTTTCTTTTTCATCACATGTACGACATGGTTCTTTCATCCAGCTGTCGCCACGGTATTTATTAAATGCTGGTGACTCTTTCCAGCTCCAGCCTAAATCAGTATCTTTGACGTTTGGAAATTGCATGTTAGGCAATACACGTGCTGAGTGACAAGGCAATACATCGCCATTGGCTGTCACAATCATAAATACTTCACCCCAGCCGTTCATACATTTTTTAGGGCGGTCTGAAAAGTAATCTGGCACCACAAAGAAAATCTTCATCTTGCTGCCAGATTTTTCTCTAAATTCGTTAGTGATTCTTTCCGCCTCGTCCACCTGCTCTTTGGTAGGCATTAATTGGCTACGGTTCACTAATGACCAACCATAATATTGGGTATTGGCTAGCTCGATATATTCTGCACCGAGTGCGTCAGCCATCTCTAAAATTTCTTTCATGTGGCCGATGTTGTAGCGATGAATCACGACATTCAGCACCATTGGATAGCCATGACTTTTAATCATCGCTGCGACTTTTTTCTTGAGCTCGAAAGTCTTGGTATTGGTAATAAAGTTATTAATCTCTTCAGTAATATCATGCATAGATAACTGAATGTGATCTAAACCACCTTCTTTAAACGCTTGAATACGTTTTTCTGTCAGCCCAACGCCAGAGGTAATTAAGTTACTGTAGTAACCAAGCTTTCTCGCCTCAATCACAATATCTTCAATATCATCACGTAGTAGTGGCTCGCCGCCGGAGATACCAAGCTGAATAGCACCTAATTTACGTGCTTCACGCAATGCCTGAATCCATTGCTCGGTGGTTAATTCATTTTGCGTATGCTTGTCGTAATCGGTAGGGTTATAGCAAAATGCACAATGCAATGGACAACGATACGTCACCTCAGCTAACAGCCATAATGGCTGTGTTTGGGTAATGTTAGCTGCTACACCATTATTTTGAGCATGAGTCGCATGGATAGTCTTTTGAACCACTGACTCACCTAAAGACGCTTGTGTCATTTTGCTACTCCTAAATTAATCTAAACTTTACGTATCCAAGCTTTGCTAAACGCAAGCTCGTACATACCAACAATGTCATTCTCAATATTCTCAGCATCAGGGAATGCCGCTTTCAATTCAGCAATCACATCCCCTACTGTTGCTTTTCCATCCAAACGCTTAATGACCTCACCTGCTCCTCCATGTAGTTTGACCATACCTTCTGGGAAAAGTATCACATAACTACTTTGTGCCTCTTCCCACTGAAAACGGTGGTGAGGTGCAAGCGCGTAAATATCCGTATGTAGTATCTTGTTGTCCATCGTTAACCTTCTTAACTTACGTTCATCACTGGTTGACGCAAGTAATCATTACCTTCAACCTTAATGTCTGTTGATTGCAACATAATGGCATCGGCCATTACCCACAACACATCCAGTTTAAATTGCAGTATGTCTAATGCACGCATTTGCATTTCACGACTTTGACTAAAGTAATCTAATGTCACTTCCAAACCTTGCTCAACGTCACGACGTGCTTGCGTCAGCCTATTTTTAAAGTATTGCATACCTTCTGCATTAATCCATGGGTACATTTCAGGCCAAGAGTCTATACGTTGTTGGTGGATATGCGGTGCGAATAGTTCAGTTAAGCTAGAGCAAACAGATTCTTGCCATGAGCGCTGTTTTGCGAAATTAATGTAAGCATCCACAGCAAACTTGGTGCCAGGCGCAACCAGTTTCATTGATGTTACATCATCACGACTTAAGCCTACGGCTGCCCCTAAATGAATCCAAGCTTCGATACCACCTTCACCGCCCTCGGCAATTTGACCGCTGCCATCATGATCAAAAATACGTTGAATCCAACCACGGCGCAATTCACGATCTGGACAGTTTGATAAAATTGCTGCATCCTTCATTGGAATAGCAGTTTGATAATAATAGCGATTGGCCACCCATGCCTGCATCTGTTGCTGTGTGAGTTTACCCTCATACATCAACACGTGAATTGGGTGATAGATATGATAACCCTTACCTTTTTCACGTAACTTAGCTTCGAACTCTTCTCTAGTCCAGGGTGCCAATTTTTCAGCCATTTTTTTCTCCAAATAATTCAAGTGATTAAGTCAGTAGAGACGCTCTATTGTTGTGTTTCCATCATCAAAAGCATGAGCCAACAGAAACGTCTAAGCACTTTGTATACTTACAAAATAATATCCATGCCATCATAAGCCACTTCAATTTTGTGCTCATTCAACACGGCGCGCTCAGCTGAATCTTCACGTAAAATCGGGTTGGTGTTGTTGATATGAATCAATACTTTTCGCACATCACCAAATTTATCTAGCTCTTCAATCATGCCATTAGGGCCTGATTGAGGATTATGACCAATACTACGTGCGGTCTTAGTCATTAAACCTAAATCTAACATTTCAGTATCGGTCCAGAACGTGCCATCCACCATAATGCAATCGGCTTGATTCATTAGTTCTGGTAAGTGTGGTTCAATTTCACCCAAACCTGGCGAGTACCAACATTTTTTACCAGAGCTAATCTCTTCAATTAACACACCAATCGTATCGCCAGGATGTGGGTCATTACGATGCGGTGAGTAAGGAGGTGCTGCACTCTTCAGCGCAACTGCTGTGAATTTCAAGTTAGGTACATTCGGGATGGTGAAGCTGGTTTTACCATCAATCGGAACATTGTGATGATTAACGCCACAATAATGCCCAAGTATATTTAAAATCTGATTACCTGAGGTTAAATCACCATACACCATATCCGTACAGTAAATTTCGCGCTTTACAGAACCCTCACGCAACATAAATAGACCGGTTGTATGGTCAATTTGTGCATCTATCAGCACAATCGCCTGAATGCCGGTATCTCTCGCGGCACGGCCTGGTTGCAACGGTGCAAAATCTTGAATTTGCTGCAATACATCTGGAGACGCATTAAATAACACCCAGTTTACGCCATCACCACTTACGCAGATTGATGACTGTGTACGCTTGGTTGCTTTGATCGTGCCTTTACGTAAACCATCACAGTTAAAACAATTACAATTCCACTGTGGAAAACCACCCCCAGCACCAGCTCCTAATACATGTATATGCATGAATCTCTACATTTCTATTTAAATTAAACTTCAATCATTAAAAAATGTGCTTTATAAAAACACCACAATTTTTTTGTAAAAAAACGATGCTAGCTTTATCAAAAATCATTTTTTTACAAAAAAAGGCTGTCTCTCGGCAGCCTTTTTTAACATTACGCGAACAACAATTACTTGTTCATTACGTACATTGTTACTTCAAAGCCAAAACGCATTTCTGTAGCTGCTGGTGTTGTCCACATAATTAATTCCTTTTTGTCATTTAGTTGAATTCGTTACTTGTTGTAACGTGAGATGCATTCTGCGCCCTTATTCATACGTACAACACCGCAAACTTACCCGATTTCTACTAAGTAAATTCATGATGCGCACGCTAGAATGCGTTTACCCATTGATTATTTGCGTTAACACCGCTAAGAACTTAGCATTCTCTGAAAACAAACCAATACTCACCCTCAGATACTCAGGCATTTCATAGTTTGCAACAGGTCTAACAATCACACCTTGCTGCAATAATTTTTGATTAATAGCGGCAGCATCACCTACTTTTACGCTAATGAAATTAGCAAATGATGGAATGTAAGATAGCCCTAATTGATCAAAGCCTTGCTTTAACTGTGCCATACCCGCTTGGTTTAACGCATAGCTACGCTCAACAAAATCATCATCCGCAAGTGAAGCGACAGCTGCGGCTTGCGCAACACTATTCACATTAAAAGGCTGACGCACACGATTCATCATATCTGCAACTTGTGCATGGCATAAGCCAAAACCAATACGTAAACCTGCCAAACCATAAGCTTTTGAGAATGTGCGTGAAATCACTAGATTTTCAAACTCTTTTAGCCAGCCGATAGCTTCAGATTTATACTCAGCAGATAAATACTCGTCATAAGCTTCATCCAGCACCACCAACACATGCTGCGGCACCTGCTTCAAGAATGTGTATAAAGCATCTTTAGCTAATAAAGTACCTGTTGGATTATTAGGGTTTGCAATAAATATCAAGCGGGTTTTATCAGTCACCGCAGCGAGCATTGCAGATAAATCGTGACCGAAATCTTTAGCAGGTACGACAACACCCTTAGCCCCCATCGCTTGAGTCACTAAAGGGTAAACCGCAAAAGCATGCTGCGAGTAAATAGTTTCACTATCACTGCTCAAATATGCACGCGCGACCAACTCTAAAATATCGTTTGAGCCATTACCAAACACAATCTGGTCATGCGCAACGCCAAACTTATTGCTCACGGCTTCACGCAAGGCAAAGCTATTACCATCCGGATATCTGGCAATGTCCAAAATTGCCTCTTGAATTGCATAATCAGCTTTAGGACTAATGCCTAGCGGGTTTTCATTGGAAGCTAGTTTAACAATATCTTCAACTCTCAAATTCATTTCACGGGCAAGCTCAGTAATCGGCTTTCCACCCTGATATGGTGCTATTTTTTGGATATGATTAGGTGCTTGTATGGTCATGGTATGAGTTGATGTAAACAGTTAAAAGTGAAGAATATAGGAACAATAAAAATCATTAACAAGTTGCTGTTAATCACCAGCAACTTGTTATTTAGTGGTGATGCCAAATCATGCCAGTACGCTAAAAAGCACTATCATGTCAGCATATTGCCATTTTTAGCGAGAAATCTAGCGTAAAAATCACCGAACAAAAAACATAAATCCTGACAGATGCTAGATAATCGCCAGCGGGTAAGACCCTAAAAGTTTAAGATAAGAAGCCTTTGAGGTAATTTCATCTATCGCTGAAGCGACATTGGGATCTTGCACATGCCCTTCTATATCAACATAGAACACGTACTCCCACATGCCGCCTTTTGCCGGTCTTGATTCCAGTTTAGTCATACTGACATTATGCTTAGCCAATGGCTCTAATAAACCTAGTATTGCACCAGGCTGATTTTTGGTCGCAGTGACAAAAGAAGTTTTATCTTGACCTGATGGCGCAACATCATGCGCGGACAACACTAGAAAACGTGTAGTATTTTTAGGGTCATCTTCAATATTTTCAGCAAGAATATTCAAGCTGAACAATTCAGCTGCACGCTTACTCGCAATGGCCGCGGCAAAAGTACCATCCGCAACAATCAAATCATGAATCATCTGTGCGGCACGCGCATTACTTGTTACCGGTTCACGCTGAGCTTTTGGCAGCATCTTATTTAGCCACTCGTGGCACTGTGCTAAAGACTGTGAGTGTGAGAACACGTGTGATATTTGATGTATATCAGTCTGCTTAGAGAGCAAGCAATGGTGAATTGGTATTGTTACCTCACCACAAATTTTGAGCGGGCTACTCAACAGCAAATCTAATGTTAAACCAACAGCACCTTCATTTGAGTTTTCTACTGGCACCACACCATAATCAGCCTGACCAGACTCAACCGTACGAAAAACCTCGTCAATTGAACCACAGACAACAGCATGCTTGCCTTCGCCAAACTGCTTAAGCGCAGCCTCTTCACTGTAAGTACCGAGCGGGCCTAAAAAAGCAACAGTCATTTCTTTTTCTAGTGCGCGGCAGTTAGACATAATGCTACGGAATATATTTGTCACAGCTTCTGCAGGTAGCGGTCCTGGATTTAACGCTGATAAGCGCCTTAACACCTGCGCCTCGCGTTCAGGACGGTAAATCACCCCATCATCTTTAAGCTCACCTATGTGGCGCGCGTGACTCGCTCGCTCATTGGCAAGTTTAAGGATTTGTTCATCAATCGCATCAATTTGATCACGATGCTGTTTTAACAGGCTTGATAATTGTTCTTTAGACATATTAGTGCGCTTTTTCAAATTCCTGCATATAACTCACCAACGCCTGTACACCGTCAATCGGCATTGCATTGTAAATTGACGCACGCATACCACCGACCATACGATGCCCTTTTAACTGCAGCAAACCTTTAGCTTCTGCACCTTTTAAGAAAGCATCATTTAATGATTCATCCGCTAAGAAAAATGGAATATTCATACGTGAACGATTAGGGACCGCTATGTTATTGATATAAAAATCAGTACTATCAATGTAATCATAGAGCATATTGGCTTTTTCGATATTCACTTGCTCTATCGCGCTTACACCACCTTGCGCTAACAACCACTCAAACACTAAGCCTGCAATGTAAATACTATAAGTTGGTGGCGTATTAATCATTGATTGGTTTTCAGACTGTGTTTTCCAATTAAACACAGCTGGTGTTAAAGGTGATGCGCGATCAAGCAGGTCTTCTCTCACAATCACGATACATAGCCCAGCAGGGCCAATATTCTTTTGTGCGCCGCCATAAATCACACCATACTGACTCACATCAATCGGGCGAGAAAGTATATGTGAAGACATATCAGCAACAATAGGCACATCGCCAGCATCTGGTAAACCATCGAACTCTACGCCATTGATCGTTTCATTAGTACAGATATGCAGATAGGCGGCATCTTTATTAAGCTGCCAAGTTGAGAATGCTGGTACGTTGGTAAAGCCATCCGCTTCACCATTTGCGACCACATTGATTTTTCCATACGCATTGGCATCTTCCACGCTGCGTTTAGACCATGCGCCTGTTACTACATAGTCAGCTTCGCCACCATTCAGTAAATTCATTGGAATAATTGCATTTTCTGCAATGGCGCCGCCCTGCAAAAACAACACTTTATAGTTCTGTGGAACATTAAGAAGCTTACGTAAATCCGCTTCAGTTTTAGCCAGAATGCTGGTGAACTCTTTGCCACGATGCGACATTTCCATCACACTCATGCCTGAGCCGTGCCAATCTAACATCTCAGCTTGCGCACGTTCTAATACTGGCTTAGGTAAAACTGCAGGTCCTGCAGAAAAGTTATAAATTTTAGTCATCAATTAAGTTAAAAGTAAAAAATATTATTTAAAATTAAGTAGTTAAACAAAGATCATTGTAATACATGCAGTGACACTGCTCATCAGTGCATGTATTGACTGGCGAACAAGACTCGCATCAAACCCCTGCGTAGCCTAGCATCACCGAACACTACTCGGTGTCGCCGTTGATTTCGTCATTAACCTCAACATCGCTGTCGATTTCGCCATCTTCGTCATCATCCGTTTCTACAATTTTCTCGATTCCTGAGAGTTTTTCTCCTTCACCCAGGTTAATCAAGATAACGCCCTGCGTTGCACGGCCTAACTCGCGAATCTCACTGACACGTGTGCGAATCAATACGCCACCAGTAGTAATCAGCATAATTTCATCTTCATCGTTCACTAGTTTGGCAGCAACCACAAGACCATTGCGCTCACTCACTGCAATCGCCTTCACACCTTGTGTACCGCGGCCTGAACGGCGGAAATCTGCTAGCACGGTACGTTTACCATAGCCGTTCTCAGTCGCCACCATCACCGTTTGCTGGTCGTCTGATGCAATCAGCAGTGATAACACTTGCTGATCTTCGGCAAGCTTCATGCCGCGAACACCACGTGTTGCACGACCCATTTGACGGACTTCATCTTCATCAAACCATACCGCTTTACCGCCGTTTGACACTAGCACTACATCGTTACTACCATTGGTGATTTCAGCACCAATCAAGTAATCACCATCATCTAAATTAATCGCAATAATGCCAGATTTACGTGGGTTAGCGAATTCAGTTAACGCTGTTTTCTTCACGGTACCCAGTGACGTTGCCATGAAAATAAAATGATTTTCATCAAAACTCTTCACTGAAAGAATCGCGTTGATTTTTTCGTTGTCTTCCAGCGGGAATAAGTTAACAATAGGTTTACCACGGCTGGTACGACTACCTTGTGGTACCTCATACACTTTAAGCCAATAAACACGGCCGCGGTTTGAGAAGCATAAAATGTAATCATGGGTATTTGCCACAAACATTTTATCGATGAAGTCATCTTCTTTCGTGGCAGCAGCCTGTTTACCACGACCACCGCGTCTTTGTGCGCGATACTCATCTAAGGGTTGTGATTTAATATAACCAGTATGAGACAGCGTCACCACAACATCTTGCGGTGAGATCAAATCTTCCAATGATAAATCTTGCGCATTCACCACAATCTCACTACGGCGCTTATCACCAAACTGCCTTCTGATTTCATTCAACTCATCAGTAATGATAGTCGTCACACGTGAAGCTGTTGCTAGAATATCAAGCAAGTCGGCGATCACATCCATGACTTCTTTGTATTCGTTGACTATTTTGTCTTGTTCAAGGCCAGTCAAGCGTTGCAGGCGCATTTGCAAGATTTCTTGCGCTTGCACATCGCTCAATTTGTAACCATCAGGCGTCAAACCAAAGTTAACAGCCAATCCATCTGGACGCGCCGCTTCCATCGCCGCACGTCTTAGCATTTCCTCAACCACAGGAGACTGCCAAGATTTTGCCATCAAGTCTTTTTTGGCTTCTGGTGGCGTTGGCGCAGCTTTAATAATCGCAATCATTTCGTCTACGTTTGCCAACGCAACCGCTAAGCCTTCTAACACGTGACCACGCTCGCGCGCTTTACGCAATTCAAACACAGTGCGGCGCGTAACCACTTCACGACGGTGACGTAAGAACGCCTCCAGCATCTGCTTTAAGTTCAGCAACCGTGGCTGGCCATCTAACAAGGCCACCATATTCATACCAAAAGTATCTTGAAGCTGCGTTTGTTTATACAAATTATTTAAAACAACTTCTGGAATCTCGCCACGTTTCAGCTCGATTACTACGCGCATGCCCGATTTATCAGACTCATCACGTAAATCAGAGATGCCTTCGATTTTCTTCTCGTTCACAAGCTCAGCGATTTTTTCAATCAATGTTTTCTTGTTCACTTGGTAAGGCAACTCATCAATAATAATTGATTGGCGCCCACCCTTGTCCATGTCTTCAAAGTGAGTACGGCCACGCATCACAACGCGACCGCGACCTGTGCGATAACCCTCTTTCACCCCCACAGTACCGTAAATAATACCAGCTGTTGGGAAGTCAGGTGCTGGCACTAATTCGATTAATTCTTCCACCGTTGTTTCTGGGTTTTTAAGCAATGCAAAACAGGCATCCAACACTTCGTTAATGTTGTGTGGTGGAATATTTGTTGCCATACCTACCGCAATGCCTGAGCTACCGTTAATGAGCAGGTTAGGAATACGTGCAGGCATGATTAATGGCTCATGTTCGGAACCATCGTAGTTAGGGCCAAAATCTACAGTTTCTTTATCAATATCGGCTAACAATTCATGTGCAATTTTAGCCATACGGATTTCCGTATAACGCATCGCCGCCGCATTATCACCATCCACTGAACCAAAGTTACCCTGTCCATCCACCAACATATAGCGCAATGAGAAATCTTGTGCCATACGAACGATGGTGTCATAAACCGCCGTATCACCATGAGGATGGTATTTACCGATTACATCGCCTACGATACGTGCAGATTTTTTATATGGTTTATTGTAATCATTAGACAGCTCATGCATGGCGAATAAAACGCGTCTATGCACAGGCTTCAGACCATCACGAACATCAGGTAAAGCACGCCCCACAATTACGCTCATTGCGTAATCGAGGTAAGATCGACGCATCTCATCTTCTAAACTAATTGGGAGGGTTTCTTTAGCGAATTGATCCATATTTTGACTGTCTTATAATGGTTTTTATATGAGGCAAATTTTAGCATGATTAGCGCGCAAAATAACGCTTACAACCATACTTTTAACATAGTTTTTCAACACTAAAAATGAGGGCTGAATCTTATGGAAATTAAATCAGCCAATAAGCACGGAATCACTGCATTTTAGTTAATTTAAGGCTTATTTTATGCGGTATGAAATGGCATCAAAAACTTAAGCAATCGGCATCAAATTTACACCATGATGCTTGTGTAATTTCTACTCGTTACACTTGAGTAAACTTTACTCGCTGCAAAAGCCTAATGATGATTGGAAATTAGTGGCGAACTAGCACACCAACAGGCAATTATTTAAGGGATTTTGTAGTGTTCTTGCGTCATTAAATCTATACCGCATTCTAGGCTCTCAACCCAATCAATAAACCGACTAACCATGTCCCTACCCACAAAAGAGCGTCCATGCTGCGGCACAATAGAATCAATCTCTAAATTACGTACCATTGCAGCCCATAAGCGGCAGGCTTTGTTAGAGGTCATATAGCGGCGGTGAAAAGGCAACATCGCAGGCAAATGATCGTCAAAATTAGTGACTGGCTCGACAGCAAGGTCGTGGTGCACCAACGAGGCACCCAAATCTCCCGAGAACAAAATCTTACTTGTCACATCGTAAAACTGGAAATTGCCTTCTGAATGTAAAAAGTGTGCGGGTATCGCTTTGATAATTGCATCGCCAAGGGTGATATTCATACCTAGGTCAGGGATACCAATAATACGGTTTTTGGTATTTCCGACACTACAAAAATGCGGCAAGAATCGCTCCCAAATTGCAGGCGCAAGCACCTTACACTCAGTGCCTACCAGCCATTTATTGATGGATGCTACGATATCCGGATCCTGATGGGATGCAAAAATATAATCTAGCTTACGAAAGTGAAAATACTTTCCCATTCCCATCACCAGTGCGCTATAGGTCATATTACCACCTGGGTCAATCAGCGCACCGTGACCGTTATTGACAATCAAAAACTGGTTTGACTGAACAGCCTCATCCGACGCATCAGTGTCTGACAAATCGCTGAATTTGACACAAATGTGCTTACCGTTATTAAATAGTTCCGATGCCACGTTTTGCTAACCTTTTGACGACAAATCAAAACTGCACATCACTTACTAAAATCGTAATGGGCAGAGTGCTAATTGAAAAAGACAACCCTAGGGTTGTCTTTTTATCTCAATTAAACATTGCAGCTAATGACTTACATCAAACAGAACAGCATTTAGCGTGTTAATAAAGCCAAATCCGCTTTTAAATCTTCAATATGCTCCAAACCTACTGCAATGCGTACCAAGCCATCACTAATGCCTGCAGCCGCGCGCGCTTCAGGCGTTACTCTGCTGTGCGTGGTCGTTGCTGGGTGCGTAATCGTGCTTTTTGCATCCCCTAAATTCGCAGTAATTGATATCAATTGCGTAGAGTCAATTAAAGCCCAGGCTGACTCTTGTGCAGACCTACCTGATGTTGGCTTCACTTCAAACGTCACAATACCGCCACCACTAAGTTGCTGGCTCATGGCTAGCGCATGCTGTGGATGAGATTTTAGCCCTGGATAATGTACACGACTAACTTGCGGCTGCGCCTCTAGCCATGTTGCCAACGCTAAAGCGTTCTTGGCATGCGCCTCCATACGGACATGCAATGTTTCCAACCCTTTTAAAAACACCCATGCATTAAAAGCACTCATGGTCACGCCAGCTGTGCGTAAAAACGCATAAACTGGCTCCATCAGCGCCTTAGACCCTAATACCGCCCCACCTAAACATCTACCCTGCCCATCAATATATTTTGTCGCAGAATGAATCACAATATCAGCCCCCAATGCTAATGGACGCTGTATCGCTGGCGTACAAAAGCAATTATCAACCACTAAATGCGCACCTGCCTTATGTGCAATGTCTGCTAACAGCTTGATATCGCACACCTCAGTTAATGGATTTGACGGAGTTTCTACAAAAAATAGTTTAGTCTTTGCTGTTGCTGCAGCCGCCCATTCATCAGGTTCAGTGAGCGACACAAAGGTTACCTCCAAACCCCAGCGTTTAAGTATATTGCCAAACAACTGCACGCTAGTACCAAATATACTGCGCGAAGCAACGACATGATCACCAGCCGAACACAAGCCCATCACGCACGCCAAAATTGCAGACATACCACTAGAAGTTGCAACGCATTGCTCTGCCCCTTCCAAAGCAGCCAGCTTGTTTTGGAACATCGTGACGGTAGGGTTAGTAAAGCGTGAATAAATATTGCCAGGTTCAGTACCACCAAATCGAGCTGCGGCCTGTGCTGCACTTTCAAACCTAAAGCTGGAATTTAAGAATAAAGCTTCAGAGTTTTCTCCGTATTCAGTTGATTCGCTACCAGCACGTACACTCAGTGTTTCTGGGTGAAATTGTAAATTATTATTCATCATTTCCTCTAAGTTCTCAGGCATAAAAAAACCCGCTCAAGCATTGCGCTAAAACGGGTTCTTTTTTTACTCGCTTTAGCTGTATTTATAATGCGCCCGCAAGCTGAGTGTGGCCTTGATTAATGTTGGCAAACTCAAATCAGCGCAACTTCATGTTAGTCTTAACTGTAAACACAGTCAAGCATTTAACATGAGCGATTACATATTTTAGAAAGCCTAATTTAAGCGCCTTCTTCAACCTCAAGTCCATTGGCATTGATTAAATTCAAATCCAACTGTGTGCTTGAGTTTGCTGGTTTAGCATTCTTTTGCCCATCACCACGCGCAGATTCAATTTTAGACAAATATGCCTCACTAATGTCACCAGTCACATATTTACCATCAAAGCATGAACAGTCAAAATCTTTGATTTTAGGGTTACTTTGCTTGATATCATCTACCAAAGCATCAAGATCTTGATAGATGAGTGCATCTGCACCAATCTCTTTACAAATTTCTTCATCGCTACGCCCTGTTGCCAACAATTCGTCACGACTTGGCATATCAATACCGTACACATTTGGGAAACGAACTGGAGGTGCCGCTGAAGCAAAATACACTTTAGTTGCACCTGCATCACGTGCCATCTGCACAATCTGCTGAGAGGTCGTACCACGCACAATCGAGTCATCTACCAGTAAAACATTTTTACCTTTAAACTCAATCCCAATTGGATTTAATTTTTGACGGACTGATTTTTTACGTAATGCTTGGCCGGGCATAATGAACGTGCGGCCAATATATCGATTTTTAATAAAACCTTCACGGTAATCTAACCCTAACGCCAAACCAACTTGCAACGCACTTGGACGGCTAGTATCAGGAATCGGAATCACGACATCAATCTTTTTATCAGCCCATTCACGCTTAATTTTCTCAGCTAAGCTCTTCCCCATATCCAAACGCGTTTGATAAACAGACACACCATCAATCACTGAGTCCGGACGCGCCAAATATACATACTCAAAAATACATGGATTCAACTTCGCTTCATCAGAACATTGACGTGAATAGAAGTTACCTTCCATATCAATAAATACCGCTTCACCAGGCTCAACATCACGCACAACTTGAAAGCCTAATACATCTAAAGCCACGCTTTCAGAAGCGACAATGTATTCAGTGCCTTTGTCAGTTTCACTCTTACCAATCACCAATGGACGAATGCCGTTAGGGTCACGGAATGCAAGTAAACCAAAGTTAGCAATCATCGCCACCACGGCATACGCACCTTTACAGCGTTTGTGAACGCCAGCAACTGCATCAAATGCCATGTCAGTATTCAATACTGCGTTACGTGATGTTTTTTCAATTTCATGTGCAAGCACATTAAGCAATACTTCAGAGTCTGAACTCGTATTAATGTGGCGTAAGTCCTGACGGAACATTTCTGATTTTAATTGCTCAGAATTGGTCAAGTTGCCGTTATGGCCCAATACAATCCCAAACGGAGAATTCACATAAAACGGCTGCGCTTCAGCGGCATTGGATGAACCTGCAGTTGGATAACGTACGTGAGCAATACCTGCATTACCAACAAGGCTACGCATATGACGTGTTTGAAACACATCTTTCACTAGGCCGTTATTTTTATGCATAAAGAAGGTATTACCATCACAGGTCACAATGCCTGCGGCATCTTGACCTCTATGCTGAAGCACCAGTAATCCATCATACAACAACTGATTAACTGGGTTCTTACCAACAATCCCTATAATTCCACACATGTATCGAGCCTTCTATATAAATAATAATTCTAGTCGTACTTAACGTGCTTCGCGATGCTCTCAGGCACCCAAGGCAACAAGTTAACTACTAACGCCTCTATCGGTGCGCTAAACATTGCATTACGCCACCTAGGGTCTTTAGGGATATCGGTCAACCCTGCGAGAAAGACAATCACGCATACAATGAGCAGGCCGCGGGCGACACCAAATAAAGCACCTAAGAAGCGATTTAACCAACCCAATCCTGCTTTCTTAAAAATCGCAGATAGTGCAATGCCTAGCAAAGTTGCAAGCAATAAAGTTGCTAAAAACAGTACCAAAAAAGCCGCTAACACACGGAGTGCATCGTTAGGGATATCTACCGGCATCATCGGGAGAAGTTGATTGGTATAAGTAATGCCTACATAAAACGCGGCGACCAGCCCAACAATCGCTAGCACTTCTCTAATCATGCCACGCATGACGCTTAGTATTACAGACAACCCTATTATGATTAATACAATATAGTCAAAAACCGTCATTTTAAATCTCTACCAATTCCATCAGAATGCATCGTTGCTTAAGGCTAGTGCGAAGTAATATCAAACTAATCATTACTAATAACGATACCCGGTAGTCCAATCTCTTTGATCTTCACCAACGCATTCATCGCATCCTGACGAGATGTAAACTTACCTGCTTTAAGACGCAGCCCGTCACCCTTAGGCGTGGTCGCTTTTTCGGTAGTCGTTGCAAATCCAGCCTGCTTTAGCTGATCCTGCAAACGCTTTACATTTGCCACATCAGAATACACCCCAACCTGAACCGTAAAATTACCTTCAGATTTTGTTGGTGCTTTATCTTCAACCGCCTTAACTGGAGCAGCAATCACTTCAGCTGGTGCTTTTTCAACAGGTTTAATCGTTTTGACAGGCTCTGCCTTTTTGACTTCAACTTTTGGCACAACCACTGGTTTTGGCAAATCTACTGGTTCCGCTTTAGCTTCTGCAGCTTTCGCTAAAGACTTTCTACGTTCAGCCTCTTTTGCTTCCGCTTCTTTTAGCACCGCAACACTTTCCGCACTAGGTGTATCCACGGGCTCAGCCTCAGCTGTGTATTCAGCTTCAGCGACTGGTTGGTCAATATCTGTGCGAACTGGCACCTGCGGTTCACTTAGCGCATAAGCTTGCTCATGCTTTACCTCAGGCATTGTAATTTTAATAGATTCTGGCTTTGTCAGTTCAGAACGATCTTGAAGTATCTGCGGCAATACAATAAGCATCAACAGTACAAGCGCAACCGCACCTACCAAGCGTCTACGTGCCCTCTTTTTAAGTATTAATGCTTGATCCACTGGCAAATCTACAGACATTACTGCTTCCTTAAGGATGTGTTTACATGTTCGTTTAAATATTGCATCACACCAGACACTGTAAAAAACGAACCGAACGCCACGATTTTATCATTTTCATGCTGTTCTATACAGCTTTCTCTATCGATATAGGCTTGATAATAAGCATCACCTAAATTATCAAACACTTTCACTGACGCATTCGGGATCACTTCACTAATCGCGTTCACTAGCGCACTAACACTTGCACCTCTAACATGTTCAATCGGTGCAACATACCAAGCGCTTATTTCATCCTTCAAAGCCTCAATCACACCCTTGATATCTTTATCTGCCAACATTGAGAAGACAGAGGTAACCTGCATCTGACATTCAGCGTTATTCTTGACAGGTATATGGCTTGACTTAAGCGTCTTTAGATTATCTGCTAAAGCAACTGCGGCATGAGGATTATGGGCAACATCTAATATCAACCAAGGGAATCGGGAGTCAGTATAAAATCTACCGACGAGCTTAATCTCTTGGATTGCTTTTGCAATCGCATCCACAGACACCGGCAACACTGATTGCAATGCATTGATAGCCGTCACAGCGCACGCGGCATTACTTAATTGATACTGCCCTTTTAATGCAGGGATAGGCAATGGGTACATTCGTTGTTGATTGCTTAAATAATACCAACTAGCATCATCTAGTTCATATCCAAACTCATGATGGATACATTTCAAATCAGCCTTCACTTGTTTAGCATAAGCGATTAACGTTTCAGGTGGGTCAATATCACCACATATGGCTGGAATGAAAGGTCTGTAGACACCAGCTTTTTCAAAACCAATCAGCTCTCGTGTATGTCCCAAAATATCCTGATGATCTAAATCTACATTTGTCACAATCGTACAGTCTGGCTCAAAAGCATTAACAGCATCTAATCTACCGCCAAGCCCTATTTCCAATATTGCAACATCAACTTTGGCTTGAACAAAATGCCACACTGCGGCTAACGTCCCAATTTCAAAATAGGTTAGCGATATTGCATCACCGTTATCTGAACCACCCTGCCGCGCCTCTTCAACTGCAGCAAATGCAGCACATAAAGACGCATCACTGACTTCCTGCCCATCAACATTCACACGCTCGTTATACCGCAAGATGTGTGGTGATGTATAACAACCGACACGATAACCTGCATGCTGGTATATTTGGGACAACATCGTGCAGGTTGAGCCCTTACCATTAGTACCGGCTACTGTAACGATCTTAAACGCTGGCTTCAAACCCAATCGATTAGCGACAGTCTTGATGCGATCCAAACCCATTTCAATGGCATTGGGATGCAACTGCTCAATGTACCTTAACCAAGCTAACAAATCTTTAGGTAAAGCTTTCGGTGTCAAACTATTAAACATGCAAAAAACCTTTATGCATTTAAAGTCAGTCCCAAGAGTTAATCGCTAAGTTTATATAATAAAACCAAATATTAAGCCACAGCTGGCAAGCGCATTAAATTAGCTAAAAGAGAAGCCAATCGATTACGCATCTCACGGCGATCAATAATCAAATCAATTGCACCATGCTCTAGCAAGAACTCTGCTCGCTGGAAGCCATCAGGCAAGGTCTCACGAACCGTCTGCTCAATCACACGAGGACCTGCAAAACCAATCAAAGCCTGCGGCTCTGCAACAATCACATCGCCTAACATGGCAAAACTAGCAGAAACGCCACCCATCGTCGGATCTGTCAAAACCGAGATATATGGCAAACCGGCTTTGCTTAATTGCGTTAGTGCCGCACTAGTTTTAGCCATTTGCATCAAAGACAACAAGCCTTCCTGCATACGGGCACCACCACTGGCAGAAATACAGATAAATGCCATTTTGTTGTCGATCGCAGTTTGTACGCCACGGGCAAAACGCTCGCCAACAACAGAGCCCATTGAACCACCCATGAACTTAAACTCAAACACTGCAACCACAGCAGGGACAGACTTGATACTACCCTGCATCACAATCAAGGCATCTTTTTCATTGACTGCTTTTTGTGACTCTTTAATACGCTCAGCATAGCTTTTGCTATCTTTAAACTTTAACGGGTCAATTGGCTGCACGTTCGCGCCAATCTCAAACTGACCTTCCGCATCCAGCAATTGTGCTAAACGTGCACGCGCGCCTATACGATTGTGGTAGCCACATTTAGGACATACTTCCGCATTGTCTTCTAGATCTTTACGATAAAGTACAGACTGGCAAGATGAACACTTGCTCCAAAGACCTTCTGGTACTGTTTTCTTATCTGCCCCAACAACACGTTGAATTTTTTGCGGTAATTTATTTAACCAACCCATTGCATATCCCTTTTAACAATTACGCAGCATCAACTGCGGTTTTTAATTCTTTCATCAGTGCAGCGACATTCTCTAACAAATTATCATCATTAGAAGCTTCAATCTCCTGCACCATACGGCTACCTACGACAACCGCATCGGCAATGGCTGCCGTTGCTTTTGCAGTCGCTGCGTCACGAATCCCGAAACCAACACCAACCGGTAGCGTTGTCTGCTGACGAATTGAAGCAACACGCGCAGAAACCTCAACAATATCTAGATTTGCCGCACCAGTAACGCCTTTAAGCGACACATAATACACAAAACCACTCGCCTGATTAACGATTAACTCTACACGTTTTGGCTCAGTGGTTGGTGACAATAAAAATACAGGGTCAATATCACGTGCACGCAACTCTTTAACAAAGTCACCACACTCTTCTGGTGGGTAATCCACGGTAATAACGCCATCAACATCCGCAGCTTTTGCTCTATCGGCAAACACCGTAGGTCCAATCGCTTCAATCGGGTTAGCATAACCCATTAAAACAATCGGGGTTGTTTGATTGGTTAGACGAAACTCTTTCACCATATCCAACACCGCTGTTAAACCAACCTTATGCACTAAAGCACGCTCACTAGCGCGCTGAATAACAGGGCCATCTGCCATCGGATCTGAAAATGGTACGCCAAGCTCAATCATGTCTGCACCATTTTTAACTAATGTGTGCATTAAATTAACGGTATGTTTAGGATGTGGATCACCTGCCGTAATATAGGGAATCAAGGCTGTTTTACCTTGCTGTTTTAAAGTAGCAAAAGTTGTTTGAATTCGTGACATAGGTAGCTTAATGTTGTACTAGTTAATTTATCTAAGGCGAGATTTTAATCAATATGCATGCTACACAAAAGCCATGCGTAAGCCGTATTGTTTGAGTACAGTGCTACGCATGATTGATATGAAGATATCTGACTGAAGAAACTATCACCTTAACGTTAAGGTTTATAAAGTAATGTTTGCAAGTTTAGCAACAGTGTTGATATCTTTATCACCACGGCCTGATAAGTTAACCAACACTATTTGATCTTTACTCATGGTTTTAGCCAATTTTTGTCCATACGCTAATGCGTGGCTAGACTCCAATGCAGGAATGATACCTTCAGTACGGCATAGGTTATGGAATGCAGCCATTGCTTCATCATCAGTAATCGCCACATACTCTGCGCGTTTAATATCTTTCAGCCAAGCATGCTCAGGGCCAACACCGGGGTAATCTAAACCAGCTGAAACAGAATGCGTCTCGATAATCTGACCATCTGCATCTTGCATTAGGTAAGTACGGTTACCATGCAGAACACCAACTGGGCTATTAGCCGTGAGTGGTGCAGCATGCATACCTGTCTCAATGCCATGCCCTGCTGCTTCAACACCAATTAACCTTACGTTAGGCACATCAATATACGGGTAGAAAATGCCCATGGCATTTGAACCGCCACCTACACAGGCAACCACAGCGTCAGGCTGACGTCCTGCCATCTCCAGCATCTGCTCTTTGGCTTCTACGCCAATCACCGCTTGGAAATCACGCACCATCATTGGATATGGATGTGGACCTGCTACAGTACCAATAATATAAAAAGTATTATGTACGTTAGTCACCCAATCACGCATCGCCTCATTTAGGGCATCTTTAAGCGTTTTAGAGCCACTTTCAACCGGCACAACGGTCGCACCTAACAATTTCATTCTGAATACGTTTGGTGCTTGGCGCTTAACATCTTCGCTACCCATGTATACCACACACTCCAAACCCAACCGTGCTGCAATAGTGGCAGTAGCAACACCATGCTGCCCTGCGCCAGTCTCCGCAATCACTCTAGGTTTACCCATGCGTTTAGCTAACAGCGCTTGGCCAATCGTGTTGTTTATTTTGTGCGCACCCGTATGGTTTAAGTCTTCACGCTTTAAATAGATTTGAGCTCCGCCAACTTGGTCGGATAAGCGCTTTGCGTGGTAAATTGGACTTGGGCGACCAACAAAGTGTTTTAAATCATATGCATACTCAGCCAAAAACTCAGGATCATGGCGATACTTCTCGTACATCACACGTAACTCATCAAGTGCTTCCACCAAAGTTTCCGCGACAAAAGTACCACCGAACTGTCCAAAATGCCCACGTGCATCTGGCATATCATAAAGCTGCATATTCAATCTCCACTTAAACTCACTGCATGCTATTTAAGTTAAAAATAGGTTTAAATTAAAATAGGTTCTAATTACAAATAGACTTGTTGCATAAACGCAGCAATTTTTGCTGCATCTTTAATTCCTTTTGATGCTTCTACTCCGCCGCTCACATCAACGGCATAAGGCTTGACTTGCTGAATCGCTAAAGCCACGTTTTCTGCGGTTAAACCACCAGCCAATACGACAGGCTTATTTAAATCAGGCGGAATTAAACCCCAATCAAACACATGACCCGTACCACCAGCAACACCTTCTGTATAGGTATCTAACAACAAGGCCCTAGATGCAGAATAATCTTTCGCACATTGTACCAAATTTGTGTCTGACTTAACGCGAATTGCCTTGATAAAAGGTAAGCCATAACACGCGCATTCCTCAGGTGTTTCATCTCCATGAAACTGGAGTAGATCTAATGCAACATTCGACACCACATCACGCACGAAACTCTCTTCAGCATTCACAAATAAGCCTACCACGCTAACAAATGCGGGGATTTGTTTGACGATTTGCGCTGCCTGCTCAATAGATACAGCTCTTGGGCTAGGCGCATAAAAAACCAAGCCAACGGCATCGGCGCCGTGCGCCACAGCAGATAAAGCATCTTCAACCCTAGTGATACCACAGATTTTAACTCTGACTCTCAAACCCATATCCTTTAACTTGCATGATCATAGTCACTTAAATTTTCATCACCATCGGTGCTAATGTCATTGTAACGCTAAACCAATATTTTCAAGCCTGGCTGAGTGTTTTTTGGCAATCCCCACTTTTCATCATAACCAACATCAGTTAAATACAACCCATTGGGAGAGAATGTCGGTGGAGACAATGTACGGTCTTTATTTTGTAACAACTCTTGCATATAACTGGGCGCGTATTTACCTTTTCCAATATAAACTAACGCGCCAACCATATTTCGTACTTGGTGCTGCAAAAAGGCGTTGGCTGAGAAATTAAATAGAAAGTATTGCCCCGCGTTTAAAACCTCAGCTTTTGATAAGGTTCTGACAGCTGTTTTTGCTTGGCATTCAGACGCACGAAAAGCCGTAAAATCATGCTCACCAACCAAATATGTGGCGGCCTCTCGCATTGCTGCATAATCCAAAGGCAAATGAAACCAACCCGCTTTATTAGCCATAATTGCTGAAGCTACCGGCGCGTTGTATAACAAATACTGATAACTTCTGTTAAATGCAGAAAATCGCGCATGAAAATATTCACCCACTTCATGCGCCCACTCCACCCTAACAGTTTCAGGCAAATGTGCATTAACCCCTCGCACCCACGCAGACAAGGGACGATTTGCATCAGTTTCAAAATGTACCACTTGGCCAAGGCCGTGAACACCTGTATCTGTTCTGCCTGCAGCATGCACTCTAACCACGTGTTGCGCAACACTCTGAATCGCCGCTTCTAATGCATCTTGCACACCACAAGCTGAAGGCTGACTCTGCCATCCGCAAAAGCGTGAGCCATCGTAAGATACTCCTAAAGCAATCTTCACTATGCCCCCATCGTAATCATTACGCCTAAAACAAATACCATCACAACCATCGTAATTTTATCTACTAAATTAAAAGATTTATTCTCAAAATACACAACATCCACAGTTGGCATCGCATCCAATTCACGATGTATGTCATTAAAGTGCTTAAAACTAAAACTCGTTTTACCTTTGATAGCAAGCTCATCAACATAGTTAAGCGTAAGTAACAAACGAACTGAAAACTTCTCAACATCTAAACCAGCATATTTCAATGGCTGCAACAACATATACAATGCCAACATCAACTCTTCTTTAGTCGAAGTCGCAAGCAACACGTTGAGCGCGGCCAATGCAATCAACAACCTTGATATTTGCAACAAACCAAGATGCAAGCCTTCATAACTTGGTGCAAGACTTAGTGGAAATGGCTGCACCATCTCTCCAGGCGTACCAAAAGCATAGATCAGAAAAATTGAGATAGACAGCCAGCGCATCCGCCTTAATGTAGCAAAAAAAATCTTGAGCTGTAACTTAATAGCCATAACAGACAGCACCAGCATGATAAGTATTAGCAACTGATTACCAACAATGCCAGCCAGTAACAGCATCAACAAAAACATTAACATCTTAACAAATGGGTGCATATTTAATAAATCTTAGTAAGAACTTAATATTTGGGACTGAAGTAGACTAGCCTATATTTTTACAGTAATTAAAATCAAACCAGTAACATCCATTACACTATTCAATACAAATACTTTCAACGAACAAAAAGGCCGAGCAAAATGCTCGGCCTTTTTGTTTAAATCACAACTACAGCCCAGCTAACAATTGCTCAGCTTTTAATTTTTGTTGAGGACCACCTTCTTTTAATACTTCCTCAAGCAACTCACGTGCACCCTCTTTGTCATCCATATCAATGTATGCCGCAACCAAATCAAGCTTAATATCAACATCTTGATTTTCAGAGCCGCCAGATACAGGCGTTTCTACTGCAAGATTATCATCGTCTTTTTCAACCGACAATTGGGTATCATCACCCAAATCTAAGCTGATTGCAGAAAAGTCAAACTCATTGCTAGCAACATCACTTACTGAATCTTTGGTATCGATTTCAGGAGACTCTAGGTCGTCACTTAATGAGAAATCAAAGTTGATAGCTTCATCTAAAGGCTGATCATTTTTGCTACTAGCCACTGCACTTTCATGCTTATCTAAATTGCTACCGAAGCTAGCCTCTTCAATTTTGTCTGATGGAATATCAAATGATATCTCCATCGGCGTATCAGGTATTTCAAATGCCACTGGCTCCGGGATAGAAAACTCCATCGCAGCACTCTCAACAACATTTAACTCATCTTTTAATACCGCATGGTTATTTTCTGCAAACTCACCTGAGAAATCAATGCTTGGTGCTGTTTCCAGAAAGGATGGTACCTCAAAAGAACTCGCATCATTTGCTGGTGTTTCTAACTCAGCATTGAATGGGGCAGCTAACTCACTGCTATCATCAGAACCAAACGTAAACGCTAGTGCGTTATCATCAGCCGTCACAACAGGCTCATTAATGACAGCATCATCTGCAGGCATCACTTCATCAGTTGGCTTAGACTCAACTTCAACAACAGGCTCAATCTCAGGAACACCTAAATCAAACTCAAGGCTATTATCAGCATCTTGGGCAGAAGAAAAGCTTTCCATCACAACATCACTTGGACTAAATTCAGTGGTAGATTCACTATTAAACAACGTCGGTTTGACTTCTTCCATTACTGGGGATTCAAATTTAGTCTCGTATGTAGAGCTAGCATCATCTAAAGAGAAGTCCAAGCCATCCTCTTGTTGTGCTGATAATGCTACGCCCGCTGCTGCTAACACTGGCGCAACTGAGGTCGCAACACCAGAACTAGAAACATCATAAAGTGGATTTTCAGGCTCAAGCTTCGCACCCATCTCAGC
Source organism: Methylotenera sp. L2L1 (assembly GCF_000744605.1). Lineage (NCBI taxonomy): Bacteria > Pseudomonadati > Pseudomonadota > Betaproteobacteria > Nitrosomonadales > Methylophilaceae > Methylotenera > Methylotenera sp. L2L1. The sequence goes on from NZ_JQMG01000001.1 coordinate 2,313,025, forward strand.
GACTTTTGCCCAAGTAGGGTCATCCGCACCTAAAGTGGTATACAACTCTCCCGCAATCGCCTCAAATGCAGAAACGTCTTTACGACCAGCATACATTTCCAACAACTTCAGATGCAATTCATAACGTTTTGGTTCTTTAACGATAGCGTCTTTGAGTATTTCCTCGGCTTGTGCATCGCGCCCATAAGCCATATAAACTTCAGCCTCGGCAATCGGATCAACATCATTAGTATCAATCATGCTGCCATCAGCACTCTGCGCGAAATCAGTTAAAAACGAAGTATCAGAGGTGCTTGAATTACCAGTGGTATTGCCAAACACGGTATTAGCGCGTAAGCCACCAGAAGTGAGAATGCCTCGTTCGAAGCTATCAAGCTCTTTTCTACGCTTATTACGCAAAAACAACCAGCCCACTCCCAACGCAAGCAACGCACCAGCGCCACCCAATAATTTAACATCTAGCCCAGCCAATAAGCTTTCAAAGAAAGACTGCTCTTGGACCGGCTCAGGTGAAGAAACTTTGGCTACAGCTTGTTTTTTAGATTCAGCTTTGACGGCAGGCTCAATAGCCACTGGCTTCTCAGCTGCAGGCTTTTCAACAACAGGCTCAGTAGCAAGCCCTGCATTTTTTTGCAATTCAGTCATGGTCTGATTTTTCAGCGCCAGCAACTTTTGCATATCTTCAATTTGTTTTTCTAGTGCTGCAGCACGTGATAACGATTCTTTCAGCGCATTTTCACGCGCAGTCGCCTCTTCCTGTAACGCTACTATTTTTGCATCAGCTTCCGCAGTTCCTGATTTCTGACTAGAGGCAATATTTTTGTCGCCTGCAGAAAGTTTCACTACGTCTTGAACACCCGGTTTAATCGCAGCAGACTTATCTTCTGCTGAAGCAATTTTTCCTGATGCTGATTGTTTTGGCTCATTATCTTCTGAGGCTAGTGCTGTCTTTACATTGCCGGCAAGTGAGTTTCGATATGCATTCCAATTAGACGCGTGTACTTTCAACGCTTGTTTTGCCTGTTTTGGATCGATTGAGGTTAACGCTTCAATAGAAGGCGCTTTAATGATTTGCCCAACCTTCAGTTGGTTCATATTACCATTAGCAAAAGCAGACGGATTGTTTTCAAATAAGCCGACTAGCATTTGATCAAGACTTACGCCATCGATTTGCATCTTTTGCGCGATTGCAGCCAATGTATCGCCACGCTTAGTCGTGAGCTCATCTATATTAGGAACCGAGCCAGATTCGCCACCAGCCTCTTTTTGCGTAGCAGCAGGCTTAGCGGCGGCTGTCTTTTTCTTTGAAGATTTACTTGTATTTTGGGATAAAGGTTTTAACGTACTAGTATCAGTAGACACGCCAGCATTAGTGCTAGGTTTAATAACAGGGATAAAATCAGAAGCCGCACTCACCGTCGACTTATACTCAGGAGGGTCAAGTAAAACGGTATATTCTCGTAATAAACGTCCTGATGCCCAGTCAACTTGAATCAACATATCCAGATATGGATCGTTGATTGGCATACTGGAACGGATTCTTAAAATGGGTGCACCGGCATCGCTTTTAGCAAGGTCAACTTTGATATTATTATGAATACCAAGACGAGTAATCCCTTGCACATTGTAAGCTTCTTCAGAAGCAATCGCGGCTGTTAAGGTAGAGAGCTCTTCTGGGGTAACAGACAAAAGCTCTACATCTACTTTTAATGGTTCACCCAACCCAGAATTAACATTTAGTTTCCCCAAGCCTGCTGTATAGCCAACAATTGGCATAAACGCCATGCAGACCGCTAACGAAATTTGCTTTATTTTTGATTTACGCACATCGCTACCTTTAAACGTACTAAATATTTGCAATATGAAAATAACATCAAATAGTTAGGTATGCAAGCTCATAATGCACATTATATTTAGCCATTATCTGGCAACGGCATTTAGTAAGGTATTTTTACAACCCAGATTTACTCTGGGTTGATTTATTTTTCTATTAAAATCCGTAACATGCGACGTAATGGCTCAGCTGCCCCCCATAGCAACTGGTCACCTACGGTAAATGCAGACAGATAGTCGTTACCCATATTAAGCTTACGCAATCTACCCACTGGGGTGGTTAGTGTCCCTGTCACCGCAGCTGGTGTTAACTCACGCATGCTAACCTCGCGCTCGTTTGGAATCACTTTTGCCCATTGATTTGCTTCAGCGAGCATTTGGCTGATTTCATCCAGTGGCACGTCTTTTTTAAGCTTAATGGTTAGCGCTTGACTATGGCAGCGCATTGCACCAATACGCACACATAAGCCATCAATCAGCACCGGGTTAGCTTCTCGACCTAAAATCTTATTAGTCTCTACGCCACCTTTCCACTCCTCTTTACTTTGACCATTGCCTAAATCTTTATCAATCCAAGGGATTAAACTACCAGCTAAAGGCACGCCAAACTGTGCAGTAGGGAAACGTTCATCACGCAATGTACCGGCAACTTCTCTATCGATATCTAAAATGGCAGAAGCTGGATCTTTTAAAAAGCCACTTGCTACACGGTGCGCTTCGCCCATTTGATTCAACAACTCACGCATGTTCTGTGCACCAGCACCAGAAGCTGCTTGATAAGTCATTGAGGTTGCCCACTCGACTAAATCTGCCTTAAATAAGCCATTTAAAGCCATCAGCATTAATGAAACCGTACAGTTACCACCCACCCAGTTTTTGTTGCCTTGCGCGTAAGCATCTTGGATAACGTTCATGTTGACTGGATCCAGCACGACTACCGCATCTTTTTCCATGCGTAGTGTAGATGCCGCATCAATCCAGTGGCCATTCCAGCCAGCTGCACGCAACTGCGGAAATACTTCAGTGGTGTAGTCACCGCCTTGGCAAGACACGATTGCATCCATTGCCTTTAGCGCGTTAATGTCTTTAGCGTCCAGCAATGATGGCGTATCTTTACCTACATTCGGGCCTTTGCCACCCACTTGTGAGGTTGTGAAAAATTGCGGCTCAATGAGTGCAAAGTCATTTTCTTCTAACATGCGTTGCATCAAAACAGACCCAACCATGCCACGCCAGCCTACAAAACCTACTTTAAGCATTTTATTTTCCACTTTTAATAATTAACGGTTGCTGAAATCAATTCAACAGATTATCAATAATAAACTCTCACTACACTGACACAGCCCTACCAAGCGATTAAACGTAAGCAGTTAAGCTTAAAGTGCTGCAACTACTGCATCACCCATTGCATTACAGCCCACTTTAGTTGAACCTTCTGTCCAAATGTCGGCAGTTCTATAGCCTTGCGCCAGCGCTTTTTTCACTGCGTTTTCTACGCGCTGTGCATTTGCTTCGTCATTAAACGTATAACGTAACATCATGGCAACTGAAAGAATTGTCGCTAATGGATTAGCAATATCTTTACCTGCGATATCAGGTGCTGAGCCGTGGCTAGGCTCATACATACCTTTATTGTTTTCATCTAAAGAAGCAGACGGCAACATACCAATCGAACCTGTGAGCATAGAAGCTTCGTCTGACAAGATATCGCCAAAAATATTGCCCGTGACCATCACATCAAACTGTTTAGGTGCGCGAATCAACTGCATCGCAGCATTATCCACATACATATGGCTCAACTCGACTTCTGGATATTCTGCCGACAACTCAATCATCACCTGACGCCATAACTCAGTCGCTTCTAACACGTTAGCTTTATCGACTGAGCAAACTTTTTTATTGCGCTTCATTGCGATGTCAAACGCTACGCGGCCAATACGGCGAATCTCAGATTCGTTATAACGCATAGTGTTAATGCCTTCGCGCTCACCATTTTCTAAAGTGCTAATACCACGAGGCTGACCAAAATAAATGTCACCTGTCAGCTCACGAATAATCATTAAATCTAAACCTGAAACCACTTCAGGCTTTAATGTAGATGCTGAAGCAAGCTCTGGATAAAGTAATGCTGGGCGTAAATTAGCAAACAAGTTAAGCTCTTTACGAATACGTAACAAGCCACGTTCTGGGCGCAAGTGACGCTCAAGCTTATCGTACTTCCAGTCACCTACTGCACCTAATAAAACAGCATCAGACTCTTTAGCTAACTTTAAGGTTGCATCTGGCAGTGGGTCGCCTGAAGCCTCATAACCAGCGCCGCCAATTGGCGCCTCAGTCATGCTGATGTCTAGATTAAGCGCATTTAAAACTTTAACCGCTTGTGCAACGATTTCTGGGCCGATACCATCGCCTGGCAATACTGCTATTTTCATGAAAAGACTTTCTTAAACTTGAATTTACTAAACTAAAATGAAAGGATATCAACAAAGCATTTACAAAAGGGCCTAAACAGCGCCCTGCGTTCAAATCGCCTTAATTAAAAAGCCATGGTTGGGCTTGTTGATGCTTAAGCTCGAACGCCTTAATTTTATCCTGTTGCTGCATGGTTAAACCGATGTCATCTAATCCGTTTAACAAACAATGTTTACGGAAAGCATCCACTTCAAACGGATGTACTTCACCTGTCGGCGTTGTGATTGTTTGCGCACTTAAATCAACATTAAGTTGATAACCTTCAGCAGCGACCACTTGGTTAAACAATCCATCAACAACCTCTGCGCTTAACACGATAGGTAACATGCCATTTTTGAAGCAGTTGTTAAAGAAAATATCAGCAAAGCTAGGCGCAATGATTACTTTAAAGCCATAATCTTCCAACGCCCAAGGCGCATGCTCTCTACTAGAGCCACATCCAAAGTTCTCACGTGTAAGCAATACTCTGGCACCTTGATAGCGCGACTGATTTAGCACAAAGTCAGGATTTATCGGACGTTTGCTATTGTCCATACCTGGTTCACCTTGGTCTAAATAACGCCACTCATCAAACGCGTTTGGGCCAAAACCGCTACGTTTGATTGATTTTAAAAACTGTTTAGGAATAATAGCGTCAGTATCCACATTAGCGCGGTCCAACGGTGCTACTAATCCATTCAATTGCGTAAAAGCTTGCATGTTATTTTCTTAAGTTTTAGTTAATAATCTAGTCGCACTTTGAGATTTCCCCAAAGGCAACATCTCAGGCAACTAGGATGTATTTAGTTTGCTGACTTCTGGATAACCTCGCCACCTTTTTCGATGTCTTTACCGATACCTGCAACGGTATTGCAAGCTGACAATGCGACTGCGATCATGACAAGAAAGAAGAACTTTTTCATTGATATATCCTTTTTAAAATTTAGCTTAAATCTCTTACGTCAACAAAGTGACCAGCGACTGCTGCTGCTGCTGCCATTTCAGGGCTAACTAAATGCGTACGCCCACCTTGCCCTTGACGACCTTCGAAATTACGATTGCTTGTTGATGCACAGCGTTCACCAGAAGACAAGCGGTCTGCATTCATGGCTAAGCACATTGAACAGCCTGGCTCGCGCCACTCAAAACCAGCTTCTGTAAATATCTTGTCCAGCCCCTCTTGCTCAGCTTGCGCTTTCACCAAACCAGAACCCGGCACAACAAGTGCAAGCTTGACATTAGGTGCAATGTGCTTACCCTTTGCAATGGCAGCCGCAGCACGCAAATCTTCGATACGTGAGTTAGTACAAGAACCAATAAATACTTTATCGATTTGAATATCACTAATTGGCGTATTAGGCGTTAAGCCCATGTAAGCATAAGCACGCTCCCAATCACCACGCTGCACTTCATTTTTAGCCATGTCTAGGCTTGGCACTTTGCCATCGATACCAACCACCATTTCAGGCGATGTACCCCATGTCACCTGTGGTTGAATATCTTTTGCATCCAAAGTAACCGTTGCATCAAACTTAGCACCTTCATCACTATGTAAAGTGTTCCAGTAAGCCACAGCAGCATCCCATTGCTCAGCTTTAGGTGAAAATGGGCGACCTTTTACATAGTTAATCGTTGTATCGTCAACAGCCACAATCCCAGCACGTGCACCAGCTTCAATCGCCATATTGCATAAAGTCATGCGACCTTCCATGCTCATATTGCGGATCACAGAGCCTGCAAACTCAATTGCATACCCATTACCACCAGCCGTACCTGTTTTACCAATAATAGCCAGCGCCACATCTTTAGCTGTAACGCCCTTCTCTAACGTGCCATTGACCACTACTTGCATCGTTTTAGATTTTTTCTGTACTAAGCACTGCGTTGCCATGACATGCTCAACTTCTGAAGTACCAATGCCATGCGCCAATGCACCAAATGCACCATGTGTACTGGTGTGAGAATCACCACAAACCACAGTCATACCAGGCAAGGTAGCACCCTGCTCAGGGCCAACCACATGCACGATCCCCTGACGCGAGTCCATAAACGGGAAATAAGCTTTTGCGCCAAACTCACGTATATTGTCGCTCAAAGTTTCTATCTGCAAACGTGCCACAGGGTCAGCAATGCCAGACAAGCCTTTATCCCAACCATTGGTTGGTGTGTTATGGTCTGCCGTTGCAACGATAGACGAAATACGCCAAGGCTTACGACCAGCCAAACGCAGACCTTCAAAAGCTTGCGGGCTTGTCACCTCATGCACCAAATGACGGTCGATATAAATGAGTGCCGTGCCGTTTTCTTCGGTCACAACGTGGGAATCAAACAATTTGTCGTATAACGTTTTTGCCATAGTTCTCTGCTTTTAAGTACGTCAGTAAATACTGCGCTTACTTAATCCCTAAAATTACCAAACTGCAACGGAAAATCCGTTACATTCTTTTTTACAAATGCAATCGCATCTTGCAAGATATCTCGCTTGGCGCCATTCACACGCACGGTATCACCCTGAATACTCGCTTGCACTTTCATGCCAGAGTCTTTAATGAGCTTAGTAATCCGTTTAGCCAAGTCAGTATCAATACCAGCGCGGATTTTCATCTCTTGCTTCACTTTGTTACCAGACACTTTTTGGACATCTTTATGATCCAGACGTTTAGATGAATCAGGCTCTTTCTTTTCCATTGCTGGTAACAAAATATCTTTAACCTGATCAAGCTGAAAGTCATTATCTCCAAACAGGGTAATCACACTATCTTTTTCATTCAGTTCAACCTTCGCTGAACTACCTTTAAAGTCATAACGATTGGTAATTTGCTTACCAGCTGTATCAATCGCGTTCTTCAAAGCGACCATGTCGACTTCTGAAGAAATATCAAATGAAGGCATACATCATCCCTATATTATTAACAAACCATCTTAGCGCTTTAATCAACGGTGCGAGAACTTAAATCTCATCAACTAGTACTCGCACCTTATTAAACCTACTCAAAATGGCAAACGTAATCTAATGTTTCTACTGTTTCGATGTCAAATGATGAGTTACCTGGCACGGTGAACTTCTCACCTTCACTGTATGTTTTCCAGTCACTTTCGCCTTGCAAGCGCACTTTACAAATACCTGCATTAATTTCCATCAATTCAGGAGCAGCCGTGTTAAATGTAAGCGTGCTTGGAAAAATAACACCAATCGTACTGCGTGTTCCGTTAGGAAACATTACGGTGTGACTAACGCATTTACCATCAAAATAAACGTTAGCTTTCTTTTTTACACTGACATTATCAAATTGTGCCATTTGCTTTAGCTTTCAGAAAAAATCAAAACACCATTATCGCAGAAAAGGTTTGTCAAACCAATAATGACGAGCAAATGGTTACGAATTTGGCTACTTCACACAAGCTGATTAAAAAACATGTAGTATTTTTTAACGCTCCTTAAGCAAGGATAGTCGCAATTTTGTCCATTTCTGTTTTAAGGGCAACTTTGTCATGCTTTAATGTTTCTAACGGCAACGCAAAAAAGGCCTCAATACGCGCACGTAAAATACTGTATGCCTTTACAAAAGCAGCATCAATCTCCTCGTTGCTACCAACGACATGCGCAGGGTCTTCCACGCCCCAATGAGTGCGAAGTACTGGGCCCAAATACGCAGGGCAAGTTTCGCCAGCAGCGCTACCACACACCGTAATCACAATATCAGGCGTAGCAGGTAAATCTTCCCAAGACTTACTAAAGTAACCTTCTGTCGAGATGCCCTCACGTGCCAATAAGGCAAGTGAGCGTGGATGCACATATCCAGCCGGTTTACTACCAGCACTCATTGCACGCAAACCAGCTGGGGCAAGGTGATTAAAAGTCGCCTCACCCAATATTGATCGGCATGAGTTACCTGTACATAAAAATAAAACATTCATCTTAATTTTCTCTTTTAAGTTTCAATAATGAGCTTAGCTAGCCTCATACCAATGGCGACTACGATTGACAATATGTACCACAGACAGCATGACTGGCACCTCAATCAACACACCCACAACCGTCGCAAGCGCCGCTCCTGAGTTAAAACCAAATAGCGCGATTGCAGTAGCAACCGCCAACTCAAAAAAGTTAGATGCGCCAATCAGTGCGGATGGTCCTGCTACACAATGTGCCACTTTGAACTTTTTATTTAACCAGTATGCAAGCATTGAATTAAAGTAAACCTGAATAATGATAGGCACCGCCAATAAAGCAATAATCAAGGGCTGAGCCAGTATTTGTTGCCCCTGAAAACCAAACAATAGCACTAAGGTGGCAAGCAACGCACCCAAAGAAATTGGATGCAGTTGCTTCAGGACAACATCCAATGCCTGCGATCCTTTTGCCAGTAAATACTTACGCATTAACTGACTCATAAAAACAGGCACTAAAATAAACAACAACACCGACAAGAACAAGGTACCCCATGGAATGCTTATGTTAGACAACCCCAGCAACAGCCCAACTAGAGGTGCAAATGCGAACAACATAATCGCATCATTAATCGCTACTTGAGATAAAGTAAACTTCGGCTCACCGCCGCACAAATTACTCCAAACAAAAACCATGGCAGTACATGGCGCCGCCGCAAGCAATATCAACCCTGCAATATAGCTATCTATTTGATCTACTGGCAGATATCCCGCAAACAAATGACGTATAAACACCCATGCTAACAAAGCCATAGAAAACGGCTTTACTACCCAGTTAATAAATAATGTGACGCCAATACCTTTGCCATGTTGCAATACGTCACGCATTGCATAAAAATCTACTTTTAGCAGCATGGGGATAATCATCAACCAAATAAGCGCAGCTACAACCAAGTTCACTTCAGCTATTTTTAGATTACCTATTGATTGAAATGCTTCCGGACTCAACTCTCCCAAGCCGATCCCGACAACAATGCATGCCAGTACCCACCAGGTTAAATTTCGTTCAAAAGTACCAATTTTTGGACTTATAGTTAAAGTTTTAGATTCTGCTGTCATTGTGAGTTGTTTCTACGTGAAATAAATTGAACCTGCTGCGCACTAGGCGCACAACATGCTGAGTCTGCTTGGCCTTTAGTATCATTAAAAGTAGGTGCACTCTCTAATGTGTGGTAAGTCTCCCAAGCTATACCGGACGGATCCTGCACCCAGTGCTTATCTGATTTCGCATAACAGCAAGTCGTTCCCTCCTGCGTCAACACACTCAGCTCTGCACCATCAAATCTAGCCTTTATTTCCGACAGCTCCGCCTCATCATCCACCTGAATACCGACATGATCTAAGCCAGCCTTTGCACCACGCTGGCTGATAGCAAAGTTCACCAAAGGGTCATCTAACATCCATTTGGCATAATCTTGCTTAATGACTATTGGCTCTGCGCCGAACAAAGTATTATAAAAACCAATGCTTTTATTAAGGTCATCAACTGACACATGTAAATGCATACGCTTCATGACTGCCTCTCCTTTTCATTTGGGTTGCAAGCGCTATCAGAACAACATGGCACCTGTCCTGCACAACAATTTTCAGTAAGATAGGCTAGTAGATTATTCATCACATCATAATTGGCCGTGTAATAGACAAAACGTCCCTCTTGGCGTGAGCTCACAAGCCCTGCATGGCTCAATTCTTTTAAGTGAAAAGAAAGCGTGCTTGCGGGTATTTTCAGTTGCTCGCCTACTGCGCCTGCAGGCAACCCTTTAAATCCAGCTTGCACAAGCAGCCTAAAAATATCCAAGCGCGCCTCTTGCGCAATAGATGCTAACTGTATTACCGCTAATTTATTATCCATATTTCTATATTTCCATAAATATAGAAACAATGTCAAGTAGTAATGTCAAGAAAGTGATTAGACATTAGAAAATTAACACATAGAAAATAATGGTTAAATGTCAGACGGATTACTTAACTCAATTGACACCCTTACCGAAGGAGTCTCCAAATAAGGCATAAGGTTTTAGATTAACGTTTCTCGCAAGCATGCCATTTTTACTTTTACAAACATTTGAATTCAGTTCATAGGCAACCAGCAATGTGCAGAATAAATCATCATGACTCAGCACCACGTCTTTATATGGCTTAATGTCTTGCAAATCATAATCGAAGTTTTTACCCGACCATGCAATGACAGGAATTCGCTTTTGTTCTTTTGGGGCAATGATATAAGGCGCAGCATGCAAATAAAACCCATGCTCACCAAGTGACTCACCGTGGTCAGCAACATATAGCATGGCTGTTTCGTATCTATCATCATATTTTTTAAGAAAGTTAATCACTTCCGATAAAAAGTAGTCGGTATAAAGTATTGCATTATCATAAGCGTTATCAATTTCCGCCTGAGAACAATCCCTTAACTCCCCAGTTTGGCAGGCTGGCTTAAAGCGCTCAAACTCCTTGGGGTATCTTCTGTAATATTCAGGACCGTGATTCCCCATTTGATGCAAAACAATCAACATATCCTTATCTTGATGAGATGAAATATAGCTATCCAACCCACTTAACATACCAACATCCCTACACTCTCCTGCGCAATCAGGATTAAGCGTTGGTGATTTAAAGTCCTGATACTTGACACGTGTGGCAACACCTTTTGAATCAGAGTTATTATCGCGCCATAAAACTTCTATGCCATTGTTATGCAAAACATCCAGTGCATTTTCTTGCTTAAGTGCAATCTCTTTATCGTATTTTTTACGACCTAACGATGAAAACATACATGGCACAGACACTCCAGTAGATGTACCGCATGCACTAACGTTAGTAAAACTAACGATATTCTGCTTAGATAATAAGGGGTTAGTATCTCGTTTATAGCCATTAAGAGAGAACCTATCCGCACGCGCCGTTTCACCAACCACCATAATGATCAATTCATTCTTGCTCGTAGACGGATCCATTAAAACTGCATCATCAGCGACTTTTCCAATAACAACATCAGTTGCAATTTGTGTTTGTTGGCTTATGTATTTAATGGATGAATATGCTGAGTAAGTTGGATTTGCATAAAGCCGAACAACTTTGTGTTCACGTATGAACGATGTGTAATCAGGTGTAAACGCAACAATTAATAACAATATGGCGACTAAGAAAGCGACCAAACAACTCAATTTTGATTTTAATTCAGTTTTAAAACTTGCTGGATTTGGACAATATTTTAATAATATCCATGCAGGAATAATCCCAAAAATAACTGTTCTAACAATAAGGTTTGTAGTGATTAAGCTAGCAAACTCACTTCGATTGGTCTGCATGATGTTATCAATCATGACTGTGTCGATAATGACACCAAAGTGGTCCATGTAATAAGCCAACTGTGAGGCAAGCACTAAAAATAAAGCCAATACCCAACGCGTTAATCGTCCGTGGCAAACTATCAAGAAAAAGCCACCTGTAAGTAACGTAAAAAACAGGGCTAATGAAATCAAAAATGGTAAGTTTGCTATGGTGAGTGGATAAATATTGAGAATGCCATTAAACAGAGAATAGTTGCCTGTCAGCATAATAAACACGGTGACTATTAATATAGTCGGCGTTTGTGAATGATTAAAATTCTTGGTGGGGAGTAATTTACAAAAGTTACTGTAAATAGTTGACTGCATCATAATGCTATTGCTTTCAATTCAAGTTATCTTGAAGAGCAGCTGCAACATACATGCCAATATGTTATCTAGTTGAATCTTTATAATTCAAACTAAAATTTCCCGTGCTAAATAAACACGAATTTGCATCACGGTTAACATCTATCGTGCAAAGCTTTTAACCATTGCTGCATGCAATGGCTGTCTCAATGTCATTACTGCCAGCTCTAACCTCCGCTCAACGGTGCGCATTAGCATTAAGTCGATACCATTCAAAGCTTGAATCTGATTCTTTATCTACTAAACCTACTAATGTGATTGGGCACCATATAAAGACACCCTGCAATATTTGTATATTTTTTACAGTCTTCACCAAGTGCAACCCTGCAAAAAATGTATGCATATTCGTAAAATAATTACCAATAAAAATAATAAATCTCTATCTTATTGATATCGTTAAGTTTTTACTTCACACAACGTTTAAACATATAGCGGCACATCACTTGCATTAGTTATGCGATTTAGACTACACCAAACATAACAATGACAAAACAAAATTGGCGCGCATTTTTTATTCTATATATTTTCTTTTTATATTTTTCTGGCATCACTCATCTCCTACTGCAAGTCACAGATGCAACGATTTTTGTTGGGTTAAGACAAGCAATCTACATGAGTTTTTTATGGATGATTCCAGTTTTACTCTTTCCAAATAAAACGAAAGAAATAACAGGCGCCGTTGGCTTGATGCTATGGGCTTCATCACTGGTCAGCCTAGGCTACTTTTGCATTTATCAACAAGAGTTCTCTCAAAGTGTCATCTTCATCATCTTTGAATCTAATCTAGCGGAGTCTTCTGAGTTTATCGCGCAATATTTCAAATGGTGGATGCTACCAATATTGATTGGACACACCATCATTAGCTACTTGCTATGGCGACAAGTTAAACCTGTCACTTTTCCATTAAAGAACGCTGTGTTCATTAGCCTATTTATCCTTACGTTCTTATTTGGCGCTCCGCTATTTAAGAGTTTAATAGTCAAAAAAGCACCATGGAATCAAGTCGTATATATCATTGAAAAACACATGCAACCAGCACAACCATGGCAATTAATTATCGGATATGTACATTACCGTGAACAATTGGCAACGATGGAAGCAATGCTTGAAAAGAACAAAAGCCTACCTCCTGTTAAAAACCTTAAAGATAAACATGGAGAGTTGAATAGTACGATGGTATTGGTCATCGGAGAATCCACTAACCGCCAACACATGAGCTTGTATGGATATAACCGCCCAACAACCCCTCAACTAGATGCAATGAAAAATGAACTATCCGTCTTTCAACACGCAGTCTCATCACGCCCATCAACCATTGAATCTTTAGAACAGATACTTACGTTTGCAGACCAAAACAACCCAGACCTATTTCTTACCAAGCCAACATTAATGAACATCATGAAGCAGGCTGGTTATAAAACTTATTGGATAACCAACCAACAAACCATTACCAAACGAAATACCATGTTGACTAACTTTTCTAAACAGATGGATGTGCAGTACTACATGAATAACTCCAGTGCACAAAACTCTAGAGAGTATGATGAGAACGTACTAGAGCCTTTGCAAAAGTCTCTTGATGACAATGCCCCTAAAAAATTCATCGTTGTCCATTTGCTCGGGACGCATATGAAATACAAATATCGTTATCCAGATAAGTTTGCTAAATTTGACTCTGCAGAAGGCACAAAAAAAGGACTTAGTCAGGATAAAATTGACATCATTAATACTTATGACAATGCAATTTTATACAACGATTACGTCGTGTCATCCATAAAAAAAATGATAGAAGCCAAGCAAGAACGAAGCTTTATGGCTTATCTGTCAGACCATGGTGAGGATGTATATGACACACCACCTCATGACTTTCTTGGCAGGAACGAAGGGAATCCATCGTTAGCTATGTATGCCACGCCGTTGATTATGTGGGCATCCCCTGCATGGAAAGAAAAATCAGCAATCAATCTAAATGGGCACTTAGACGCGCCTTATAGCCTTTCCAACTTCATACACACTTGGTTTGATGTGGCAGGATTAAGCTTTGATGACCTTGATATCAATAAAAGCCTAGTGAACTCCTCATTTAAGCAATCCCCAGTGCTAATTGGTGACCCTAGAGGCAGTGCTGGCTTAAAAACACTAGCTCAATAACTAAACTGTAAAAGGTGTTGTTATTTAAATGATAAGCTTCTTTAAGATATAAAACAAAAAGGCCATGTATCTAGCGATACATGGCCTTCAAGTACATCGTGTTAACACTTTTAAAATGGTGGGCAGGCGTCAATCAAACAATCCAATATAAGCCTCAATTTAAAAGGATAGTTATATTATTAATTTAAAATATACCCCCAAATATACCCCCATGATAAATTACCCAACTCTATAAAGTGACGTAGTAAACATGAGGAGACTATCATGCGCTGGATACGTCATCACTGGAGGTCAGCCGTCCATCCAGCCCAGCGATCAAATTATTTACAATGCAGCACCAGGATTTTTATAAAGCGCACGAAAATCTATAGTTCCAACTGCAATATCTAATCTAGATTTAATTGAAGTAACATCTCGGTTAAACTCTTCATCAACTTCATAATATGGTCTATCCTGACCAGTAAGATAAGCTCTCACTATGCCTTCAATTTGACTTGGGTTAGCTGACAAATACCAAGAAAACTCTGAGTTTTCGTCCAATCTAGGATCTGCAACTACAGTAAGATTCCTCACCCACTGAACATTCGTTGCATCATTAGATTTTGACGGATCCACTAAACTAGAAACAAGCTGCTCTGCTGTAGTCTCAAGTGACACAGGCACAATCAAGAAACGAGGTACTGGATCAATATGTTGTAATCCATTTACTCCCTTTTGGCGACGCATAGCCGCCCTAGCAAAAGCAAGTGACGCTATACTTAATGCTGTTCCTGCTGCAGCAAGATTGCCATGATCAGCATGAAATAGTGATTTACCATCTGACATAGCCGAGCTAGACAACAGCTTTCCATATACTAAATCAGCCTCCAACCTTCGTGCTGCAGCTCCAAATGCAGCTGGCATTGAAGTTAGTGCACCAAGGTCATCATTTATCAATGCCTGGCGAGTAATGCCAAAGATACGACCATAGGTTTTAATTGCAAACTCTTCCGCACTCTCCCCAAAAGATCCATTTTTGTATTCTGAAGACTCTGGAACCTCTAGCAAATTAGGGGCTTCAGACAGTGCAACCATACTTTGCGTTTTAAAATCAGGAACTTCTTTCTCGGCAGTCCATAAAACATGTGTGCTCGGCTCACTTTCATAACCAATACGTAATGCCTTACCAGCTGTATTTGCTAATAACAATGGGAAATCACTTGAAGAATGAGCTGCCTTAATTATTTCAACACGACTCATTCCATTTACACTGCGACCTTGCATGCTCAAAATACGCTCAGCCATCATGACAACATCCATCCGCTGAACATCACGCACCATTGGGCTTGGATCATTTAAACGCAAACCTGATCTAATCAATAGTGCATCAGTTGCTGCTGCCTTAAACTCTCTTAGCTTGTCAGAAACATGTAGACCTTCACTTGGATTATAGTATCCGCCACTAATAGGAAATGATTGGCTGCCTAAATGTGCTAATAGCTTATCATTAGCTAATTGCACACTACAGTTAATATCGTTTTCTAGAGCATCCATTAGCTGATCAACGCCATCGTAGTCTTTGAACTTACTAAACACGGCACGAATACTTTGACGCCTCTCTGCATCTTTAATAAGAATTGAAGATGCATGAGCATCTAAAGAAGTTGAATTATTTACACTATCTTTCTGCATGATTAAACCTTTCACTTTTTCCGGAGGATTAAATTTATTAATATTGAATTGAGCTGAAATTTTCACAGGCTCACTTATATGATCTATAAAGCCTTGTTCTAAAGCCTCTTCAGCTGTCATCCATGTTTCCTCATCTAACATAGATGATATTTCTTCACGAGACTTACCTGTTTTTAGTACATACCCATCAACCAAAGAGTCTGTAGCTTTTTCTAAAATATCTGCAGTTTTTCTAAGTTCTCTTGCATCACCACTCCCACCGCCCCAAGCATTGTGGATCATCATTAAGGCATTTTCTGACATATAAACTTTGTCACCAGCCATAGCAATAAATGAAGCCATTGACAACGCCCATCCATCAATAAACACATCAACTTTAGCCTGGTGGCGTTTTAGGGCGTTATATATCGCTACACCCTCTTGCACTGATCCACCTTCTGAAGATATGTGTAGATGAATATTACTTACGCCAGTGAGAGAGTTAAGCTCATTAATGAAACTTTGCGCGGTCACACCAAAACCGCCAATTTCATCATAAATTGACAGGTTCGCTGTTTTTCCAGTTGCTTTGATTGAGTACCAGTTTTTCATGATTCCTATTAGCCTGAATTGTTTGATAGATTATCAATTCATCGCTATGAAGCGAGTAGTCATCATTTTCAATCACTAGATACAACCCTCTAGCTGTCGTGGGCACACCTGATCCAGTTGACCAGGCCTGATGTAAATAACATTTCCACAGATCCCAATTTTGCTCAGGTCGTGTATTTTGATGAGCTTCCCAAAAATTACAGAGATTATTTACCTTAGTCGCCAATCGCTTGCAGCGCTCCCAATCAGAAATATCCTCGTCTAAGCTGATATTGCGTATAGACTTAATTAAATAATGATTACGAACACTTAATGTTAATTGTGTTGACACATGCCTTGAACCACATACAGCCAATCCCAATGCCTTATCTAAGGATAGTTGCTTTTCTTGCTGCATATATTTCATAACTCCACTTTTAAGCCAAAGCCATTGATCACTATTTGCAGGAATATCTTTTCCTGCTAGTAGATCTATAGCAAGCCTCCTTAAAGAATCAGTGGATTGACGTACTTTTGACATTACTGATAAGTAACCTTGCCCAAACTCAAATCAATATTAAAAAGACTTGAACCATTTACGGAGCAAACAACGGTCATCTTTTCAGGCGTAACAGATGATGAAAAATTTAATATATAGCCATTTTCCAGATAACTAAGCATCACTCGCTCTATATCGCCTGTAGCAACCCTTTCTGATCCTATTCTATTTAAATAGTCTATAAACAATTGCTTTAAACAACGATGTAATACCTCAATATTTGCTTCATGTCTTGCATCCATAAACTATCCTTTTTCAAATCAATTAGATAACTCCCCACCCCTTTTTATTTTCACAAGCGCCTAACGCCACATGATTTGGTAAGAAATTATAAATATAGAATCCTGCTGAATTTGGTAGTGACGTAAAGTCACTACCTATAAAACAACCATGCCTAAAATTGCGGGGTATGCGGGGTCGTGCGGGGTATTTTTTATTCCTATTACTATTTACATCTTTTGTATTTTTCGTACGTAGTAAGAAACATTACCCGCTATTACCCGCATACCCCGCAAAAAAATCTAACCAAAATCAGAATAATCAAGGTGGTAAAATCATTTAACCTATTGATTAGTAATAAATAACCCCCTATACGATATTTTAAAACTAGAGAAAACATGAGGTTCAAATTACCCTTACATCCAAAGCTGAGGAGTACCTTTCAAACGTTATCCACATTTAACTATCCTCCACATAGCTACCTTTGCATGCCCATCATCACCAGCCCGAATAAGTTGCATTCCATCAACAATTCGATCCCTATGGTTTCTTAGCCAAATACCAAGCCTTCGGCTATTAACTTTCTCAGAGCAAACCAATTGCAATGCATCTCGTAATTCAGGACACGCTGAATCTCCACCTCCGAGCATATACTCCATGCCTACCTTAATAACCTCAGCCACAGTGCAGGGTTTATTTAGGCTAGGTATTTCTATCCATGCACTAAAGAGTGCTCGCATTGCCTCAAGATCAGGGTCACTCTCTCTTAGCGCTTCGGCACCGCCGAGTGGGTCGGGGTATCCAAGCCACAACAATGGGCGACGAACCATCTGATCCCACAACTCAAAGCTACCAAATGGTCTATGCCCATGAATAGCAGGTGCGCCTGCTGCCATATATGCCATTGGGATAGTGAGTGCTGCACTGATTAAAGCGCCTCGCCTTGATATAACTTCATCTATATGGCTTCTATCAAAGGCACGTTGCTCAGGTCTCTCTGTCTTAGCATCCATACGTATAAGTACAACTCTACGTTTAAGATCACCAACAATTGCTAAGTTGTTACCAGTAGCTAACATTAGTGCATGTGTGGGAACTGAAATAACGCTTGATACACCAAGTGGCCTTAACCTTACACTTGGCTGTGTAGTAACTTGACACAAGAGATCACCACCAAGCGGACGCTCAATATTATCTAAAAGAATAGCTGCATCACCAGCTAAGAGAACACCACCAAGCCGCTTCTCAGCCTCTGCGTCATCGTGGCCTAGAGATAACACTGATGACCTCCTACCAGTAGCTATGATGGCAGCGGTCTCAGCTAGGAGTGTTTTACCTGTTCCTGGCATTGGCGCAGTAACCGCAAACATAGGAGCTGAAGGTAATACACGCCTTACCATCGCAGTAATAATGGCTGCAATAATGGCTGATTTATCTTCATCGTTAACAAAAGGAAAACTTTCAACTAGCTCTGATAAATTTTTTAGTGCTTTTTCAGCCTCGCTCTTGCTTGGTTTATTTGTTGGGGACTGGTAACTATCAGTAACTGCATCTGATATAGCTAGGTATAAACCGCTTTCAGAATCATGACCTCGCTTATCTATCAAACGCCCAGTGTGATCTATCGTTGGCGCTTCAACAAAGCCAGATAAAACAGGTATCTCAGGCCAATAGCCACGAGCAATATACGACTCAGATACACGACGTGGACAATCGCAATTAACCCAAGCTCCTTTTTTTCCAGATGCATCATCTGTCGATCTAAGGTCATACTTAACATGCATTGCAGCACGACCTATTAACTCAGTTAAGTGCGACGCTTCTAAAGGGTGAATCACTAATGCACCATCTGGACGATGAATACCAACGGATTTATTTTTAACTTCATGAACACGCACTAACCTACCAGCGTGCACAAATACATTCATATTAGGAGAAGCAGATAAAGCCAAACCAACCGCATCTAATATTTCTGGTAACCGTCCATTTGTATGTCTTATTCCCATTCGACCATCAGTTGAATAGAAGACTACAGGTTCGGTTTTTTCACTAACCTCAGGCACGGGTAGTGCAATAACATTTTTACCTTTTAAGAATGCATCAACTTTAGCTGTCGCTGATTCAACATCAGTGTAGCTCATAGCCCTGCCCCCTGAAGCGCACCACGTATTCTGGAACTAGCTAATAACAGTCTTTCCTTATCCGTAACACCCAACTTCTGCCCGCCTGCCATTTTGTTAGCATACGTTGCTACAAGCATTACTTCGAACGAGACACATCTAAGAGCATCGGCTGCTGAAAATGGCCTTGATTCTTTTCTCTTACACTCACTAACTACCTCTGGCATAAGATCAGAGAATGTGAGTCCTACAGCCCCAAGAACATTCTCAGTAGAACACCCAGCAAAGTCATGAATCAGCACTCGGCCATCATCCAACTCTCTAATTGATAAAGATGCTCTACTATCATCATGTGCAGGACACTTAGCTATCCATCGCCCATGATTCGTACGCCTTACATGATCTAGTTTTGATAGCAGATTATCAATTGCCATTACTGCGCTCCAGATGAGCGGATTTTAATAATCTGAGAGGTGATCCAGGCATTAACTTCAGACTCAACGAATCCAATTGGCGGATTTTTACCACTGCCTAGCTTAATGGGTTTAGGAAAAGTTGAATCGTATCGAGGACTATCTGGATCGATTCTGTCATAGATGGTTGATCTGCTTAGACCGATTTTTGTCTCAAGCTGCTTGCGTCTGAGAATTGAAGGTGTGGATTGTTCTGAATCTGCCATGTTAGCTCCTAAAGGATTAATCCGTATTGCTACGGAACATGGCATTTATGCTAAATATATATAAGTCTAATTTCTTCTAAAAAAGGAGAATTATTTTATGTATTTCTTTTTAATGCTGCTGACCTAAGTTTATAAGCATAACCCCGGCTAATACCGAATTTATTCATCAACTCATTAGGTGTCATACTTTTGGCTGCTTGCTTACGCTCAGCTGCAGGATCACTATTTATATAAAATTTTTCACCTCCATATTTTTTTGAAAGTATTCGCGTAAAAAGATATTTCCACTCATCTCTTTCAAGGTTTGGGTGAGCTTCAAAGGCGTAGTCGCTAATATAATCAATAAAAGACGTACTACCACTATCTGGAAATTCTGGAAGGACTATTTCATAATGCGCTTTTTTCTTAGCTTCAAGAAAAAGACCTATTATTTGACATACCTCCTTAATGGGATCATCAAAATGATATTTTTGAATATACCAGTCAATCAATTTATCTAGTAACTTCAAGTTACTTTGAGGTGTTTTTTTATTTTCTCTCATCAACACCCCTTCAAGGCGCTGTCTTCAATATGGAAACTATCCCAGGCGGTGAAGGAATCCGCTTTTCGCATGGCCGTGCTAGGGATAGCTAAACCGCTTAACTTTGATGCAGCTCTTTAATCTTACTTTGTATAAATGTAGCTTCAGTTGAATGACAGTGAGCATTTGAGCCTAGTTCAGCTAAAGTTGTAACTAACCATCCTATGTTACCGGTCTCTCCTTGTAACTCTTTCATATCAGCATAAACAATTAACTTACCTAGTGTGGCCAAAAGCGAAAATGCGGTTTCCGCAACATTTTCCCCGCGAGATGAAATCATATCTTTATCATTTTTAGATATGGCTTTTATATAATTACCAATTCCAGTTCCAAAATCATTAAAACCCGATATCTCGCTGAATGGTTTTGCATAGTGTCTTTTTTCATAATCTTTATTATCATCCTTAACTGATGCATGACTACTATCAAGCACGCCATGCTCAGCAAATGAATATATTTCATTGCCAGCAACAATAAAGTGATCTAAAACCCTAACATCCAACAATCCTAGGGCATTTTGCAGCTGCTCTGTTAAAGCTTTATCTGCATTGCTAGGTAAAGCATCACCACTTGGGTGGTTATGAGCAAATATCACAGACGCTGCATTGTGTACCAATGCCTGCTTCACAACTTCTCTCGGGTAAACCGCTGTTTGTGTAAGAGTGCCATTAAACATAATATCTGATTCAATCAGCCTATTTCTTGCATCAAGGAATAGCACCATAAACACTTCACGCTCTTCTTTTGAGAGTGCAAGAGTCAGGTATTGTTTTACTTTAGAAGGATTATTCAAACTCTCAGTTTTTGGTTGCTTAAGTTGTGCATATAGCAAACTTATTGCCTCAGTTATTGTTTTATCCTGTTTTGATTCCGTAGTAGTAGAATGTTGCTTAGCCATGATGTGATACTCCAATTTAGTATTGCATTGTGGTTAGGTAGCGCTGGTGTCCGTCGAAAAGTTACCAGCGTTGCCGCTTTTACCTGAAGCCGTCAGGTGACGGTAAAACTACGCTGCTAACTGCTGAGCAGGTTTAACTTTAATGTTGCTATTTTTCTCTGCATGCCATAAATCATATTGAAGCTGTAAACGAAGCCATACCTCAGCACTACCTCCAAGCCATTGCCCCAAACGAATAGCCATATCAGCACTGATAGCAGCATGACCGTTAATCATACGTGACAAGGTTACGCGAGCAACACCCAACTGTTCCGCTGCTTCCGTAACAGTTAGTCCCAAGGCTGGCAATACATCTTCTTTGAGAGTCTCACCTGGATGAGGCGGGTTAAACATTTTGTTCATACTTTTATCTCCTAGTGATAGTCCTGATAATCAACAATCTCTGCATCTTCACCTTCAAAGCTAAACGTGAGGCGCCAGTTACCATTTACCCATATAGACCAATGTCCTGTAGTTAGTCGGTGTAACTTCCAGCCTGGTATATCCATGTCTTTCGGATCGGTTGCCATGTTAAGCATTGCCAGTTGGCGTGCTAACTTACTTGCATGGTCTGTTCTTATGCCAGCTTTACTACCAGTTAAGAAAAACTTTTCAAGCCCTTTATGAGCAAAACTTTTTATCATTTAATTTGTATCGTATAACGCATCAAGATACAATGCAAGTGTTTATTTAATAATTACCAAAAGTAATTTCTATTTGATTAAAAAACAAGAAACCATACCTCACTAATGCTGCTAAATTAAGCAGACCACAAAGCGAATCACATAGCACTGTTAATTTGAATAACTTTCGCCCCTGCCTTTAACTCATCTAAATAATCTGCCCATTGCTGCATCATCAAAGTACGTTGATCAATAAACTTAGTACGGTTATAAGCTGCACCTAGAGCATCTGGTACTTTGTGGGCCAATTGATGTTCAATTACATGAGGATCTACCCCAAGGCGCTCATGTAAAATAGTGCGTGCCATGGCTCTAAAACCGTGCCCCGTAATCTCTGTTTTTGTGTCATACCCCATACGCTTAAGGGATGCATTGATAGCAGCCTCGCTCATAGGCTTCTTAGGGTCATGCCCCCCTATAAATACAAACTCACCACGTCCAGATAATGGATGAATGGTTTTAAGAATCTCAATTGCTTGCTTGGACAATGGCACAAGATGATCCGTATTTGTTTTGCTAACCCGATAACTCCACTCACCACGCTCTAAATCAATGTCTGCCCATTTAGCCCTGCGGAGTTCACTAGGCCTTACAAAAACAAGCGGAGCAAGCCTCAACGCACACTCGACTGTGAGTGTTCCCTGGAATCCATCTATAGCTCTGAGAAGCTCTGCCACCTGCTTAGGTTCGGTGAAAGATGCCATATGTTTTACATTTGGGCTTGGTAGCGCACCTTTTAAGTCAGCTGTTACATCTCTAAAAGCTCGACCTGTTTGCACTGCATAACGAAACACCTGGCCAGATGCCTGCAAGACTCTGTGAGCTGTCTCTAATTTATTTTGATTTTGAGGTCGTTTAACACATTGAAGTATATCGGGAGCAGTTAAGTCAGATATGGGTCTGTTACCAACCCAAGGGAATAGATAAGTTTCAAAGCGTCTAAGCGTTCTTTCTCTATGAGACTCGGACTTATTCGCCATATGGGAAATAACCCACTCCCGAGAAACAACCTCAAAGCTATTGGCTGCTGCTTCGCTTTTAGAGCGTTTTACTTGCTGCTTTACTAGACTTGGATCTACTCCATTAGCAATCATCTTTCGGGCATCATCTCTAAGCTGCCTAGCAGTTGCAAGCGTTACTTCAGGATATACCCCCAAAGCAAGTAGCTTTTCCTTACCCACAATACGGTATTTCATCCGCCAGTATTTAGAGCCGTTTGGGTGAATTAGCAGAAACAACCCCTTTTCGTCCGCTAGTTTTCTAGGTTTGTCTTCATGCTTAGCATTACGCACAGCAATATCTGAAAGCGCCATTGGGGGTATGTCCGTTTATATTTATCAATGTACCCCATATTTATACCCCCTTTTAGCATTGGATGCAATAAAATAAATTAGGCATAAATAGGAACAATAGATAAAGAAAAACCCGCACTTCGGCGGGTTTTCGGTACAACTTAGGATAATCTACTACATTAAAATGGTGGAGCAGGCGGGAATCGAACCCGCGTCCGCAAGCCCTCCACAGACAGTTCTACATACTTAGCCTTGTTGTTTAATTTAACGTGCAACACACCAACAGACAAGCAGTTTGCACGCGAGCTACCTTAAGGTTAATGAAGTGCTAAGTAACCCAACACAACACGTATCCCGTGTATATGACACTACGTATGGGTTACCCCAATCCACCCCACGGGAGAGATGGTGCAGCGTCCAGCAGAACTAAGCTGCTAGAGAGTAAGTTTCGTCGTTTGCGACTATACTTTTTCTAGTTTATTTACGAGGTGACTAGTCCTCGGTATGCCCTGCACTGCTTTGCAACCCACGTCGAAACCTGGTCAGCCCCATAAGTCTGTGACTAGAAACAGTCACAATCTGACAGATGAAATCCACAATAATTTAATTACCGTGCTTCCATAAGCAAATTCGATTATACGCTTTTAAAGCGGACTACTGAACTATTTATTATGCGCCCGCATAATTCTGCCTTTTTCACGCTCCCAATCACGGGCTTTTTCTGTGTCACGTTTATCGTGCTGCTTCTTACCTTTGGCAAGACCAATCTGAACCTTAACACGCCCTTTAGAAAAATGCATATCTAACGGCACCAGCGTATAGCCTGCACGCTCTACCTTACCGATTAATTTAGATATTTCCTCATTATGCAACAGTAACTTACGTGTTCTAATAGCATCAGGCCGTATGTGCGTAGAGGCTGCGCCCAATGGCGTCACATGGCAACCAATCAAATAGATCTCGCCACGCTGAATAATGACATACGCTTCTTTAATATTGACGCGATTATCTCGTATGGCTTTGACTTCCCACCCCTCGAGAACAATACCAGCCTCATATTTGTCTTCAATGAAGTAATCAAAAAAAGCTTTTTTATTTTGTGCAATGCTCATAAAACTAAAAATTTCTTGGCGAATAGCTTAAAATCATCATTTTACTCTACTTCTCTTATTTGTTTGGCTGAACGTATTGAGTAATAAAAAGTAATTCATTAAAACCCGCTCTTGATTTGAGCCAATTTGTTTTATGACAGTGTTTAAAGGTAAGCATGGCTCATGTAAAAAAAACCGTTCTAGTCCACCACTCGGCTAGCTGTATGTTTCTTTTAGTAGATGACGTTGAACAATACCCTAAGTTTTTACCGTGGTGTGGTGGCGTTGATTTAATTCAACAGGATAATGTGACGACTATCGCAACATTGCATATCGACTACCACGGCTTGCGTCAGAACTTTACAACAGAAAATCAGAAGTCTTTCCCTGCATCGATGGAAATACAATTAAAAAATGGGCCGTTTAAGCATCTAAATGGCTCTTGGCATTTCGTGGCATTATCTGATGAGGCCTGTAAAATCGAGTTTTCACTTAACTATGAATTTGAAAATCACTTTTTAGAGAAAATTATTGCGCCTGTGTTTAACCATATTGCAAATACCTTTGTAGATGGATTTGTTAAACGTGCAGATACCATCTACGCAAAATAATGAAAGACTACAATGAGCCTACCTAATGAAATGATTGTAGAAGTAGCCTACGCATTACCAGATGAGCAATTAATCATTCCCATCAAAGTGCAAGACGGCATCACTGCAGAAGAAGCAATCATCGCATCAGGCATTATGGCTAAATTTCCTGATATTGACTTAAGTATTAATAAAGTAGGTGTTTTTGGAAAGCTAACCAAACTAGACACTAAGCTACGCCATCTAGATCGCGTAGAAATCTATCGTGCACTGATAGCAGACCCCAAAGAAGTGAGAAAGCAAAGGGCCGCTGATGGAAGGGTAATGAAAAAAGGCGGTGGTGACTTAGCGGTCTAAATGATGGAAAAACACATCAACACCTAAAATGATTGCATAAAAAAATTAGGCGCTCTATGCAATCGTGTGCACTATGCGCCCTGCAAGCCATCAATCTAAATTAGCCTATTAGTCACAATAGGCATCGACATCCTTTTGTGAGTCAGCTTTACCTTGCGACAAGTCGTCATCACCAAGATACTCGCGCTCACCCTGCTCGTTGATTCTTGAAATTCTGCCACCCGTTGTATAGGTAACAAGATTTTTTCTAGCCGCGGCACAATTTTCTTGCTTAACTTTCAACTCGGCCTGTTTCTGCTGATCTGTTGCTTTTTGCGCCTCGGCATCCTGAGCGCGTTTTTTTGCAGCATCCTCTTGGCTAGCGCTACTCTCTTTGGCTTTTTCTGGCGCTTTGTTTCTATTGAGAGATGTTGCTATATCGCCCTCGACAGGTGCCAAGGGTGCTTGGCCTGTTGGTTTTGTCACCTTTTTACCGCGAATAGACTCTTGTTTGATGTTAGACGGTGGCGGAATATCACTATAACGAGTAACGCCATCTTTATCTTTCCATTTGTAAATTTCAGCGTTTGCCATCAAAGGCACTATCGCCAAACACAGCACCAACAAGCGAATTAACATAAAACATCCTTTGATTAATAGGTTTTTGGTCATATTATTGCTAATCTAACTTACTAGCAAGTATCGCACTTAAACGTTTGTTAACATTTTAAGTTTACAAATAAATGATTGACACTCTCGCTAAGTCGATTATAAGTCTGTATAATTTCGTTTTGGGTACAAGGATTTACGCATGCGTTTATTGCAACAAGCTCTCACTTTTGATGATGTTTTACTAGTGCCGGCCTACTCTAATGTGCTGCCACGCGAAGTTTCACTCACCACACAATTATCTCGAAACATTCGACTAAACATCCCTCTTCTTTCTGCTGCGATGGATACTGTCACTGAAGCGCCGCTTGCGATTGCATTGGCGCAAGAAGGTGGCTTAGGCTTCATTCACAAGAATATGACTGCCATGAAACAGGCAGCGCACGTAGCACGTGTTAAACGTTTTGAATCCGGTGTTGTGAACGACCCGATTACCATTCAAAGCCACATGACTGTTCGTGACGTATTAGAACTTACCCACACCCACAAGATATCAGGCATCCCTGTCGTTGATAATGGCAAGATCGTTGGGATTGTGACTAATCGCGACCTTCGCTTTGAAACCAACTTAGATCAGCCAATTAAAAACATCATGACCCCTAGAGATAGATTGGTCACGGTTAAAGAAGGCGCGACTAAAGAGGATGTGATCCGCTTATTGCATCAATACCGCCTAGAGCGCGTGTTGGTAGTAGATGATTCAGATACATTAAAAGGCCTCATCACTGTTAAAGATATACAAAAATCGACAGACCATCCATTAGCTTGCAAAGACGCGCACGGTAGATTGCGTGTTGGTGCAGCTGTTGGTGTTGGTGATGGCACTGAAGAACGTGTAGCGGCACTTGCTGAGGCTGGTGTTGATGTGATCGTTGTTGATACAGCACATGGTCATTCACAAGGCGTGTTAGATCGCGTTAAATGGGTTAAAAAACACTTCCCACAAATCGACGTGATTGGTGGCAATATTGCAACTGCCAGCGCTGCACTCGCTTTAGTTGATGCAGGTGCGGACGGCGTTAAAGTAGGTATTGGCCCAGGCTCAATTTGTACTACACGTATTGTTGCTGGTGTGGGTGTTCCACAAATCAGTGCAATTGCTAACGTTGAAGAAGCCTTACGCGGCACTGGTGTACCATTCATCGCTGATGGTGGTATCAGATATTCTGGCGACATCTCAAAAGCGATTGCTGCTGGCGCTTACAGCGTAATGCTTGGCGGTATGTTTGCTGGTACTGAAGAAGCACCTGGCGACATCGAGCTATTCCAAGGCCGTTCATACAAGTCTTACCGTGGCATGGGTTCTATCGGCGCGATGCAAAAAGGCTCTAGCGATCGTTACTTCCAAGATAACAATGGCAACGCGGACAAATTAGTACCAGAAGGTATTGAGGGTCGTGTGCCATATAAAGGCAGTGTGCTCGCTGTGATTCATCAACTCATGGGTGGCTTACGTGCTTCAATGGGTTACGCTGGTTGCGCAACAATCGAAGAAATGCGTTCACGTGCTGAATTTGTACAAATTACCAGTGCGGGCATGCGTGAATCGCACGTGCATGATGTACAAATTACAAAAGAAGCGCCTAACTACCGCGTTGACTAATTCAATTTAATATTAACTCTAACAACAGAGAACACAATGTCAGAGAAGTTTATTCTGACATTGTGTTCTCTGTGCATTTTGTGACTAAACAATGACTCATTCCAAAATTTTAATCCTAGACTTCGGCTCTCAAGTTACTCAACTGATTGCTCGCCGCGTACGTGAAGCACATGTGTATTGTGAAATTCACCCATGCGATGTCTCAGATGACTTTGTACGTAATTTTGACGCCGATGGCATTATCCTTTCTGGCAGCCATGCAAGTGTATACGAAGAAGAAACAGATAAAGCGCCACAAGCCGTATTTGAACTTGGTGTGCCTGTGTTAGGCATTTGCTATGGCATGCAAACCATGGCGCAACAACTTGGCGGAAAAGTTGAAGCTGGTCATAAACGTGAGTTCGGTTATGCTCAAGTGCGTGCACGCGGTCACTCTGCGCTATTCCGCGACATTCAGGACAGCACGAATGCTGAAGGGCACGGTCTGATTGACGTATGGATGAGTCATGGTGATAAAGTAACTGAGTTGCCATCTGGCTTTAAAGTAATTGCAAGCAACGACACTACGCCTATCGCGGCGATGGCCGATGAAGCCCGCAAATTTTACGCGGTGCAATTTCACCCAGAAGTGACGCACACTAAACAAGGCCAAGCCATGCTCAATCGCTTCGTGCTTGATATATGTGGTGCAAAACCTGACTGGATTATGGGCGACTACATTGCAGAAGCAGTTGCTAAAATCAAAGCTCAAGTGGGCGATGAGGAAGTCATTTTAGGTTTATCAGGTGGCGTAGACTCTAGCGTTGCCGCGGCACTGATTCACCGCGCAATCGGTGACCAACTCACTTGCGTATTCGTTGACCACGGCTTACTTCGATTAAACGAAGGCGACCTAGTCATGGATATGTTTGCAGGTCGCTTACATGTCAATGTGATACGCGTAGATGCTACGAATCAATTCATGGGACATTTGGCTGGCGTCAGCGACCCAGAAGCTAAACGCAAGATTATTGGCCGTGAGTTTGTAGAGGTATTTAAAGCCGAGGCCGCCAAATTAAAAGCCGGCACAGGCGGCCACAAAGGTGCAACTTTCTTAGCACAAGGTACGATTTACCCTGATGTGATTGAATCAGGCGGTGCTAAATCTAAAAAAGCCGTCACTATTAAAAGTCATCACAATGTAGGCGGATTGCCTGAGCAATTGGGTCTAAAACTACTAGAGCCGTTACGTGATTTATTTAAAGATGAAGTACGTGAGCTTGGCGTAGCGCTTGGCTTGCCAGCCGATATGGTTTATCGCCACCCTTTCCCGGGCCCGGGCTTAGGTGTGCGTATTCTAGGTGAGATCAAAAAAGATTTTGCTGATCTATTACGCCGTGCTGATGCCATTTTTATTGAAGAGCTACGTAATACCAAAGATGAAGCAACTGGTAAAACTTGGTATGAGTTAACAAGTCAGGCATTTACTGTGTTTTTACCTGTCAAATCAGTAGGTGTGATGGGTGATGGCCGCACATATGATTACGTTGTTGCTTTACGTGCAGTAGTGACTAGCGACTTTATGACAGCACACTGGGCAGAGCTACCATATGCATTATTAGGCCGTGTTTCTAACCGTATTATCAATGAGGTTCGTGGTATTAACCGTGTTGTATATGATGTTTCTGGTAAACCACCAGCAACCATCGAGTGGGAATAACAGGAGGCAGTCATTATGAGCCGCGCATTCGTCAATGAAGAAAGGTTTGAACAAGCCAATGGAAAAGAGCTTGTTGAGCGCCCAATTAGCGAACATCCTAATTATGTGACGCCTACTGGCGCGCTTGGGCTGCAAACCATGGAAGAATCGTTAATCGCGGAACTTAATCACTTAAAACTAACAGCTGAAGACACTTTTGCAAAAGATAAACTAGCCGAAATTGAACGTGACTTACGTTATGTACGCGCACGTTTAGACTCTGCAATATTGGTAGACCCTAGCAAACAAAACCATGAAACAGTGTTGTTTGGCGCAACTATTGAAGTGCAAGATGACACTGGCGCTCAACATACATTTCATATTGTAGGTGAAGATGAAGCTGATGCTAGTATCAACAAAGTGAGCTGGGTTTCACCATTAGCAAAATCATTAATTGGCCAAAAGGTTGGAGATACAGTCATTTGGCAACGCCCTGTAGGCAATATCAATTTAGAAATTCTGGACATTCACTACCCATCATGAAAGTAAGCCAAGCCATTATCGAACGACGCTCTATTAAAGCGTACGACCCACAACACAAAATGAGCGAAGAAGAGATATCTCAACTCATGTCTTTAGCAATGCTGTCGCCTACCGCATTTAATATCCAAAACTGGCGATTTGTGCTTGTCACAGACCCTAATTTACGTCACCAAATCCGTAGCGTTAGCTGGAACCAAGCACAGGTTGAAGAAGCATCACTACTTGTCGTGCTGACAGCTGATTTAAAAGCATGGGAAAAACAGCCTGAGCGTTATTGGGTAAATGCCGCCAAACCTGTGCAGGACATCTTAGTGCCAGCGATTGGCCAATATTACGATGGCAATGCACAAATACAGCGTGATGAAGCTATGCGCTCTTGTGGGATGGCAGCTACTACTATTATGCTAGCTGCTAAAGAAATGGGCTACGATACCTGCCCGATGGATGGATTTGACTTTGATGCAGTAGCACAATTGTTAAAACTGCCTGAGGATCACATACCTGCGATGTTTGTCGTCGTTGGTAAAGCGTTAAAAGAAGCGATGCCTAGAGGCGGACAACTGCCAATGGATGAAGTCGTTATTTACAATCAATTCTAAGCATTGATTTAAACACATATAGCCATCTGTAATAATGTCGGCTAACGTCACAATTCATATTACACAACACTTTTTGTAATTAATTTATTTTTTAAGGTCTTACATTTTGTTAATTTCTAACAATATCACGATGCAATTTGGCGCAAAGCCACTATTTGAAAACATCTCCGTTAAATTTGGCGATGGTAACCGCTATGGTTTAATTGGCGCCAATGGTTGCGGCAAATCAACCTACATGAAAATTCTGGCAAAGGTTTTAGAACCTTCGTCTGGAAATATTTCACTTGATAACAACGAACGCATGGCGTTCTTGCGTCAAGATCAGTTCGCTTACGAGGACCAACGCGTACTCGACGTGGTCATGATGGGTCATGACCAAATGTGGAAGGCAAACGTAGAAAAAAATGCAATCTACGCCAACTTAGAAGCGACTGAAGATGACTACATGCGCGCAGCTGAATTAGAAGCTGTATTTGCTGAGTTCGATGGCTACACTGCTGAAGCACGTGCTGGCGAACTGTTACTGGGCGTTGGTATCCCTATTGAGCAGCACAACGGCCCAATGAGTGCAGTAGCGCCAGGTTGGAAACTACGCGTATTGTTAGTACAAGCATTGTTTGCTAACCCAGATATCCTACTGCTCGATGAGCCAACCAACAACTTGGATATTAATACCATCCGTTGGTTAGAAGATGTGCTTAATAACCGTAGCTGTACCATGATTATTATTTCGCATGATCGCCACTTCTTAAACCAAGTGTGTACACATACTTGCGACATGGACTACGGAAAAATTGCTGTGTATCCAGGTAACTATGACGACTACATGGAAGCCAGCACTGCGGCACGCGCACAACAAGCCAAAGATAACGCAAAAGCTAAACAGCAAATTGCCGATTTACAAGATTTCGTTCGCCGCTTTTCTGCAAATGCCTCTAAAGCTAAGCAAGCAACCAGCCGTGCCAAACAGATTGATAAAATCAAGATTGAAGAATTTAAACCATCTTCGCGCCAATATCCATTTATCCGCTTTGAATATGATGAGCGTGAAAAGCTACATCGCAATGCCGTTGAGTTGAAGAAACTGAGCCACGGCTTTGACCGTCAGTTATTCAATGATGTAGACATGATGTTTGAAGCAGGCGAAAAAGTGGCCATTATTGGTGAAAACGGTATTGGTAAAACCACATTTTTACGTTGTCTAGCTGGTGATTTAGAACCCAAACATGGCGAAGTAAAATGGGCCGAGAAAGCAAAAATCGGCTATTTTGCACAAGACCATGAATACGAGTTTGAAGATGGTGATGAACTGTTTGAATGGATGAGCAAGTTTACCCAGCAAGGCGATGATGACCAAACCGTGCGCAGTATGCTCGGCCGCCTACTGTTCTCTGGCGACGACATAAAGAAATCAGTCAAAGTACTTTCTGGTGGTGAAAAAGGCCGTATGTTGTATGGCAAACTCATGCTTGCAAAAACAAATGTATTGCTCATGGATGAACCGACCAACCATATGGACATGGAATCTATCGAGGCGCTAAATACCGCGCTTGATAAATACAAAGGCACCCTATTCTTTGTAAGCCATGACCGTGAATTTGTAAGTTCGATTGCCACGCGCATCATCGAAATTAAAGCAAATGGCATTGTAGACTTTACTGGCAACTATGAAGACTACTTATTAAGCCAAGGTGTTGAATAAGCACTTAGCTCAAGCAAGCATCGCACAATGGCCGGCTCAGTTTAATTGTTAAACTCATCTGTTCGTCATATAACTGCGCACGCCTGCTTACAGGATGTGTTTGGTTACACAACCTTTCGTGGTGAGCAACAAGAAATTGTTGAACACATGGTCGAGGGTGGCGATGCGCTTGTTCTGATGTCGACAGGTGGTGGCAAATCATTGTGCTATCAACTGCCGGCATTATTACGCAAAGGCGTGGGGGTTGTAGTATCACCACTCATTGCCCTGATGCAAGACCAAGTCGATGCACTTCAGCAACTTGGTGTAAAAGCTGCATTTTTAAACTCTAGTCTCAATGCAGAGCAATTTAGTGTCATCACTGCAGCGCTACTACGTGGTGAACTGCAAGTGTTGTACGTTGCGCCTGAACGTTTACTCATGCCAAACTTCCTTACGCTACTAGAGCAAATTGAGGACAGTATCGGCATTGCGCTATTTGCCATTGATGAAGCACATTGCGTTTCTCAATGGGGTCATGATTTTAGGCCAGAATATCGCAAACTTACGGTGCTGCATGAGCGCTTCCCGCGCGTACCTAGAATCGCACTCACGGCGACTGCTGATGCCCCCACCAGAGCAGAAATCATAGAACGACTGACACTGGAAAAAGCGCGTCAGTTTATCTCCAGTTTCGATCGCCCTAATATTAAATATCGGGTGCTACCTAAAGCAAATGCACGCCAGCAACTAGAGGCATTTATTGAATCTGAACACCCTAATGATGCTGGCATTATTTACTGCTTATCACGCCGCAAAGTAGAAGATACAGCCGAGTGGCTAAAGTCAAAAGGATGGGATGCTTTACCCTACCATGCAGGGCTTGATGCAACAATACGTAACACCCACCAAAGACGATTTTTACGCGAAGAAGGTGTAATTATGGTCGCCACGGTTGCATTTGGCATGGGCATTGATAAGCCTAACGTACGCTTCGTTGCACATCTGGATTTACCAAAAAGCATGGAAGGCTACTACCAAGAAACTGGTCGTGCAGGCCGAGATGGCTTACCAGCCAACGCTTGGATGACCTATGGTCTGGGTGACGTAGTCAACATGAAACAAATGCTGGAAAACAGCGATGCCTCTCCTGAACGTCAACATGTAGAACGCCAGAAATTGGATGCACTACTCGGTTTCTGCGAATCAACTGCATGCAGACACCAAACCATATTGCACTATTTTGGAGAACAACACCCAGGCGACTGTGGGCAATGTGATAATTGCCTGACACCTACAGACAATTGGGATGGAACCCAAGCGTCACAAATGGCACTGTCATGTGTATATCGTACAGGTCAAAGATTCGGCGTAGTACATCTGATTGACGTACTACTTGGGAAACTAACACCTAAAGTTGAACAATTTAACCATCAAGAACTAAGTACGTTTGGTATTGGAAAGACTTTATCACAAGCACAATGGAGTAGCGTCTTTAGGCAACTAGTTGCAAATGGATACTTAGAGACTGACATGGATGCGTTTGGTGGACTACGTCTCAGTGAAACCGCTCGCCCTATTTTACGTGGTGAAGTAAGCGTATGGCTACGCCAAGACCATGAAGTTACCAAACGTGTGAGCAAGGTTGAGCGTGGTGCACAGGTTAAAGAAGCCTATGCTGGTGTTGCAGATGATCCATTGTGGCAAGCACTAAAGGCTAAACGCACTGAACTTGCAAAAGAACAAGGTGTACCACCCTACCTGATTTTCCATGACAGCACACTGCTTGAAATTCTTAACCATCACCCAAGCAGCCTCACTGAAATGGGTAAGATTAGCGGCGTAGGCCAAGCAAAACTGACACGATACGGCGACGCATTTTTGCAAGTGTTAGAAGAGCAAGCAAGCGGCGTTGATTACTCATCGTACCAATAAACCTAGCACCTACCAGAACCAGTTGATGCTTGGCAAGCCTAACAACACCTCTCATCGACCATCACACTAGCACCGAAAAACAGCTGCAGTCACGCACTAGATACTTCGATTATCAACATGCATAGGCGCACAGGCACGACTACTCAAAAAAAACCATTTCAGACCAAGCCTGTAAATAGCTAAATACTAGCCAACTATGAACTATTTAAGGGAAAGGCCGCGAGGCTAGAAAATGCCTGATGTTAGAGAGTGTAAGCAGCAAGACTGCCTAATTTGAAGCGATATGAAACTGCTAAACAATCAAACCAGAACGGGAAGGTCCTTTTGACTTAGCTTGGCCATCTGGGCCATACACTGAGTTTGCATCATTATTACCCTGCAAGTGATTCAGTAGCTCTTGGTTACGATTAAAATGCTTACTAATTAAAGTGCCATTTAATCGATTAAGCTCTTTTGCTTGTGCAAGAGATTTTTGGAAATTAACCCAAGCGGTCGTGATATCTTTTTTTGCCTGCTTTTCAACCCAATCACTCATGCCAGACTCATTGGATGTAAAACCGTGCGCTTGTAATAACTGATAGCGTGCTTTCGCTGCGAGATTCAAGCGCTGCAGCAACAATGACTTTTCTTCCAGAATTGCTTCTATTGCATCAACATCCGCTTTTACCAAATGCGCTTGTTCACGCTCGAGCAACGCAATCAACTCTGCTACTAATAAAGCATCTTGTGCAAAAGTGACAGGTTGATTGGAAGATGTGTTAGCCATGATGATAATTAAGCAAAACGACTTGTTAGTAAATCTTTCACGGTTTCAATTAAACCATCAGCAACTTTTTCTGAGCTGACAGAAAACTGACCACCAGCGATAGCTGATTTAATGGCTTCAACCTTCTCAGCATCATAAACATTACTTGCTTTTACTTTGGTTTCTAAAGTTTGTAACTTAGCTGATAGTGGTGACAAAGTCACATTACCAGAAGATTTCTCACCTGATTGAGATTTCCCTGCTTTTTGCTTAACCTCAGCCTCAATCTTAGCCGCATTCGCTTTTTCGACACTTGCTTTATCAAGACCCAAGCCAGCGGTGTTTTTAATTGTCTCATTGATTTTCATGGCATTTCATCCTTTTTGCTTAACCTGCTTATACGTATACACGCATCCTTAATGCAGATATCGGCATAGTTTAAGCGAACTTTAGCTTTTTTTCTAAAAATAAACAATGTTTATCAATAATTTAAACTAACTATGTCGCTATCACTAAACATTAGCAGCTAAAAAACAACTTCCACTTGACCACCTTGGCGCGCAATGCCGCTCACCACCTGGCCATTAGCCACTTTAACTTGCACAACTTGCCCTTCATTCGCCTTGGTCATGGCTTTACCTTCAGCAGAGACACGGAAGCCTTTACCAGCTGAAGTAATCATCACAGTCTGCCCTTGTTGCACAACAGGTGAAACCTTTAACATTTCTTGCCTAAGCACAGTACCGGCATTCATCGAAATATTCACAATGCGTCCAAGTGCTTGTGCCATATCAGTGAAAATTCCAGCTGGCAACTGCGTCAAATCACCGGTTTGAAACAACAAGTCCTCATGCGTCACAACCCTACCCTGCGCTAATGGTGCAGCAGCAACCAAATACTGCGCAACCACGCTAACAGTGGCTTGCACATAAATTGTCCAGGCACTAGGTGTGTTACAGCGTACACCAACACTAGTTTTACCCCATGCACGGCTGCCTGAAGGTAAAAACACCTGCAAATCTTGGCACTGCACCAACTTTAAATTCGGATCAATAGCCCCTGCCTGCACAGCTACCTTACCAGGATAGCCTACTGTTTGCGTTTGCAGAAACTCCGCTACTTTCACTTTAACTAATGACAAATCTTGTTTAGGATATTGCTTATTTAAGCTAGCTTGATTGGTTGCAGCATTTGAAGCATAGCTACTGCCAAGCATTAAAGTAGCCATTAACACCATAAAGCTCAGCCGACCACTCTCCATACATGATTTCAATCTTATATTTACAAGCAATTTCAATGGTAAATGATACATAAAACAGGACATGTCGAATTCCAATGCAGTCTACAAAGATTCAACGTGCATTCTACGGACACAGTTGTCTAGCAAAACTAAGAAAAGGGCAATAAATACCCCTCTTCTTATTCAATCAAAGATTGCGCCAAGCATTAGAATTACTTACAAGTGTGATATCGGCAATAAAAAGTTTTACTTAATGGTTTAAGTTTAAATTACTTAGTGTGATTTTTTAAGAAAACCCTGAAAACTTAAGCAGTTAGCAAAAGGAAATAAACATGATTAATAAATTAGATGCAGCGTTAAGTTTTCACCAAAACGCACTAAGAGTACGTGGTCAACGTCAAGAACTTATTGCCGCAAACATTGCCAATGCAGATACACCTCACTATAAAGCGCGTGATTTAGATTTCAATGCTGCGATGAAGAGTGCAATGGCAGGTGCATCTAATAAAGAAGCTTTTAATACCAGCAAAACTTCAGCCAAGCACCTAGATGGTAAACCTTCTAGCATTGGTGGCGACGCACTTTTTAGACCTGTCATTCAAGGCAGTGTAGATGGTAACACCGTGGATATGGATGTAGAGCGCAATCAATTTGCAGACAACGCAATCCGCTACGAGGCTAGCATCATCATGATTAACGGACAGCTCAAAAAAATGCTGTCAGCAATTCAGGGGCAGTAAATTAGCGCCAGTGTTTATAGTGTAAGTGTTTAGCAGTGCTGTAGTTGTGTAATTAGCAGGGAAATTTCAAGGAGAAGTCGATGTCATTATTTAACGTGTTTAATATTTCTGGTTCAGCAATGAGCGCACAAGCTCAACGTTTAAACACCGTCGCCAGCAATCTTGCAAACGCAGATAGTGCAACTAGCGCTAACGGCACTCCTTACAAATCAAAACAAGTAGTTTTTAGTGCAACGCCTTCCAAATCCGCTGATGCAAGCGGTGTAAAGGTGACTAAGGTAGTTGAAGACAACTCACCACCAAGAATGCTGTACGACCCAAAACACCCACTAGCCAACGACAAAGGTTATGTCAGCATGCCAAACGTGAACGTGACAGAGGAAATGGTGAACATGATTTCTGCTTCTCGTGCTTACCAAAACAATGTGGAAACCATGAATGCAGCAAAAACAATGTTGATGAAAACACTGTCTATAGGTCAGTCTTAGTTGTTTAAGCACCTACCAAAACTGATACCCACTTAAGCGTACAAAATACAAGGAGCCTCTAAATGACTACTGTCAATACAGCCAATACACCTTCACAAGCGCTATTAGACGCTGTGAACAACAGACAAAGCAGCACTGCAACGTCAGTTGACGATGCTCAAAATAGATTCATGACACTGCTCGTGACGCAAATGAGAAATCAAGATCCGCTTAACCCTATGGATAACGCGCAAGTAACGAGCCAGATGGCACAACTTTCAACGGTGACTGGTATCGATAAGTTAAACAGTACATTAGAAACGTTAATTAACAATGTACAAATGGGACAGTCTTATCAAGCATCAAACCTGATAGGTCGTAGCGTCCTCACCCCTGGCGACACCATTCAAACTGCTGGTGAAGGTGGTTATTTTGGCATTGAATTACCAATTGGCGCAGATAAAGTGACGGTAAATATCAAAGATGGTTCTGGTGTCACCATTAGAACCATCGAGCTTGGCAAACAAGATGCTGGTACTACCCCACTCACTTGGGATGGCTTTAAAGATGATGGCGTTGCCGCTGCTGCTGGTAATTATAAATTTGAGGTAAATGCAACGATAGGCGGCAACGTAGCCGAGTCTACCAACCTCAGCTTTGCAAAAGTATTGAGCATTTCCAACTACCCAACAGGCGTTAAACTGAACTTGAGTAATTTAATGACCGTTGATACGACCGCAGTAAAAGAAATATTTTAACAACGCATCGCAAATTTAGACGTTAGCAAATTAATTAATATAGCTCCAAGGAGAATGGCATGAGTTTTCAACAAGGTTTAAGCGGTCTTAACGCAGCGTCTAAACAATTAGACGTTATTGGCAACAACGTATCAAACTCTAATACCGTAGGCTTTAAACAGGCACGCGCGCAGTTTGCAGATGTTTTTGCAAACTCAATTACTGGTGGTGGCGCTCCCCAAATCGGCATTGGTACAAACTTAAGCACAGTCGCCCAGCAATTTACTCAAGGCAATATTACCGCCACTAACAACTCCTTGGATATTGCGATTAATGGTAACGGATTTTTCCGCATGTCATCAAATGGCGCCATTACTTACTCACGTAATGGTCAGTTTCAATTAGATAGAGATGGTTTTATCGTAGATTCTGCAAACAAACGTTTAACAGGCTACGCTGCAGATAGCAGCGGCAATATATTAAGTGGTGCATCAGTTGACTTACAAATCGCCACCGCAGACATTCAGCCAATTGCCACCACCGAGATTGAAGGTACGATTAATCTTGATTCTCGAAATGATCCAATGCCTGCTGTACCTGCATTTGACCCTGCTAACCCCACTACTTACAACAACTCAACTGCGGTAACAGTTTACGATAGCTTAGGCAACTCGCATACATTGCAAAACTTTTTCCGCAAGACCGCTGCAAATACTTGGAACGTTTACACGACGGTGGATGGCGTATCAACACCAGCATTACCAGCAACTACTGCGGTGATGACCTTCACAGGCACAGGTGTTTCACCTACTATCGTACCAGCATTACCTTCAGTCACTTTTACACCGCTGAACACTGCAACCCCCGCAGTTGCTAACGGCGCAGCTAACGTTACAACAACAATCGACTACTCTACAAGCACACAATTTGGCTCTAATTTCAGTATCAATAGCCTATCGCAAGATGGTTTTACATCAGGTCGCCTATCAGGCTTTAACACATCATCTAACGGCACCCTTGTAGGTCGTTATAGCAATGGGCAATCTAGAAATTTAGGTCAAGTCGTGCTATCAAGCTTTACCAACCCGAATGGTTTGCAATCATTAGGAGGAAATGCATGGTCGGATAGTGCAAGTTCTGGCCCTGCATTAACAGGTGCGCCTGGTAGTGGTTTATTAGGCGTACTTCAATCATCTGCAGTAGAAGACTCCAACGTAGACTTAACTGCTGAACTAGTCAATATGATTACAGCACAACGTGCTTACCAAGCAAATGCACAAACAATTAAAACGCAAGACCAAGTCTTGCAAACACTTGTTAACCTTCGTTAATAGTTTGTAGCTAAAGGGAGAGCCACGATGGATCGCATGATATATACCGCAATGACAGGTGCGAAACACATCCTTGAGAAGCAAGCAACGACCAGCCACAATTTGGCCAATGCGACTTCTACTGGTTTTAAATCACAGATAGATGCTTTTAGAGCGGTGCCTGTGATTGGTGAAGGCTTGCCAACGCGCGCGTTTGTCGTAGACTCTACTAGTGGGAGTGACTTTAATTCAGGTGCTATTCAAGCGACTAATCGAGATTTAGATGTTGCAGTAAAAGGTGATGGCTGGATCGCGATACAGCGTGCTGATGGCTCAGAAGCTTATACTAGAAATGGCTCACTAAAAACAAGTCCAAACGGTTTGCTACAAACCGCCAATGGGCTCACTATCATGGGAGATGGCGGCCCTATTACGATTCCACCTGATGTGGCTGTCAGTATTGGTAAGGACGGCACGATTTCAACTGTGAACAACTTAACGTTACCTGGCCCTTCAAACATCATTGGTCGCATTAAGCTAGTTAACCCGCCTCAATCAAATTTAGTGCGTGCAGATGACGGTTTATTTACAACCAAAGATGGTAATCCTGCCACAGCCGACGCAAGCGTTAGCTTAGTTCAAGGTGCTCTTGAGAGTAGCAATGTGAATGTCGTTGATGCAATGGTCACCATGATTAGCCTAGCCCGTCAGTTTGAAACGCAAATGAAATTAATTCAAACCGCTGAGAATAACGCCAATAAAGCCAGTCAACTCCTGCAATTGACTTAATGACAAATCAGTTATTATGAAATCATTGTAATAAATTATTCAGCAATTTAAGCCTAAAGCAATTAAATGCACGCTGTGATTGAAGGGAAGTAAAATGATACGCTCACTATGGATATCGAAAACTGGTCTAGACGCTCAGCAGACGCAAATGGACGTGATTTCAAACAACTTAGCTAACGTTAGTACAAGTGGCTTCAAAAGATCACGTGCTGTGTTTGAAGACCTGCTATACCAAACGATTAGACAGCCAGGTGCACAGACATCCCAACAAACGCAGTTACCTTCAGGCCTGCAATTAGGTACCGGTGTTAGACCAGTTGCAACCGAGCGTATTTTCACTCAAGGTAACTTACAGCAAACCGGCAATGATAAAGATGTTGCTATCCAAGGCGCTGGTTTCTTCCAGATTTTACTGCCTGATGGCACTACTGCTTACACGCGTGACGGCGCATTTCAAGTGGACTTTCAAGGCCAACTGGTGACTTCAAGCGGCTTTTCTGTTCAGCCGCCAATCACAATACCGACCAATGCACAAAGCCTTACTGTAGGTCGCGATGGTACAGTATCTGTCACGCTAGCCGGCTCAACAGCTGTGACACAAATTGGCCAGCTGCAACTATCGACTTTTATTAATCCGGCCGGTCTACAAGCTAACGGTGAAAATCTATATGTTGAAACCGCTGCGTCTGGTACAGCCAACGCAAATACGCCTGGCACCAACGGCGCAGGTTTGCTCACTCAAGGTTACGTGGAAACTTCAAACGTTAATGTCGTGGAAGAGCTGGTGAATATGATTCAAACACAGCGTGCTTACGAAATTAATAGTAAAGCGATTACAACATCCGACCAAATGTTGCAAAAATTAACGCAGATGTAAACTAGCATTGCTTATAAAATCAAAGCATTATCTAAAAAACCTTAAAAAATCACATTTGAACGAAAGTCTACAAAGATACTTTTTAAGGTTTTATTGTCAGAACACGTATTATTGTCAGAACACCAAGAGGCAATCATGTTGAATACCACTCAAGGTACATTGCTCAACGCTACTATCAAGCAGATAGCAAATATGAAAACATACCTAGTGCCTATAAACAACTTTTTTAGCCGCAGTATTGTCGCAATATTTGCAACTAACCTACTCTACGGCTGCGCAATCACACCAACCTCTATTGTCAACCAGCCAACAACAGCAAGAGCTCAACAGCCAAACAATGCGCAAAGTAATAATGGTGGCATTTATAGTGCTTCATCATATCGCCCGATGTTTGAAGACCGCCGCCCTCGCTTTATTGGGGATATTGTCACCATTAACATTACTGAAAACACAACAGCCACAAAGGCTAATGGAAGTTCTGCAAGTAAAGAAGGCGAAGTTGGTTTTCAAACCGATGCGAGAATTGCAGATAACATACCAATTTTTGGCGGCCTAGTATCACAATTGCCATTCGCTAAATTAGGTTCAGCCTCCGCTAGTTCTGATATTTCTTATAACGATGATGCAGCTGCTAACGCAAGAAATGTGTTTAACGGCTCTTTAACGGCAACAGTAGTTGACGTCTTACCCAATGGCAATCTAGTAGTCAGTGGTGAAAAACAAGTTGGCTTAGACAAAGGCACTGAATTCATCCGGTTTTCAGGCGTCATCAACCCTGACACTATCTCCCTAGGCAACACAGTACCATCTACCAAAGTAGCTGATGCTAGAATAGAATATAGAACCAACAGCAAAATTGATGGTGCTGCGATTGCGTCAATATTCGCTCGCTTCTTCTTAAGCATGAGCCCATGGTAGAAATCATATGGCAAAATTATTCAACATGAATGCTCTAACAATACAGGCAGAACGCTTTCAGCATACTGTTAGGCGCTTAACATTAGCTTGTTCACTTATCGCTGTTTCTATAATTTGCGCCACCTCTACCACTTTTGCCCATGCAGAGCGTTTGAAAGACCTTGCTTCGATTCAAGGCGTACGCTCTAACCAGCTAATCGGCTACGGTCTAGTTGTTGGCTTGGATGGCACAGGCGACCAAACCGTACAAACACCGTTTACCGTACAAAGTATTATCAGCATGATGCAGCAAATGGGTGTCACCTTACCGCCAGGCACGTCGTTACAACTTAAGAACGTAGCTGCTGTGATAGTCACTAGCAGCTTACCAGCCTTTGCACAACCTGGGCAAAATCTAGATATCACAGTCTCTTCTATGGGTAATGCCAAAAGCCTTAGAGGCGGAACATTACTCATGACTCCACTTAAAGGTGCTGATGGTCAAGTGTATGCAATGGCACAAGGCAGCCTAGTAGTAGGCGGCGTGGGGGCATCGGCCAACGGCTCACAAACACAAGTCAACCACTTAAGTGTAGGCAGAATTACCGCTGGCGCTACGGTTGAACGTGCTGTTCCTTCAAACATCAGTGAGAACAGCATTTTCAATCTAGAGCTAAAAGACTCGGACTTCTCTACTGCATCATTAGTGGTAGATGCTGTTAATCGCAAATTTGGTCAAAATACTGCACTTGCGCAAAATGGCCGTGTGATTCAAATCAACCCGCCCAGCAACTATAGTCGCGTTGCATTTCTAGCAGCACTAGAAAGCTTAAATGTAGCACCGGCAGCCAGTTATGCAAAAGTGATTGTCAATGCCCGCACTGGCTCTGTTGTAATGAACCAAACAGTAACCCTTGAAAGCTGCGCAGTTTCACATGGCAACTTAACTGTCACCATCAACACAGACCCTGTGATAAGCCAGCCAGGTGCGTTATCCAGTGGACAAACTGTCGCAACCGCACGTTCTGAAATCGACATTAATAAAGAACCAGGTCAAGTGGTTAAACTAGATGGTGGTGCCAATCTATCCGACGTAGTAAAAGCACTCAATGCAATTGGTGCAACACCTCAAGACTTGCTCGCTATCTTACAAGCAATGAAAGCTGCTGGTTCACTCCGCGCTGAACTAGAAGTCATTTAATGACAAGCAACCATGACAAACAATATTAATAACAATAATAACAGCATCACCAATAGAGCAGATCTATCAGGTAATCTCGCTTTTGATGCAAATAGCCTAAACAACCTTAAACAAGCAGCAAAAGAAAACTCACCAGAAGCAATCAAAGGTGTTGCCAAGCAGTTTGAAGCTATTTTCATGAATATGATGCTTAAAAGCATGCGCGAAGCAACCC
Source organism: Methylotenera sp. L2L1 (assembly GCF_000744605.1). NCBI lineage: Bacteria > Pseudomonadati > Pseudomonadota > Betaproteobacteria > Nitrosomonadales > Methylophilaceae > Methylotenera > Methylotenera sp. L2L1. The sequence goes on from NZ_JQMG01000001.1 coordinate 2,356,362, forward strand.
CGCAAGATGGCCTATTAGATAACGACCAAAGCCGTACCTTTATTAGCATGTTAGATCAACAACTGACTAACAATCTCGCCTCAAAGGGGCTGGGCTTAGCGGATGTATTAGCACGCCAGCTGAGCAAAAATGGCTATGGTGCAAATCAATCACTTGAAGACGTAGTGAGTGACTCATCCGACTTAAAAGATAAACAATCCTTAAATGAAAATCTAATTGGCAATCCATTTTTAAATCAAGCCAGAGTAGCATTACAACAAAATTCAGCTAATTTAAATCAAGTCGTTAAAAATCTTTCTGACTTTAAACCACTTAATGAAAGCACTAGTGCCGAAAGCTTTCAAAAGAAGATGGCGCATCATGCGGAAGCAGCAAGCCGCGCTACGGGCATCCCTGCCCACTTAATGCTTGGTCAAGCTGCGTTAGAAAGTGGATGGGGTAAACGTGAACTAAAAAGTACCGATGGCACACCAAGCAATAACCTGTTTGGTATTAAAGCAACAGGTAACTGGAGCGGCAAAGTCATCGAAGCGGTGACCACAGAATATGTAAATGGTATCAAACAAAAACGGATTGAAAAATTCCGTGCATATGATAACTATGCCGATTCATTTAAAGATTTCGCAAATTTGATGCGAAATAACACGCGTTATGAAAATGTCATGGCTAATTTAGATAATGTGCAAGGTTATGCAAAGGCCATGCAAAAAGCTGGATATGCCACAGACCCTAACTATGCAGAAAAACTCACTAATGTTATTAAAAAAGTGTCATCATCATAAATAAGCAAACATCAATTAGCCCTAAAGTTTTAATAATTTATGCCGTCATACAATATATGAAATTAGTTAAAGTGAGTCATTACCATGTCTAGCATCTTAAACATCGGAAAAAGTGCTCTTGCTGCTGCGCAAGTTGGTATCAGCACGACTGGTCATAATATTGCAAATGCCTCAACACCCGGTTACTCAAGACAGGTTGTGGTGCAATCAGCGGCACAATCTCAAAACTTTGGGAATGGTTTCATTGGTCAAGGTACAGAAATTTCCTCAGTAACGCGGATTTTCAACGAGATATTGACTGCTCAGGCCGTACGTAGCCAAGCTAATAGTTCTGGCGTAAATACCTATCGCACACAAATGACCGCGATTGATGACATGCTATCGAATGCTACAGCTGGGCTAAATCCAGCAATGAGTGAGTTTTTTGGTGCAATTCAGGACTTAAGCGCAAACCCTAGCGACCTAGCAACTCGGCAGTCTACCTTGTCGTATGCACAATCTCTTGCCAGCCGTTTCCAAACTACCAATAATCGATTAAATGAAATTCGTGATAGTGTAAACACACAACTTACATCAAGTGTTGGCCTAGTTAACACTTATGCTAAACAAATTGCTCAACTTAACGATACTATCGAAAAAGCTATCAGTGCTAATGGCAATACTCCTAATGATTTAATGGACCAGAGAGATCAATTAGTTCTGGAGTTGAGTAAACAAATTAAAACGACTACCGTTTCTCAAGGCCAAGGTGGATACAACGTTTATGTAGGGAATGGCTTACCTGTGGTGGTAGGTAAAGAAACATTCAGCATCCTCACAACCCCTTCCCCAACAGATCCTAGCCGCTTAGAGGTTGCATACCAATCTAACAATAAAGTGACAGTATTAGGGACCAACAGCCTGCCAGGTGGCGTGATAGGTGGGTTATTGCAGTTCCGCTCAGAGTCTTTAGATAATATACAAAACCAAATTGGCCAGATAGCTGCCGTTTTGGGTGAGACTTTTAACACTCAACATGCCCAAGGCTTTGATTTAGATGGAAATCTCGGCACTGCTATATTTAGTATTCCAGATCCATTAGTTAATGCAAACGCATTTAACTCTGGCCCTAGCACAACACCAGCTAACGCAAACCCGGCAGAAGTTGCTGCAAAAATTGTCAACGCTAAAGCACTCACAACAAGCGATTACAAACTACAGTACGATGGCACGAACTACAACGTTACACGCTTGAATGACAATACAACGCAGTCTTTCAGCAGCCTACCAGTAAATGTGGATGGCTTAACAATTAGCCAAACATCAGGAACAATGCTGGCTGGTGATAATTTTTTAATTAAACCAACGCAGAATGCAGCAACAAAATTTCAGGTTTCTATTACAGATGCGAGAAAATTAGCAGTTGGCGGCAGCGCACTCAGTGGAAGCACTAATGTTGCAAACACTGGTGCTGCTACTATCAGCAGCCCAATCGCCAGTAGCACTTATGCATCTAGCCCGATATCGAGTCCTTTTAACATCACCTATAATGCAGGTGCACCAAACACGTTAACTGGCTTCATTGCTACTGAACCAGTCACGGTAACGTCAACAAATGGAACTTCTGTCACATACGCAGCAGGTGCTCCTGTCACATTTGTGAATGGTGCCACGATATCAACAGCTGGCATGAGCTTTGTAATTTCTGGAGCACCAAATAATGGTGATCAGTTTACAGTTACCCCGGGTAGCGTTACTGGTCCTAGCGATAATACAAACGGACTGTTACTAGGCGGCTTACAAAACGCAGATACCATTACTGGAAATAAAAGTTACTCTGATGCTTTTGGTCAAATGGTGAACGGCGTAGGTAATAAAACACGTGAACTCAACATTCTTAGCCTGTCAGAAGCACAAGTGCTAGAACAGATTACCGCTGCAGTTCAAGCAGAATCAGGTGTTAATCTAGACGAAGAAGCAACTAATTTAATACGCTATCAGCAAGCTTACCAAGCAGCCGGAAAGATGATGCAAATTGCGAGTCAACTATTTGATGTGCTATTACAACTAGGAAACTAGAATAGCTTAAGGAATTTATCATGCGTATCAGTACTAACACTATCTATCAGTCAGGCATTTCTAAGATATCAAACCTGCAATCAGAGCAGTTTAAATTGATGCAGCAAATATCTACTGGGCAACGCATTGCTTCGCCTTCAGATGACCCTGTCGCTTCAGCAAGAGCCTTAGAGGTTTCACATGCCAAAAGTATCAATTCAAAATTTGCTGATACGCGCCAAACTGCGCAGCTTAAACTAAACACGCTAGAATCAAACCTGACTAGCGTGACTAACATGATGATATCAGTGAAATCTGCAATGGTATCAGCAGGTAACTCTACTTACTCAGATCTAGAAAGAGGCTTTATTGCTTCAGAACTAAAAACCACACTAGACGGATTAGTAGGCTTAGCCAATACTAGAGATGCAGCGGGTAATTACTTGTATGCTGGATTCGAAACTGACACCCCACCTTTTGTTGCCAACGCTACAGGTGCAGCGTACGTAGGTGACACTAACAAGCAAATGTTGCAGGTAGACAGCCAACGACAAATGGCCGTTAATGCAACAGGAAATGAAGTGTTTCAAGCTGGTGGCAATGATATATTTGCGACTTTACAAAACTTGGTCACGCTATTGAACACTCCCTTAACACCTGCAAACCAAGCTGCATTTAGCACAGGCATCGCCACAGGACTAACGAGCATACAACAAGGCCTAGACAATATACTCACTGTGCGTGCATCTATCGGTTCTAGACTAAATGAAATAGACCAGTTAGACATATCTGGTAGCGACTTAGAATTACAATATAGTAAATCATTGTCTGAAATTCAAGACCTGGACTACGCTGCAGCCTTATCTGACTTATCAAAAAACCAAACAATTATGGAGGCTGCTCAAAAGTCATTTGTTGCAACTACCAGTTTGTCTTTGTTTAACTTTATTTAGGTTTAATTTTATTTAAATTTGCAATCTAAATATTAAATCCAAAAGACGCATATACATTGGCTATGCGTCTTTTGCGTCTGAATAGCATGGTCCGTTTTAAAACTCCGTATTGCTGTATAAAAAAACTCTAGAGTTATCGATTTGCTACTTATTATCGATATTTTTAGGTATCGCAACTTGCATCATATTATCGGTACCTTGCTCAATAAATTTCACAATTGGCTGCAACATACTAGTTAGTGACAACGCTAACACTAAAAAACCCATACTCAAAGTAATTGGAAATCCAATACCAAACAAATTAAGTTGTGGCGCTGTCCTAGTTAATATCCCTAAGGCCATATTAGTAATAAGTAAGGCACAAACTGCTGGTAGTGCCAACATTAAACCCGCGCTAAATATAGTACTACCCCACTGTGCAATTTGCATTGGATCTACACTTGCACCACCTAACGCAATTGGCATCGTAATAAAGCTATTAGCCATCGCTGTCACAATCACTAAATGACCATCCAAGCTTAAAAAAATCAACATCGCTAGCAATACCAAAAGCTGGTTCAGTGCAGTCGATTGTCCATTTGTCTGAGGATCAAAGAACTGGGCAAACCCTAAACCCATGGTCATACCAATCATTTGGCCAGCTAAGTCAACCGCAGAAAATACAAGCCTCATGCTGAAGCCAATGGCAAAACCAATGATGAGTTGCTGGATTAATATCAGTAAGCCATCAAGCGAGAAAACCTCAAATTGCGGTACTGGGGGAATAGTGGGAACGATAATAATCGTTAGCATAATGCCTAAACCTAATCGTACTCGATTAGGAATTGTCGTGTGGCTAAAAATCGGAACAATCGCTATGACTGCTAAAATACGTGTAAGTGGCCATAACAAGCTGATTACCCACGTTTGGAGAAACTCACTACTGAATGTAATCATTGTTTAAAAAGCGATTGTGATGCTAGGGGCGTTAATTAGCCATTGCCGGTATGCTTGTAAACACCAGATGCATATAGTCAACCATTGTGCTTAACATCCATGGACCAGCGAACATCAATGCAACAAACACTCCAATAAGTTTGGGAATAAATGACAGTGTTTGTTCATTAATTTGGGTGGCGGCTTGAAAAATACTCACTAACAAGCCTATCGCTAAAACTGTAAGCAGGATAGGTGCGGCAATCATTAAAGTGATTCCCATCGCATCTCTACCTAATGTCATTACACTTTCCGGCGTCATTCAGAACTCCCTACTTATATTCAATGGAATATCAGCAATACTAATAAAAGCTTTCCACAAGTGACCCAAGTATCAATTGCCATCCGTCTACTAACACAAATAACATTAATTTAAACGGTAAAGCTACGATTGCAGGCGACACCATCATCATGCCCATCGACATCAATACGCTTGCTACCACCATATCAATAATCAGAAATGGAATAAATATTGCGAACCCAATTTGGAATGCGGTTTTTAATTCACTGGTCACAAATGCTGGCACCAACACCTTGAGTGGCACCTGATCAGGACTCTCTAGTTTATCTACCTCTGCCATTTTAACAAACAAGGCCAAATCGCTTTCACGCGTTTGTTTGAGCATAAACTCTTTGAGTGGTGCCACACCTTTATCCATGGCCTCTTGCATCGTGATTTGATTTTCAGACAAGGGCTTATAAGCGTCCACATATATCTTATCAATCACAGGCGACATGACAAAAAAAGTCAGAAATAGCGCTAATCCAATCATCACCTGATTAGGCGGCACTGATTGAGTGCCTAATGCTTGGCGGAGTAATGACAGCACGATGATGATGCGTGTAAACCCAGTCATCATCAATACGACAGCAGGCAAAAATGTTAATGAAGTAAGTAATATGAGGGTTTGTAGGCTTAAGGTGTAATCCTGACCACCGCCAGCACTTGGCGTTGCATTCACCAATGGCAGACCATTCTCGGCAAACACAGAAAAGGGTAATAACACCAATCCTAAGAGAAACAAACCTTTAAAACAGACAACCCAACTTTTAACCATTTGTTTTCTCAGTAAACTTACTTGCCGAATTCTTTAATATTTTTCCAAATGATGTCGCAAGCGATTCTGCATGATGACCTGATGTTCCCATTTCATCATTAACAACCGCACCATCTTTCTCAACAACACCCATTTCTAAATTAGCAATCGCACTTACTTGCCCAGGTGCAACACCTACCACTAACCAACGCCCTGCCACTTCCAACACAACGACTCGCTCGCGCGTACCTACATTTGCGCTGCCCACAACCTTAATTGTAGACTGTTTGTAACCAACCCCTGGCAACATACGTTTAGCTAGCCATGCAACCCCTGCCATCACGCCCAACACTAACACTAATCCCAACATCATTTTAAGCAGTCCGCTGGTAGGTGAAGTTTGCACTGCCGCATCTGCAGACCATGCTGAGCTTGATATCCAATAAAAAATGGAAAGGAATAATAGTTTAAACTTCATTAGATTCAGTTGTCTCTGTGTTGGCGGTTTAAGAAAAATTAATTAACGATTAATTTTTCGTATGCGCTCCGCAGGCGTAATAATATCAGTGAGGCGGATACCAAACTTATCATTAACAACTACAACTTCGCCTTGTGCAATCAAACAACCGTTCACTAACACATCCATTGGCTCACCTGCCATACCATCGAGCTCAACAACTGACCCCTGAGCTAGTTGAAGCAAGTTCTTAATCGCAATTTTAGTACGTCCTAGTTCAACAGTAAGCTGTACTGGAATATCTAAAATGAAATCAATATCATTTTGCGTTTCGTGCAGTTTATTTTTTGCAGTAAATTCTGTGAATACTTGAGCCTTCTCAGCTTTATCAGCTTGCAAAGCGGAAGCTTGCTCATTCATCGCATCACCCCAATCGTCTGCTGCTGTCTCAGACGACGCCTGCTCTGCCATTGCAGCGCCCCAATCATCTTCAGCGATGGTTTCTATACCGCTCTCATCAACTGGATCAGTCGCCATAAGGTTCTCCTTTAATATATTCCGTAGAGTTTGATCTCAAAAGTTTTTCAACGCGCAATGCATATTGCCCATTAAACAATCCGTATTTACATTGCATGACAGGTACACCATCTACTTTAGCCTCGATGGAGTCCTCCATGCTGATTGGTATCACATCCCCAACTTTCATATTGAGCACTTCACCCAATCGCATATCAGTTGTCGCTAAATCAGCAACTATCTCAATTTGAGCAGCCTGTACTTGTTGTGTCATCAGCTTCACCCAACGCTTATCTGCACCAAGCACTTCACCCTGTAATGGCGATGTTAATAAATCTCGAATTGGCTCAACCATCGAATATGGCATGCAAAAATGAATTTCACCACTAGCAGGTCCAAGCTCTACATTAAAAGTAGTGACCACCACCACCTCATTAGGGGTGGCAATATTGGCAAACTGCGTATTCATTTCTGAACGTAGATATTCAAACTCTATTGGGTAAACAGGTTCCCATGATTTGGCATATGTCTCAAACACAATATTTAGAATACGCTGAATGATTCTTTGCTCAGTTTGCGTGAAATCTCGGCCTTCTACACGTGTGTGAAACCGTCCATCACCGCCAAACATATTATCAACAACCAAAAAGACCAAGGTTGGATCAAACACCATCAGTGCAGTGCCACGCAATGGCTTCATCTGAACAAGATTTAAATTGGTGGGCACCACTAAATTACGAATAAAATCACTGTATTTAGTAATTCGGACAGGGCCGACTGAAACTTCTACCGTTCGTCTTAAAAAATTAAACAACTCAATACGAACAAGGCGGGCAAAACGTTCATTAATAATTTCCAGCGTAGGCATGCGCCCACGCACAATACGCTCCTGCGTGGCTAAATTATAGTCACGCACACCCTCAGCTTCAGAGGCGGACTTATCCTCATCCTGATCCCCACCTACGCCTTTTAGTAGGGCATCAACTTCATCTTGTGATAAAAACTTATCAGACATAATTTAAATAGAGCTTACTGAACCACAAATGAAGTAAAAAACACACCAGAGACTTCTTGTGGCTTGGTGTTAGGAGAAAAAGGTTTTTTTACCTCTTCAATAATTTCGTTACTCAACTCTTGCTTACCCTCAACCGTAGATATCTCGGCAGCACTTTTGCTGGTTAACAATAACAATAAACGGTTTTTAACGGCTGGCATGTGTAATTTAATTGCTTCGGCCGCTTCAGGACTAGCTACTTGTAATGAAATATCTACTTGTAAGAATTTTTCATCAGGGTCTGGCTGTAAGTTTACAGTAAAGGTATCTAAAGTTAAGAAAACTGGTGCCGTTGCTGGCTCTTCTTTCTTAACTTCTTCTTTTTTGTCATGTGATTTTTGTTGTGTGAAAAACCATGCTGCACCACCGCCACCAACCGCTAATACAATGGCAGCAATGATGATAATAAGTTTTTTCTTTGATGCTGGAGCTGCTTCTTCTGATTGTTGTTTTGGATCTTGAGCCATGTACTTTTCCTTAAATTGAACTTTGGTCGCATATTATGCAATCATAGCCATATTATGGCTACATTATGCAAAAAAATTAAACCATAAGATACAGGAATAAGAGAGGGAAAAGCGCTTTAGATTGATATTTAGCCGAATACTGATGCTGGTTAGCTAAATAATTTATCAGCTAAAAAGTATTAAGCAAAAGTATCGACTAAGCCATCGGATACGCGAACACTTACTTTAGCCTGAGTGTCACGCTCTACGACTTCTGTGTTTGTTTGACTTTTTGCGCTTTGGAACACTCTATTTTGAGCGGCTTGCTGGAACTCTTGTTGCGACTGCTGACTGGTACTCACGTTCGCTTGACCCAATTGAATGCCTGACTCGCTCATTTTATCTCGCAAATTAGACATGCCACTTTCAAGCGCTTTTCTCACTTCGTCGTTATCTGAAATAAAGGTCGTGTCTGCTTGATCGTTATGTACATTAATCACTACTTTCAATGGACCCATATCTGGCGGATTTAATGTCAGTGAAGCTGATTGCTGACCAGCCCCTACCATCCATACCACTTTTTGGCTAATCGCTTGATCCCAGCCTGTTTTGCCAGGGTAAACATTAATGATATTCCCACTAGCCAACTGTTGAGAGGCAAGATTGCTATTATTTTGCACTGCGTTTACAGACGCTGTTTGTGCCGACGCTGCTTGTGCCTGAATGATATTAGATGCTGCGTCTTTAGCCGGCAAGTCTTTTGCGGCAACGTTTAGCATAGTCTTATTAAATGCCGACTCTTCTGGCGCCAATTTAGGCTCAGACCTACCAGCCAACACATCCGTCAAACCTTCATCTTGAGGCTTAGCCGTCACATCATCTGCTGTTAGCGTAGCATCAACTGCCTGCTTCGACTCGGGCTGGCCCTTCGTGATGGAGCTATTCAACGCTGCCATCAAGTTCTTTTGTGCTACTGTTGCATCAGATGTTGCTAACAGAGCATCTCCAGCCTCCGACGCTACTGATGCTTTTGAATCATTCTGCAAACTCTGTGCAGAAGCTATACCTAATGCAGCAATCAGATCGGCAATCGCAAGCCCATCACCCTCTGCTGTAGCCGCTACAGCAGCGTGAGACGCATCTTTAGCATCATCAAGTACAACCTTATTAGATAAGTCGCGCGCTGCATCTAGTTGACTATTTAAGTCTGTCAAAAAGGAATCATCACTCTGGCCATTGTTTAAGTTTTTGCTCGTTGAACTGGCTGTCTTATCAATGTCAGACTGGTCTTTCACCGATGTTTTCTGTTGTGTTTGGCTTTTTATAGGCTCAGCACTTTTCTCCTGCTTTGCTTGCGCTTGGCCTTGCTTAGCTCGAACCTGTCTATTTAGCTCTGCCTGAAAAGTTGCTTTAGCATTTTCTGTTGAAGACTTATTAGCATGCGATCCATTCTGGTTCACGACATCAGCCAAACTAGGCGCTTTTGTTTGCGATACTGGCGTTGGTAATGTTTGCATGGTAATTCACCTATTTGATAATGACTTTATTCTAAATGGGAGACTGTGTATTCAATCCTTCAAAATGAGGACTAAATCATCGTCAATTCCAAAAGTTTAACGTTTTACTCTTGTCATTCGTGTCGCAAACTCATCCATCATTTTCTGATCTCTCTTTTGCTCAACTTTAGCGGCTCGCTTGTCTGAACGAGTAATAAGCACATCATAAGAAAGCTTCTTACGCTGGCTTTCTTGCCATAATGTTCGATGCACTTTCACTTGCTGCTCAGCAAAGCTCACCACGTCTTTCTGACCTGTGATGGCATGATCAAGCTTTTTAAAAAAGTTTTGGAAGTTCTGGTAAGCCTCAGCAGTCATACCTTTAGCAAGATTTGCATTCAAATTATCCTGATAGCCTTTACGATATTCCAACAACATATCGTACTTCCCCTGCGCTTCACCCACTACTTTCATCGCTTTTGCTAGAGCTTCCGTCGCCAATTCAACTTCTTTGGCCGCTATTTCCTCTAACATTTTCAGCACACTGCTAGATTTTGTTGTCATAAGATAACCCTCTCCAATTCTCGCTTTGGTGCACTCTCTGAAGTTAGCTTAGCGGAACACCATGTAGTACCGCCTCTAAGAAATGTAGACTTTCTTCCCAATCTGAACGTTCAGCCACATCTTGCTGTAAAAATCGTTCTATTAACTCATGTTTAGAAATCGCCATATCTAACACAGCATCACTACCTGCCTCATAGGCGCCCACATTAATCAAGTCGACACTCCGTGCGTAGCGTGAATTCAGTTGCTTTAACTTACGCGCTAGCTTTTGATGATCTGGGCTAGTGATATTATGCATGGCTCGGCTGATTGATTGCTCAACATCTATCGCAGGGTAGTGTCCGCTTTCAGCCAACCCACGACTTAGTACGATATGCCCATCTAAAATAGCACGCGCCGCATCAGCAATCGGGTCTTGTTGATCATCACCTTCCGTCAACACCGTATAGAATGCAGTAATGGATCCCTCACCACGACGGCCATTGCCAGCTCGTTCAACTAGTGCAGGTAACTTGGCAAACACAGAAGGTGGATAGCCTTTGGTCGCAGGAGGCTCACCAATCGCCAACGCAATTTCACGTTGCGCCATTGCATAGCGAGTTAATGAGTCCATAATCAACAATACATTCTTGCCTTCATTACGAAAGCACTCAGCAATGGTGGTAGCATAGCTTGCACCTTGCAAGCGCATTAACGCAGGAGCATCAGCTGGCGCAGCCACAACAACCGACCGTGCGAGACCTTCAGGGCCTAGAATCTGTTCAATAAACTCCTGAACTTCTCGCCCCCGCTCTCCAATGAGTCCGACCACAATAACATCAGCAGTGGTATATCGCGCCATCATCCCAAGCAAGACACTTTTACCTACACCAGAACCTGCAAACAAGCCCATACGTTGGCCGCGACCAACAGTTAACATGCTGTTAATTGCACGCACGCCAACATCTAAGACCTCTTCTATGGGTGCTCGCATTAACGGATTCATCGGTCTTGAGTTTAATGCAGAACTTTGGCTTGGCTTGATATCACCTAAATCATCCAATGGATTACCAGCGCCATCGACAACCCTCCCAAGCAACTCAGCCCCTACGGGCAAATGACGTGCTCTATCTGTTGCGCGACGACGCGGAGGCTGTCCGTGATGCGGTTTAGGCAAGCTTTCTGCTATCTCTAACGCAAACACTTTTGCACCTGGTGTAATGCCATCTACACTACTTTGTGGCATCAGCAACATGCGCTCACCATCGAAGCCAACGACCTCAGCCTCCACTCGCCGACCTTCTGCAAGCGGCACATAGCATGCACTGCCTATTGGCAATTTGATACCGACCGCCTCCATCACTAACCCAGTAAGCTTGACAATACGCCCAGCAATCTCTAAAGGCTCAACGATGCGTAAAATTTCCTTACAATCACGAATATGATCGCGCCAACGTTGCTGGTGCACGTTTAAATGCTTACTCCCAGCAATATCTAGCACTTCGTCACTCATGGGAGTAACCAATCATTATTCTGCGCTAATGCTTCAGTAATTCTTTTCCAGCGCATCGCATTGGTAGCATCTACCTGATTTGCACCAGTCTCAACCAAGCAGCCACCACGCTCGATATTACTGTCTTCGTGTATCTGCCAATGATCATTAGCAATTTCATCAGCCATATATTCGCGTAATAGATGCATATCCTCATGATGCACGAGAATTCTGGCGGGCCTTTGAATATGTGGTAAATAATGGATGGCATCCAGCACCACAGGAAGTAAAACCTTTTTATCAACATCAAGCTTAATTTTCAGCATAGATTTCGCAATATCTAACGCCAAAGAAAGCACATCCTCAGCAATCTGCTCATCTGAGTTTTCAAGTGCACTACTAAATGCATTCATTAGCTGCAGGAGTTGGTTTTTCTCTACCTGCGCCAACTCTCGGGCCTGAGCCATTCCAGCGGCAAACCCCTCCTGCACTCCCTTACTGTAAGCATCTTTACGAGTCGCTTCAAAAACCTGCGCTATTTCTGCAGGGTTGACAGATGGTACATCCTTTTTTTTAGGCTGACTTGAGGCTGCAAGCCCTCTACTACGCTCATGACTGATGTCTGAAAATGAAGCCATTTCCCAGCGTTCGTATGCGCTCTGCTGCTCTTTAGGAATATTTGTATTAGCCATGCAGATCTGCCTTATACATATTGGTCATCGCCGCCTTTACCAGCCAATTGAATCTGCCCTTCATCTGCAAGCCTACGCACAATTTGCAATATTTGTTTCTGTTGTGCCTCAACCTCTGAAAGCTTAACAGGTCCTTTTGACTCCAAATCTTCACGCATCATCTCAGCAGCGCGAGATGACATGTTCTTGAATATCTTCTCACGCATCTCATCTGTTGTGCCCTTAAGTGCAATAATAAGCGTTTCAGATTGCACCTCTCTCAACATCACCTGAATACCTTTATCATCGATATCCATAATGTTATCGAACACAAACATCTCATCCATAATGCGCTGAGCCATGTCATCATCGTAATTCTTAAGCCCCTCTAACACCACAGCCTCTGTCTCGCTGTTCATAAAGTTCATGATGTTAGCCGCTACTTTCACGCCGCCCATCGTTTGTTTTTTGATGTTTTCATTACCGGTTAGTAGCTTCGTCATTACCTCATTCAGCTCACGTAATGCAACAGGTTTAACACCATCCAGTGTTGCAATACGCAACATCACATCTTGACGTAAACGGTCGGTAAAATGCCCAAAAATCTCCGCCACTTGGTCAGGCTCCAAATGCACTAAAATAGTCGCAATAATCTGTGGATGCTCATTTTTAATAAATTCAGCCACAGTGTGCGCATCCATCCACTTTAAGCTTTCAATACCGCTAGCATCCCTAGTTTGCAAAATACGATTAAGTAAACTAGAGGCTTTATCATCGCCAAGCGCTTTAGTAAGAACTGAACGAATATATTCATCTGAATCGAGACCCAGGTTGCTATTCATTTCAGCCTCAGTCAAGAAATCACTCACAACAGTTTCTACTTGCTCGCGACCCACAGACTTTAATGTTGCCATGGCAGCACCAAGTTTCTGCACTTCTTTAGGGCTCAGAAACTTCATGACTTCAGCCGCCTCATCCTCACCCAACGCCAGCATTAAAACTGCGCTTCTAATCACGCCTGCATCACTCATCTATATTACTCGTTTCCATTCGTCCAGTTAGCCACTACACTCGCTACCATTCTAGGGTTATCTTTCGCGATCTGCTTTGCGGTCTCTATTTTTTGCTCATAGGCTGGTTTGCTAAGGGAGACAGTACCATCCTCACTAATACTCACAACAGTATCTGGTGCCTCACTTTGATTAACATCTGCTGCTTTAGGCGCAGTTAATTTATTCAACAATGGTTTTAAGGCCTTGCGATAAATAATAAATAGTGCGACTACACCAACCAAGAAACGTAGCACATCTTTAGCATTTTCAATTACGCGAGGATTTTCCCACAATGGAATAGCTGGCAATACCTCTTCCGGCTCCCCTGCGAACGGTGTATTGACGATCGTGAGTGAATCTCCACGTTCACGACTAAAACCCATCGCCTGCATAGCAAGATCATTAATCTGCGTTTTTTCTGCAGCAGTTAAAGAGCGATAGCTAACTTTGCCTGTCTTCTTATCTATCACCGGCATATTATTAACAACCACGGCAACATTTAAACGTTTAATCCCGCCCATTGGCTGCTGTCTATAGCTCACAGTTTTATCAACCTCATAGTTGGTTGTAAGGTTTTTTTCACTATTGATTGGGGTTGGACTAGCTGTGGCCGGCCCGTTAGCATCTGTAGCACCTTCAGTTGTAATTGGCGCGGTTGCCGCTGGAGGCGGCTGATTAGAAAGTGCCCCTGGTATACCTGCAGTATCGCCATTGACTGATTGAGTTTCATTACTTTGCATACTACGAACGGCAGCAGCATCTGGCTGCTGATTCGGTTTATAAGTTTCAGCAGCCTGTTCCTGTACTGAAAAGTCTATTTCAGCACTTGCTTCTGCACGAACATTTTTTAACCCCACAATTGGGCTAATGATTGATTCAACACGTTTAACGATGCTTTGTTGAATCTCATCAACATACTTCAATTGTTCTGGGTCTAGGTTCTTTGCACCTAACTTCTTAGTGGTATCTGAAAGCAAATTACCATTCTGATCAACCACGGTAACATTGGCAGTAGGCAAATTAGGCACGCTACTAGCAACCAAATGCACGACTGCACTCACTTGCTGTGCATCCAACGTTCTACCTGGACGGAGGTTTAATAATACTGATGCTGTAGGCTTTTGTTGGTCTCTTACAAATACTGATGGTTTTGGTATTGCCAAATGAATTCTCGCCACATCGACGGCAGCGATAGATTGAATACTGCGCTCCAACTCACCTTCTAAACCACGCTGGAAATTTACTTGCTCAACAAACTGCGACACACCAAACTTTTGATTCTCTAACAACTCAAAGCCGATATTACCGCCTTTAGGCAAGCCATCTGCAGCTAACTTCAATCTAACTTGATGTACTTGTGCTGCTGGCACCATAATCGCTGTGCCACTATCAGAAAATTTATAAGGCACATTCAATTTTTCTAGTGCCGCAACAATCGCGCCACCGTCTTTATCTGAATAATTAGAAAACAGCACTCGATAGTCAGGCTGCTGGCTCCATAGCCAAAACACAACCATCACAGCCACAACCGCAGCAATACCCGCCACTAGTAGTAACTTACTCCCCATCTGAGCGAATGCGCCAGAACTACCCTCACTCACCAAGGTGGCGTCAGCTGCTGCCATTATATTTCTCCATTAAACTCTAAACACATTACTACAAATCAAGTCGGTATAACCACTAGTTAATCGACATTATGCCAATTTCATCTCACATCGAACCTAAGAATAGAATGATTTTACTCTTCTTATTTACAAGCTTGATATTTGAATTAAATGTTACATTAGCAATGAGAAATTTTAGGTTAGATATTAATAGGAGGTCAATCATGAAGGCAGGTGGTATTGATTCAAGCAGAATAGAATCTATGCTTGCGCAAATGAGGGCAGCAGCACAACGTCCACAAACAGAGGGCATCGCAAATTTAGCATCCCCTATCAACGCAGATAAAAGTACTGGGAAAATTGATTTTGCAGATGCATTAAAAGCGTCCTTAGATCAAGTTAACCAAGTACAAAAAAATGCTGAAACGCTGGGCAAGAACTTTGCGCTAGGTGACGATAGCGTCAGCTTGTCAGACGTGATGATTGCAGGACAAAAAGCAAACATATCTTTTCAAGCAACAATTCAGGTACGCAACAAACTTGTTTCTGCGTACCAAGACATTATGAGCATGCAGATTTAAGCTTTAAATAACGCCTCATCCACAGAATCGGCTTTAGCTTCTTCCAAACGGTAAAGCCAAGATAGAATTTCAGCAATTGCTTGGTAAAGTGCAGGTGGAATATGGTCATCCAAGTCCACCTGCATCAACAGCGCGACTAAATCCTTAGATTCATGCACAAAAATATCGTGCTGCTTTGCTCTAGCAATAATTTGCTCAGCAATTAAGCCACGCCCCTTTGCAACAACTCGCGGCGCATAATCACCAGTTGCATAAGTAAGCGCAATCGCCTGTTGATTAGGGTTATGCGAAATATGCGGATTTGGTGCAAGCCCTAGAATCGGACTCAACAACTTACTTTCTTCAGATTTACTCATACACTGAAATAACCAAGCCTTCCACCTGCAACCCACTGTCACTCATCGCCTGTGTTAAGCCGCGGCTTTTACTCTTAAGTGCATCTAATGTTTCACTTTGTTCTGCTCGCAAATTAATTGACACATGCCCATCAACAATCGTTAGCTTAGCAGCAACAACACCCAAATGTGGAAAAGTTAACTTTATCTCACTGACCACAGGCCTAGCGACATCTTCACGCTCACTACCCTGCTCAGCAGACTCACCATCGCGCTGCTCTAGATAGACATCCCATTCCATTTTCTGCCCCGGCCATACCTCACCGTGCCAGTTAAGACGATTCTGCTCTAATATCGCCAATTGCTGCGATGTTAATGTTGCAATCTGCGCTTGAGTTTGCTGAGCTTGATTCTGGGGCTCTTGCATGATTGCAGTCAAACTACGCCCACCTTGCAGCATTTCGCTTAAGTGAGACTCATAGAACAGCCCACTATTGGCAACAGCTTGCTTTAAACCTTGAGCAACCATTTGAGGGTCTTTGGGGCTATGAGTAACGACAGCAGCCGCTTCATATTTGCCAGAAACTCCATTTTTTTCAGCTTCTTGTAAGAGTTGTCCAATTAAACGTGCTGCCGAACTTAACTCGGCAGAATCATACGCTGGCTTTCCTGTTGGGGGCGTAAAGAAAAAAGTAGGGACCGGGCTGTCTTGCACATACCGTAGTCTGATAGACTGGCCAACAAGCGCTGTGTTACCCAACTCCATTTTCAACACAGCACTATCAACTTTAACCAAGTAAGCTTTATCGTCGACTTTTGAAACAACTTGCGCAGAATATTCACGGCCAAGTATAAATTGGGTTGCTCTGGCGTTTAACTCTTGTAATGTAGCACCAATTCCATCAACTGCAAGAACAGGTAACACCCGGCCTACTGGTACTGGACCAGGACTAATACTTAGATTGTCTGGCAGTTTAAGCATATAACGTTAAAGTTACTGACTATAAGCTTGCGTCAGCCGCCTTTCTGTTTGATTGGTGTTCATCAATGCATTTAATTTTGCCATCCAAGGTGAAATTAAATTACGAATCTCACGGTCATCAGCAAGAATGCTTTTTATGCTGGCCACCTTACGATTTAACGCATCCGTTGGCAGTGGCTGCGCATCTTCTATAGTTTTCAACGTGGCGACATGTTGCGCACAAAAAGCCTCTAGCTCTGTTAACTTTTCCCAGTCTTCCATTTTTGCTGCATGCAGCATTTGTTGCATAATCTTAGCAACAGCCTCATAAAGCTGAATAGTATTTTGATATTCCATTACCTTTAGTTCCTCACTAAATTTTAGCCTGATACGCATAGGTTTGCGTAGCATCTATCGTTTGCTGGTTATTTTTCACTTGATTCAGTACTTGAGCTGTTGCCTTATTATTATCAATAGCTTCCCATGCACCCTTCAAATCCAACAACAACTTAATCACTTCTTGCACTTGCTCTGGTTGATTACGCACATTGGCAGAAGCCAATTTACTACTCATATAAACATAAAGCGCATCTAAGCTATCAGCAATTTCACCACCTGCCTTTTTATCCAAACTCAGCCTAAGCCCGCTCTCAATAATCATAATAGCTTTTGACAGCATGGCGCCTTTTTGCTCAATATCCTTACGTTGCATACAGGCAATTGCACTATGACATGCAGCAATAGCACCATCGTAAAGCATCACTATCAGCTTAACTGGGCTCGCTGCCAATACACCAGTCTCCACACCTACTTTGGCATATCCGTTAACACCTTTTTGGTTTAGTCCAAACATAACGAGACCCTTTACTATTGATTAGCCTGCGTTAAGCGCAGCAATTTGTTGTGTGAGGAAGTTACTGGTAGAGGACATACTCGTTAACAAAACATCAAGTCTAGAGTACTGCGCTCTGTAACGACTCTCAATCACCGTCAAGCGGGCATTTAGTCGTTCTGTCTGCGTATCCAAACGCTCGATTGAGCTATTTATGCCATCTGTTCTTGCTGCCAAGATGCCATCTTCACTGAGTAGGTTTTCTAATAAAGTGCCCAGCTTAGCAGCATAACCAAGACTAAAATTAACAGTACCACGTGCACCTAGCGCACCACCCGCGACATTAACAGTTAACCCTTCACTTGCATCACCAAGCGGACCTCTTAAGGTTGTAGTACTGCCAGTAGCAGCGGCACCATTAATTGTGCCTTGTGCATTTAACAATGTTGTGCCAAGCTGCGTCACTGCAATCGCATAAGTACCTTCTTGCGTTTTAGATGTGCTACTGACAAAACTGATTTGTGGATCAGTTGCCCTAGCTGTCGCTGCAAACAAACTTGCGATATCATTGAAATTACTGCTAACCGCATTGGTGAATTTAGTGTTATCTAGGCTCAACTTCCCATCTCTCTGGAATGTCACACCAATTTGTGAGAGTGTATTTAGCGAACTGCCATTGGCAACCGCTGTATTCATGACAGATCGAATCTGGTTGATGATAGAGCGAGCTGTAGAGTCGCCCAACAAGGCGCCATTCGCCTGGCCAGTTTCATCAAACTTTGTCAGGTTACGTAATGTCGTGTCTAGTTTATTGAAGGCATCAACAAATGAAGTAACTGAAGTCTTGATAGCATCTTGATTCGTTGCTACAGATAAGCTCAATGCACTTCCAGAAGTGATACCGACTAGATTTAATGTGACGCCTTCAATTGCGTCACTAATTGAATTGCTAGATTTAACAATATCAATACCATCAATTTGTAAGATCGCATTTTTAGCTTCTTGTAATGATGTCAGATTTTTACCATTACCGGCTGTAGCCTGTGGGTCATATGCCAGCTTAGACAAACCTGTTGCGTCTACATTATTACCATCATCATCAGCTACTGAAATTTTAAGGCTATTCACCTCACCCGTATCTTTTGAGGTAATCACGATTCGATTAGTCGTACCGTCATTCACAATAGTCGCACTGACACTGCCATCAGCCGCATTAATCGCATCACGTACGCCGGCTAATGTATTATTAGAGCTATCAATGGTGATATTGAGGTCAGCTTTAGCTGAATTTGAGGTAAAAGAGCTTGGCGTAAATGGACTGGCAACTTCAGGTGTAAACGTACCAAAAGATATCGTTAAACTGCCTGTGCCAACAACATCAGAAACATTTGAAAAACCACCCACACTCAACTTCTGAGATTTAGCTAACTGACTAACACTAATGTCATAACTACCTACTGTTGCACTGCCAGTTGAGGTCGCTGTCAATACGCTTGTATTACTTGAAGTAACACTCTGTGCATTAAATTTAGATAAACTCGACAGCGCGCTGACAGAAGTTTGAAACGTAGACAATGCACTTTTCAGTGTTCCGTATGCTGAAATTTGTGATTGATAGGCTGATTTTTGTGTTGCAACTTTAGTTAGAGGAGCTTTTTCAACACTCATCAAGTTACTCACAATGGTGTTAACGTCAAGGACAGAGCCTATTCCTGAAGTTGTAGCCATAATGATTCTCCTCGTTAAAATTACTCGTTAAATGCTTGCTACTCTTTTACATACAAAACAACACAAATACATTTAATACGACAAGCATAATTTATAAACAAAAATTCATTTACTTAATAAAGCGTAAAAACAAGCCTCTTATTGCAGATTAAGCCTGTTCTCTTACTACTAGACCTTGCAGCCGGCCTAAAGTTTTAGAAAATGCCAACACTTCTTCATTTGGTATCTGTCTTAATACTTTATCGGTCGCAGTATCAACAACTTGAACAATAACGCGATCCGATTCTTCATCCATTGTAAATTGGACGGTTTGCAATGCTGGCGCAACGAGTTCGTTGAGTTTTTTCACTGCATTTGACAACGCCACTCTATCCACCTCAGCAGATTGCCTTGTTTCCGGCTTGGCGTTTTCGACTTTATCAATGGCTTTAGCACCAGCCAAGCCTGAAATAGCATTTTGGCCCCCGGCAATATTTTGCACGGCGGCCGAATTTTTTACTGCACCATAACCATCTACTGGTGTATTAAACATGATTTATCCTCCTAAAAATCCCACAGGATGATCAGTCCTGTGGGTGATAAGGGTCTTACACTTCTAAAACTTAACCTCTTAACAATGACAACACGTTGTTAGGTAGTGAGTTCGCTTGCGCTAACATCGCAGTACCTGCTTGTTGTAAGATTTGACCACGAGTCAAGTTAGCTGTTTCTGCCGCGAAGTCAGCATCCATGATGCGTGATTTAGCTGAAGATTGGTTTTCTACTGAAATTTGTAAGTTACTTACTACAGATTCAAAACGGTTTTGAATCGCACCTAATGTTGCACGGCTAGTGTTTGCAGCAGTTAATGCAGCGTCAATCGCGGTAATCGCAGCAGATGCGGCTGCAACATCAGAAACACTACCTGTAATTGTCGCTGCTGCCACTGAAGCCGTAGCAATAGTATCACCAGCATCAGCACCTACTTGGAATGTTTGAGCAGCACCGAACACAGTAGTACCGTTGAATTTAGTTGCAGTTGAAAGACGCGTAACTTCAGCAGTCAGTTGTGTAAACTCAGCATCTAAGTTTGCACGGTCTGTACTTGTGTTTGTACCGTTGATTGATTGAACAGCTAGTTCACGCATACGTTGTAATGCATCAGTTTGTTTTGACAAACCACCCTCAGCAACTTGTGCAAAAGAGATTGCGTCGTTAGCGTTACGGATCGCAACTTGTTGGCCACGTACTTGTGAGTCCATACGTGTAGCAATTGCCAAGCCAGCAGCATCATCTTTAGAGCTGTTGATACGTAAGCCTGATGACAAACGTTGTAGTGATGTATTTAATGAGCTTTGTGAAGCTGATAAGTTACGTTGTGTGTTTAGTGACGCAAGGTTTGTATTGATAACTGAAGCCATGTTAATTCTCCTAATATTTAGTTAATTACAACTACATCTTGTTGCTTTTAGCTTTGCATATTCAGTTCAATTTGCGCTGCTGTTATTTCTGTTATCGGTAAGTTTTTTAGAAAGTTTAGGGTCAGATTTAAATATTTTTTAAATTCTGTTTTTCCTACTGAATACTTTCTTGTTCACCTATCAATTAAGCAATCCTGATGTTTAGGATATCGGTAATATCAGAAAAATCTTTAGCAGATTTTTTGTGGACTAGCATTTTTTTAAGTAGAGTGTGATATTGGATTGGATCCAACACATTGATTTTATTTGGTTAAAATTAAATTTAAGTAAAGATAATCTGCAACAGATTACATATCAACTACTGCTGTAGCAAATGATATTGCTGACTGCTTTTTGCACCATCGCATCCACATATGACGGAATGCGAGCACTAAATGGTCACTGATTAACTTAGGTTGATTAAGCGCAGACGTACTAAATTGTTTGCGCAATTGGGCACGAACTTGAGATAAATATTGCAGGTGCTGTGACCAATATAGACCTTGATTCACAAAATCTTCATGCGATTTCACGACAAAGTCAGTTAAATCCAAATGCAACATGATGGCCATTGCACCACGGCTCATGAGGCTTTTTCCTTCCACACACAACGTTGGCACGCCCATCCATGCTGCGTGACAAGTCGTTGTGACTCCATTCGACGGGAATGTATCTAAACAAATGTCCACCTGATGATGCAACTTTAAGTAGTCTGCCATTGTATTGCGATGGTGAATAATCAGTCGATCTACACTAATTGCATGGTAAGCAAAGGCTTTGATGATTGCATCATAACTGCCATCTTGCGGCATTGACCCTAATAGTAGTTTTGAATTAGGTATTTCATTAAGCAGCTTTGACCATAAGCTAATGACACTAGGGGTGATTTTTTCTACGCGATTAAAACATCCAAACGTAATAAAGCCATTGTTAAACGCTGGCAACCCATTCACTTCTGGCGATAGTTCTGACGGTATAAATGGTGCATTGGCGGGTAACTGAACAATTTTTTCCGTAAACTGTTCATCAAACTGATTTGGCGGTAAAAGATGTGCGTCCGCTAAATAATAATCTATTGCGCTTAAGCCTGTGGTTGCTAGATACCCTAGCCAACTCACTTGTATTGGTGCAGGCTTCATTGCAAAACTGATCAACCGATTACCTGCGGTGTGTCCATCTAAATCAACGAGGATATCAATCTTATCTTCTTTAACCCTCTGGGCTAAAGCTACATCTGTTAACTCATCCACTTTAAGCCAATGCTTAAATTTAGATTTAAGTCGCTGTGTGACATTGTCTTCAATTGCACTAGCTGAATATGCATACAAAGAAACGTCTGTCAGTGACGACAGATGCTCAAGCACTGGCTCAAAAAAATTGACTAAAGAGTGTTCTCTAAAGTCAGCTGAGACAAAACCAACATTTAAACATTTTGTTGTATTACTTTTGTGTGTATGTTTTGGCCATGCTGATTGATAAACGGCCTCATATTGCATTCCAAACCTGCGATGCTCTGCGATTAAGTCTGCTGTACTTACAACATCAGCATGTGAAAGGCAGAACAATAAATTGCTGTAACAACTGGCATATCCAGGGTTGATTTCAAGTGCTTTTCGGTAATAACCTACAGCAGACACAATGTCGCCCATATCTTTAGAAACAATGCCTAAATTATTATAGGCAGCAGCATAGTCTGGCTGAAGCTTGATGGCACTCCTAAAAGCATCGGCAGCATTGGCTAAATCACCCTGCCCCTTTAAGACCAAGCCGTAATAGCAGTGCTCTTTGGCGTCATTTAAATTTAATGCTAAGGCTTGATTGGCCACTAATCTGGCATCTTTTTTTTGTACAAGCAAGGTGTCGCTTAAGATTTTCCAACCATCAAGCCAGTTAGGATAACGCTCAAGCAATGGTTGTAATGCGATTTCGACTGCTTGGTAGCGTTTATTGAGAAATAACTGAATCAGCTTTTCTTGTATATACGCTTCTGGCACACTTACAGACTCTGCAGCATTTAACATAGCTTGCTCAGATTGTCGCCTTACAAGCAACTGTTCCAGCTGCTCAACTGGCTCTCCACTAAGGCCAGCATCTCGCCCATAGGATAGCACTAGCTTAGCATCTTCATAGTAAGCCGCATCTATCAACGCATTGATATAGCTCAACCAGTATTCTGCTTGTTGAGGGTCTGACTCTAGTGCTATATTAAAATAAGGCAAGCTATCTAAAGCGCGTAGACTTTCTAGCAACAACGACCCTAAGTAGTAGTTTGCTTGAGGCTGCTGAGCGTCTATTGCTAATATAGCTCGCAACTTATTTTCAGCAGTTAGCAAATCACCTGATTGATATAAGCTCACAGCGCACTCAAGTGTATGAGCAATGTTCTGATTATTTTGAATCATATCAATGGGCTATATCTATCAGGTACTACATCCATAACAACTACTTAGATTTCAACATCTCTGCAAGTTCACCAGCTAAGGCCTGTGCTGTTTCAGGTTTTAGCCCATGCAGCTGACCCAACGCCAATACATCAGCAATTGAGTGTGTAATCCCAGACATCATCAATGCATCGACATAAGTGACCCAATATTGCTCAATTGCAGGATTTGACTCAACTGCCGTCTCTAGTCGAGGTAGGGCATCTGCCGCACTTTTTTGGCTCGCTTCAATCAAGCCCAAGCCATAGTTAGCTTCTGCATTCCGCGGCTCGATATTTAATATTTCAATAAATAAACTTTGAGCTTCTTCTAAATGACCATCACGATGCTTTGACTGTGCAAGTGACAATACATCCTGAATAGCCTGCTGCATATCCTGCGCAGCTGGGTTAGTTTGGCTTGGATCAAAAGGCTGCTCTGGCAAATGCTGCCTTGCTAGATTCAACAACTGCTCATTATCCACATTAGACACACAAGCCAACGCCCATAAATCAAAATAACTCGGTCGACAGTTTCCTACCACCTTTGAAAAACCAGACGATTCTAAAGTACCTAACAACACGTTTAGTGTAAAACCGCAGCGATGCGACATGTAAAGGTTACCTTGACTCATCGGCGGACGGTGACCGTATAGAATATCTAACGGAGCGATTGGTCCGGCTGGAGAAATATAAGCTGGCTCAGTTAACTTACCCTGTGCAACTAATGCACAGACTGATTGTAAATCTGGGCAAGTAATCACAACAAAGCCATCAGGGCGAAGTACACGTTTAAATTCTGCCAATGCAATTGGCACTTCATGCGGGTAAAGGTGTTCAATATTGTGAGATGAAAAAATTGCATCTACACTGCTAGATGGCACTGCAGACATATCGGTCATGGTGCCAACCACATCCGGATTTACTGCCGGATTAATATCTAAGCGCAATTCATTCCAACTGCTGATATCAAACCCCTGTGGGCGGCTTGGTTGTTGCGTGACAGGATCAACATAAAGAGGACCGCAGCCCACATGTAAAAAAGTTTTCATTCCCAATGATCCTATTTTTAAATTAAACCTATATAAATTTAGCTTGTTAAAATGACAGTTAGTTTTACACCTGATGGATTGCTGTTAATACTGAAATCACATAATCAACATCACTAGCACTTAGATGGGGACCTATCGGTAAACTCAACACTTCTTTTGCTAAGCGTTCTGCTACTGGCAGACTTCCGAGCTTAATATCAAGTGCCTGATAAGCTTTTTGCAAGTGTGGAGCTACTGGATAATGAATCAAGGTCTGTATGCCTGCTGATGCCAACTGTGATTGCAATGCGTCACGTTTAGGCGCAGTCACTACATATAAGTGCCACACAGGATCTGCCCATGTTGGCACATGAGGCAACTCTAATGCTAAACCACCCAAGGCTTGACTATACGTTTTTGCGATAGCCTGACGACGTTGATTCCATGCATCAAGATGCTTGAGTTTCACCGAGAGTGCTGCCGCCTGAATTGGATCCAAACGGCTATTGACGCCACGCTCTCCATTGTAATATTTAACAGCAGAGCCATAATTACCTAATTCGCGCACCCGTGATGCAATTGCTTCATTATTGGTCGTAACTGCCCCACCATCGCCCAACGCACCTAGATTTTTACCTGGGTAAAAACTCCACGCGACGACATCACCATGACTGCCAATTTTTTTTCCGCGCACCTGAGCACCGTGTGCTTGTGCTGCATCTTCAACCACGGCCAAGCCATATTTTTTTGCTAAAATACAAATTGCATCAATGTCTACAGGTATGCCATATAAATGTACGGGCATAATCGCCTTAGTGTTAGGCGTAATACAACGTTCAATGCTGGCAACATCTATATTATAACTACCTGATGCGGGCTCGACTGGAATAGGCTTTGCACCAACGGCACTGACCGCAAGCCAAGTAGCAATAAAAGTATGTGAAGGCACAATGACCTCATCCCCTGCGCCTATGTCTAAAGCACGTAATGCCAGCGTTAATGCATCTAAGCCATTACCGACTCCTACACAATATTTTGCATCCGTGTAAGCAGCAAAGTCAGCTTCGAAGCTTTCTACTTCTGGGCCACCTATATACCAACCAGAACGGCTAGCCCTCAGTACAGCGTCATCTAACTCACGGCTTAGTTCACTATAAGCAAATTTAAGGTCTAAAAATGGTACGCGTATATCACTCAATTACTTTACCAATCTGGCATTCATAAAAGCATCATAATTTCGGTAATAGTCATCTTCAGCATATTTAGTAGAAGCTAACACCATCAATACTGAGCCTGATGAAAAGTTGTCCATCGTTCGCCAAATCATTGGGCATATATATAAGCCGTAATAAGAACGGGCTAGGTGAAATTTCTTTTTATCTTTGCCGTCATCTAAAGTAATATCAAAGCTACCTGACATTGCTATTATTAATTGGTGTAGGTTTTTGTGTGCGTGACCTCCACGGTCTGTGCCACCAGGCACGTCATACACGTAATACACGCGCTGTATTGCAAAAGGAACTTGGCTGTCACTCTCAACAAATGACAGATTGCCGCGTGGGTCTGACATCTTGGGTAACTCAATGACTCTACAATCGTCTAACGGCATACTGATTAACCCCTAATTTCTGCATTTTTAGACCACTCTATATTGCTCATAGCATATAGTCTCATATCAGTTCTTTGGCACAAAGAACATGACCGTTTCGTATATGCATTCTGTGTAATGACGCATATAAACCTCATAATCATCGCGTATAGAAAAAATTAATTTCGGAATTTTCCAGAAGTCACTTGGTTTGTGATAAACGCTTATAGCAAGTCTGGGATGATGAGTTGCTATTGTGTTGCGTGCACCTTCAAGTGCAGCAATTTCCTCACCTTCAATATCCATTTTTATAAAAGTTGGCGTATCCACGTCAGTTAACACATCATCAAGCCTAACTACATTAATATTTACTGTGCCATCTCCTGAAATTCTAGATCCAGAACCTTGAACCTCTATCTTCATCGTTGCCTTGTTACGAGATAAAGCCAAGTTATGAACATGAATATCGCTATAAGCGCTCAGATTATTGAGGCATTTCTGATAATTAGTGGGTTCAGGCTCAAAAACATGAATTGCTTTGTAATTTCGAGCTCGCTTAATAAACTCCAAACTTGTAAATCCATCGTAACCACCAACATCGATGAAAGTTTCATCATTAACATCAAGGTTAAGAAAGTCTTCGAAATATTGAGCATCCTCTTTGCAGACAAATCCTTCTAAATAAGCTAAATCATACTCTAGCCTAAAATTTACAAGCTTATTGAATATGTCGCGAGAGTTTTGATCTTGCAATAAATCATAGATCCAACTGTACTGCTCTTCATTAGCAGAATATTCTTCTGAAAACCCTTCGTTAAATCGCATCTCGATCAAAGATAATCCAGAAAGCCTATAGAAAGAAAAATAATCAAGATTTCTTAATCCGGCTTCTGATAATCTCTTCCTTGCAGAAAGTGGCCGGCCACCAGCAGAGTTGAGAACAAGTGCATCCTTTGGAACATCAGCAAGCTTGAGGACAGGAAGGCCAAGATAGTCTTTATCATTGGTATAATCATCAATAAATCCACTTACATTAACTTGTCCAGCAACACATTCAGCATAAACATTTCGACCAAGAATATATTTCGGTTGAGATCCGATAAAACAAAACTCGGCGCAAAACTGCCTTGCCTCTTCTAAAGAACTAGCTCTATTAGGATTTTTAAGTAGATTGAAACTCACACTGATATTTTCCAATAATTTGTAAAAAACGCGAGATGATAAGTTTTTTTCATATTAATCGATGTAGGCCAGATGCGCTACAGCGGACACACAGTTGCTGCCTTAGCTTTATAAAAGTGTCGTTGTGTAAATCCTCTATAGAAAAGTCGGTCAATGACAAGTTTTCATAAAGTGAACATGTTTTTAACTTAAAAGCCCCATCAATGACAGGAAACATCCTCCGAGATAAACAAAATTTACCTGGCTTAACCTTATAACAAGTCTGGAAATCGAAAGCGTTAGCCTCAAAGTCACTCAAAAGACCGTCATAATACTCGGGATGATATGCATCTAAAAAAATTCGATGATGGTTTCTAACACCTAACATTTCCATCTGTTCATTAGTCATTAACACATATGCTTTGGGATCTTGAAGCAGGTAACTTTCAAGCGTGGATAGAAAATCCTTCGCGATTTCATGTGGAATATTTGTATTGATAAAATTTATCTCCATCGCATAGTGATGCAGAACAAGCTCTTTTATCGCAAAATCTTTTACAGATGGGTATAACACATATTTGATATTCAGCCTGGACTCATACATCTTCACACATACATCGATTAGAGGGAGTATGCAGGGAGTTTTTACCAAGATATCAACACCACCCAAAGTATTAATCTTACAAATGGCGTTTAGCACCTTAGCAAACTCTATCTGATTTACTTGATCAGTAACGTTGCGTAAATCAAACACAGCTCTATTTCGAATTAATTGGTGATAACTAAGATAATCCTTTTCAGGCAACAAATTAGCTTCTTTTGCTATGCTATTTAAAATGCCACCCGATGATGGGGACGCAAATATGAATAATGGCTCAGGATGTTCAGAGGTGTTTTTTTCACAAACTCGGTTTTTAAAATCCTGAACACTTATCAATGTACAAACAACATTATTCGCAGTTAATAACTTATTGTATTCATCGGCAGTTACACCAGAACCAACAATAATGAGCGCTCTGTCAAGCGTTCTTCTTTTTAAGGCTATTACCCAATTGATATCAAATGGGTTAGATAACTCACATAATTCATAACCTAACGACATTACGGATACCATCAACGTCATCTATTCTTATGTTGACATCAAAAAATCGATGAACCCCATTATCCATACATGTAGTGCAGAACGACGAGTTATTTCTAGTTTCAATAAATTCGGAAAGAGGATGCTCGAGATATGCCCATTGCTTAACGGTGGGTTTTTGCATATTGCAACAATGTAACACCTTCCCATCCCAGCTAACAGTTGGGAAAGCATTGATAATATGGCAATTACTATCTTTTCTAGCCTTTGCGAACTCAAGCTGATCTTCTAACGAGAAAAGCAGATGTTCAGATGCATCCATCATCACCTGGGGAATAGGTGCCCCAGACACTGCATGCTTAAAAACCTGCCCTGGGAATAAATGAGCTACAATTTCTATGAGCGAGAATCCAAAATCATGCGCCAACTTCCTCATGTAATCCAAATCCTCATAGAGATTGTCTTTGTACAAGTGATACATTATACGAACGTTGTAATCTAGATTATATTTTTGCTTGAACTCAGCTATTCGCTCCAAACCTTTCAAATAGTTATCCCAAGAACCACCAGTGCGCCCTCTTTCATACCGCTCACCAACCCCAGCGCAAGGTGCTACTATCTGATCAGGCTCTGCTAAAAGAAAATCGTCCAGATACTTTTGATAATCTAAATTTGTTGAAACTTCACTGGCTACGCCTTGCCTTCTGCATTCGCGAATAATCGCTGAGATGTCGGGATTAAGAAGCGGCTCTCCCCATGTATACAAAGCTAAAGAATTCATTAATGGAATTTCTTCCGTCATCTTTTCTAGTACTTTTTTGAAAGAGTCAATAGACATATGTCCGCGCCCCTTATTGGCGCCAGGTAATCCCATATCACAAGTTTTACAATACAAATTGCATTTCCCAGCTACCTCAATAGTAGGAAAATGTCGGCATACGTCTAGTGGCGTAAACAGAGATTTATGTCTTATGAGTCCTTTTGTTTCCGCTAACTCAAGGTATCTTTTTTTCCACTCCCTGTCTTTCGTACATATGAATAATAAGTCAGTGTTCTGATTACAGTTTTTAAAATACTCATCTGGGCTTAATATAGGCAAACCATGTCTATTACCTGTAAATCGGCTATCAACAAATGCTTTAACATTAAGACCTAGTGCCCTCAATCGTTTTGAAAGCCCTATTCCTTCAAGATTAATAGAAAATATATATATATTTAAATTTTTTGCGAGGCTTAAGAACTCCGAATGATCGACTGGAGCCCCTCGCAACAAAGAGTCATCCCGAATATAGGAGTTACGAGGCTGAAAAGATATTATGTTCTCAGACATATAAACGCTACCTCCTCTTTATTAAGATTAGGGCATAGATGCTCAACTTCATTGCACCACTCAATGTAAGCTTCTGAGTTCATTTCAGAAAAACTCGTCTGCATCCCAAGTTCAGAAAAAAATCCTACAATAGTATCAATTGCATCAGTTCGGCTTAATTTATCTGAAACACTTTCATGACCTAATGCTAAAGCTATAGACCTTAATCTTTCTATTGGATTTCGATCAAGACTTAGTGTTTTCGTTAGTACCATGGCAATCGTTTGTCCATGTCCAAAAGACGTAACACTAGCCACTGAATGCGCCACCTCATGAGTCAACCAACTAGGCTTAACCCCTCTCGAAAGAAGACCGGATGATACCATTGAGCCAAACCAAGCCAGTCTTGCATAATCATCCAAGCTTGGTGTAGGCATGCATTGAGCAAGTTTACGCCCAATATCTAAAAAAGATAAAGTCAGTGAGTCTTGGATAAGATTTTCATCCCTTTGCACTAAATACTGATCAATAGCATGTGAAATTGCGTCAGTTAGTCCAGACGCAAAATCATTCACACTCAACGATTCATAAAATAACGGGTCTTGAACACTAAACTGAGGATAGGAATACAAACTAAAATAGGATCGTTTGAAGTTGTCAACATCATCCTTAAGCACATATGCATTATTTGACTCTGCCCCTGAACCTGGTTTTGTAGATATTAATCCAAACTTTGTTGTTTTATTTAGTAACATAGGGGATATGTCTTTAAGTTCATACGCGTTAATCTTATTTCCGAAACATACCGCTAACGCTTTTGTGGTATCCATAACGCTTCCACCGCCTACTCCAATGATTAAATCAGTATCTTGATTTAATTTACCAAGTAAGCTATTAACGGCACTCTGAGTTGGTTCTTGATTATTTGTTTCATAAAAATCAACTCTCAAACACTTATTGATTCCAGCAAAGAAAGTACGCACGTTGGGATACCTACCAAGAGTACTGCTATGTATGACTGCCAACGTTGTCTGCTGTGGAATTTCATATACAACTTTCTCAAGAGCATCGCCTCCGTGAATTAACTTAGTGGGATTGAAATTATAGAATTGCATATTGTGATCCTGAGAATATCCATGAACAAACATCAAATAGGGTAACTAGGCTCATTTCACAGTAACCCAGCTTTTATCTTTTGATGACCGTGCAATTGCTTCTAGCATAAACAAGCCTTCGAGCGCTTCTTCAACACCAAAGACATAGGGGTTATTTGTACTTAAACACCCCTGCTTAAAAGAATGTAATGCTTCTGCGATATCACAATAAGTGTTTGCAAAAGCCTCAATAAATCCAGCTGGGTGACCTGCTTTAAAACGGTTATAGCGGAGTTGGTTACTGACCGTTACTTCTGGATGAGCACGGTCAATAACACTCTTTCTGCCATGCTGATCAGTGAAATGTAGGTACTCAGGATTGTCCTGATACCACTCTAATGAACCATTCGATCCAAATAGTCTAACTTTCAAGCCATTTCGATTTCCTAGCGCAGTTTTGCAATACCAAACATTGCACGCCAGGTTTCCCGAATACTTTGCTATACAAATTACACTATCTACGATTTGATTAAAATTACCAAAGGTGTTGCTAACTGCCACTAATTCAAGGGGAGATTGATTAGTTAAAAATTTGACGATAGAGTGAACATGCACACCAAGATCGAGCGATACTGTAGGCACACGGCCATCATGAAGCCTCCATTCTTGTGGAGTAATAGGCGTGCCATCCAATGCTAGCTTAGTAAAACCGTCCTGTGGCATTTCTATATGAATTTGCTCTAGAGTGCCAAGCTTTTGCGCTTGAACCATCGCTTGGAACTCACGAAGCATTGGATAACCTGTGTAGTTATATGTCACATTCAAAAAACCACTTTTTTCTTCCAACAAGTGACGTACCTCTAAAGCTTCATCGGCAGTGGTAACCAAGGCCTTTTCACAAATAACAGGGAGCCCAGAGGAAAGACATGCTTGAATTTGCTGTTTATGTTGATTTGTTGGCGTCAGAATTACAACAGCATCCAAATGCTCTATTTCATTTTCAAATAAAGACTCCATACTTTTATAAGTGCGGGCACCAGATACGCCATATTGTTTAGCTGTCTCTTTATTGACATCTTCATTTCTACTAAAACAACCTGCAACCAACTCAAATCGCTGATCCATTTCACTAGCTATTCGATGCACCCGTCCAACAGCAGAGTTAAATGCTCCACCAACAAACCCCAAACGCAATTTTTCAACGCCAGCCGATGTATCTGTAACTTGTGAATGAGCTAAACCTGATTTCAAAATGAAGTTTCCTAATGAGTTTGAATTGAGACAAATTGATCTAAATTAACCGTAACCTCTTGCATCTGCTGCTGATGCAGATACTCAATAAAAAGAATTGCCAATTTGTCATATGGTGCAGCTCGAAGAAGTTCGCCACTAGATTTCAATGGAACAATTTGCGTCTGTTTTGAGGGAATGTTGCATGAAAAACTAAAAATAGCCGTTTGCTCGACAACAGATATTGTATGCCTGCCAATCACTTTATATTTAAGGCTTTGATCTTGATTAATGTCTGGCAGTTTTTGATTGATAAAGGGTTTAATGTATAAATCTATATAATCAATATCTGTAGAAAGCGTTATCATTTTTCCATATAAATCCCCTGGGCAACGCCTCATACACTCAATTATCCAGAATTGATTTTGGTTAACGATGAATTGTGTATGCAACAAGCCATCGCTGAGCTTCAGTAAACTTACTAATTTCTGAATCGCGAGTGCAACAGCTTGCTTGACTGCCGTTTTCAGCAATGATGGGTGATTTGAACAGTTAACTTGGTATGGATATACAGTGCAAAACTCGTCAGCAAAAAACTCTGTTATGATTTTTCCATCTTGAATAAATGCAGAGTGACTGTGAAGCTCTCCTTCAACAAACTCTTCTACAACAAACTCTTCAGAGCGCGAACTTTTTAAAGCAAGTGCAATGGCCTCTGTGAGCTCATTAATACTGTTTACTTTAGTGACGCCACGACCACTAAAACTATCAACGGGTTTAACAAGCAAGGGGAAGTTTAACGCTAAGGATTTATTAATCTCATTCGCGTTTATTTGCAAAAACTTAGGTGTTGGCAATTGATATTGTTGTGTAAAAATTCTGAATAGTCTTTTGTTATATAACGTCAAAGCCACTTCATAAGCGTCAAAACCAGGGTAAGTAAGACGCTCCGCCGCCAAAGTAGAAGACATATAAGCGTAATCGTTGCATGACGGTACAATAAAATCGAACTTCTCTTGTGCGATTAAACTGATAAGTGCGTCTGGATTAGAGTAATCGATAAAATATGATGCGTCTGCGTATTGATGGCATGGATCAGTCCGATCATTACCGCAAACAGACACATGCATATTTTGGCTTTTTAACGCAAAAAATATGGGAGCTGCGCTAAAGCTACTGCCAACCAATAGCGCTCGTTTTGGCATCATGGGAACTGCTCCAGAAGATTAAAATGAGCATTATTTTGATGTTGCAACAGATTCAATTGATTTAATTCAACCCAGCCTTTATCTTGGCTAAGCATAGTCTCCCATAACTGTATAAAAGATTGTTTAAATTCTTTACTTCCAACAGAATACTCTTCCTGCAGCCTTGCAAAAGCAAGCATTTCTTCATTGCCCTTAAAAAGTCTGTGGACAATTCCGCTCACCATATGAATAGCATGCTCAGTTTGCTTAATATCTATTTTCCCTAACTCATAGCTACCTAAAGCTATCGCTATCCAAGCAATGTAACCACACCTAAAACTGATGGAGGAAAAGTTACCAGTATTTTGGTGAGGGTTAACCCTAAACAATCCCAGATGCTCTTTAATGATTGCGATATTAGACGACAAGGATGTGTGTAAACACAGTCCAATATCACCTAAGCCATTGTATGGAATACCATTGAGTGTGGCAGGTTTAAGCTCCCAAGCAGCACTAGCAGAATATACCGTATTGCTAAACTCACCCAGCCAGTTCACACAATCTGGCACTATCGATGGAAATATTTGATTAGCACTCAAAACATCCACTTTTTCTAATCCATCCGATATAAAACTAGGAATTCTAGGGCTTGATATTGGCACTCCTAATTCATTACCCACCCAACGATAACTCACAGATGCTCCTATACCGCTTTTAGAGTGTGCTGTTAGGTGCATTTGGTAAAAAGTTGGATAAATTAAATCGTCATCAAACAAGATATGCACATAAGGCGTAGACTGGTTCCAAAAATTCAATAAATTCACGACGTTAGCAGATGAGCCCTTTTTGGGTCCCTCAATGATATCCAAATTTAGTTTTTTCAGTATCTCAGCAAATTTGGTGCTTTTTATAGCAGTTGTAACCTCATTATTAGGGCTGTCATCTGAAACTATCACTTTAATATTGGTATAGGTTTGTGTAGATAAGCAAGAAAGCAATTCAAAAAGATATTGAGTTTTGTAAGCTGGAATGAGTGTGGTCAAAACAGGATTGGCAGCAACCACATGACTTGGCGATAATTGCCCAACTTGCTGCACCTTCTCAATTTGTTCAACAAACTCTGCTGCCAACATTTGGGCAGTCTCTCCTCGCAAACCATACTGCTGACCAAGCTCTAAAGCATCCGCAGCAGTTGAAGTAGCACCAGCTTGCATCAGCGCGTCGATATAGGTGACCCAGTATTGCTCAATCTCTGGTTTACAGAGCACCGCCTTTTCAAATAATGGCAAAGCTTCATCAATACCATGTAGATTAAATACTAGGATACCCTGCTTGTAATTTGCCTCTGGATTGTCGGGGTTAATCTTTAGCACTTCTTGATATAGAAGCGCGGCTTGCTCAAGCTGACCGCCTGCTTCATGTTGCAGAGCCATTTCCATCACTTCGTCCATAGCATCATGCAGCGCCTGCTGTTGCGGAGTGTGATGTTCCCACTTGTTAAAATAAAGCTGACATTTCTGGCCCCAATGTGGCGAGCCAAATGCACCTTTACTTTGATGGGTGAGTTTTATCGGCCACGTGCCTAAATGCAAGCCAGCTTCTCTAGCACTTCTGCAAAAATCTATGTCATAAAGATGGAAGTCAAACTGATGGTCAAATCTAACATGTGCGCTTTCTAACGCAGATTTTGTAGTAGCAATAAACACGCCATCTAACAATTCACAGGCAGCTGGTGCTTCGCCATAAAAAGAACTTTTGCCAAAAGCATGCAAGCCATGCGATACGGTTCCACTTAAGTACTCAGGCTCATCCCAATTAAGCGCGGTATCGACAAAAAGCCAAGCGGGCTGGTTAGGTAATCTACGTTTGTTGCCGGCAACGCCGATAATATCAAAACACTCAAGCCCGGCAATCAGCGTGTCGACAAAGTTAGCTTCATCTATCCATACGTCATCATGCACAAATACTAAAATAGCATTGTCATCAGCTTGTTCGATCGCCTGATTAAACACATCAGAAAGCCCTAAGGTATTATTAAAAGCAACGCTTGCAGACACCCCTCTACTTTGTTTTAAATGGCGGTGCAATGAAAGACCAAGTGCCGATTTACGCCAGAAATCTTGTTCCGAATACCGTGTAGCACTAACAATTTGTACATGACGGTTTGTACTACTGTTCACTGAATGTTCATCAGCATTTTTTGTTAAGGCTGAGAACTCTGCTTTATTACCGCTTGCTACCTTATCTGTTTCAGCCGCAGGGTAATGCTCATGCCACATTTCCCACAATGCAGTTTCCATGTTTTTTGCAAATCGTTCAGCATCAAACAATGGTGAAGCTAGCGCCTGTGCTCGTAGTCCCGCCCTTAAATTAGCAAGCTGATTTAAGTCACTGCATAGTGAAAGCGCCTTATCTAGATACTCATCTTTAGTTTTTGCCACCCAATCAGCAAGGCCTGCAGCACTAAGCATGCTCGCGCCTTGCCTTGCAATTAAACTATCACCGGCAAGTGTCAATGTAGGAACACCCATCCATAGGGCTTCACAGGTTGTCGTACCCCCAGGATAAGGAAAAGTGTCTAATATGACATCTACTTCATGATGAGCTACAAAATAAGCCTCGCGTGATACCGAACCTAAAAGCGTCAGCCGATCTGCACTAACCCCTAATTTAGCAAATCGTGCAACCATGTCTGCCGTCACATCAGCATCACCAAAAGACTTACACTGCCAACGTAATTTAGCATTAGGCAATGCAAGCATCACCGCTGCCCATAATGCCAACACATCATCCCCTGCTTTTGCCAAAGTTTGAAAACTTGCAAAAGTGATATAGTCATTGGTGAGGGCTGGCAACGCAGACACATCAACCGCCACATGCGGTGCCGTAAAACACAACCGAGTATCGGATAAATATTTAATTTTTTCTACAAAGTGAGCGTAATGCGCTGCCGGCACACCTACTTCATCTGCAATAAAGTAATCCACGGACTTCATACCCGTAGTCGCAAAATAACCTAGCCAACTGACTTGTATTGGAGCTGGCTTCCACGCCAGAATCTGTAATCGATTGCCGGATGTATGACCAGAAAGGTCAAGTAAAATATCGATACCATCTTGGTGAATCAACTCAGCGGCAGCCTGATCGGTTAAGCCAACCAGAGATTTCCAATGCGCGAAGTTTGGTTTAAGCCGGCCGGTAAAAGCATCTTCACGGATATCCGTTAAATATGCGATTAGCTCGAACTGGGAGAAATCAACGTTTTTCGCCCAATTCTCTAGAAAATAAGCAACGGGGTGCTGACGTAAATCGCCAGACATCAGGCCAATACGTAACCGTTGACGACCAGATCTAGCTTTCCAAGTGGTGTATGCTTGCTGCACTTTCTCGGTCACGACATGATCAAACGCTAGGGCTTGTTCTAAACGATATTCGGCGCTGTGATGGCCAGAGTAATTCATCGCAAACAATAAATTACTTCTTGCTTTGTTAGAGGCCGGGTCATATTTTAGTGCTTCAAAACACTCGTACTCAGCCTCCTCCAAGCGCCCTTGTGCAATGTAATTTGTGCACAAATTAATATGTGCATTGACGTACTCAGGGAGAATCTCAACGGCTTTTTTAAGCGACAGCTCAGCTTTTTTAATCTGTCCAAGCGCAGCTAAAGTCAGCCCTAAATTACTGTACAGCAAAGCCTCACTCGGGTGCAGATCTATCGCCTTACCAAAGGCCACTTCAGCCTCCTGATAACGCTCCATTCTGTGTAAAGCAAGGCCTAAGTTGTTATAGGCCAACCAGTAATCTAAGTCTAACTCTAAAGCGCGCAGGTAACATGCCTCGGCCTCGGCAAACAAGCCCTGCTCAGCCTTCGCCAAACCAAGGTCCACATGCACATCTTTACGCGATTGATCAATTGACAGCGCTTGAGCAAAGTATGGAATAGACTCCGGCACTCGCCCTATCGTCCTTAAAAAGACCGCCATTTTGACATATGCATCAACTGACTTGGGGTGTGCCGAAATGCCAGCCTGTATGCATGCTTCCGCCTCAGTCAACCTATCAGCCGCATGTAATAAGTCGGCAAGATTACTATAAGCCTCAAATTTGGCACCAATTTCAATCGCCTTCTTAAAGCTGTCCTCAGCATCTTGCAACTGATCTAAGGCTTTTGCTACGGCGCCTAATCCTATATGGGCTGCAACAAAATCAGACTGCAATTTCAACACATCCTCATAGCAACCTTTTGCCTCAGCAAAGTGGCTCAGTTCGTAAAGAACGTGTCCTAAGTTATCTAGAATCCAAATATTATTGGTATCTAAACGTAATGCATTTTTATAACTCTGCTCGGCTTGTGCTAATAAATCCTGATTTTTTAAAACATTGCCTAAGTTGTAATGCGCCTGTGCAAAGCTGGAATTAAGCTGTATGGCTTTTTGGTAACAAACAACAGCTGAGTCTAGTTTTTGCTGGTCATAAAAACAGTTACCTAGGTTATATTGAGCCTCATAATCCTCAGGTAAAAAAAGTGCGGCATTTTTTAATGCTTGCAGCGCATGGTCAGCTGCGCCCTGATTTTGATAGATAGCACCAAGCACTTTCCATGCAAATCCATGTTTAGGGTACTGCTGAACCATAGATGAGGCTAAAGCCAGAGCTTCAGGGAGTTTTCTTTGATTAAACAACGCTAATAATGCGTTCATTTCGTCTAAAGCAGGATTTGTATTATTTTTAGTTTTAACCATTATCCCAGTCAATCAGCGATAGTTTTAACAAGCAAATAGCAATATAACATGTGATTGCCGCCAGTTTTAGATAATGACATTATTCAGAAACCACTAGCCACTTGATATTTAAAACAAATACGCAAAAGTAGTTCTCTTTACTGTTTGCACCGAGGACAGCAAAGTGCTCGTCCTATCATTACCTCAACCATCACCGGTGCTTTTAACTCACCAAGTTATGTTTAAAAGCATAATGCGTTAGTTCAGCATTATGCTTAAGCTGCATTTTTTCAAGCAATCGTGTGCGATACATGCTGACAGTTTTCACAGACAGCGAAAGTTTATTGGCCACGTCTGTTACCGACAAGCCAGAAGCAATCATAATGAATGTTTGATACTCTCGATCTGAAAGTAACTCATGTGGTGCTTTCTGGTCATCTCTACCAATCTGATTGGCTAAGATCTCGGCCACCTCAGGTGTGATGTACTTTTTTCCCCTAGCCACTGTGTGAATCGCATTCACTAACTCGGATGACGCACTCTGCTTACATAGATAACCTGCGGCACCTGACTTTAAAGCTCGAATTGCGTATTCATCCTCCCTGTGCATAGAAAGCATCAATACCGCGATATGATTGTTCTCACGCTTAATGTACTTAAGCGCCTCTATGCCACTTCTATCTGGCAGAGAAATATCCAGCAATAAAACATCCGCATCGGGTTGAGAGCCTAGCTTGATTGCCTCATTCGCATTTTGTGCTTCTGCTATCACCAAAATATCATCGGTTTCAGAAAGGATTTGCTTGAGACCTGCTCTTAAAATTGCATGATCATCTGCGATAATGACTTTTATTTTAGGTTTTTTACTCATCACTCACACCATCGTTTCATTTTTGAACAACAACTCACGCAAAAGCTTTGCATTTACCACGCTAAGATACTTAGCGTGAATCAAACCACCTAACACACTAATTATTCTATGGGCAAAGTGACTGTAATCGCAGTGCCTTTTTCCGCCAACTGATCAATATCAAAACTACCATATAGCGCGGCAACCCGCTCCTGCATTCCTCTTAATCCAAAAGAGTTAGGTTTATAAGTATCGGCAAAATTAATACCGATGCCATTATCACTAATTTTCATGATTATTTCATGATAATGTAGATTCAGATCCACATGCACAGAGGTCGCATTAGCATGCTTCGCAATATTAGACATCGACTCCTGACAAATCCGAAACAAAGTAATTGCTTGATCTGGTGTCACGACAATCTCCGATTGATTGGTCGAAAAAGTACACGACACACCCACTTGCTTTTCAAATTCTTTAGCCTGCCACTGAAGTGCAGCAACAATCCCTAAATCTAATATATTCGGTCTTAAATCACTCGATATCTTATGAATGGCCTCAAATGTATTATCTACAATACACTCCAAGCCTTTTGCCTGCTCAACAGAAACAGACTGGCCGGTTGCTAATCGATTAATGATAGAGGCCAAGCTAATTTTAATGGCGGTTAAATTACCACCTAAATCATCATGTATCTCACGCGCGATCCTGGTGCGCTCCAACTCTTTAATTTGATTCATGTGCGCAGTTAATTGCGCTAATTCATGGCGAGACTCTTGTAACTCATGCTTTTCGTTTTTACTTTGCGTGATATTAATCATAATGCCAACCCATTGAATGACCCCATCATTCAAAACCTTAGGAATTGCACGCAGATTAATCCACTTATTATCCTGCCAATCATTAATCCAAACCCGGCCTTCCCAATCTAACTGAGTAAGCCCATCTGCAGAAAATATTAACCGCTTCCGTAATGAAACTCTATCCCTTGGATTCATCATCGCAAAAAACAATTTCGACTCATGCATTAGGTCCGAGGCATTCAAACCTAGCAACGCTTTACAACCATCACTAAGATAGTTGAAAACAATGTCACCTTTAGGATCAAGATGTAGCTGAAAAACCAAGCCTGGCGTATTTGAGATAATCGCCTCTACCCTAGACTCACTATCAATCAACACTTGATTAAAAGTACTCTTACATTCGCGACAATCACTCACTGAAACTGGTAAAGAATCATTTTTAATGATGAATAAAAAAGCTTTTTGCTCGAACGTAACTAACTTAACACGTAACTGATCATGACCTTGATGCCCGATGACTGGTGCTTGGTCCTGCATCAAAGGTAAAAAATCAAGTGCATTTCGGTGCGCATATAGATGCGCCTGTAAAGCTATTTTGCTTACTCCCAGCAGATCTATAAGCAGCTGTTCTTGCAACTCAGGCAAGTCACAACCTGTATTGTTTAATACACTTGCATTAACATAGACAAGCCTCATATCCGCAGCATCAAGCAAATAAATTTCATCGGCTACCGCGTGTAGCAACTCATTAAAAAGCTGTGGGTTCTCATTAAAAAATACAGGTAGAGACTCTTGCGGCACTTTAATCGAAGGAATCATTTGATTAAACCCTATATTTTCAATAAGTTATAAAATACTAAATCGCAAAAATACAGTCTAACGACTGGTAAACTTATTATACATTCAAGTATTAACACAAAAGACCTACATATCGTCCAAAGTGCTACTATTCAAACTAAAGTTGAAGGCTCACATTAAACGTGATTTGCTGTTCAAGCACTAAAAAACACTAAGAGATTTTTTTCAACCCCATTTTAAGACATAATTACAGGGTGTTTTAATAATAACTCAATGAGAAAACATGCGCATATTGTTAATTGACGACACCGAACTCAACATTACATTACTGAAACATCTCATCAAAAAGATACCAGAATACGAGTCGATTGCTTTTACCAATCCTGTTAAAGCGCTCCTCTGGTGTAGAGATAACGAACCTGATTTAGTGATCGTAGATTATGCAATGCCTGAAATGGATGGCATTCAGTTCACTCAGCAGTTTAGAGGTTTCGCTAACTACGAAGAAATTCCCGTGCTAATGATTACTGCCAATAGTGATACATCTGTGCGCCAAAAAGCGCTCGCCAGCGGAGTCACAGATTTTCTGAATAAACCTCTAGATAATATTGAGTTTATTACTCGTGCAAGAAACATGTTGGCATTACGTCAAAGC
Organism: Methylotenera sp. L2L1; assembly: GCF_000744605.1. Taxonomy (NCBI): domain Bacteria; kingdom Pseudomonadati; phylum Pseudomonadota; class Betaproteobacteria; order Nitrosomonadales; family Methylophilaceae; genus Methylotenera; species Methylotenera sp. L2L1. Next base: position 2,397,280 of record NZ_JQMG01000001.1, read on the forward strand.
CAAAAAGCTTTAATAGATCGTGCAGAGTGGCTAGATGATGAAGTGCGCAAGGCCACTGCAAAAATTAAAGAGCAAGAACGTGAAACGATATTTTGTTTAGCCAAAGCAGCTGAATTCCGCGACCCAGAAACCGGCGCACACATTCAACGTATGGCACACTACTCTAAACATATCGCACACGTACTTGGCTTATCCTTACAAGAGCAACAGCTACTGCTTGAAGCTGCCCCTATGCATGATATTGGCAAAGTTGGCATTCCCGATGCTATTTTACTCAAACCAGGCAGGCTCACACCGGAAGAGTTTGTCATCATGAAACAGCATGCGATGATTGGTTACGAACTCCTCAATGCAAACAACTCCCCTTTACTCAAAACGGCAGCTGAAATCGCACTGACCCATCATGAGAAATATGATGGAAGCGGATACCCTCATGGATTATCCGGTGAGAATATTCCATTATTCGGTCGCATTGTTGCCGTAGCCGACGTATTTGACGCACTCACTTCAGAACGTCCTTATAAAAAAGCGTGGTCGATTGAAGATGCTTGCAAGCTATTGAGAGAAGGAAGCGGCGGACATTTTGATCCTGTGTGTGTGGATGCTTTTTTTAGCGACTTTAATGAAATCATCACGATTAAAAACACCTTCTTAGATGAAGTCATTGAAGCTGAAAACCATGCCCTGCATTGAATGCAGAACAATAGCCTGAATAGGCGGCAATTCTTTAAGCACGATAACAAACACAAATATCAACAAAGCACTAACGTAAATCTGCCAAAGTATTGTAAAATTACGTCTGGCGGGCCTCCCCGCATTGTGAAGTAGCCAATCTGGTCAGGTGCGGAAGCAAGCAGCCACAACTATTAAGCAAGTGCCGGGGTCAAGGCTCGCCTCTTCTTTTCTTTAGCTAAAGCACATTTTAAAAGCCAAAGAACCTCCTAATAATTTAAAGACGAAAATACAATTTTCAGCTAAAGTTTAGGTTATGTCATATCAAGTGCTAGCGCGTAAATGGCGCCCAAAATCCTTTGAGACGCTGGTCGGTCAAGACCACGTAGTTCGTGCGCTCACCAATGCTCTTGAACAAAACCGCTTACATCACGCTTATTTGTTTACTGGCACGCGTGGTGTCGGTAAAACGACAATCGCTCGTATTCTAGCTAAATCGCTTAACTGTGAAACAGGCATCACTGCAAAACCATGTGGCGTTTGCAATGCATGTACAGAGATTGATAAAGGCCGATTTATTGATTTGATCGAAGTCGATGCGGCAAGTAATACGCAGGTAGATGCAATGCGTGACTTGTTAGACAACGCACAATATGCGCCAACCGCTGGCCGCTTCAAAGTCTACATCATTGACGAAGTGCACATGCTCTCCAAAAGCGCATTTAATGCGATGCTTAAAACACTGGAAGAGCCTCCAGCTCACGTTAAGTTTATCCTTGCCACGACCGACCCTCAAAAAGTGCCTGTGACAGTGCTTTCACGCTGCTTACAGTTTAATTTACGCCAAATGGCTGGCACTTCAATTACAGGTCACTTGCAAAACATTCTCACGCAGGAAAGTATCGCATTTGAGCCAACGGCTCTGCACTTAATCTCCCGTGCCGCAGCTGGCAGCATGCGTGACGCCCTCTCGCTGACAGATCAAGCCATTGCCTATGGCGGCCAAACAGTCAACGAGTCAGAAGTGCGTGCTATGTTGGGGGCAATCGACCAAAGCTATTTATATCAACTATTAGATGCACTGCTCGCCAATGATGGCAATAGCCTGATTAATCAAGCAAAAGCGATGGAAGAACGTAGCATCTCATTCGACGCTGCATTAAATGATCTCGCACAACTGCTGCATCAAGTCGCTGTCGCACAAACGGTACCAGAAAGCGTCGCGAATGACCTCCCAGAACGCCAAGTGCTATTAAGCCTAGCGCAAAAGATTCAGCCTGAAACCTTACAGCTTTATTATCAAATCGCCTTATTAGGTCGCCGTGATATAGGCTTAGCTCCTGATGAGTTTGCTGGCTTCACCATGAGTCTGTTGCGCATGTTAGCATTTACGCCCAACGAAAATAGCAACGCCGCTAGCAAGCCTAAAACACCTAGTCCAATTAACAACGCACATGCTAATAACACAAGTGTAACTGCACCAGTCGCGCAAACCGAGCATCCAATCAAGCAAGAAACCGTTGCTGAGATTGAAGCTAAAATTGCAGATGCACCACCTGCAATCGAAAACAATCGGATAGAAACTAATGCACCAGCACCGGTGCCTAGTGAAAATACTGCAATACCAACACAAGCAAACAACATTGCCTTTAACGGTAATTGGCGTGCATTAGTAGACGCGTTAAAACTTGGGCTTGCCAGAGAGTTGGCCAAGCACTGTGAGCTTATTGCTTATGATGAACATAGTATTTCGCTAAGCGTACCAGAGAGCCAGAAGCACCTAGTCTCAGCCAATTATCAAGAAAAGTTAACGACGGCAATTACTCAGCACTTTGATAGAAAAATTAAGCTGCAATTTAGCATTGGCGGTACAGGCAACACCCCTGCCAAGCAAATTTCTCAAGAAAAGGCACAAGCACAAGCCAATGCCGAAAACGCAATTGAAGAGGATAGCTTCGTACAAGCGCTGATTGATGACTTTGGCGCAACTATCATTCCCAATAGTATCAAACCAATTTAATCAAGTTTAAGGAGAACAATATGATGAAAGGTGGCATGGGCAATCTAATGAAACAAGCCCAGCAAATGCAAGCTAACATGCAAAAAGCGCAAGAAGAGCTTGCCAACATTGAGGTTGAAGGTATTGCAGCCAACGGATTGGTTAAAGTACAAATGACCTGTAAAAATGAAGTAAAACGCATCACTTTAGATGACAGCGTCATGGATGACAAAGAGACTCTAGAAGACTTATTAGTCATCGCTTTAAAAGATGCAACAGTAAAAGCTGAAGCAACCTCTTCTTCACGCCTATCAAGCTTTATGCCTGCAGGTATGAAACTGCCATTTTAATTTCAGCCTAAGCTCAAGACTTTCATGAAAAACCCGCCAGCGCTTGAACAACTCATTGAGAGTTTACGTTGTTTACCTGGCGTGGGGCCAAAATCAGCGCAACGCATGGCTTACTACCTTTTACAACGTGATAGACAAGGCGCAAGTGGTTTAGCTTTAGCCTTAGATAATGCACTACAGGTCGTTGATCATTGTAAACTTTGCAATACCTTTAGCGAACAACCTATCTGCCCGTTATGCGAGTCAGCACAACGAGACAAAACGGTACTATGTGTCGTAGAAATGCCTACAGACCTCATCATGCTAGAAAACACACGCGCCTACACAGGCATGTATTTTGTGCTGATGGGTAGGCTGTCGCCACTAGATGGCATTGGCCCTAAAGAAATTCATTTAGACAAACTCATTAAACGTGCTCACGATGGTATTGTAGAAGAAGTCATTCTAGCGACTAACTACACTGTAGAAGGTGATGCAACCGCCCATTACATCAGTGAGTTATTACGTGTGCGCGGCATAAAGGTGAGCCGCATTGCGCGTGGTATGCCAATGGGTGGAGAGATTGAATATGTAGACTCAGGCACGCTTGCACAAGCCATGCTGGAACGCAGAAGCGTATTTAAATAAGATTAAACAGGTTATATAGCCTGACTGTATCCAAACTCAAAAAATAAGTTTAAACAAGTAACAGCAATCAGTACATCAGCGGAAAAAGTTAGCTGGCTTTAGATCAATGTCAGATTAACATCACACACCCAGCTTACACTGCCATCTAAGCATTCACTAATGCTAATAAATCTAAGGGTTCATTAATCGTCTGATCTGCACCCCAAGCTGCCGGCTGATCGGTATCAGCTAAGTATCCATATAAAGCGACAACCGTTCGCATGCCTGCGGCCTTCCCTGCTTGGATATCACGCTCTGCATCGCCTACATACCAGCACTGCTCTGGGTTGATATCAGCTTGTTTACAAGCCATCAACAAAGTATCAGGGGCAGGCTTAGGTTGCGGTGCATCATCACCGCTGACGACACATGCAGCGCGCGTTAACAAACCAATACTCTGCATTAAAGGTTGCGTAAAACGTCGTGGCTTATTGGTTACCACACCCCAAGGTATATTTTTAGCCTCTAATGAGGTCAACAACTCAGAAATGCCATCAAAAAGAATTGGTTGACGCGTTAACACTTGGTCATAGATGGCGAGATACTCTTCGCGCATCTCATCAAAAACAGCATCTTCAGTTGTTAAATCAAATCCAACAGCTAACAAACCTTTAGAGCCATGCGAGGCATAAGGCCTGATCACATCTAGCGGCAACTCCGCTAAACCATGTCGTACTCGTTGCAAGTTAAGCGCGTAGGCAAGATCATGCGCAGTGTCGACCAATGTGCCGTCTAAATCAAATAAAATCATGTTTAATAATCACTAAGCTCTGTGTGTAGCAGATAGTTGACAGAAACATCATTGCTCAACGAATAATGTTGCGTAAAAGGCTGGTAACTCATGCCGCGCATGCCGGCAACAGTCAGGCCAGATTGTCTCGCCCAGCCAGACAGTTCTGATGGCTTAATAAACTTTGCATAATCATGCGTGCCTTTTGGCAACATATTCAATATGTACTCAGCACCCAGCACTGCAAATAAATAAGCTTTAGGATTACGGTTAATCGTTGAAAAGAAGACTGAGCCGCCGGGCTTGACCAGTTTTGCACACGCCGCCACGATAGAAGCAGGGTCAGGCACATGCTCCAACATTTCCATACAGGTCACCACATCAAAACTCGCCGGTTGCTCAAGCGCCAATTGCTCTACGGATGTGAGGATATAATTTACTTTTGCACCGCTTTCTAACTGGTGCAATTTGGCAACGTTAAGTGCTTTTTCACCTAAATCAATCCCTGTCACATCAGCGCCTTTAAAATGCATAGATTCAGACAAAATACCGCCGCCGCAACCTAAATCAAGCACACGCTTACCACTCAAGCCCGCAAGGTTATCAATGTAGTTTAAGCGTAGCGGATTAATTTCGTGTAAAGGTTTAAATTCGCTATTCTTATCCCACCACTTATGAGCAAGTTCGCCAAATTTCTGTAACTCTAGTACATCTGCATTTAATGTTTGTATTGTCTTAGCTTCGGTTGCCATGTTTGGATAATTTCCTTTAACTCTAATGGTTCTATATTCGCATATGTCCCGTTACTGTAACGCAACTCACCTGCGACCCATGTATGCGTCACATGTTCACGGCCACAGCTGTAAACCAAATGTGAGATTGGATCATAACAAGGTGATATTGAAAAGTCGCTCAATTTAACGGCCACTAAATCTGCTTGTTTACCTACTTCGATACTACCAATCTTACTGTCTAAGCCTATCGCTCTCGCTGCGTTAATCGTCACCATTTTAAGCGCCTGATGTGCAGGCAATACAGCAGCATCTTCATTAGCCCCTTTTGACAATAAAGCAGCAAGGCGCATCTCACTAAACATATCAAGCCGGTTATTACTTGCAGCACTATCGGTGCCTATACACACATTAACATTATTTTTTAATAATGCATTGATTGGTGCAATACCGCTCCCTAACTTTAGATTAGAGGTTGGGCAATGTGCAATATGACACCCATACTCAGCCAGTATATCAATTTCATGTGGCAATAAATGCACGCCATGTGCCGCAATGAAACCTGGCCCTAACAGTCCAATATCAACAATTCTTTGAATAGGTCTCACGCCATAGCTAGCCTCACTCTGGCTAATCTCATCACGTGTTTCATGTAAATGCGTATGTATGCCCACACCCAATTGCTCGGCATAGGTCAATACTTTTTCAAAAGTCTGGTTAGATATTGTATAAGGCGCATGTGGCGCTAATGATGAACTTATCAATGGGTTACCACGCCAGCTATCATGCGCTTCAAAACCCTTTTGCAAATAATCGTCAGCATCAGCTGCATAGTTCGTTGGAAACTCAAGTACAGTTAACCCTAAATGCGCCCGCATACCCGCTTTATTAGCTGCCGTTGCGGTTGCCTGTGGGTAAAAGTACATATCATTAAAACAAGTTGTTCCACCACTCAACATTTCAGCACAGGCAAGCAAAGACGCATCTTCAACATAACGCGCAGTCACGATTGCGCGCTCTGCTGGCCATATGTGATCATTTAGCCACACCATTAAAGGCAAGTCATCTGCTATCCCACGCATTAATGTCATCGCAGCATGCGTATGCGCATTAATCAAACCTGGCATCAAGACATGGTTATCGATAACCGTTAATTCGCTCGCCGTATACTTCATCCGCGCCTGAGCGGTTGGCAATATATCAACAATCACCTGATGATTAATCACTACAGAGTAAAACTCATGCAATGTATTATTTGAGTCCACAGGCACAACCCAGCGCGCCTCTATTATCAGATTTACATGAGTTACCGGTATCGGCAATTGTTCTTGTTTTGTCATAGCATCTCATTCTACCAATAAAAAAGCCCCGCAGAGCGGGGCTTTTTAAAACCAGAAAAATTATTTGCAACCTTTTTCCATTGAACGTGTTGCTTCAATCTCAACACGGCGGTTTGGTGCTAAACACTCAATCAATGCTTTACGACCTTTAACGCCATCGCAATCAACTACAGGAACCAACTCGCCTTTACCAACAGCGATTAAACGATCAGCTTCAACACCTTGGCTAATCAAATAATCACGTACTTGATTAGCACGTTTTTCAGATAATTTTTGGTTGTATGCTTCACTACCAAGTTTATCTGTATGACCAGTTACTTTCACAGTTGCGAAGATTTTGTTCTCTTTCATTTTAGGAACAACTTCGTTGTCTAAAACGCTAGTATCTTTTAATTTAGCTTCATCAAAAGCAAATAACTTAGAAGCTTCAATCGTGATTGTTTCATACTGTGGCTCACATACAGGCGCTGGTGCTGGCTCTGCAGCAGTTACAGGTGCTGGTGCAACTGGTGCTGGCTCCGGCTCAACTGCGGCTACTGGCATTACAGCTGGTGCGCCAAAGCGGAAGATACCGCCTAAGCTTAATAGCGTATTGCCGATAGTGTCAGTATCGCTAGATGTTGCTACACCGTTACTTACTTTAATTGATGCACGGCTCCATTGATGACGCAAGTCAGCTTGTAAGCCGAATGTGTCATTAATTAGATATTGAGCACCTAAACCAACGTTAGCTAACCAAGATGTTTTCTTACCATCGATATCTAGCGTAGGGTGGCTGTAATCTACATTGTTACGCGCTACACCTAAACCAGCTAACAAGAATGGACGGAATTTTTCACGGCTAAACATGTATAACGCATCAGCGCCTAATGTCGTTTGTTTATAACGGCCGCCAACACCAGCAATACCAGTGTCTTCACTTGCACGGTTATAACCTAAACCACCTTGGATGTCCCAATGCTCAGATAACTCTTTACCAAGTTTGATGAATGCGCCACCGCCGTTGTCAGCTTCTAGGTCGCTATCTGTATTCATGTAGCTAACACCTGGTACTGCATACCAAGCGCCGCGATACATATCTTCTGCAGATACAGCAAATGCTGCCAAGCCTAATGTTGCTGCTACTGCGATATTTAACATGTTCTTTTTCATTCTTATTACTCCTTGTTAATGAATCTTTATGGTGCTGATAATACGCATATAAACAACACAACGCAACCTATAACATCTGATAGATATTAGCTTGTAGCTGCCATTGTTGCCTAAATACAACAAAATTACAAAATTTTACGAATTGCTTTTATTTTAGACGCATCCAAACTCAATTTACGTTGATTATCCATACTCACTCCGCCTCTAAAACCTATATAAGTTGGTGTGTAGGTAGCCACTTTCGCTAGATGTTGTATATTGAGTGATCCTGCCAATCCAAATGCCATTGCATGATGTTTGACCTGTTTTGAAAAAGACCACATCTGTTCGTCTGTATAATAATCCATGAACGTAGCGCCATTTTTCTTTGCAGTATCTAACATGACACCGTAGAAACCTGCGCTCTTAATCAGATCAATCAAATCCTTTGGATACTGAGTCTCAGCAAATAAAACGGCTATCAATTTAACGCCTTTTTTTGCAATACCACTTAAAACATCTAAACACGGCTGATAATGCTCTGATTCAAAAAAGCCTATCTTTACAAAGTCAACGTTTGTACTGGCAATAGCCAGCACTTGTTGCGAAATTAAATCCGCCTGCATTGGCAAGTCACCCACCGTCGCACTAGTGTACTGTTGTGTATGAGTTCGATGTGCATTCACAAAACTCACTACCTCTTGGATAGTCTTGATAGGTAGTGCGCCTAATGCGCCTTGGTGAGGATCTTTTAAATCGATCAAATCTGCACCATGCGCTAAGGCCAGCCCTGCTTCATGAACATCTGTCACGCTAATCAATAATTGTGTCATGCCAATGTAACTCTTCAACCAATATCGTTCATAAATTAAACCTAGTTTTCTTATACCAAGCTCTCATAAGCTAGGTTCTCTTAAGCTAGGTTTTCAGAGTCAAGCGCGGCTTTATGGTTTTCTACCACTTCAATCAACCAACCCCAAGCTTCTAACTCTCTTGGTCCAGCTGTTTTCTCAATAGCAATGGTTAAATAATCGATTTCTTGGCAGATCTTTTCTAATGGCAATCTTTTTAAACGGCTGACTAACACTGCAAGTTCAATCACCGCTGCTTGCGCTCGATTAAAGCCTTGAAAGGGTTGATGGTATGCCTCATGCACTACCTCTAGAAAAAGTTGCGGACGTATATCGTCATCCTCAAACTTCACCAACTTAAGTTCTTTGTGTGCCAACACCTCAGTTAATCGAACACCATTAACTTTGGTAGCTGGCGTTAAACTGCCAGCAGGCCTTGAAGTCAAGGCGGCAGCAAACACACGTACGTCATCTGTTAAATTAACGACAGCATGCCCTGTTGCTAATATATTCGCTAAAGTCGTCGATGGCTTAAAAGGCGCAATCACCACTAAGCCATCTTGAATACGTATGCCAAAAGGCGTAACGTGGGCAACACCTTGAGCATCTACAGAACTAACAATGGTTTCATAAATCATGCGTTAACTTTCATTTTACTGCGAGTGATATCAAGTCTGCTGCTAACATTCATGCACGCTCGAGTTTTCTAAACATCTTTCTTAGCACGCTTTTCTTTAATAGAAGCTTCACGATGTGCGGTTTTTCCTTCGATATCAGTGCGCTTTGCATTGATACCCCAGTCTAATTCCTGATCTTGCACGTAACGCTTACCCAATTGCCATGCGATTTGCGCGCGAGCCAACTCAACGCCCAAGTAAAATGCATGTGAGGCATCGTTATCCACTTTTAAATGTGGGTATAAGATAAATGGATCAAGCGCATCATAAATACCATCTCGGTTATAAACATGCAGCCCTTGCTCACTCACCTGAATGCGGAAGCTTGGATCTTTGATTTGCGATGCAATTTCTTTAATCTCGTCTGCGCTATAGGTAAATGGCCGTCTATCATGTAGCCCAAGTAAAGCATTGCTATAACCCCTAGGTAGCCGCTCATCTCGTTTTGCAGCATGCATGGTACGCCTAGCAATATCAGCCTCTGCAATTGCATTAACTGCGTGAGGGCTTACTGAGGTTGCCAGTACAGCACCTACATTAAGCTCACTAATCATCCCGAACAGCAATGCATTGATTCCTGTTGTATCTGCATCAGTCAGCTCAGTTAAGTTACCAATCCCCATCATAATCTCAATATCAGGGTATTTTTTACGTAACTGATGGTAGCGGACTATCGAATCAGTCAATCCAAAATGTATCGGGTCCAAAATTGCATCAGCAATAAAAGGCTTACCTAACTTAAGACATCCCTCAATCGCACGATACAACGAAGGCAAGCTATGCGGTTTTGCTGGAATCAAGATTGGCGTAGAAGCGACTTCTTGTGCAATCCAAAGTGTTTTTTCAGTAAGGCTTAACAGATAATCAGCACCAGCATGCCCTGCTGTCAGCAAATCATCTGTATTGAGAGAATCGACACTGACATCTAACCCTTGCTGCTTAAGCGCTTTAATGGTTTCTGCAAGATGAGGGAAAGGCACAGTCGGCAAGCAACCAAGGTCGATTACATTGGCACCCTGCGCCTGATATTGCAACGCCTTCTGCAGCACGCCTTCCACACTTAAATATGGTGCATCTACAATCTCAGCAAATATTTTTACTTGATACTGGCTTAGATCAGGCACAACGCCCTGATGTCCAAAGTATTGAGGTAGGTCCTTTAGATCTGCTGGACCGCGCTCAACAGGCACTCCATATTTAGCCTCAAGCATCGTTAAGTCACCTTGACACAAGCCGGGTACAATCACCTTGTCGGCATCACCGGTTTCTTTCACTCTACGCGCAATTAAATCTGGCGTCATTAACGCAGCGACAGAAACACCTATTTGTTCCACACGGTACTTAAAAGGCGGTGTTTTAGGATTACTTTGCACTTCACTTAATACTTTGTTCAGACTTTTTTCGGCAAGCTTACCCGTTAAAAAAAGTAGATTCTTCGTCATACTAGTCAGTTTGTAACGCCAACTTTAAATGCTGTTGGATGCAATTGCTTAAACTATCCATATCCTCAACAACGCTAGTCATCTCAAACGCTTTAAGTTTTGTAATATTATCTAAATCAATCTTACGTGGATACACTTTAACGACATGATCTCGAGGTGCTTCTGACTCAAGTTCTGGCGCAGTATCGCATGCAAATACGATACTAGGGACACGTGTTTTTCCTGCTTGTGCGTATAAGTTAGTCACTAAGCTGTCAGAAAAACCGTAAGCCATTTTAGCAATCGTGTTTGAAGTTGCCGGTGCGATGACTAAGCCATGATATTTGCCCTGATAAAACAACTCTACAGGAACACTGCTCGCCGTTTTATCCTGATAAACACGATGGCCAGCAGCACTTAACACCTGTTGAAAACCATATTGCTGGATAATCTCAGCACCTGCCCTACTTAGAAAAACATCAACATTTTCTAATGTATTGAGAATTGCAATTGATTCACGCAAATAATGACCAGAGCCTGTAATTGCCCAAGCCAAACGCCGACTTTTCTTATCTATCATTTTTAACCAAACTTATACTTTGAAAACACATGACAATCACCACAAAACAAAACACCAGACGACATCTTTGAAAACATCGACAAAGACTGTCTGGCGCACTAATGATGAGCAGCCATGGTTGTGTAAATATGATGCTAATGACTTTTAATGCATTAGCATCAAACGATTACTGATTAAGCAAAAGGATGCTCAATGACAATCGTTTCATCACGTTCTGGACCTGTAGAAACAATGGCAATTGGCACACCGCACAATGCTTCTAAACGTTTTAGATAATTTTGTGCATTTTTAGGCAAGCCATCCCACGTTTTTACACCAAACGTAGTTTCAGTCCAGCCAGGTACAGTTTCATAAATCGGCTTACATCCAGCCACATCGTCTGCACCGATTGGTAGCAAATCAATTTTTTTGCCGTCTAGCTCATAGCCTGTACAGATGTTGAGCTCTTTGATGCCGTCCAACACGTCTAACTTGGTGATACACAAACCAGTTAGGCCATTAATCATGGCAGAGCGACGCAATGCTGCCGCATCAAACCAGCCACAACGACGTTTACGTTTGGTCACAGTGCCAATTTCTTGGCCTTTATTCGACATCTGATAACCAGGTAAACCTTGTGTTTCAATATCCAACTCGCTAGGGAATGGACCACCACCTACACGCGTTGTATAGGCTTTAGTAATGCCTAATACATAATGCAACATATTAGCACCCACACCTGTACCAGCCGATGCCTGCCCTGCGATACAGTTGCTTGAAGTCACGTATGGATAAGTACCGTGGTCGATATCCAGCAAGGTGCCTTGTGCGCCTTCAAATAACAGATTCTCACCTTTAGCATTCGCTGCATAAATTTCTGCAGAAACGTCCGCAATCATCGGTTTCAACGCGATTGCCTGCTGCATACTCGCATCGAACTGCTGATTAAAATCTACCGGCTTAGCATCAAGATAATTGGTTAACACAAAGTTATGGTAATCCATGACTTCACGTAATTTTTCTGAGAAACGCTCAGGATAAAACAAGTCATACACACGCAGAGCACGGCGCGCCACTTTGTCTTCATAGGTTGGGCCTATGCCTTTACCAGTAGTGCCGATTTTTTTCTCGGCACTGCGTTTTGCTTCACGCGCCACGTCTACCGCCACATGGTGACTCATAATGAGTGGGCAGCCAGGGCTTACTTTTAAACGATTACTGACCTCTAAACCGTCTTTTTCTAAAGCGGCAATTTCTTTAAGTAAATGTCCAGCATCTAACACTACGCCATTACCGATATAGCAATTAACGCCAGCACGCACGATACCTGAGGGCACAAGATTTAGTTTATAGATACGCTGCGCATCACCTTGGCCAACCACTAAAGTGTGACCCGCATTATGGCCGCCTTGAAAGCGCACAACACCTTGTGCATGATCGGTTAACCAATCAACAATCTTACCTTTACCCTCATCGCCCCACTGCGTACCAATGACGACCACATTTTTTGCTGCTTTATTTGCCATAACGTTTACTTTGATTAAATATTAATTTTTTAAAATAGAGATGCTGTCCAAGACAAAACCGTTTGTGATAACTAGTTTTTCACTACATCAACAACATGCCAGCCTGAATTGTAATGCTCTAACTTCTTATTGCAATTCAGTTCAGTTAAGTCTGCATCAGATCCAGCCAAGGCCTCAATCACAACATAACCCTCATTTCTTAGGCTTTCGACTTTACTTGCAAGCAAAGCATCTTCTGAAGCTGGTGCATAAATCGCCATCTCAGATTTCGCTGGTGGTAGAGCACTCACTACACCACGTAAATCAAGGCTAAACCCAGTCGCTGGACGAGCACGTCCGAAAGATTGTCCAACCTCATCATAACGACCGCCTAATGCCAGCGGGCCTTTGTAGCCTTGTGCATATGCAGCAAATACAATACCACTATGATAGTGATATCCACGTAACTCACTTAAATCGAAACTCACACTAGCACCGAGCTGATCAATTGCATTACTGACCTGCTGTAAACTATCTAAAGCCTTTTTAATGGCTGGTGTTGCAGGTAATACATTAAATGCTTTAGCTAAAATAGCTTTGTCACCATTAAGCTCTGTTAAATTTAGCAACGCTTCTCTCGTTGTATGATCCAGTGCTTTTGTCAAAGACGCCACTGCAGGCTGATCTTTACTTTGCAACGCGGCATATAAATCCTGCTCTAACTGTGCATCTACATGACTAGCCTCGATCAAACTACCAAATACATTAACGTGGCTAAAATCCAGATGAATCTCATCAATGCCAATCGCTTGCAATGCTTTAATCAATAAGCGCTGAATCTCGATATCACTTTCGATGCCAGCATGACCATATAGCTCAGCACCAATTTGCAATGGCTCGCGTGTCAACGCCAGCCCATCAGGTTTAGTACGTAGGACGCTCCCCGCGTAACACAAGCGTGTAACCCCCTGATGATTTAACAGGTGTGCGTCGATTCTGGCAGCCTGCGGTGTCATGTCAGCACGTACACCCATGAGCCGACCAGTTAACTGGTCAACCACTTTAAATGTAGCTAAATCCAAATCATGTCCCGCACCGGTAATTAGAGACTCCATGTACTCTAACATTGGCGGAATCACATACTGATAGCCATGCACTTTAAACAGGTCTAGCAATTTACGACGTAAAACTTCAATTCGCATAGCCTCTGCAGGCAATACATCTTCAATATATTCAGGTAACAACCAATTACGCATATTTATCAATCATTTACTTAATAAAATTAAGAGCAAGCCGCCAACTATGGATATCAAACCAACGAAGCGGAGTTGCCCATCTTTCAATGTCACCATTTTTATAAAGGTTTCTCGCCAGACTTGAGGCATCAGCAATGGAAGCAAACCCTCAAGTACCAGCATCAACCCTAAAGCAGCTAACAAATAGTCGCTCACCACAACCTGCTATTTTCTGTTTGGGCTACGCATGTATTTAAAGAAATCTGAATTAGGATCCAGCACCATTACGTCACTCTTGCTCTTAAAGCTGTTTTTGTAAGCTTCTTGGCTACGATAAAACGCATAGAACTCTGGATTGCGGCTATAAGACTGATTGTAAATTTCACCAGCTTTAGCATCACCCTCACCTTTGGTTTTTTGTGCTTCGCGATAGGCTTCGGCAATAATCACTTCACGCTGTTTATCAGCATCTGCACGAATTTTCTCTGAAGCAGCAGCGCCTTCAGAGCGCAGTTGATTAGCTAAACGCTTACGCTCTGCAATCATACGGTCAAACACAGACTTACTTATTTCCTCTGCATAATCAACGCGTTTTAATCGTACATCAACCACTGCGATACCCATTTGACGAGCTTCAGCATCAGCCGTTTTACGTAAGTTATCCATCACGGCACCACGCTCACCAGCAATCACATCACGCACAGTACGTTTACCAAACTCCGTACGTAATACTGCGTTAACCACTTTAGAGAGCCTATCCTCTGCGGCAGCTTCGCCACCCTCTTTAATGGATACGTAGTATTTTACAGGATCAACAATGCGCCATTTTACAAACGAATCCACCATCATGTATTTGTTTTCGCTAGTAATAAACTTTGCTGGTTGCTCCCAATCAAGCGTCAAAATACGATTATCAAAGTATTTAAGGTTATCCACGAACGGTACTTTGAAGTAAAGACCAGGCTCTTTATTGACGGATACGATCTCACCAAGTCTTTGCACAATCACATACTGGGTTTGGTTCACTGTAAATGCAGAGGCTGATAGCAACATCAACCCAACAATCACCATAATTATTATGTTTTTTGCCTTATTCATTATTTTTCCTTATCTACTTTCTCTATCTCGGCTGCGAAAAGCTTCTCTCGAGCGCTCTGTAGTAGCTGCTGCTGAATCAAAAGCTGCGCCTGACTCAGTTTGCGGATTTAATGACTGTACGGATTGAGACTGAGGAGCATTAGACGCGCCAGTCGCATTGATTAATTTATCCAACGGCAAATACAACAGGCTATTACCAGCCTTTTGATCAACAATCACTTTACTTGTATTAGATAAAATCTGCTCTTGCGCATCTAAATACAAACGCTGACGTGTCACTTCTGGCGCATTATTGTATTGCGCTAAAATCTGATCAAATCGACTTGCATTACCTCTTGCTTCACTTTCAACTTTCAACTTATAACCAGCTGCCTCTGATAACAGACGCGAAGCGGTACCACGTGCTTTCGGAATCACGTCATTAGCGTAGGCCTGGCCTTCATTGATTTGACGTTGATTGTCTTGATTGGCACGGTTAACGTCCTCAAAAGCCTCTTGTACTTGCTCAGGAGGCTGAGCACTTTGTAGTGACACACTGATAATCTTTACACCAGTCTTGTAGCTATCCAATATCACTTGCATGCGCTCAGATGTGTCAACTAAACCTTTTTGCAACAGATCATCCAGTTTATTTTTACCCACAACTTCACGAATCGCAGACTCAGCGGCAGACATGACAGCAGTATCTGTTGATCGGTTATTGAACAAATAATATTTGGCATTGTTCAAGTTATATTGCACTGCAAATTGCAGATCAATAATGTTTTCATCTTCGGTTAGCATCAAAGCCTCTTTAGGAAGCTTGGTTTTACCGCCTCCAGAACCTTCTGCACTACTTCTATAGCCAACCTCGAGCCTACGTACCTGCCCCATATTGACGACCTCTACAGTCTCAATAGGGTAAGGCAAGTGCCAACGCGGGCCAGGCTCAGTCGTTTCATCTAGCGCTTTACCAAAACGCGTCACCACGCCAGTAGAGCCTTGGTCCACAATGTAGAATCCAGAACCAAGCCAAACAAGTAGTACAAACCCGATAATCGGCACTATTGGCAAATTAATGTCCCCTGATGACGGACGTTTTGGCTGAGAGTTTGATTGATTACTGCCGTTTTTTCCAAACATCGCATTTATCTTGCGGCTTAGATCACGCATCACTTCATCAAGGTCAGGTGGCCCTTCATTATTTTGCTGTCTCCAGCCAGGGAATTTAATCATTCATCACTCCAACACTAAAAATTGAATTACTTTAAAATCTGGGTTTAAGTTTAAAATCTAATTCAAACAATTTGCTAATCAACATCAGCACATCAAACTTTATACTTCACAATTTACTTAACACTTAAACAAAGGCACTTTCTTCAGTACTTTGCTTTTGTAAGTACTGATAATGTTCTGCCATCGCCAACCTCAAAAACTCAAGCCCCTCACCTGTTTTTGCCGAAACATGTAAGCTCGTAATTCTACCATACTCATCACGGTCGACAGCAGGCTCCAAACCCACGCGGTCTATTTGGTTATACACTAGAATCTGCAGTACATCAGAAGCACCGATTTCATGTAACACCTTATTCACTTGTGTAATCTGCTCATCCCGATTGGTGCTAGCCGTATCTACAATATGTAATAGTAAATCAGCCTGTACAGCCTCTTCTAAAGTAGCGCCAAACGCCTCCACCAATGCATGCGGTAAATGCTTAATAAAGCCAACCGTATCTGAAAGTACAACCGACCCGCAACCTGCAATATAAATCTTATGCGTGGTTGTGTCTAAGGTTGCAAACAGCTGATCTGCGGCATAGAGATTGGCCTTAGTCAGCCGATTAAAAATGGTAGATTTTCCCGCATTGGTGTAACCCACCAACGACACAGTCATCACATTAGAACGCTTACGTGCTCTACGCTGCATACCGCGCTGCGCTTTTAATTTAAGCAACTTCTCTCGTAACTGTTTAACGCGCACACGTAACATACGACGGTCCAGCTCTAACTGAGTTTCACCAGGGCCGCCACGAACACCGATACCACCTTTTTGGCGCTCCAAGTGAGTCCAGCCACGTACTAAGCGCGTGGAAAGATGCTCGAGCTGAGCAAGCTCAACTTGTAATTTACCCTCGTGCGTCTGTGCTCTCTGGCTAAATATGTCTAGAATTAAGCCAGTTCGATCCACGACACGCGCCTGTAGCAGGCGCTCCAGGTTGCGCTGTTGTGATGGTGTTAAATCATGATTAAAGACAGCAATATTGGATTCAGTTGCCCGCATCATCTGCGACAACTCATCAGCCTTACCACTGCCAATAAACAACTTAGCATCAGGCGCAGACCTTTTCCCCTCTACTTTACCAAGCACAGCAAGCCCTGCACTTAAGCTCAATTGACGAAGCTCTTCTAAACTTTCTTCGTAATCATTTTCGCCAAAATCAACACTTACCAATATGGCAGCTTCGCCACCGCTTGGTCTATCAAATAAATCTTTCAACGCTTAATCATCACCTTCAGACAAACTAATATTGACTGCACGCGCAGGTACAATCGTCGAAATCGCATGCTTATAGACCATTTGTGTCACAGTATTCTTAAGCAAAATAACATATTGGTCAAACGAATCGACTTGACCTTGCAACTTGATACCATTCACGAGATAGATAGATACTGCTACATGCTCTTTGCGCAGTGCGTTGAGAAATGGGTCTTGTAACATTTGCCCTTTTTGATTCATGATGTCTCCTATTGTTTGGAGTTAAATAAAATTTACCACTAATGGCCATTATTAAGACCATATACAAATATCTTACTCTCGTTAAGATATAGAACAACCAAATTCGTTCTTTAATTTAATTAAATTTAAAATTTAGCGTCTTTAATTCGCACCATTACTTCATCCCTACCAAGTAAAAACATCACCTGATCAATACTTGGTGACTGCGCGATACCGGTTAACATCACACGTAAAGGCATTGCTACTTTTGGAAATTTTAACTGAAACTCAGTCACTACATCATTCAACACATGATGAATGGCCTCAGCCTGCCATTCAACCGCAGCCAGTGCCTCCGCAAGCTTCTGCATGGCTGGTTTAATTTCTGCTGTTAAATGCTTCTCTGCAGCCGCTTGGTCAACCAATGGTTTCTGATAAAAGTAGGCGATACTATTGGCTAACTCGTTCAAGGTGTGCGCGCGCTCTTTGTACAGATCAATCACTGCTGCCAGATTAGGGGTTGCCGTGACTTGCACGTCTAGCTTAGCAAGACGCTTAGTCACATCACTCACTAGGTAATCAGAACTTGCCTGTTTAATATAGTGCGCATTGAGCCATCTAAGCTTTTCAGTATTAAATTGTGCAGCAGATGGTGTGATGTGGTCTAAATCAAACCACTCACAAAACTGTTGCGTACTAAAAATCTCTTCATCGCCATGACTCCAGCCTAAGCGCGCTAAATAGTTAAGCACAGCTTCCGGCAAGTAGCCTTCATCGTCGTACTGCATCACACTAACAGCACCATGACGCTTGGACAACTTCTGACCGTCATCACCTAAAATCATTGATAAATGTGCATATTGCGGAATCGTGGCATCAAGTGCTTTAAGCATATTGATTTGACGTGGCGTATTATTGACATGATCGTCACCGCGAATCACTTGTGTAATTCCCATCTCCCAATCATCTACCACAACACAGAAGTTATAAGTAGGCGTACCATCAGCGCGTGCAATGATCAAATCATCCAGCTCTTGGTTGGCGATGCTAATCTCACCCTTCACCAAATCATTCCATACCACATGGCCGTCTTTCGGGTTCTTAAAGCGAATGACAGGCGGAACATCTTGCGGAGGTGCAGGCAACACCTTGCCCTCTTCCGGACGCCAGCGACCATCATAGCGTGGTTTAACACCTTGCTGCATTTGTAACTCACGCAGGGCATCCAACTCGTCTTTACTACAATAACAATAGTACGCACTGCCTTCATCCAGCATTTTTTGAATCACTTCTTTATAGCGATCCATGCGTTGCATTTGATAAAAAGGACCTTCGTTGTAGTCCAAACCCAACCATTGCATACCATCAAGAATTGCTTGCACAGCTTCAGGTGTACTACGGGCGACATCGGTATCTTCAATACGCAGAATAAAGTCACCTTGATGCTTTTTAGCAAAAGCCCATGAAAACAGAGCGGTACGTGCACCACCGATATGAAGAAAACCTGTTGGACTAGGAGCGAAACGTGTACGAACTGTCATAAGTGTTGATTTTTTACTATCTATATTGTTAGAACGTCATTTTATCATGGTCGCACGGAGTCTAAAAAATTAAAAACAGATTAATGTTTCAATCTATCCAAGCGCGACCAAACAATATTAGATCAATCAAAGCGCTAAATACTCTGCCAATAAAAAACCATGTGGCATACTACTTGCTTTTATTACTACACCTAGTGAAAGAATGTAGTTAAAAATGGCTTTTCTCCAAAACTTGTTCAAGAATACATCCCGACCTAAGATGAAAACATCGATGGATTGGATGAGTCAAATCAAAGGCATGGATGACATCTCTGCCATTGAGTTTGCGACTGCAAAATTAGGCGATGACTTCAAAGCGAACGCATTTAACAACCCTGCTAACTTAGAAGCATTATTCACTATAGACGAAAACACACACATCATTGTCGAAACAATCACAACCCATTTCATTCATATCGAACATATCAGCGTTGAGCTGGAAGAACGGGTATCAAATGCTGTGTTTTTTTATCACCGCCAGCTATTCTTAATTTACTTCTCGTTAATTGACCATTTTTATGATCAATACCAAAAGCACATCCATATTTTCCTAGCACGTGCGCTTAGAAATTCAACGCAAATGATTAAATGGCGTTATTACAATTATCAAAGTGCACCAGCCAATGTATGGCTACAAATATCTCAACTTTACTTGCTGGCTGAAAATCTATCGCTTTTAAACGCAAAAATCCAACCCTACGCAGACCTTGAGCCTATCTCACTATCTAATGCATATATACAAGTATGCATGCTGGGGACACTGGAGAGCCTTAGCCTAAAATGTGAACAAATTGAATTGGTTTGTAAAATGCTGGCGATTTGGACATCAAAAACCACTGTAGATAAAAAATTTGATGAACAGCAACATTTGTTCTATGTGGATACCACTAGTAACAAACCCGCTAAGCGTATTCGCACTTTCAAACCGGCTAGTACTTATCGTTACTGGGATTTTGATACTGTCATTTCCAAAATAGAACTTTGCATGTCTCTTATCGAATTCAATATCTCACCTAAACAGCCGTTCATGAAAGAACTGGTTTCCCATAAAGATGCCTTCAACACATTTGAAATATTGAATACTGAGTGGTCACGTGTTGATTACAACCGCCAGCGCCGAACAGAAGACCGCAATCGAGCTGCATCTAGTGCAACAACTACTTTTGGTTTTAAAGAGGTTTGCGAACAACTCAAACAAGTTGAGAATATCAAGATGCAACGTGGTGAGCGTGGTTATCTAGGTGAAAAGTCATTTGAAGAACGATTAGCATCTCACAACATCAATCGCAACGAACCCAATATCATTCACATGGACTTAAGTACTGTTCACTCAAGTATCATAGATCAATCCAATAAGGGCTTAGGTTTACATGTCAGCAAACACGCTCACGAAGTGAATTTGGGTATGCTAATCGGCATTTCTACCAAAGAACTCAGAAACAATACCAAGCTTGGCATCATCAAGAACATCAGACCTATTGCCAACGGTGAGTTACATCTAGGCGTTGAGCTACTTAGCAATATCGGTTTTTACTCACAAGGTGAGAACATGAGCCTAATAACACCTAAAGTCGCAGTCTCTATAGGGGACCCCGGGGCCAAAGACAACTATTTCGCTAATACAGTGTTTGCTAACACAACCAGCTTTTTAGATAGTAGCTTTGGCACCGACCCGAGCAACTTCACCTGTATTTTCTTACCTAAGGAACAATCACTGTCGAAACAAGAGACGCTGCTTATTCCTAAGCTCCAATACAACAAGAATGATATTTTCAAAGTACAAATACTTGGTGAAGAGATACTTTTAAGATTCACCAAGTCTTTTGAACGTCATGGCAACTGGGTACGCGTCACATTTACCACCGACATCAGCAAATAATCAAAGTACCGTCTTCGTCATTACTGAGTTTCTGTGGGTTGCCACCCACCACCTAACACTTTAAACAACTCGACCGACGCACTCAACCTTGCTTGACGTGCTTGGACAAAAGCCAAACTCGCTTCATTATAAGTACGCTGTGCATCCAACACTTCAATATAGGCAGAGTAACCTGACTGATATCTATTTTCTGATAAAGCCAGCATTTTCTTTGCAGAATCCTGGCTAGTCTGTAAAGACTGCTCACGTTCTGTTTGTTGGCGCAAATTGATTAATGCATCATTCACTTCAGTAAAAGCGGTTTGAATCGTGCGCTCGTAAGTAGCCAGTGTTTTCTTCTGCTTGGCTGCTTCTTGGTCGACCCTAGCATTCAATCTTCCACCATTAAAAATTGGCAAGTTCAAGCTAAGCCCACCAGTCCAAATACGCGCTGCTGACTTCAACACATCCTGCAACTCAAGACTTTCTCCACCCCAACTCGCAGTGAGCGAAATACTTGGATACAAGGCCGCCTTCGCTACAGCGATATTGGCATTTGCTGCCACCATTTGCGCTTCAGCCTGACGCACATCAGGGCGAGACTCCAGCAAACTAGAAGGCAAGCCTAAAGGCGGAACTGGTGGTATCGGCAAGGCCATTACATCAGCTTGAGCCTGCCCTAATCCACGCACTGCCAAATCCATATCACCAGTTAATAATGCTAACTGGTTCAGACTCAATGCTTGCAATCGTTTTAAGTCTGAAAGCTGTGCACGTAAATTAGCACTGGCCACCTCAGCCTGATAAACATCTAGAGCTGAAACGATTCCGCCTTCTAAACGGCGTTTCGTTAATGCTAGACTTTCATCGCGACTGACTAAATTTTGCTCCGCAATCTGAATTTGTTTTTGCAAACTACGTAAGGCCAAATACTGATTTGCTACCAAGCCAGTTAGCGACAGTGCAACAGTATCTTTGGCATATCGACTAGACAAAGCAGACGCTCTAGCGGACTCTTTAGTTCGACTTAACTTCCCCCAAAAGTCCAGCTCAAAATTAGTACCGAATTTAAAGTTGTAGCTCTCACGGGGATTATCACCAAACACAGGAAATGCACCTGCCTCAGTTACTCGTGAGCGTGTGCCCCCAGCATCTAAAGCAACTGTAGGAAACAGTAAAGTACCTGCTTCTTTCATCACAGCATCCGCTTGTTCAATATTAGCGACAGCCACTTTAATATCAGTATTATGCTTTAATGCACTGGCGATTAAAGTATTCAGCGTTTCATCTTGATATAAAGTCCACCAATCCTTAGCAATTTGATTCTGTGCCGCATCTTGGCTCATCTCAACATAGCGATCTGGGGTATCGACTTTTGGCCTTAGGTAATCAGGCCACACTAAAGATTGGCAACCAGACAACACCAGGCTGCCAACCAAATAAAAAGCAGGTCTAATTAAAAAGTTATTTTTTTTCTGTTTCATACAGCACCTTTATTTTCGGTCTCTACTGAAGTCACAACCACTGGCTCATCGTCAGGTACTTCATGGTGTTTTCTGTGTACGTTTTTATTACTTAACCACGTAAAGAACAATGGAATAAAAATCGTGGCTACAAATGTCGCTAGTAACATACCGCCAAACACACCTGTACCCATTGACTGTCGAGCAGCCGCACCAGCACCTGTTGCAATCACCAATGGCACAATACCTAACACAAACGCCATTGACGTCATCACAATCGGTCTAAAACGTAACCTTGCAGCCTCAAGCGCAGCCTCTGCAATCGGCATACCCTCCTCCATTTTCTGGCTTGCAAATTCCACAATCAAAATCGCGTTTTTAGCAGCCAAGCCAACGAGTGTAATTAAACCAATCTGGAAGTAAATATCATTTGGCATACCTCTTAGCAGCACAGACAACAACGCACCAGCTAAAGCAAAAGGCACGGCCATAATCACAGCAAGTGGTAAAGCCCATGTTTCGAACTGCGCAGCCAAGATCAGGAACACCATAATGATGGCAAAACCAAACGCAAACACTGCAGCTGAGCCTGTTCTTTTTTCTTGGTAAGCTTGTCCAGTCCATGCAATTTGGTATCCATCAGGTAAGTTTGCTTCCGCAATCTTTTCAACCATTTCAATTGCATCACCAGAACTCACACCTGACGCGCCTTTACCTAACACCTTAGCTGAAAGTAAACCGTTGTAGCGCTCTAATTGCTCCGCACCAACAATGTAGTTCACTTTGCTCAGTGCAGATAACGGCACCATCAAGCCTTTATCAGAACGCACATAAACCTTACCTAAGTCCTCTGCTTTCATACGGTAGTCTGCTTCGGCTTGCAATTGCACACGGTAAGTACGACCGGACTTGTTGAAGTCATTCACATACAACGAGCCCATCGTGCTTTGCAAAGTATCGTAAATACTTGATACTGGCACGCCTTGAGAAATTGCCTTTGCCTCATCCACTTCTAAAAACAGCTGTGGTACGGTTGGTCTGAAGAATGTATTAATTTCAGTCAACCTTGGCTCTTTTTTAAGTGCTTCAATCAAGTTGTTCACCACAGCAGCCAAACGTGCAGGATCAGAGTCACCACGCGTCTGTACATACAACTCAAAACCACCGGAACTACCTAAACCACGAATCGCTGGTGGGTTGAATGCAATCGCCATCCCATCCGGCTGTTGCATACCAATGCCAAACAACTTTTGCACAATGTCATCAGCTGTCGCCTCACGTTCAGACCAATCTTTCATACGCACAAACATGGTCGCCGCACTGGTCTTGTTGCCGCCGCCGATCAAGTCGAAGCCATTCACAGCAAACTCATGTGCAACTGCAGGATCTTGAGCAATCGCCGCCCTTACATTTTCAGTCGTTTTACTTGTACGGCCTAACGTAGCACCATCCGGCATAATCACTGCAGAAATCACATAGCCCTGATCTTCAGGTGGCACAAAACTCCCTGGAATCACTTTTAACAATACCGCAACTAATGCGATGATTGCTGCGAACACAAGAGTACCAATGATTTTATGGTGTAAAGTTAAATTTACGGTTGCCGTATATACATGAGTCAGTCGCACAAAACCACGATTGAACGCTTTAAAGAATGCGGATTCCCCATGTGTTTTCTTTAACAGTACTGCACACAATGCAGGTGTTAACGTCAAGGCAACAACACCTGAAATCACAACAGCAACAGCAACCGTCACTGCAAACTGCCTGTACATTTCACCTGCAATACCACCTAAGAAGGCAACAGGTACGAACACTGCACACAATACCAGCACAATCGCTACTACCGCCGCTGACACCTGCTCCATTGACTTCACTGCGGCTTTAATTGCTGATAGCTTCTCCTCTTCCATCAACCGCTCTACGTTTTCTAACACCACAATCGCGTCATCGACCACAATCCCGATAGAAAGTACCATCGCAAACAAGGTTAACGTGTTGATTGAGAATCCAAATATCCACAAACCGGCAAAAGTACCAATTAATGAAATAGGCACAGCGATAATAGGAATTAATGTCGCACGCCAGCTTTGTAAGAATAAAAACACTACGAGCACCACAAGCAACATCGCCTCGCCCAATGTTTTTAACACTTCAAGGATAGATGCTTTTACAAAGTCACTGGTGTCATAAGGCACTTCCCAATCTATACCTTCTGGAAAACGCTCTTTCAATTCCTTCATTTTTTCTTTTACTGCTTCTGCTGTATCTAATGCATTAGCACCAGATTGCAAGAAAATAGGAATACCTACACCAGGCGTGCCATCCAAAGTAGTACGAACGTTATAGCTTTGTGAACCTAATTCTATACGTGCAACATCTTTCAAATGAAGCACACCACGCTGGCCATCAGCACGAATAATAATATTGCCGAACTCTTCTGGGTCAATTAAGCGGCCTTTTGCCGTTACTGTATAAACCAATTGTTGATTAGATGGTGATGGATCCTGACCAATTTTACCTGCCGCATACTGCGCATTCTGTGACCGAATCGCATTAGCGATATCAGTGGTAGTTACTCCCAACTGCGCCATACGATCAGGACGTAACCAGATGCGCATAGAGTAATCTTGCGCACCAAAGATAACAGAATCACCAACGCCTTTAATACGCTTAATTTCATCAAGTACATTGAGCGTTGCGTAGTTGCTCAAGAATAAGGTGTCATACTTTTTTTGCTTGTCAGTCAGCATCACAACTAACAAAATATCGTTAGATCGCTTCTGCACCACCAAGCCAGTCCGCCTAACTTCATCAGGCAAACGTGGCAAAGCGATATTCACCCGATTACTGACGTTAAAAGTAGCCTGATTAACATCAGTGCCGACTTCAAACGTAGCAGTAATAGTCAAAGTGCCGCTAGAGTCTGCACTAGAGTTGAAATACAACAAGCCTTCAACACCACTTAACTGCTCCTCAATCGGAGCAGCCACTGTTTTAGAAAGTGTTTCAGCACTGGCGCCTGGGTAAGTTGCTGTAATTAATACAGTTGGCGGTGCAATTTGCGGATACTGTGCAATCGGTAGCTTCAATGCTGCGGCTAAGCCAGCCAGCACGATAATGATAGACAATACACTCGCAAAAATAGGCCGCGTAATAAAAAATTTACTCATATAGATTCTCGATTAAGCCTGTTGTTTTAGCTATTAGTAATGAACTTATTTAGAACCAGTTGATTCATTGGTTTTTGGTACAGGGCTTGCGCTAGGGTCGCTTAGCGGATGCGGAGATACTGGTGCGCCAGGACGTAATTTAATAATATTATCAACGATCACTTTATCACCAGCTTCAAGGCCACTTAAAATTACCCAGTCCTTACCAACCCAGTTGCCGGCAACAATTGGTTTAATCGTCACTACATTTTTAGCATCAGCCACATACACGAACTTGCCCTGATCACTACTTAATACTGCGGTTTGTGGCACAACAAATACACCATCTTTTTTGCCTGTAATGACTCTAATGCGAGCAAACTGACCTGGGAGCAAGCGTTTATCCTCATTGTCAAAGGTAGCGCGTAGCAACTGTGTGCCTAATTGTGGATCGATACCACTAGCAGCAAAGTTTAACTGACCTGATTTTGAATACTCTTCACCACTAGGTAAAATCAGCCTTACGTCCTTAACACCTTTTTGCGTCAACGGGCCACCCAGCTGTGCTAACTCAGCATCAGACAAACTAAATCTCACCCAAATTGGGCTGAGCTGACTCACGGTACTTAATAAACTTGTGTTAGCGCTGACTAAAGCGCCTTCAGATAACTCGAATCTGCCAGCTACACCAGATAAAGGCGATGTCACTGTTGTGTAAGATAAGTTCAACTCAGCCTCGCGCACAGCAGACTCATATTGAGCCAAACTTGCCTGTGCCAATGCATTATCAGAACGAGCATTATCTGCCTCACGCTGACTCACTGACTGAGTTGCCACAAGTGCTTGCAAACGCTGAGCTTCACGCTGCGCTTGATCTAATCTTGCTTTTTGTTGTGCCAATTGTGCTTTGGCATTGGATAGCGCAATTTGATACGGCACAGGGTCGATTAAAAACATCGCCTGACCAGCTTTAATCGGCGCCCCCTCTTCGAATAGCTTTTTAAGCAAAATACCACCAACACGCGGTCTAATTTCAACCTCTTTAGCACCTTCGGTTTGCGCAACCGCTTCGGCACTCATCGGCACACTGGTTGGCTCCACAGTCACTACACTAACAGGCATTGGCGGCATACCTTGTGTCTGCGCAGCACTTTCCTGTTTTCCACAGGCAGCAAGCACAGACACTGCAAGAACGCCAATAAGCGCCAACATCATGCCAGATGTTATGATGGTTTGTTTCACATGAGCGCTCTGTCCATTCATAGACTGTATGCGAATATGCTGTTGATTGTGACTTGCAGTCTTAGTTACCATTGAAAACTCCACGTTTATTTTTATAACTCACTAATTATTCTATGTTTTTATCAAAACAATAGCTATCTGCACTTGCTTACATACAGATTTGTATGTATATTATATACAAACAGGAATGTATGTAAATGCCTAAATGTTAAAATATTCAATAATCAAGTTTAAACCAGTGGAATTATTATGGTCAGAAAAACCAAAGAAGATGCAGAACTAACTCGCCAACAGATTGTAGATGCGGCACGCGCTGTATTTCTTGCACGAGGCGTTAGCAAATCTACATTGGAACATATTGCATCACAAGCCAATGTGACGCGAGGAGCCGTGTACTGGCACTTTAATAATAAAGCCGAAATTTTTCATGCAATCCGCGAACAAGTATTTCTGCCACTGATCGATCGCATGGACGACACCTTAGCAATCTCAAACGACAGCTCACAAAACCCACTTGATCAAATTGAAGCAAGTCTATGCCATACGATACACGAGCTGAATGAAAACATTGAAATGCGTGAGATTTACGAAATTATGATGATTAAATGTGAATACGTCGACGAGTTTGCGCTGGTGTTACATCAAATATTAAATAACTGTTCAAGCTTGATTGAAAAAATAGAAGTCACTTACGAGCGTGCTCGATCACAAAACCTATTAGCCAGCACCCTCACCCCCCGCGCACTCGCGCTAGATACGCATTTATTCTTTGGCGGATTGTTACATATGTGGATTAAAGATGCGGATGGCACTAAATTTAGATACCAAGCAATTGATCTGATTAAATCGCATATCAATTTACGCCGAAAATAGAGTGTAAGAAATCTATATAAAATCTTACAAAAAACGCTTCTTACAGAAAATTCTTGTAGTTCAGTTATTGTAGAGATACCATACGCACATATTAAGCGTTGGAGGCATTGTGGCTATTTATACTGGTGAAATTTACGGTAAACAAACCGCAAGCAAATTTGTGATGTACAACGTGCTAAAAGTGAGTAAGCAGCTTGTTACTTTACAAAACATAGACAACCCACTGAGTCTTTTTGAAACAACAGAACAAAAACTAAGCGCTTCAGGTTATATCCGCGTTAGCCAAACCCCTTTTATCGATTTAGAATCAACCACCCCAAAACGTCGTAAAGCAGCAAAAAAACCTACTCGCTGCCCGCTTACCTTTGATTTTTTAGAAGATCGTGCGGATAGTGAACGTCCTGCACCGATTATGCAGGACTTATTTAGCTAGTCTTTTAGCTGCGTGGAGGGCCACCTCTTAGATCATGACCATCTGCGCTGTAAATTTCTACTTCTACAAAGTCGCCCGGCGTTAAACCGTCAGCATCCTCTAAATAGACAACACCATCAATCTCAGGTGCGTCTGCTTTGGTACGGCCGATTGCTTCGATATTGCCTTCAACATCGGTCACGATTTCATCCACCAGTACGGTTTGAATGCTGCCAATTTTGGCATGTACTTTCGCCGCACTAATGCGTTCCTGCACTTCCATAAAGCGGCTTAAGCGCTCTTGCTTAACTTCTTCTGGCACTTGGTCTGGCAAAGCATTGGCTGCTGCGCCATCCACTGCTGAATACGCAAAACAGCCTACTCTATCTAACTGCGCCTCTTCCATAAAATCTAGCAACTGCTTAAAGTCATCTTCAGTTTCACCAGGGAAGCCAGCAATAAACGTGCTACGAATCGTAATATCCGGACAGATGTCACGCCACGCTTTAATACGTGCTAAGTTATTTTCACTGCTTGCTGGGCGCTTCATCGCTTTTAATATACGTGGGCTGGCATGCTGAAATGGCACATCCAAATAAGGTAGAATCAGACCATCTGCCATCAATGGAATCACTTCATCTACATGCGGATATGGGTATACATAATGTAAGCGCACCCAAACACCAAGCTCACTCAATGCTTGTGTCAGTTCCGTCATGCGCGTTTTAACTGGGCGGCCATTCCAGAAACCTGGGCGATATTTAACATCGACACCATACGCTGAAGTGTCTTGTGAAATCACTAAAATTTCACTCACACCAGCATTGACTAGATTCTCAGCCTCATTAAGCACTTCACCAATTGGGCGACTAACTAAATCACCACGCATGCTAGGGATAATACAGAAGCTACAACGGTGGTTACAGCCTTCTGATATTTTCAGATACGCATAATGCTGAGGCGTAAGTCTTACGCCTTGCGGCGGCACTAGATCAATAAATGGCTCATGCGGCTTAGGTAGATTTGCATGTACTGCCGTCATCACCTCTTCTAACGCATGCGGGCCGGTTACCGCTAGTACGCTAGGATGGGCTGCTTCAACCACGCCTTTTTTGGCACCTAAACAACCAGTGACAATCACTTTACCATTTTTGTTAATCGCTTCACCAATAGCATCCAATGACTCTTCAACTGCACTATCAATAAAACCACAGGTATTCACTACCACTAGGTCGGCTTCATCATAACTGCCAGAAATTTCGTAGCCTTCTGCCCGTAATTGGGTGAGAATACGTTCTGCGTCTGAGCCAGCTTTAGGGCAGCCTAACGATACAAAGCCTACTTTAGGCGCGGAGTTTTTGCTTGTAGTACTCATTGTCATAAAAACCTATAAATCTTAAAAATTAATTCAAATGTATATTATTGCGATTGCTTGGATGTATGTTGTTATTTTAATGGCGGCCACTGAAAAGTCAGTGACGGCAGGCTTACTTACGTTTACATTTTACGGGCTATTACCCTGCGCTCTGCTACTGTGGTTGCTCGGCGTTAAACATCGTCGCCACCAACACAATAAACAATCAGTGGATGAAGTATCCCACCAAGAAGATGGAACCAACCCCCAAGGCGATGAGTAGCACCTGACTGATCGTTGCCTTTAACTCCGTGCGCTTATGCAAACTGGGAATCAAATCGGCCACCGCCACATAGAGCATGCTTGCTGCTGCCAACCCTAAAATATAGGGAACCCAACTCATCACATATTGCAAAGCATAATAAGCAATGAGCCCCCCAACCAAGGTGGCCAAACTAGACACTAAATTAAAAATCAGTGCCTGTTTTTTAGTATATCCCGAGTGTAGCAAAATTAAAAAGTCACCCACTTCTTGTGGGATTTCGTGCGAAATAATAGCCAGCGCGGTCACCACGCCTAATTTAACATCCACTAAAAACGCCGCTGCAATTAAAACGCCATCCACAAAATTATGAAAAGTATCCCCAATCATAATCATCATCCCACTGCGGCCACTATCATGGTGGTGCGCATGTGCATGGCTGTGTGCCTGCGTTAAAGACGGCGCCTTTGCAGCATTCACCGCTTTATACTTCACTCCATCCGCTGTAGCCTCAGACTTCGGATGTGTTAATGGGCAATCTTCTTCAGTATGAATCGCATGCACTTCACAGTGGTCACCATGGCAATGCCGCCAAATCACCAACTTTTCTAGCACAAAAAATAGCAACAATCCGAATAGTAGGGTTGCCGAGATGCTTTCTATACTACTCGCTTCACTAAAAGCATGTGGAAGAATTTCTAAAAACACTGCACCCAACATTGCACCGATTGCATAGCTAACGAGCATGGGAATCCAAGCAGTGCGTAGACTTAATGCAAACAATGCCGCTAAAGATACACTCAACACCCCACCGATAAAGCTAGAAATGATGATCCATACAAGAATGGGTAACTCTGGAATTGTCATGCAACACTTTATTTATATATTAAGAGAGCGCTATTATAACCGAGCAGCCGTCACAGCAGCGTGTGATTCCAACCAAATCATGCTTGCCATACGCCCTGTCACGTTATCGCGCCTAAATGAGAAAAAATGAGCTTCATCTGTATAAGTGCAGAAATCTTCATTAACACTGGCGCCATACAACGCTGTCACACCAATGTTATTAAGTCGTTGCTTTGCAAGCAGATATAGATTGCATAACCACTTATCATCTGCATTTTGGTTACCTATCGATTTAAACGCCAATGCTGCTTGGCTATCTTTTTCAATAAACTGCTCACGAACATCACCACCCACTTCAAATGCATCTGGACCAATGGCTGGGCCTAACCATACCAATACATCACTAGGTGATACCTGCATTTTATTAACGGCTGCTTCTATCACGCCATCACACAAACCTCTCCAGCCAGCATGCACTGCAGCAACTATTGTTCCCTTTTTATCACAAAGTAACACAGGCAAACAGTCAGCCGTCATCGTGACACACACAACATTTGGCTTTGTCGTAAACGATGCATCCGCGTTTTGCAGGCAAGTGCTAGTAGTAGCATCAATCACATCCACGCCATGCACCTGATTTACCCAAACCGGTTCGCTTGGTAAATATGGGCTTAATAATTGACGATTTTTCGTAACGGCGAGCGGGTCATCTTGTACATGAGCGCCCAAATTCAAGCTGGAGTACGGAGCAACACTGACACCACCAATGCGTGTCGTTTGTAATGCCTTCACGTTTACCGGCGCGGGCCAATTTGGGGTAATAAATGCAATAGGTGCTGGATTTGTCATGGTTAATCTAGGGGTTAGAATTAAACGTGATAAGAATTAAACGTCTTCTTCTAAATCAAGATCGGCATCATCTTCTTCATCGCCATCATCAAACAGGTCTTCATCATCATACTCATAGTCCTCATCAGCAAGATAAGGCTCCATGCTTAATTCAAAATCTTCCTCATCATCACGAACGTCTTCATGGCGCATGGCTTCTAACAATACTTTCATATCATCAGCTAGCTCGATTTGCCATTCCACAAACTCATTAGTAGCGGGATGAACTAAGCCAAGTTTAATTGCATGCAGCGCTTGGCGATTAAACTGACTCACGGCATCACGTAACGTTTGCGTCATTGCACGAATCGGCACAATGCCGCGGAAGCCATAAACCGGATCACCCACTAAAGGCGCTTTAAGGTGCTGCATATGCACGCGAATCTGATGGGTGCGGCCAGTTTCCAAATTGCATCGTAAATAAGTTTGCACAGAAAAACGCTCTAATATCTCATAACGCGTGACGGCAGGCTTACCCATTCTGTTAATCGCCATTTTTGTGCGAGAGCGTGGGTCACGACCAAGCGGCTGATCGACTACACCATTACGCCACAACTGCCCCCAAACAATGGCACGATACTCACGTTTCACGGTACGTGCCTGTAGCTGACGCACCAAATTAGTTTGCGCACTTAATGTTTTAGCAACAACAAGCAAGCCGCTCGTCTCTTTATCTAAACGATGCACAATACCCGCACGCGGCACATCTTGTAGTTGCGGCGCATGGAACAGTAAAGCATTCAGCAATGTACCTTCCCAATTACCCGCAGCTGGATGTACAACCATACCGGCAGGTTTGTTAACCACTAAGATATGATCATCTTCATACACAATATCAAGTGGGATATCCTGTGCAGTGAATGCATAGACCTCAGGCTTAACCTGCACATCAACCAACACTTTCTCCCCTCCCCACACTTTAGTTTTTGAGGTGCTGGGCTGACCATCGACCGTGACTAGTCCAGACTTTATCCAAGCCTGCAGCCTAGAGCGTGAATGTTCAGGCAGTAATCGTTGCAAAGCAACGTCCAAGCGTAAACCACCCAAATCAGAAGAAATGGTTAGTGAAATTAGGTTATTAAGAGATTGTTGAGTAGCGTCTGTCATCGGTTATAATTGTGAGAAATTCTTAAAGGTGGTTTTGCATGAAGTATATCTCAATTTTGGCTTTTACCTTCTTACTCAGTGGTTGTGCAATCTTTGGCGCCCCAACTGAGCTTGATGAAACAAAAGGCTGGACTGCTGAACGCATCTATCAAGAAGGTGCGACAAAAATGCAAGATAGAGATTACGATAAAGCGCTTGTTTACTTTCAAAAGCTAGAGTCTCGCTATCCTCATGGCCGATTTGCCACCCAAGCCCAACTTGAAACCGCTTACGCCCATTATAAAAAACAAGACCCTGTTTCAGCAGTCGCCGCGGCGGACCGCTTTATTAAACTACATCCGAACCATCCAAACGTAGATTACGCTTACTACCTAAAAGGACTTGCTGTATTTAACGAGCGTGGGATTATTGAAAAACTAACTAAGCAACAAGTGAGTGACCGTGACCCTCGCGCGTTAAAAGATTCATTCGCTACATTTAAAGAGCTAGTCACGCGCTATCCAAAAAGCCGCTATATAAAAGATGCAACGCAACGTATGGTGTATTTAGCAAACAGCTTATCCGACCATGAGCTACATGTCGCGCGTTACTATATGAAACGTCAAGCTTATGTAGCTGCAGTTAACCGCACTAAGTATGTGCTTGAATATTATCCACAATCTCCACATATTGAAGAAGCATTAGTCATTATGATCAGCGCTTATGATTTAATGGGATTAGATGATTTAAAAAATGACACGCTGAGAATCCTAAAAACAAACTACCCGGATAGCGCAATGTTGGGTAAAGGTGTGCCTGATGATGAGCGCGTATGGTGGAAGTTCTGGGAAAGCTTATACTAAGTGAACTAAACCGTATTAAATGCATCCATTATTTTAATGAAGTACTTGAATAAATTACCAGGTTTCATTAAAACGCCATCAGGTTTGGAGTGGATTTTATTCAAAAAAATACCTCTGATTTTTAGCATCGGAACAGCAATACCATGCATACCGATGCTAGTTATCTACTTCAGCAACAACCCTTTAAGCAGAGACCTGCAGCAAGTCATCTATCAACTACTCGGGGTATTATTTAGTGTTTGGTTTTTGATTGGCACTATTGTCATTGGCTGTGTTGTCGTCATGCTAATGAAAGGGCCGGCTTATGTAGCAGACCCCTACGACCTCCCCAAAGAAAACAAGAAACTCGAGCAGCATCCTAATTCGTAACCTCACCTCATTTAATGCATGAACGCTTCACCATATCATGTTAGTTTACTAAAAATTATTTAGCCTAAAACATCATTAACATTTTGATGACAATCGAGTCAGCGATTAAAACCTCTAATTAACAACTACTGCCATTACTGTATTTAATTAAGAAATCTACTTCTATCAATACAGACAACCACTAGCCCTATCAATATTCCTAGATTCTGGTCGTTACAATATTAGCGCATAGGTATAAACCTTAGGAATGATTGCTATTCATGAATGAATTGTGTTTAATTGTCATATTGCGTTATCAGTGTGAATTTACTAACTCAAGCATTCACGCTATTTAGTATTTAGAATTAACCAAATTGTTACTTTGAAACTAAGTGACTTTGAAACTAGTGCTAGATATAGCAAGAAATACATGTTATCTGCAACGGCGCGTTTAACATGGGCTTTAATACTAGCAAATAGCAACTAAAGCTTTAACCTGCTCCCCAACGAGGGGGAGTTTGGACTGTGATATTAATCAGATAGTCAGCACAGTCAAATTTATTCCAACGTGGGAATAAGTCTTTGCAACATTAACATTCATCACCGAACTGGGCTATGAAGCGCTCCTATGGAAGCTGACAGCTGCACGAATTTAAATAATTTATTTCTATCGTTACGCTGTATCAATCAATCTAGGTTAAGGATATAACTATGAATAACGTGACCTCTTTTAAAATTAGCAACTTGTTAAATCATCTAAGCTATAAAAGAAAATTCACCCTACTCGGCTTGGTCACAATTTTACCTTTGCTAGTTTTACTGTTCGTCAATATCGACCGACTGAACTCGGACAAAAAAATCACTGAAACTGAGCTTCAGGGCGTTACTTATTTAAATCCTTTGCGTAACCTTATTGAGAATGTGCAAGCACATCGTGGCATGTCTAACTCATATCTATCTGGCAACGATAGCTTTGCAGAAAAAATTGATGCTAATGAAAAAAAGTCTGGTGACTTAATTTTAAACATTGATGAAATTGATCGTAAGCTTGGCACTCAATTCAACACGACAGCTAATTGGAATAAAATTAAGCAAGACTTAGATAAAATTAAATCTAATTGGGCTCAAATTAAATCAAAGTCCATAGAAATCACGTCAAAAGACAGCTTTGCAGCGCACACCGACTTAATCAATCAGCTCCTTGAGTTCTCTTTACAAGTAGCAGATGCAAGCACGCTTACTTTAGACCCGGAAATTGACTCTTACTACTTAATGGATATTGTTTACCTAAGAACAATCAATGTTGTTGAAAATATGGCAAAGATTCGCGGTTTAGGCGCAGGCATCGCATCTAGACAGTTTGCAACTAGCGAGGAGAAGCTAAAGCTTTCTATTCTGACGAACCAAGTAGAAGCATCTCTAAAAAGTTACGAACACGACATGTTAGCCCTCAAAAACTATCAGAGTACTTATGACCAAATCAAACCTGTCATGAGTTCCTTACATAAGTCAATTTCTGCGCTAAATACACTGGTAAAAACTGAAATCATTGAAACAGAAGCCATTAATCTAGATTCAAAAGTCTATTTTGATAACGCTACTCAATCAATTAATGAGGGCTACCAAGCTTACGACAAACTAAGCAACTTACTTGAGAGCCTACTGAGTGACCGTTTGGCACAACAAGAAAAACAACTCTTTATAGTGCTAGCTTTAGCCGCTATTACCATTTTAATGGTTTGCGTCATGTTGTTCTCAGTAGCAAGAAGTATCGTCCAAGCGACCAGCGAAGCTAAAGACCTGATGAACAATCTCGCACAAGGCAAACTAGAACACAACGGCAATCAAGCTTTCAGTCGTGATGAAATGGGCGATGTCATGCGCTCTGCTTACAGCTTGGAGCAAACCATTAAAAATCTGATTGATGCCATGCAAACGGTCAGCCAGCAACATCATGCTGGCGATATAGACGCAACGCTTAACGCGCATCAATTTAATGGTGTATATGCTGAAATGGCGATGGGTATTAACAAAATGGTCGCTGACCATATTGAAATGAATAAAAAGGCAATTACTGTTGTTAAAGCTTTTGGTGAAGGTGATTTAACGCCGCAATTAGAAAAGTTCCCAGGGAAAAAAGCATTTGTTAATGAAGCAATTGAACAAGTAAGAGCCAACATTAATGCACTCGTTCTCGATACCAACGTCTTGGTCAACGCGGCTATTCAGGGTGAACTCTCAACACGCGCTGATGCAAGCCGCCATCAAGGAGATTTCCGTAAGATTGTCCAAGGCATTAATCACACATTAGACGCTGTTATCAATCCATTAAATATGGCAGCCCAATATGTGGATGACATCGCAAAAGGCAATATTCCAGCAAAAATCACAGACGACTACAACGGTGACTTTAACGCAATTAAAAACAACCTGAACCAATGTATTGATGCCGTTAACGCAATGATTGCAGATACCGCATTACTAGTAGATGCCGCAGAAAAAGGACAGCTTTCAACACGTGCTGACGTAAGCCGCCATCAAGGTGATTTCCGCAAGATTGTGGACGGTGTTAACAACGCATTAGACTACGTCATTAACCCTCTAAATACAGCAGCTCAATACGTTGACCGCATTTCTAAAGGTGATATTCCCACCCATATCAGCCAGCAATACAACGGTGACTTTAATGTCATTAAAAACAACCTTAACACTTGTATTGATGCAGTTAACCGTTTAGTTACTGATGCTAACATGCTAGCCGAGGCAGCGACAGAAGGACGCATTAGCACTAGAGCGGATGCAAGCCAACACCAAGGTGACTTCCGCAAGGTGGTAGAGGGCGTCAACGCAACACTTGAAACAATTGTAGAGCCTATCATCGCAGTCAAAGACGCTATCGAAACTATCACTACGGCAGCTAATGAAATCTCAACGGGTAACAATGACCTTTCAAGCCGCACCGAACAGCAAGCATCTAGCCTAGAAGAAACAGCTGCCAGCATGGAAGAACTAGCTAGCACCGTCAAACACAATGCAGAAAATGCAAAACAAGCCAATCAACTGGCGCTTACTGCTTCCAATGTTGCAATTAAAGGTGGAAAAGTCGTTTCTGATGTTGTGACCACAATGATTGCAATCAACGATAGCTCACGTAAGATTGAGGACATCATCTCCGTCATTGATGGCATCGCCTTCCAAACTAACATCCTTGCACTAAACGCTGCTGTTGAGGCTGCCAGAGCTGGCGAGCAAGGTAGAGGGTTTGCAGTTGTTGCTGGCGAAGTGCGTAGCCTAGCACAACGCTCAGCAAGTGCTGCTAAAGAGATTAAAGACCTCATTACCGACTCGGTAAACAAAACAACAGAAGGCACCACACTGGTTCAAAATGCCGGACAAACCATGGAAGAAGTAGTTGTTTCCGTTAAACATGTAGCCGACATTATTGGTGAGATTGCTGCAGCATCAGTTGAACAAGCAGCGGGCATTGATCTGGTCAATGAAGCTGTGACCAGCATGGACGAATCTACTCAACAAAATGCAGCCTTGGTAGAACAAGCAGCAGCGGCGGCTGAGTCGTTAGTAGAACAAGCTAACCAATTGTCTACAGCAATCAGTGCTTTTAAACTAGACAACACCAAAAGCACTAATCGTATGAATCACAACTCGATGCCAACTCACAATAATATTGCATTATCTGTTGTAAAGAGCCAGCCTCGAGCAAGCAGCACTATGAGAACGATAGTGAGTAAACAATCGGACAGCAATGGAGATTGGGAAGAGTTCTAAAGAACAAGCCTCGGACTACGCATATTCAAATATGCTAGCGTCCGAGGCCTCTTTGGGATGATTACAACATACTCTTTGATGGAGTCGTATAAACCATTAAATACTAAGCTTAAGTATTAAAAAATCTAAACATAAGTATTTAAAAACGAAGTGCCGATTTATTCAATCAAGAAATCAAGTACTGTTACTGATTGATACGCTCAGTCCGCTATCAATCAGTTAAAACAAAGTATTAATGTTTCTTAGCGCGACGATCTTTATCTTCAACTTCTTTTTTAGCTTTTAATTCAGCACGCTGTGCCGTCTTACGACGACGCATACTGACAATACCTTCACCAGACTTGCGTTTATCCTCTTCCTCAGCAAACGGATTATGTCCTTGTTTATACTGAACACGTAATGGAGTGCCAGATAACTGGAATGTTCTGCGGAATGTTTTCTCTAAAAAGCGAGTATAAGCATCTTTAACCCCATCCACATGGCTACCATGAATCACAACGATAGGTGGATTGCTGCCACCTTGGTGCGCATAACGTAATTTTGGACGAATGCCTTTGCTGATTGGTGGTTGATGCTGTTGCATCGCATCAATCAGAACACGTGTAAGTTGAGGCGTTGCCAGCTTAGCAAAAGCTGCTTTATAAGCCACATCCACTGATGTAAATAGCTCCGGCAGGCCCTTCTTACGCAATGCTGAAATGTAATGAAACTCAGCAAAATCTAAGAACTGTAGCTTACGGTCAATCTCACGTTTAATCCAATCGCGCTCGTCATCTTTCAAGCCATCCCATTTATTGATGGCAACCACTAATGCACGACCAGCATCCAAAATGTAAGCGGCTACGTGCGCATCTTGTTCAGTAATGCCTTCTTGTGCATCAACCACAAGAATCACCACATTCGCCTCTTCAATCGCTTGTATAGTTTTAATCACAGAGAACTTCTCAATGGCTTCAAACACACGACCACGCTTACGCACACCTGCTGTATCGATCAACGTGTAATGTTTACCGTTCTTTTCTAAATCAATATGGATAGAGTCACGCGTAGTACCAGGCTCATCAAATGCAATCACACGCTCTTCGCCTAGTAATGCATTCACTAAAGTAGACTTACCCACATTAGGACGGCCAACAATCGCTACTTTAGGGATTTTATCGCCGGTGTAATCGGTAACAGGCTCATCTTCAATGACTTTAAAGTTTTCTAAAGCTAGTTCAATAATGTCACGTACACCTTCCCCGTGTGCTGATGAGATTGAAAGTGGGTATCCTAAACCAAGCTCATGGAAATCTGCACTAACAACCGCTTTTTGCATTCCTTCAGTTTTGTTCACGGCCAACAATATTGGACACTTAGTTTTACGTAAGCGATTAGCAATTTCCATATCTTGCGGTGAAACACCTTGGCGACCATCAACCAAAAAGATAATCGCATCAGCTTCATCAATTGCTTGCAGCGTTTGCTTTGCCATCGCTTTAAGAATACCGCTGTCTGTATTTGGCTCAAAACCACCAGTATCGACGACCAAGTAAGGCTGACTAGCGCCAATCCCCCGTCCATAGTGTCTATCACGGGTTAAACCTGGTAAGTCAGCGACAAGCGCATCACGGCTTTTTGTTAATCGATTAAATAATGTTGATTTGCCGACGTTAGGTCGACCAACCAAAACAATGGTAGGTATCATGGGAGCCTTCTATAAAGCATTGAAGCTAATTGATAAATTCAATCATCAATTAGCTTAATTAATTTTTAATTCTAACGAAAAGCGATTACATCAAGTGAATCATATTACTTAATTTGAATCGCATACAATCCGCCACCACGAGATTGCGCAAGTAAGGTGTCGCTATTAATAGCAACCATCTGCGGCATAATCGGTGTGTCATCTGTTTTAATTCTGGCAGAGAATGCACCATCTTCACGTTTGAGAAAATGAACATAACCTTCAACATCGCCTACTGCAACGCGATCACCCATTGGCAAAGGCGCGGTAAGTTGTCTATTTTTAAGTGCTGCTTGTCGCCAAAAGGTTTTACCAGTCGTGTAATCAAGTGCATAAATCGAACCGATTGCATGGGACACGTAAATACGAGCATCTTCATGACTCAATCCAGCCAGACTTGATATATCTCTATTCCAAACTACACGGCCTGTTGCACGATCTACTGCAGCAATGCGTCCCTGATAAGCAACGGCATACACCAAAGGCCCATCCACCATAGGTAAGCTTGTAATGTCCGCAATACGCTCAATCTCGGTAACACCTTTAGGCTGAGCTACTGAAGCTTCCCATAGTAGCTTCCCATTATCAGCGCGAATCGCTGCTAATTTCCCACCGGCAAAACCTGCATATACCGCGCCACCATCAACAACAAGGCCTGCACTGCTACGTAAAGTAAGTGCTGGGCTTGTACGGTCATAAACCCATTTTCTACTACCATCATCCGCGTTGATGCCATAAATGCGACTATCACCAGTACGCACAATCACCATACCATCGTAATATCTAGGCGCACTCAGCACTTCACTGCTGAGTCTTGATTTCCATTGCAATTTCCCAGCAATATCATAAGCATAGATAACGCCTTTTTGAGTGCCGACCAACACTAAACTACCGCCAACACCAACTCCACCCGTCAGTTTCTCTCCAGCATTTACATGCCATTGCTCTTTACCATTAGTGATATCCAACTTTACAACATCACCTTCAGAACTTGCTACATAGGCAAAACCAGCCTCAACTACAGGTGAAAAATCATAATTACCCGCTGAGCTAACTTTCGATTGCCAAAGTACTTTTGCGGTAGCATTTGCTTCAAAATCAGTCAAAGGCTCTATATCCACCAGCTCTCGACCAAATACACGTTCTGACAAGTCCGTTTGAAGCTCGGTAATAGCGGTACAAGCTGGCAATAACACCAAGCTACATAAAACCAATAATAGTTTTGATTGTTTAATAAAACGCATTAATGACTAACCTAGCGAATCAAGTTTTTGTTGTGTTAAATGACGATATCTACCCTGTGCATCAAGCTTAGTAAGCGCATGCTCATATGCAGCTTTAGCTTCGGCAGATTTACCCAGAGCAAGCAACACATCGCCTTTTAAATCAGAAAATAACCCATCAAAACCCGCATCGTGTTTTGCCTCAAGCACTTTCAAAGCAGCATCAAAGTTATTTTCTTCAGACAAAATATTTGCCAATTGCAAACTTGCGATAGCACTAACAGCGCTTTCTTTAGCATTGCTAATCGCCCATTCCAACTGTGCTTTAGCACTTTTAATATCTTTTGCTTCGTAATTTGCTTTAGCTGCAAATACTGCTGCACGACCCGCATATGGTGTCGCACTATACTTTTCCATCAATACTGCAGATTTTGCTTGTATGGTTTTTAAATCTTTAGCATCTACAACTTGTAATGCTTGATATTCTGTAGAAGCCTCAACAGCCTGTTTAGTTTGGTAGTATGTCCAGCCTTGATAAGCTGCATAAGCCACTAATAAACCAATGACTAGGTTACTTACCATTTTCCCGTAAGTTTTCCACCATGCTTTTAACTCATCTAACTGCTCTTGTTCTTCTAAATCGTATGCCATGCTTAGTCCTAATATATTTAATTCAAACCTAATGTATATTTAATTCAAAAATCTATTTTTTCTTAAACCTTATGCTTTTTATATCAAGCATTCGCCACTTTTTTACCGGGAATTGCCGCCAATAAGTTCTGTGTGTACGTATGCTGAGGCTGCTCATAAATATCAGCCACTTTTCCTTGCTCAACTACCTGCCCTTGATGCATGACTACAATATCGTCTGCAATATGGCGCACCACACGTAAATCATGGCTGATAAAAATATAACTAAGTGCCATTTCTTGCTGCAACTCTTTAAGTAGCAATAATATTTGGGCTTGTATCGACACATCTAATGCGGATACAGGCTCATCACACACCACGACCTTTGGTTGTAGCACTAACGCTCTTGCAATACCAATGCGCTGCCGCTGCCCCCCAGAAAATTCGTGCGGGTATTTTTGCATATCGGCTTCAGTTAAACCAACACGATTTAACATAGCAATCACTTTTCTTCGCCGCTCAGAGGTATCACCCAAGCTATGTATCAGCAAACCTTCACCCACCAAGTCACCTACACGCATACGCGGATTGAGTGAAGCAAAGGGATCTTGAAACACCATCTGCAAATCTTTACGAACAGATCGAAGCGCTTCTGCATTCAATTTGGCCAGATCTTTTCCAGAGAAAATTACTTCTCCGCTATCAATGGATTGCAATTGTAACAGACATCTCGCTAAGGTGGATTTGCCACTGCCAGATTCGCCGACAACTGCCAACGTTTTACCTGTGCGCAGCTTGATACTCACATCATTTAAAGCCTTTACCTGACTTTTACCAAAACCAAACCGACCACTACGCTGCGTGTAGGTCTTAATTAAATGACTGGCTTCTAAAATATATTCGCTCATATTGCAGCACCAGACGCTGGTGTATTATTTTCTGGCAACCAAGCGTAATCAATTGGTTTTAAATCTTTTTTACCTTCGGCATCAGGTACACAAGCAAGCAAGGCCTTAGTATAAGGATGCTGGGGGTTACTTAACACCTGCTCTTTACTGCCAGCCTCAACAATTTCGC
This sequence comes from Methylotenera sp. L2L1, assembly GCF_000744605.1. Lineage (NCBI taxonomy): Bacteria > Pseudomonadati > Pseudomonadota > Betaproteobacteria > Nitrosomonadales > Methylophilaceae > Methylotenera > Methylotenera sp. L2L1. The sequence goes on from NZ_JQMG01000001.1 coordinate 2,439,609, forward strand.
CTCTGAACATCACCACTACATTATCAGCAATATCGGCCACCACGCCAAAATCATGCGTAATAAACAGCATTCCCATATTCATGCGGGTTTTTAGCTCATCCAGTAAATTCAATATCTGTGCCTGAACCGTCACATCTAACGCAGTAGTAGGCTCATCTGCAATCAGCAAGCGCGGCTCGCAAGCAATGCTCATCGCAATCATCACACGCTGACGCTGCCCACCAGATAACTCATCTGGGTAGCTACCAGCACGGCTAGACGGAATACCCACCATTTCCAGCAAAGCTGCAACTCTGGCCTTTAATACTTCGCCTTTTAAACCCAAGTGCGTAGTCAAACTTTCACCAATTTGATAACCGACGGTAAGCACAGGATTTAGTGATGTCATCGGCTCCTGAAAAATCATGGCAATCTTCGCACCACGGATTTTTTGCAGCGCTTTCTCACTTAACAATGCAATATCTTGCACTCCTGACTCTGTATCGTTAAACAATACGTTGCCACTTGTCAGTTGTAATTGCTGAGATAACAAACCCATGACCGACAGTGCTGTAAGGCTTTTACCACTGCCAGACTCGCCTACCACACAAGTGGTCTTACCGGCCTCAATCGTAAAACTTACATCATTGACCAATAAACGCGATGGAGATTTCTTAGGCGAAATACTGACATGCTGAAGCTGCAGTAAGGGCTGAACTGTATTAATCGGATTTGTCATCATTTATTCAATGCTATAGACAATAGTCACAACAACGCGAGCAGTTTTGTCGATGGTAGATTTATCGTAAACACCACCGTAACTATCATCGCCTGCATCACCTCCTACAGGCAAAATATAAAATGCACCTTGCGAAGCAGACTTCATCACCCCTACTTTTACACCATCTTGTTTGACAAACTCAGTGGCACGACTACGTGCATTTTTTGTAGCGGCAGCGATTAACGACATCTTAATATTCTCTAAATCACTGACCAAGTATGATGGGGCTCTGGCAGTGACAGGGTGGTTTTCTGCACGTAGTTGCAATAAGGCTTTATTAGCATTGGTGATTTTGTTTAAATCTTTAGTCACCACTCGAATCGTTTGATACGCATCGAAACCATTTTGTACTTGTCGTGGCATGTCTTTAATAAACACTTCGTCATAATGCGGATTCAATGTCGCAATGTCAGCACTCCAAGTTTTAGCATCCAGCCCTTGTGCCTCCAAGAATATTTCTACCACTTCTCGCTCTATCGCCAACTTATCTAAGGCGGCTGCTTGCGTAGGTTGCGTAACCCCAACACTCAACTCCCATTCGGCACTATCGGCTTTAATTGGTTTTTCAGCTAAGCCTTTTACTGTAATCGACTGTTGGCCAGACATCGCCCGCTTACCCTGCACGCCCAAAATGAATGCCGCAGCAGACATGCCAATTGCCAAAAAGATACCCAATGCAACCATCGCTTTAAACAAATTATTTTGCTCATTCATTGGGAGTACCTTTAAATTAGTTATTTAAATGTTGAGCTTAATTAGCCGTTAAATACTCAATCGCAGCCTCAACGCTAAACTTCTGCTGCTCACCTTTCACCGTGACTAACATCGGTTTTAATGTTACCTGATTGTTAGCTACTTCATCATCACCCAATATCAATGCATACTTGGCATGGCTTCTATCTGCTTTTTTCATTTGTGACTTAAAGCTGCCACCGCCAGCGTGTAGTACCACTTGAATATTAGCATTGCGCAACTGCTCAGCAATCGTAAAGGCCGCATTTTCCGCTTGCTCACCAACGTTGACAAGATACACATCGGGTGCATCATCTGCCTGAATACCATACTCTTGCATCAATAAGAACACACGCTCTAAACCAATGCCAAAACCACATGCAGGCGTTGCATCGCCACCTAGACGTTCAACTAAGGTGTCATAGCGGCCACCACCAGCAATTGTTCCTTGCGCGCCTAGCTTAGTTGTCACCCACTCAAACACCGTGCGGTTATAGTAATCTAAACCACGGACCAAACGCGGATTAATCGTGTAAGTCACGCCAGCATCGCTAAGTCTTTTACACAGACCCTCAAAATGTGCACGAGTTTCAACACCCAAACAATCAATCAGCTTAGGCGCATTTTCACACATGACTTGCATGCGTGGATTTTTAGTATCCAAAATACGTAATGGATTAGTGTGCAAGCGGCGCTTAGCATCTTCATCTAGCAAGTCAGCATATTGCTCAAAGTAAGCAATCAATACATTACGATACTCAGCGCGCTCATGCGCATCGCCAATACTGTTGATTTGCAGTTCTACCTCTTGAATCCCAAGTTCACGCCATAATCTAGCCAACAGCACAATTTGTTCTGCATCTACTTCTGGCGTATCAAACCCAAAAGCTTCAACACCAATTTGATGAAATTGCCGCTGACGTCCTTTTTGCACATTTTCGTGACGGAACATCGCACCGGTGTACCATAAACGCTGTGGACCATTGTAAGTAAGGTTATGCTCAACAACAGCACGCACGCAGCCGGCGGTTCCTTCTGGACGTAACGTGAGTTTGTCACCGTTAAGCGCGTCTTCCCATGCGTACATTTCTTTTTCTACAATGTCGGTATGCTCACCAACACTGCGCACAAATAGCTCTGTAGGCTCAACTAAAGGCATGCGGATATTTTTATATCCATACTGTGCCAATACGCGACGTGCAGTGTCTTCAAGTTTGAACCATAAAGGCGTAGCCTCAGGCAGAATGTCGTAAAAACCTTTAATGCTTTGAAATTTGTTACTCATGAACTTTATATTATTGCCTATTATTAATTGACTACTTGTATTGGTATCGTTTTTTGCACAGTTGCCAAGCGTAACTTGCCACCTTCAGCATAGTTTTTTTGCACGTAAGCTTCCACAATCGCTTGGAACTCCTCAGCGATATGGTCGCCTTTCAGTGTGACGGTTTTTTCACCGTCCACAAACACCGGCGCTACTGGCACTTCACCGGTGCCCGGTAAGCTAATGCCAACATTGGCTAATTTAGATTCACCAGGGCCATTCACCACGCAACCCATCACAGCCACACTCATGTTCTCAACACCTGTATACGCATCACGCCAAATCGGCATTTGATTACGCAGATAAGTTTGAATTTGCATGGCAAGTTCTTGGAAATAAGTGGAAGTGGTGCGCCCACACCCTGGGCAAGCAGTCACCAGCGGTGTAAATGATCGAATACCCATGGTTTGCAGAATTTCCTGGGCTACCACGACTTCTTTAGTGCGCGACTCATTAGGTTCTGGCGTTAATGAAACTCTAATCGTATTACCAATGCCCTGTTGCAATAACAAAGCCAAAGCAGCGGTAGAAGCAACGATGCCTTTAGAGCCCATGCCGGCTTCTGTGAGTCCTAAATGCAGAGGGTAATCACTACGGCTTGCAAGCTCTGTGTAAACTTTCACTAAGTCTTGTACATCACTCACCTTGCAGGAAATGATGATTTGATTTGGAGATAACCCTAACGCTACCGCCTGCTCAGCACTTTCAAGTGCTGACTGTATTAAGGCCTCACGCATTAAAGCATCGGCAGTTAGCGGCTCTGCCAGCTTGGCATTATCATCCATCATCTGCGCCATTTTGGCTTGATCGAGGCTACCCCAGTTAACACCGATACGCACAGCCTTTTTATAATGAATGGCTGCTTCAATCATTGCAGCAAACTGCTCATCGCGCTTTGAGCCCTTACCTACATTACCTGGATTAATGCGGTATTTTGCTAAAGATTCAGCACAATCAGGGTATTGAGCCAGCAACTTATGTCCGTTGTAATGAAAATCCCCAACCAGCGGCACATTACAACCTAACTTATCTAAGCCACGACGAATATTACCGACTTGTGCTGCCGCTTCAGGAGAGTTAACTGTAATACGTACAACCTCAGAACCTGCCTGCCATAATTCATACACTTGCTTGATAGTGGCATCAGCATCAGCGGTATCTGTATTGGTCATACTCTGCACGACTACGGGTGATGGTAATGTATTTAACAAACCTCCACCTACAGGCACATGACCAACCATCACTTGTAAAGTGTTACGGGCTTTATTTTGCATAAACAAACTCAATGACTACTCCAAACTAATACGTGCAATATTGTTTCGAGTGTATCCAGCCAAATCTACAGCTTGTCCTGAAACATTAACTGTTGCGGCTTTCGCATTACCGATAATCACATTAAATGGTGGTTGAAAGCTAAGCACTTGCGTATCGCCAGTGCGTAATGTGCTTTCATAAAGCACTTGACCAGCTTTATCACTGACACGCACCCAGGTTTCCTCTGTCACTGTCATGCTCACTTTTTTTGCAGCTAAGGCAGGTGCTCTAGGCTCAGCTTTGAGTTGAGGCTCTGGTTTAATTTGGGGCTCAACTTTAGCTGGCACCACAGGAGCTTGCACCGCAGGCACTGCAGCAATCGCTGGTGTAGCTTGTGGAGTGGGCACAATAGCTGGCTGGGTCGGCTGATTAATGACAGGCTGATTAATAATAGCAGCGTCAGTTGCAGGCAGTGGCGCTTCCTCAAATTGACGCTCAGCGGCTGGTAAAGCAACTTCAGGCAACGGCATTTCTAAAGAGTTTTGTGCTTCCGCTGGCTGATCTACCGCCAGTGTAGTCTCTTTTTGCACTTCATTTTCTGGCAACTTGAACTGGTCTGGCAAATACTCAAGGTACACAAACCACGCTAGTAAAAATAATAAAACCAGAATGCTGCCTAAAATATAAATAAGCCAAGGCTGATTGTCTTTAGTTAACTGCACTGGTTGCATTGATGCATTAACGCCCAAGTGACTTGGTGACTGTGTTGGCGATAATTGACGATAAATATCTAATAATGGCGCCGCGTCTATATCTAGTAATCGCGCATAATTGCGGATAAAACCGCGTGTAATCATCGCGTCCGGCAACAAGTCAAAGGCATCACGTTCCAGTGCGTCAACTTGCTTAACACTGTAACGTAAGCTATCTGACACGTCTTGTTGTGACAACTTCTTTTCATTTCTAGCGGCCTGTAAAATTGCACCTAAAGACGCACCCACTGAAGCGTCTGCGCTTACCTCTTCAACCTGTTGTGTATCTGTCATTATTAATTTCCACTCTGTAACAACTTAGCCTGCTCTGAATCTGGGTATTGACGTCTTAGCTCAAGCGCATAACTTGACTCATCATCTCGATCACCTAGCACACGCGCAACTCTGACAGACAACCATAACAACTCAGGTCCTGGTCTGCTTAGCATTGCATTCTGTAACGTGAGTTTTGCGCTGGCTGCATCATTTCGATTAAATTGGATTAGTGCAAGCTGATACGCTGCAGAGTGAAACAAAGGCTCAATTTGCAAAGCGCGCTGAAAATAGACTTCTGCATTTCGTGTATCTTGCTTACGTAACGAACAGATACCCGCGTTGGTATAAGCCATTGCTGGTGTTGCATACAGTGGATTTTTTACTGCGGCCATAAACTCTTTAATCGACTCATCGATTCGACCACGTGAACACAAAAAACTACCAAAATTATTGTGTGATTCTGAGTTATTAGGCTCAATTTGTATTGCTTGCTTGAAGTTTTTTTCAGCCAATGTATCTTGACCAAGTGCTGAGTGCACTAAACCTAAGCCGTTGTAAGCTAAACCAAAAGTTGGATCAATTTTAGTCGCGATAGTAAACTCATCTAACGCCACTTCGAAATTTCTCTGTTGAAAATAAACAGAGCCTAAATCGCTATGCGCGCGAGCGCGTGCTTTTAAATTATCGACATCGTACGCTTGCTGTTGCTGCGTTGCACAAGCACCCACAAAGAAAGTAAGTAAGAAAATAAAACCTAATTGACGATTAAAAAATTTAACAGACCCAAATTGCCGAGTAAGTAACTGTATCAAATTCATTTAACATTCACCTCATTTAGTCAGCGGATTCTATAGGAATACGCCTAGCAGTTCGTTTTGTTTTGTCTAACACTTTACCTGCTAATTGACCACAAGCAGCATCGATATCATCACCGCGTGTTTTACGCACAGTAACAACATATCCAGCTTGCATCAAAATATCACGGAAAACTCGAACGTGATTTGGCTTAGACGTATCATAACCGCTATTAGGGAATGGATTGAAAGGAATTAAATTAAATTTACAAGAAACGTTTTTTACCAACGCTAAGAGCTGATGCGCATGCTCAACCGTATCATTCACGCCATCCAGCATGACGTATTCAAACGTCACAAAATCACGTGGCGCTTTTTCCAAATAACGATTACACGCAGCCATTAACTCTTTGAGTGGGTATTTTTTATTGATAGGCACGATCACATCGCGCAAGGCATCATTTGGCGCATGCAGAGATACTGCCAACGCAACAGGACAATCTTCTTTCAAACGATCCATCGCTGGCACTAAGCCACTTGTAGATAATGTTACGCGACGGCGACTTAAGCCATAAGCACTGTCATCCAACATAATTTGCATCGCGGTCACTACATTATCGTAGTTAGCCAAAGGCTCACCCATACCCATCATGACAACATTACTAATGATGCGATCATTGGCAGGTAACATGTCATAACCTGTTTCTTGTCGCAACGATCTGTTTGCAATCGCAAGCTGACCAATAATTTCTGCAACACTTAAGTTGCGGTTAAACCCTTGACGCCCAGTAGAGCAAAACGTGCACTCAAGTGCACAGCCTACTTGGCTAGAAACACATAAAGTACCGCGATCATCCTCGGGGATAAATACGGTTTCAATACTGTTTGCTGTATCTGTACCAATGAGCCACTTATGTGTGCCATCATTGGATACTTGTGCTAACTGTACTGTCGGCAAAGTAATCTCTGCATCGACAGCCAGTTTTTCGCGCAGGCTTTTAGCAATATCAGTCATCTGCTCAAAATCATGCACGCCAAAGTGGTACATCCAACGCATTAACTGCTTGGCACGAAAAGGTTTTTCACCTCTTTCAGCAAACCATTGAGCTAGCTGTGTTTGATTGTAATTGAGCAAATTGACCAAAATTATTTACGCCTTAATATTAACTTTTAATTAATTTTTCTAGGTTGCAAAACACGCGCTTGTAAAACAAACTAATGTAACGCAACCCGAATAATTAAATTACTTACCGAAGAAGTAAGCGATTTCGATTGCTGCATTTTCAGCAGAATCAGAACCGTGCACTGCATTTGCGTCGATGCTTTCAGCAAAATCAGCACGGATAGTACCAGCAGCAGCTTCTTTAGGGTTAGTAGCACCCATCAAGTCACGGTTAACTTGCACTGCGTTTTCGCCTTCTAACGCTTGAATCATTACTGGACCAGAAATCATAAATTTCACAAGGTCAGCAAAGAATGGACGCTCTTTGTGTACTGCGTAGAAACCTTCAGCATCAGCTTGTGTTAATTGCGCCATTTTAGCTTCAACCACTTTTAAACCAGCGTTTTCAAAGCGTGTGTAAATTTTACCGATTACATTTTTTGCCACTGCATCAGGTTTGATGATAGAAAGCGTACGTTGAACTGCCATAATTACTCCATTAAATAGACTTATTGAAAAGACCGTTAAAATACCATTTTTAGCACTTAAAATAAACCAACATTTTATGTTATGGTGTTAATTAAATGAGTTTTAGAATCACTCTTGATGTGTCAAAATTGGCGTTATTATGAAAAACAATTTAAATTCACCCCTCCCAATCTCTGTTACTTGTCCTGCATGCGGTATGCTTTGCGATGATTTAACACTCACCAATACAGCACCGGTAGTGATTAAAAACGGGTGCTCTAAAAGTATTAAATTTTTTGAGCAGTCTTTTAACTTAAGTAACGCAAACGCCTGCACACCAAGCATATCTGGAAAGCCAACAGATCTAACCACTGCGATTAAAGCAGCGGCTGAAATCTTAGCAAAAAGCAGAGCACCACTAATTGCAGGGCTCGGCACCGAGGTACAAGGCATGCGAGCCATCATGCGCCTAGCCGCAAAAAGCAACGCTACGTTAGATCATATGCATAGTGAGTCAACCGTGCGCAACACGCTCACCATGCAAAATGGTGGGTGGTTAACGACTACGCTCTCAGAAATTAAAAACCGTGCTGATGTGATTTTAGCAATTGGGACAGACATTGGTAGCAGCCACCCACGTTTTTTCGAAAAACTCGTATGGGACTCAGCAAGTCTTTTCAACAAACCAACCCCTGAAGTAATTTACTTAGGCGTACCTGAAGAAAAAGCCAGCTCAGGCAGTTCACCTGATGGCAAGCAGGCAAACGCAATAGGCAATGATCCAAGCAAAGTGCCAGAAATCATTAACGCGCTTAACGCCTTATTAATCAATAAAAAAATCAAAGGTGAAACTATTGGCGGTGTTCCAGTGGCGACGCTTCAAGCGCTAGTAGAAAAACTAAAGGCCGCACAATATGCAGTGATTGTATGGTCTGCAAGTAGCTTTAAATTTAGCCACGCAGAGCTTGCGATTCAAAGCATCGTGCAACTAATTAATCAGCTTAACGAAACAACACGCGCTGCTGGCCTGCCACTCAACTCTGGTGATGGCGACTCTTCAGTGAACAATACGAGCGCATGGTTAAGTGGATATCCAACTAGAAATCGCTTCGTGAATGGCAAGCCTGAATATGATAATTATCACTTCTCAACACAGAAACAACTGCAGAACAGTGACGCGTTGCTATGGGTCAGCACATTCAACTCAGTGAGCCCACCACCAACAACATTACCTAGCATAGTGATTGGACACCCTGACACCAAACTCGATAGCACGCCTGATGTGTTTATCCCGGTAGGCATCCCTGGGGTTGACCATGCAGGGCTGATGTTCCGTATGGATAGCTCTATCACGCTACCACTAAAAAAATTACGTAATAACGAATTACCCAACTTGAGTGAGGTAATAAATAGAATTGAGGCAGAATTAGCATGATCACTTTACTCAAGAACGGCAAACTATACGACCCTGCGCACAACAAAAATGGCGTGGTAGAAGATATCTATATCTATCAAGGCCGTATCGTCCCTAAACCACTCGACCACGCTAAAATCACCCAAACTTATGACTTAACTGGAAAAGTCGTGATGGCTGGCGCTATCGATATGCATAGCCACATCGGTGGTGGCAAGGTCAACATTGCTCGGATGATGTTGCCAGAGTACCAACAAAAACAGATGCAGGAAATTAAAACCCTGAGTGAGCCAGAAGCACATATTTGTACACCATATTGTAGCCACCATGCCACGCCTACTGCCACTGATACTGGCTTTAGATACATTGAAATGGGCTACACCGCTGCGTTTGAGCCTGCCATTTCACCAATCAACGCACGTCAAGCGCATCTAGAAATGGGCGACACCCCGATGATCGACAAGGGTGGCTATGCAATGCTAGGTAATGACGATTACTTTTTGCGCATGCTAACAGCTAAAAAAGACCAAAAAGCGATTAACGATTATGTAGCGTGGACTTTACATGCCACGCAAGCGATTGGCATTAAAGTCGTGAATCCTGGCGGGATTAGTGCATTTAAGTTTAATCAGCGCAGACTTAATTTAGATGAAAATCATCAACACTACCAAGTTAGTCCACGTGAAGTATTACAAAGCCTAAGTCGTGCTGTGCATGAGCTTGGGATTGCCAAACCGTTGCATGTGCACTGTAATAACCTTGGTGCAGCAGGTAACTTTGAAACTACGCTGAACACCATGGGGGCAAGTAATGGCTTGCCTATGCATCTAACACACATTCAATTTCATAGCTACGGCACTGAGGGTGATAAAAAATTCTCTTCAGCGGCTGCGCAAATATCGGAAGCGATTAATAAAAACAAGAACATTACTGCAGACGTTGGCCAAATATTGTTTAATCAAACGGTGACCGCGTCTGGCGACTCCATGATGCAGCACCTGAATGCTAAACATGCTAACCCTAAAAAATCCGTCATCATGGATATGGAGTGTGATGCTGGCTGTGGCGTATTGCCATTTAAATATCGCGATCAAAACTACGTGAATGCATTGCAATGGGCTATTGGCTTGGAGATTTTCTTATCAGTTGAAGATCCATGGCGTATTTTCTTAACCACAGACCATCCTAACGGCGCGCCATTCACCAGCTACCCGCATCTGATTCGCTTACTAATGGATAAAAGTTTCAGAAACGAAGCATTTGCCAAGCTAAATCTGGATGCACAATCCATGAGCAACCTCACAAGCCTAGACCGCGAATACAGTCTATATGACATTGCAATCATGACGCGCGCTGGCGCAAGCAAGCTGATTGGCCTAAACGACCGTGGTCACTTGGGTATAGGTGCAAATGCAGACATCACGGTTTACACAGACCAAGAGAACCGAGAAGCGATGTTCGCCAAACCGGATTACGTATTCAAAAATGGTGAGTTAGTGGTTAAAAATGGTACCGTTGTTAAAGTTGTATGGGGTGCTACCCACACCGCAAAACCAGCGTTTGATATTGGTGTAGAAAAAGACCTAAAAGACTATTTCGACCGCTACCAGACCATAAGCTTAGATAACTTCAAAATTAGCGATGCCGAGATTTTTGATGACGGTAGAGGCAGTGTTGTCGTTAACAAAAACTAACAAGCTAAATTACTGAAAAGGATTGATATGAGTAGGTTATATGGCGAGCAACACCGTCAATTGCAAGATGAGTTTGCCACACGAAAAATGGCAGACCGCGTTGAAGAACTAGCTTGTAAAACTGAATTTGATGAAGAATCTAAAGGCTTTATCGAGCATATGGATATGTTCTTCTTATCCACAGTAGACCATCAAGGCCGCCCTACCGTTTCTTATAAAGGCGGTGATGCTGGCTTTGTCAAAGTGATTGATAGCAAAACATTGGCATTTCCAAGCTACGACGGCAATGGCATGTTCTTCTCGATGGGAAATATCAATGTGCAACCGCAAGTCGGTTTGCTGTTTATCTCATTTGAAGCACCTCATCGCATTCGTGTACAAGGCACCGCAAGCATCTCACACAATGACCCTTTGATGAGCGAATATAAAGAAGCTGACTTTATTGTTAGGGTTACCCTATCTGAGTTATGGCAAAACTGCCCACGTTATATTCACCAACGCACGAAAGTGCGCGATTCACGTTACGTACCACGTGAACATTGTGAAACCCCACTTGCCGAATGGAAGCGTATTGATTTGGTGCAGGATGTGCTGCCGGAAGCGGATATTACTAAGGTAAAAGAACTAGGTACCATTCAAATTGAAGAATGGATTGATAAAATTAAAACTGCTGATCCAACGGCCTAAATAATGATGTTGCTAAATAATATACAAATTGACGATACTTTCGCCGAAGCATTTAATATGCGCGGCGCACGCGTGATCATTACTGCGCAAAACCTCAAGTGGGCATACCATGCTGCTAACGCCATGACTGGCTTTGCAACTTCAGTGATTGGTTGTGGTGTCGAGGCTGGCATTGAGCGTGAACTAACCATCGAAGAAACTCCTGATGGCAGACCTGGTGTGAGCATCTTAATGTTCGCCATGGGTAGCAAAGTGCTCATGCAGCAACTAGAAACCCGCATGGGGCAATGTATCCTTACCTGCCCAACTGCTGCTGCTTTTTCAGGTATCGATGGCGAAGATAAAATCAGCCTAGGTAAGCACCTTCGTTATTTTGGCGATGGCTTTCAAACCTCTAAACTGATTGATGGCAAACGCTACTGGCGCATTCCAGTGATGGATGGTGAGTTTATTACAGAAGAAACCACTAGTATGGTGCGCGCTATCGGCGGTGGTAACTTTTTAATCCTAGCAACATCGCAACCAGCTGCCTTAGCCGCAGCTGAAGTAGCAATTGAAGCGATGAAAAAAGTGCCTAACGTCATTATGCCGTTCCCTGGTGGCGTAGTCCGTTCTGGCTCTAAAGTCGGTAGTAAATATAAAACCATGTTTGCCTCAACCAACGATGCATTCTGCCCTACGCTAAAAGGTGCTACCAATACCGAACTTTCACCAGAAATTGAAAGCGTAATGGAAATCGTGATTGATGGTTTAACTTTTGAAGACATCGCACTCTCAATGAAAGTGGGTATCGAAGCCATTTGCAATCTAGGCGCTGATAGTGGCGTGAAGCGCATTTCAGCAGGTAACTATGGCGGCAAGCTTGGCCCTCACCTTTTCAAACTACATGATATTTTAAACGGCAGCAACTCATGAACGCGCTTACCTTTACATTAAAAAATGCACTCAAATTTTCAGTAAATTGCAGTGCTTTAACGCCAAATAGCTTGGATAACAAATCAATCACTGATGTCGCTAATATTAAAGTGACTTATGGTAACAACACCGTACCTGTAAGCGATTTATTTGACATTACAGGTAGTGACGCTACACATATCGTCTTTAAAAATGCGTCAAACAAGCTAGACTATATTGGCGCCCATATGTCGTCTGGCAACATTACAATTGAAGGCAATGCAGGCTCCTATTTAGGCTTCACTATGAAAAGTGGTGAAATTCACTGCACTGGCAGTGCAGAAAGCTATGCCGCATGCAACATGGTAAATGGCCTATTAAAAATCGATGCCAACGTAGGTGATTTTGTAGGTGCAGGTTCTGAAGGCCTACGCAAAGGCATGCGCGGCGGCACTGTTATCATTAAAGGTAACGCTGGCGACCGCGTAGGTGACCAAATGCGCAGAGGCTTGATTTTAATTGAGGGTAATGCTGGCGACTATTGTGGTAGCCGCATGATTGCTGGCACCATTGGCGTGTTAGGAAATGTTGGTGCCTATACTGCATTTAATATGCATCGTGGCACACTATTACTAAAAAATGCACCAAGCCTACACTCAACAGTGCAAGACTGTGGCACACACACATTGCCATACTTGAGCCTATTGTTTAAATCATTTAAAAAATACAACACTCAATTTAGCCAATTAAACTCGCAACGTGTACAACGTTTTGTTGGTGATGCAGCCTACAAAGGTAACGGTGAAGTATTAGTTTTAAATGCTCAATAATATTATGTAATTACAATTACCAACTCTCTTAACGCTAATTTAAATGTCGCCTTCCCCATCCCACTGATATAGCACTTTCTTTGTACTGTACTTTGGCTGGCGAGGCGTCCTAATACAGCACATTTCCATATGTCGAGCTAAGAGTTTATCGAGCTGGAGTTTAGTAGAAACTGTCTGAAATAGATGCCTACAAACTAATCCACAGCATAGCCACAAACATCTATGGGTTGATTGTGCATCAACTCCCAGCTCTATGACTTAAGACTATCCTGATATCAATCATCAACATTCCAGTATCAACTGTCAGCGTCAAATCATCTAGTTATACGTGCTCGCGCGGATTAACTAATCTCTTTATTCTTGATAATGTGCTCTAGACAAACCTACAAAACATACCGTTAAACATATCATTTGAGTCACAGGCGGGAGCACATAAAAATGGCATTACTTGAAGTGGAAATGAGCCTTTACGAAGCCATATTAGCTAGGCGCTCCGTACGGAGCTACACAACACAAAAGCTAGAAAAAGGGGCTGTTTCTAGCCTTCTTGAAGCTGCAATACGTGCCCCTACCGCAATGCACGGTGAACCTTGGGCATTTGTCATCATACAAGACCAGCAGTTGCTAAAAAAAATCTCAGACCAAGTCAAGCCTATGCTACTCACGATGATGCATCACAACCAGCATCAGCAAGCACTCAAACTATTTGAATTACCTATCAATCAAGACTTTAATATTTTTTATGATGCGGGAACGCTCATCCTCATCTGTGGCAATACAAAGATAAATTTTTCTGAGGCTGATTGTTGGCTAGCCACTGAAAATTTGATTTTAGCCGCCTGTGCGATGGGTCTTGGGTCATGCATTATTGGCTGCGCGCTTCCTGTTTTGAATTTAGCCGAGGTAAAAACTAAGCTAGGCATCCCTCATGAATTTACGGTAGTGGCACCGATTGTTGTTGGCTACCCTAATGACATGCCTGCTCCTACCTCACGTAAGCATCCTCGCATTCTGTCGAGCATACCAACAGGAAGGGTTAATTAACCTACTCAACTAAATAATTGGCCATACTATCAACGCGGCTTGTATTTTTTGATAGGAGTTTAATAAAAATGTACAAACAAATTCTCTGCCCGATAGATGGTAGTAGCACTTCTAACTGTGGCATGGTAGAAGCGATTAACCTTGCTAAAACACTAGACGCAAAACTTAGATTCTTGCATGTGGTGGACACCTATTTCCCAATTTTAGATGCAAATGGCGAGCTTAATGTTTTATATCTGGCAGATATTCAACGTAACCAAGGTCAAAAAATACTAGAGGCTGCTGAAGAAAAAGCACGTCAGTCTGGCGTATTAGCCGAGTGCACAATCGTAGAAAGTATTGGTGAGCGCGTCTCTAAACTGATTATTAAGCAAGTAGAAGAATGGCCGGCAGATTTGGTCGTCATGGGGACACACGGCCTACGTGGGTTTGCACGATTCATGATGGGCAGTGATGCGGATATGGTGGTAAAACAAAGTCACGTGCCAGTGCTTTTAGTCAAGGCACTCAGTTAAACAATAAAATAATTAACATATACACAATGGTATTTAACAATAAAAAGGAAGCCATCATGTCAATTAGCTCAATTTGTAATCACGAAGTGGTGACGGTTAAAGCCGACGCCACTGTTTTTGAAGCTGCTCAACTAATGCGAAGCCATCATGTTGGCGATGTCGTAGTCATCAAAGAAAATCAAGACCAAACCATACCATTAGGCATCGTCACAGACCGTGATTTAGTCATAGAAGTTGTAGCAACTGAGTTGGATTGCAAAGTGATTACGGTGAGTGACATCATGGTCAGGCATTTATCGGTAGTCAAAGAAAGTGCTGGGGTATTTGAAACGATTAAAATGATGACTTCAAAAGGCGTCAGAAGGCTGCCAGTTGTTGACGAGCATGGCTCGCTAACTGGGATTGTAACGTTGGATGACTTATTAATACTGCTCTCCAACGAGATTGGGTCATTAACAAAACTGGTGACACGCGAACTTAAAAATGAGGCGTCATCAAGACGTTAACGACAAGACTGACATTAAACTCGAATCATCTCAAATATTAAGCGTGTGTCATATGTAGATGACAAAGCCTGCTCAGCCAATATCCGTTTCTACGAGTTAAGCCATATTTAAGGTAAAATAGCGCTTTTAAATCAACTCTATCAAAACATGTCATCGCTTCAAGACGAAATCTCCCGCCGCCGTACGTTTGCTATTATTTCTCACCCCGATGCTGGTAAAACCACACTGACCGAAAAACTACTTTGGTTCGGTGGTGCAATTCAGGTAGCTGGTGAGGTACGCGGCCGTAAGGCAGCACGTCATGCAACGTCAGACTGGATGGAACTAGAGAAACAACGCGGTATTTCTGTGACCTCATCTGTGATGCAGTTCCCTTACCGCGAGCACATGATCAACCTGCTTGACACCCCAGGCCATGATGACTTTTCTGAAGATACTTACCGTACATTAACCGCAGTGGATTCTGCGGTGATGGTAATTGACTCAGTTAACGGTGTAGAAGCGCAAACCATTAAATTGTTAAATGTGTGTCGCATGCGCGATACACCTATCATCACGTTTATCAACAAACTAGACCGTGAAAGCCGCCCACCAATTGAATTACTAGATGAAATTGAAACCACGCTCGGTATGGAATGTGCACCGATGACATGGCCAATCGGCATGGGTAAAGGCTTCCGTGGTGTTTATCATTTGTATAACGATGAAATCTCGTTCTTTGACCCACGTGCAGAAAAAGGTACCTCTGAAACCATTAAAGGCTTAGATAACCCACGCGTCGATGAACTATTAGGTCGCCAAGCTGAGGAATTGCGTATTGATATTGAGCTAGTGCGTGGTGCATCCCATGAGTTTAATAAAGAGCGCTATCTAAACGGTAAACAAACACCAGTGTTCTTTGGCTCTGCCATTAACAACTTTGGTGTGCAATCATTGCTAGATGCCGTGGTAGATTTATCGCCGCCGCCACAATCACGCAACACAGCAAGCCGCCCAGTAGAAGCAAATGAGGGTAAATTTTCAGGCTTTGTGTTTAAGATTCAGGCGAATATGGACCCGAAACACCGTGACCGTATCGCGTTCTTGCGCGTGTGCTCTGGCCGTTTTGAGCGTGGCATGAAGGTGAAGCAAGTTGCTACCGGCAAAACATTGAGCGTGAATAACGCCATTACCTTTATGGCGCAAGACCGTACCACCATGGATGAGGCCTACTCTGGCGACATTATCGGTATACCTAATCATGGCACAGTGAAATTGGGCGATACATTTAGTGAAGGTGAAAACCTTAAATTTACCGGTATTCCATCATTTGCCCCAGAGTTTTTCCGCCGTGCGCGCATTAAAAATCCGATGAAGATGAAACAACTGCAAATTGGCCTAAAACAGTTAGCTGAAGAAGGTGCTGCGCAACTGTTCCGCCCTCTGCTTTCTAACGACCTGATTTTAGGTGCGGTTGGTATGTTGCAGTTTGAGGTGGTCGCACACCGTTTAGAGCATGAGTACAGCGTAGATATGGTGTTTGAACCATACGACTGCTATACCGCACGCTGGTTACGCGGCTCTGACGCAGACTTAAAAACCATTGCAGATAAATACGGCTTTAACGTGGCATTAGATGGTGCCGATGATTATGTGTACTTAGCGCCTAACCGCGTTAACTTACAGATGGCACAAGAACGCTATCCGGATATCCAGTTTTTAGAAACACGTGAAATTGCCTAACTTTACCCTCAAAACAGCCTGACAATAGGGAGATGATGCACAAACATCATCTCGCAGGCTTGAGGTTATATTGGAAAGCATAAAATCATGACACTGTGCCCATGCGATAGCGAAAATCCATACCATCTATGCTGTGAGGTTTACCACCTTGGCACCCCTGCCCCCAATGCGGAAGCGCTTATGCGTTCACGTTACAGCGCCTATGCGCTTGCAAGCAGCAAGCCTGATTTAAAAGATTATCTACTGCACACTTGGCACCCAGACTCACGGCCGCAAAACCTGAATTTAGAAGGTGAAGAGGCAATCAAATGGCTAGGTTTGCAAGTGAAGCGCCATAAAAACATAGATGCAGACAATGCAGTTGTCGCCTTTGTTGCACGTTACAAATATGCCAAAAATCTAAGCGGAAAAGCTGAAAGACTACAGGAAACCAGCCGTTTTAAACGGATTGATAACTGCTGGTTTTACATAGACGGTGATTATCAGTAATCAACAAACGCTTCTGTGGGCTTGAGTGTCACCGCAGCATTCAATAAAACCTTGTAGCATCTTAAAACATCCTCCTAAAGTCACACAATCGTCACTAATGTGACATAAAAGCATCACCTTAGCTTCATACTCACACACTATGATGCACATCATTACGCGCTTACCCCATTTAAAACAAATGGCGGCGCTCACATGAGATCAACATCATGGTGTATGAAAAATCCACGCGTGGTTTTAACGAGTTTTCCAGCAATCAACGCACATTGAGTGTGCGCGAACGCCAAGTATTATTGCTGGTGAATGGTGTACGCAATCTGGATGACCTGAACAAGTTTTTCAAGCAAGACCAGCTATTAGACACGATTAGAAAGCTGGAGTCCGAAGGCTATATCCAACGACCGCAGGAACAGCGAGCACAGCAAGTCATGCCTGCCAGCATGCACACCCCTACAATCACAACATCTTTACTCGAAACGACAGACCAAGTAGCACCTATCTGCCCGACAAAGCTAGCGACAGTGAAAAGCATACTCATTGAAGCGACCGATGACTATCTTGGCATGATGGGGCGCGGCATTAAAACTAAAATTGAAAGCTGCGAGAATGAGACCAGCTTAAGACAATGTATCTCAAGCTGGCATATGGCAATGCGTGAATCTAAACTTGGGCGTGAATCTACCAGTTTTTTAATGGAGCAGATTCACCAAACCCTAGAAGGAAATATCATCGATACTGCAAGCAGTGCGCAACCCCAGCATTAATGTCCACAAGAGCACACCGTCTACAAAGCACCATGGGTAAGCGTTCTGATTTAACCTATCATTAAGCGCTTTCAAACGCCTCACATAATTGGCTCAACAACTGGCCAAAAATTGGCAATACTTCTTCCATTGTATGTGGGCTATCATCGTCTGTAGCAGCAACCACAAGTGCTATCACTAATTTATCCACATTCTCTCTAAACTGCGTCCAGTGCTCAGCTTCTGCATCCGCAATTAATTGAAATTTGTTTAAACCTGATTCTACAATTTCAATCAGCTCGGCATCTGGCAACCCTGCAAATAGTGTTTTTGCAATGGTAATTTGCACGGCCTGAAAATCAGGCTTGATATTCTCTTGCACTAGCGGTGTGGTAAAAAATGCATAGCTCAGTAATGCAAAGGCATGGTACACGCTCAACATATCAAAGTTTTCACTGCGCTCAGCTAGCGGTGATCGGTCGGCAGATTGAATCGCCTTAAATGTCACATAACAGCTTAAATAATCAGCGGCGTTCAATGCATCATATTCATCTAAATTTGTATTAGGGGTTTCATCATCGCGGTGTGTCGCTGCCAAGCATAACGCATGCATGAGCTTTAAACGTTGTGAATACGTCATTTCCATCTTTAAAGTCCTTATTAATCTTTAAGTAAAACGGGTATAAATCCAGCAATTAAATAATCTAATGGTTTTAATCCAGCACAGGCATTGCTTCTAACATCTCATGCAAGGTTAACCAGCGCTCTTCAGCGGTTTCTATTTGATTCGTTAGCGTCGCTTGTGTTTTTAAAAGCTGTTGCAATACTGATTTATCAGCACTGGTATAAAGGTCTGCATCATTGAGTTGCTCATCACACAGTTTTTTATCCGTTTGCCACTGTGCCATATTGCGCTCAATTTGCTCAAGCTCTTTTAACAAGGGGCGGCGTTCTACAATTCTAGCCTGACGTTCCGCTTTATTGGCTGCACGATCATTTTTATTTGATTTATCTGTTGCAACGATCTGATTCAGTTGCTTTTCTTTGATACGCTGTTCATTCAGCCATTGGCTGTAATCTTCTAAATCACCATCAAACTGGCTCGCTTTGCCATCTGCCACCAACACAAATTCATCACAGGTTGCTCGCAGCAAGGCTCGATCATGCGACACCAAGATAACACCACCTTCAAAGTCTTGTAAGGCAAGCGTGAGGGCATGGCGCATTTCTAAATCTAAATGGTTGGTTGGCTCATCGAGCAATAGTAAATTGGGGCGCGTCCAAATCAGCAATGCCAATGCCAGACGGGATTTCTCACCGCCAGAAAAATTAGCACAAGGTGACCTTGCCATATCGCCTTTAAAGTCAAAACCACCTAAATAATTAAGGTGTTCCTGCTCACGTGTAAGCGGGTCTAACTTCATCATATGTTGGAGCGGCGAATCATCTGGGCGCAACTGCTCCAGTTGATGCTGTGCAAAGTACCCAATATTCAGGTCTTTACCCTCTACGCGCTTACCACCTAATGGCGCCAACTCATGCGCCAATAGTTTAATCAGCGTGGTTTTACCTGCGCCGTTTTTACCAAGTAGGCCAATACGCTCACCGGGCCTGATGGCTAATTCAATATTGCTAATCAAAGGCTTATCGTAATAGCCCACACTCATGTCATCCAAGACCAGCAAAGGGTCAGGCGCAGCAATTGGCACTCTAAACTCAAAACCAAATTGTGAGTCCACATGCGCAGCAGAAATCATCTCCATACGCTCAAGTGCTTTAATACGGCTTTGCGCTTGACGCGCCTTAGTAGCCTGTACGCGAAAACGGTCAATGTAGCTTTGCAAGTGGGCAACTTTACGCTGCTGCTTTTCAAACATGGCTTGTTGCAAGGCAAGCTTCTCTGCACGTTGGCGTTCAAAATCAGAATAGCCGCCACGGTAAAGCGTTAATGTCTGTTGCTCAATATGTACAATGTGGTTGACGATAGCATCTAAAAAGTCTCTATCATGCGAAATCAATAACAAGGTGCCGCGGTAGCTCTGCAACCAGCTTTCCAGCCAAATCACAGCATCCAAATCCAAGTGATTGGTTGGTTCATCTAGCAGTAACAAATCGGAACGGCACATCAAAGCACGCGCTAAGTTCAAGCGAACGCGCCACCCACCAGAAAAAGTTGATACGGGCTGCTGTAGCGCTGTTTGACTAAACCCTAGGCCATTCAGTAACTCAGAAGCGCGCGCTTTTGCACTGTAGCCATCAATATCGGTTAAACGCTGATGCAATTCTGCAATGAGTTCACCTTGATGGTTCGCCTCTGCAGCCACTAATCCTGCTTCAATTTCACGTAACTCTGCATCGCCATCCAGCACAAACTCGATAGCAGGCATGGCTAAAGCGGGGGTTTCTTGTGCAACGTGTGCTACTACCCAGCTTACCGGCATTTCTAAATCACCCTGCTCAGGATGCACCTCACCTCGCAGCATAGCAAAAAGAGAAGATTTACCGGCACCATTAGCACCCGTTAAGCCAACTTTATGGCCGGGGTGAAGCTGCATGGATGCGCCTTGAATTAAAATTTTAAGGCCGCGCGTTAAAGTAAGTTGTTTAAATTGAATCAAGAGATAACCATATGAATTAAATTGAACAAAACTGGTGAGTTGCATGAGCGCCACCCAGTCATTGTTAGCATAATAAAAGCGTAATAATTACATGTCGCTAAGCTACCAAGTTCGTTATTCTAAATGATTAACGTGCATAGTCTTAAACACTCTTTTACTTTTAAGCTAGATTTGTGAAAATTTACGCAGTTTTACAATAGCGTCTCCCCGATTATCAATCTATACAGCCAATATTCAAGTAAAATGCAGGTCTAACATATTAAAAATAAAACCCACATTATCAATGGTTAAAAAATCTCTACTTTGGGTTTATCGAGCAACACTTTGGCTAGCTGGTGTTTCAGCTATTATCGTGCTTGCTATCGCACTCACTATTCACTTCTGGCTGATGCCGAATATCGGCCAACATAAAGATGAAATTGCCCGTTTTGCTAGCAAATCTGCTAATCAGAAAGTTGTCATCGGCGACATCAAGGCTGACTGGCAAGGGATTAATCCACATTTACTGTTAAGTAATATCGATATTTTTGATACACAAGACCGCACTGCACTACAGTTAAAAAATATTGAGGTTGCTTTGTCATGGCTCAGTGTTCCACTACTAGAGCCGCATTTAGCCGAACTGATTATTCACAACCCAGAGCTCACCATACGCCGTAACACCAATGGTGAAATTTTTGTTGCAGGTATTAGCATTGCTGGGGAATCAAAACCTGATTTAACCAATTGGCTATTAAGACAAAATAAATTAGCGATTACCAATGCCAAAGTGCTTTGGATAGACGAACTAAGAAACGCGCCTGAATTAAGTTTAAATCAACTTAATTTGGAGATTTTAAGCCCGCCCTGGAGAAGCCTGATAAGAAATCACAGCTTTAGCGCCAGTGCATCTCCATCGGTCGGCAGCAGCCATCCAATACTGCTAAGTGGTAGCTTTTACGGAAGCGATATCAGCAAAACTCAAGAATGGGATGGCAAGATACGCCTACAGCTAAAAAATGCTGATCTAGCCGCATATAAAATATGGGTAAATTACCCTGTCAATTTAAGTGCTGGCATAGGCAGTACCGATGTAACGATTACCTTTTCAAACAATCAATTGCAATCAATCAACAGTCATGTTGCATTAGAAAACATACAACTGCAAACAAAACAAAACCTTGCGCCATTAATGCTAGACAAGCTTTCAGGAAATATTGTCTGGGAAAATCTAAACAAAAACAAGCTACTAGGCACGACAAACATATCCGGCCATTCTTTAAGCGTGAATGAGCTGAATGCGAGTACCGTTAATGGATTTAATATCAAAGCACTGTCAGCAAACTATACCCAAACGATTAAGGGTGAGCAAAACTTTAACCTAAGCATGCCAAGCTTAGGGTTAAGCAACATACAAAACACATTGTCCCAATTACCAATTCCTGAAAAGGTCCTAGCGCCTATCAACGCTACAAATCCACAGGGTGAGCTAAAAGACCTGAACATCGCATGGGAAGCACAAAACAATGTAACAAAAACCTACCAACTAAACACTAAATTTAATCGTTTAAATTTAACCGCTTACGAAAACATTCCCGGTTTTAACAATTTATCAGGCGAGCTTAGGGCAAACCAAAAATCTGGGGCTTTACTGCTAGATACACATCAGGCTCATTTAGAAATGAAGGGCATATTACGCTGGCCAATCCCTTTTAATAAGCTTGAGGGTAAAGTCACTTGGAACATTGATAATCATCAAACAAAAATTAATGTAAATTCATTAACCATGAGTAGCCCACATTTATCAGGTACTGTTGATGCCAGCTACCTGATGGATGGGGAAAAAGGTGGTCTCCTTGATTTAAAAGGAAAATTTAATCACGGCAATGCCAAATATGCCAAATATTACTATCCAACCACGCTGGGTGAAACCACGCTTAATTGGTTGGACACCTCCATATTGGAAGGCACCGCTAACGATATCAATTTAACCGTAAAAGGCCGATTGGCCGATTTTCCGTTTGTGGATAGTAAAAATAATCTGGATACCAAACAAGGCTTGTTCAGAGTAACTGCCAAGCTCAGTGATGCCCTTTTAGAGTACGGTACTGATTGGCCTGTCATCGAAAAGCTAGGCTTGGACCTTTTATTTGAAGGTAATCGCATGGAGCTTAATGCGCATACTGGGCGTATATTGGGTAATCAAATCATTAAGAGCAAAACAACCATCGCACAATTAGATGCGGACTATCCTATCCTCAGCATTCAATCTGAACTACAAGGCCCAGTAAGCGAAGGCATTGCTTTTGTTAACAAAAGTCCTGTACACACGCTCACTGAAGGCTTTACTGACAACCTCAAAACCAGTGGTGCTGGTAAGCTTAGCTTAGGTTTAAGTATTCCATTAGAAGATTTGGATGCTTCTAAATATAAAGGACTCTATCAAATTACCAACGGGAAAATGGAAAGTGAAGATATTCCAACACTGACTCAGATTAACGGTAATTTAGAGTTCACAGAAAATAGCCTAAGCGCTAAAAACATTAAAGCCAATGCATTTGGCTCTCCTCTAGCCTTTAGTTTAAGCTCAAATAAGGATAAGTCCATACGCATACTGGCAAAAGGCAGACTAAGTGATAACAGCATCAAACAGGTGCTTAAAGAACAATCGCTAACAAAAGCGAGTGACTATATCAGCGGCAGCACTGATTGGATTGGCGACATTCTGATCCAGAAGCCACGTATTAACATTAGTATCCGCAGTGATTTAACAGGCATTACTTCTCGCTTGCCCGCACCGTTTGATAAGTCTGCTAGCCAAGCACTAAGTTTGCGTGTTGATAAAAGACAAGAGCCTAACGTAAGTAACACTTTCATCAATATTGGTAACAAAGCTGGCGCAAAAATCACCAGTACATTAAATGACGGGAAGTTTGAGTTGAATAATGCCAGTATTCAACTAGGTGGGGACATTAAAGTTGAGCCTTCGATATCCAATGATTTAGGCAAACCAGCAGGTATTTCTTTAACGGGTCACCTAGATTACTTGAACGCGGATGCATGGCGCTATGTGGTGAAAAACTTATCAGACACCACAAAACAACAGCCTAAATTACCCATTCAGAAAGTAGCACTATCTATTAAGGCACTCGACATCTTTAACCGACGTCTTAACCAAGTCAATATTACTGAGCTTAACAACACAGACAATTTACGTATTGCCATTCAAAGTAAAGAGATTACTGGTAACTTGCAATGGATAGACCAGAAAAATGGCAAGTTGATTGCTCGTTTAAGCAACCTCACCATTCCAGAAACTGCACCAGACCAGTTATCAGCTCCTAGCGATATTCCAGACATTAGCAAGGTAAAACAATTTACCAAACTAGAGCAAGACTACCCTGCACTAGACATTATTGCGGATAACTTTGAGTTCCATAAAAAAAATCTTGGTAGCTTAGAGGTCATTGCTTATCCAGAGAATGACAACTGGGATATCCAGAAAATAAAGTTCATTACCCCTGAAGGCACGATAAGTGCAGAAGGTCAGTGGAATAACTGGGTAAGAAACCCAAACACTTACCTTAACATTAGATGGGACATCAAAGATTTAGGTCAAACGCTGACTAGGCTAGGCTATGCCGACACCATCAAAGATGGCGAAGGTAAGCTCAGCGGTCAGCTGCACTGGCCTGGTAGCCCACACCAGTTTGATACAACACGTCTTAGCGGCGAACTGAAGTTTGACGTGCGTAAAGGCCAGATATTACAAGTGCAACCAGGCGTGGGTAGACTGCTAGGCTTACTCAGCCTGCAAAGCCTACCAAGACGCCTGACATTAGATTTTAGAGATTTGTTTAGCAATGGCTTTGCTTTTGACAAAATCAATGCAACCGTTAAAATTGACCGAGGCATCATGCGTAGCGACAACTTTAAAATGGCAGGCCCTGCGGCTGATGTCAGCATTAAAGGTGAAACCAATCTACAAAAAGAGACACAACATCTTTTTGTTAACGTTTCGCCTAGGATTAGTGATAGCATTTCGCTTGCCGCCTTGGCCGGTGGGCCACTAGTCGGTGCTGTGGCATTTTTAGCCCAGAAAGTGCTAAAAGACCCTTTAAATAAAATTGCATCGACTGATTATGAAATCATTGGCTCTTGGGATAACCCTCAAGAAGTAAAATCTGAAAACGAGCTTAAAAATAATCAAGACAACCCACTAATCAATTAAAGATAAGCGCTTAATATCAGCGCTAAAAAGAATTTAAAAACTGTTTGGATATCACATGGCTATCACTTCTCGCGTAACAACTACCAAAGCTAAACTCAGCAGCCAAAATGCCACGAAAGGCATTGCTAAAATAGCAGGCATTCAAATGGCATCTGGCCCTTATGTTAGTGCCAATTTAAGTGAAGCTGAACGCCTAATTGAGATTGCCGCTAACCAAGGTGCAAAGCTGATTGTATTACCCGAATACTTTGCCATCATGGGCTTAAAAGAGTCTGACAAAGTAGCAGCCCGTGAAGAAGAAGGCAAAGGCCCAATTCAGGACTTTCTGAGCAAAACTGCAAAAAAACATAAGGTCTGGTTAATTGGTGGCTCTGTGCCCTTAGTGTGTGATGCGCCCAATAAAGTGCGCAATAGCTGCCTAGTGTTCGATGACAAAGGTAAACAGGTTGCGCGCTACGATAAAATCCATCTGTTCGGCCTAAAACTAGGTAATGAACATTACACTGAAGAAAAAACGATTGAAGCTGGCGATACAGTAATCGTGATCAATAGCCCATTCGGCAAAATCGGCTTATCAATTTGCTATGATTTGCGCTTCCCAGAGCTATACCGCGCGATGGGAGAGGTCAGTATTATTGTCGTGCCTTCTGCCTTTACAGATACCACAGGTAAAGCGCACTGGGAAAGCCTGATTCGTGCGCGTGCGATAGAAAACTTAAGTTATGTGATTGCACCTGCACAAGGTGGCTACCATATATCAGGACGTGAAACACATGGCAATAGTATGATTGTAGACCCATGGGGAGTTGTGCTTGATCGCTTACCACGCGGCTCAGGCGTTGTCATGGCAACCATGAATCCAACCTATCAAGAAAGTTTACGAAAAAGTTTGCCTGCATTGAAACATCGCACCATTAAGGTTGTCGGATAACGGTACGTATCAGGATTTGAGGCGTGACTATTTCGCCACTGATGCTGACAGGTGCATGTGGTTAGCACCATCACAGTAAAATGTTATCTGGCTAAATATCTGCATAACATGCTGCACGCTTTGTATTACGCATGACTCAGCTGGATAATTTCTATCTGGCCTTAGTGTTTGCTAAAAATAAGCGTTTGTTGAAATATAGCCCAACTCGTTACTTTTGCTTACCGAATACTTTTTGAAAATATACTCATGAAAACTGAATCATCACTACCGCATACCAACCTTATCAAAGGTTCGCATTTTGATGCCGCTACCGAAGCATTGCTCGCACCCGCGAACTTAGATGTAGCAAAATTACAAAATGTACTCGCCGACATGATGTCTCACCAAATTGACTATGCCGACTTATATTTTCAATATAGCCGTAGTGAGAGCTGGGGGCTAGAAGAAGGTCAGGTGAAATCTGGTAATTTTTCAATCGACCAAGGGGTTGGCGTACGCGCGGTGAGTGGTGAGAAAACCGCATTTGCCTACTCTGATGATATTAATTTAAAAGCGCTGGTAGAAGCAGCCAAAGCGACAAAGTCGATCTCAAGCTTGGGTAATGAACAAACTGCAAGCTCAATCATCAAGCCTCAAGCTCCGCAGTTATATCTTCCGCAAGACCCGATTGCCTCACTTTCAGCAGATGCAAAAGTGAGACTTTTAGAGCATTTAGAATCAATAGCAAGAAAATTAGACCCACGCATCACGCAAGTGACTGCATCAATAGCTGGTGAGTATGAAGTGGTGATGGTGGCACGTCATGATGGAGTGATGGCTGCGGACATTCGCCCTTTAGTCCGTGTTGGCATTAACGTCATTGCAGAAAGCAATGGTCGTCGCGAGCAAGGTTCAGCTGGCGGTGGTGGCCGTTTTGACTACAGCTATTTCACCGATGAAGTCCTGCACGAGTATGCACAAAAAGCAGTGCATCAGGCACTGGTTAATTTAGACGCACGCCCTGCCCCTGCTGGCAGCATGACAGTAGTATTAGGTGCGGGCTGGCCTGGTATTTTGTTACATGAAGCAATTGGCCACGGCTTAGAGGGTGACTTTAACCGCAAAGGTAGTTCTGCCTTTAGCAATATGATTGGGCAGCAAGTAGCGGCAAAAGGCATTACCATTGTTGATGATGGCACGATTGCAGACCGTCGCGGTTCACTTAGCATCGATGATGAAGGCAACCCAACCAATAGAACTGTACTGATTGAAGATGGTATCTTACGTGGTTATATTCAAGACACATTAAATGCACGCCTCATGAATATGCCACTTACAGGCAATGCACGCCGTGAAAGTTACGCACATGTGCCAATGCCACGTATGACTAATACTTACATGCTCAACGGCACACTACCGCCTGAAGAAATCATCAAGTCTGTTAAAAAAGGTTTGTATGCCGCCAATTTCGGTGGTGGTCAGGTCGATATCACTAGCGGCAAGTTTGTATTTAGCGCCGCAGAAGCCTATATGATTGAGGACGGCAAAATTACCTATCCAGTCAAAGGCGCAACCCTGATTGGTAACGGTCCAGATGTGCTGAAACGCGTGTCCATGATTGGTAACGACATGTCGCTTGACTCAGGCGTGGGCACTTGCGGTAAAGAAGGACAAAGCGTGCCAGTAGGTGTTGGACAACCAACCCTAAAAATTGATGGCTTAACCGTGGGCGGCACGGCCTAAATAATATAGATTTTATAACGGTTGTTTGTGAACAGCCGTTATAATCTGCCCTTTCTCATCGCAACAAAATCATAATCCCATGACGCAGAACACCCTGCCAATTCCCAATAAAGGCCAAGCGAATCGGCTAACACTCAAAAACAGTGGCGAAGATGCTTTTGCACTGGCGATGTTAGCAACGCAATCCAAGGCGCAGAAACCTAATCAACCCTTAGTGATTATCACTGCGGGCGGATTTGATGCGCAAAGGCTATTAGAGGAAATCCCTTACTTTGCGCCAGATTTATCAGTGCATTTGCTACCGGATTGGGAAACCTTACCTTATGACCAGTTTTCTCCGCACCCTGACTTAATTTCAGACCGCCTTACTACGCTCTACCATATCGCACAGAACGCCTGTGATGTCGTGATTGTGCCTTTGGCAACAGCGCTGATTCGCTTAAGTCCTAAGGCTTATTTAAGTGCCAATACCTTTATGCTCAAAAAAGGGCAGACACTGGATATTGAAGCACTGCGACTGCAATGTGCAGAAGCGGGTTACCATCATGTGACGCAAGTGATCTCACACGGTGAATTCAGTGTACGTGGCGGTTTAGTAGATTTATTCCCGATGGGTTCTGCACTACCGTATCGGATTGACCTGTTTGACGATGAAATTGAAACCATCCGCACTTTTGACGTAGACACACAGCGTAGCCTTTACCCAGTGCCAGAAATACGTTTACTGCCGGCACGTGAGTTTCCATTAGATGAAACGGGAATTGCGCTATTCCGCAGCCAATTCCGCGAAACATTTGAAGGCGACCCGCAACGCGCAAAAATCTATAAAGACGTAAGTAAAGGTATCGCCTCGGGTGGTATTGAGTGGTATTTACCCCTATTTTTTGAACAGACTGCCACTTTGCTGGACTATCTAGCGACTGACAGCCTATTATGTCTGCATGGTGACCTAGATTCAAGTGCACAGCAGTTTTGGCGAGAGGCGCAATCACGCTATCGCACCTTGGCCCATGACGCTGAGCGGCCATTACTGCCACCAGAAAAACTGCTGATTAAAACTGAAGACTTTTTCAGTGCTACACATACCTTTGCCAGAGTGGTACTCACTAGCGGTACTTTGGAAGCTGGAAAGACTACCAGCACACTACCAGCACTCGATATTGAACGTCGCGCAGAGCAACCGCTACATAAATTAACCGCATTTATCAGTCAGTTTAAAGGTCGCATCCTCATTGTGGCTGAAAGTCTTGGTCGTCGTGAAACCATGAGCCAACTGTTTGCAGAACATGGCTTAAAAGTCGCCATCTGCGAAACTTGGGCTGAGTTCCAAGCTAGTGATGCACACGTGATGTTGGGCGTAAGCACACTACACAGTGGTGTCGCTTTTAAAGACAATCATGCACAGTCAATTGCCATTGTGACTGAAGCGGAGCTCTATGCAGCTACCGTGCGCCAGCAGCGCCGTCGAGAGAAAGAAAAAGCACGTAGCACCGAAGGCATGCTCAAAGACTTATCTGAGTTGCGCATTAACGACCCTGTTGTACACGAACAACACGGTGTAGGTCGTTACAAAGGTTTAATTAACCTAGACCTAGGCGAAGGTGAAACTGAGTTCTTACTGTTAGAGTATTACGGTGATGACAAGCTGTATGTGCCGGTATCACAATTATTTCTTATCTCACGCTACTCTGGTGGACCGCCAGAATCTGCGCCTTTGCATCGCTTAGGCAGCGGCAGCTGGGAAAAAGCCAAGAAAAAAGCACTGAAACAAATTCGTGACACTGCGGCAGAATTACTGAATCTTTATGCGCAACGTGCTGCCAGACGTGGTCATGCATTCACCTTAAGTCTGCAAGATTACGAAGCATTCTGTGAAGGCTTTCCGTTTGAAGAAACGCCAGACCAACTGGAAGCGATTGAAAACGTCATTAAAGACATGCAATCAGGCCGTCCGATGGATAGGTTGGTATGTGGTGATGTTGGCTTTGGTAAAACCGAGGTAGCCCTGCGCGCAGCATTTGTTGCTGTCATGGGTGGGCGTCAGGTTGCAGTGCTAGTACCGACCACCCTGCTTGCTGAGCAGCATTTTAATAACTTTAGTGACCGCTTTGCCGAGTGGCCCATTAAAATCGCAGAAATCTCACGTTTCAGAACAGCCAAAGAACAAGCTGAAGCTTTACGTGGACTAGAGGCTGGTGAAATTGATATTATTATCGGCACCCACCGCTTGATTCAAAAAGACGTGAAGTTCAAAAACTTAGGCCTAGCGATTTTGGATGAAGAGCACCGTTTTGGCGTGCGTCAAAAAGAGCAACTCAAAGCATTACGTGCAGAGGTTGATGTACTGACACTGACAGCAACCCCTATTCCGCGTACATTAAGCATGGCAATGGAAGGTTTACGTGAGTTTAGTGTGATTGCTACACCACCGCAAAAACGCTTAAGCATTAAAACATTCCATACCGAATATTCAGAAGGCATTATCCGTGAAGCGGTGACCCGTGAGTTTAAACGCGGCGGTCAAGTGTATTTCCTACACAATGAGGTAGATACGATACATTCCATGCGTGAAAAACTTGAGCGTATTCTGCCAGATGCACGCATTGCCGTTGCACACGGACAGTTACGCGAACGTGAACTAGAGCATGTGATGCGTGATTTTTATCATCAGCGCTACAACCTATTGTTGTGCACCACGATTATTGAAACGGGTATTGACGTGCCAACCGCCAATACCATCATCATGAACAAAGCAGACATGTTTGGCCTAGCGCAAATGCATCAACTACGCGGCCGTGTTGGACGCTCGCATCATCAAGCCTATGCTTACCTATTGACTGAGGCTGGCCGTAAAATTACGGTACAGGCACAAAAACGCTTAGATGCGATTCAGTTAATGGAAGACCTAGGCGCAGGTTTCCACCTTGCGATGCACGACTTAGAGATTCGTGGCGCAGGTGAATTGCTAGGTGACTCACAAAGCGGTGAAATGCAAGAAATCGGCTTTAATTTATATGCCGATATGTTGAACCACGCCGTGAAGCAACTGAAAGCTGGCAAAGAACCAGACCTAAATGCACCTTTAGGCGTGACCACAGAAATCAACCTGCACACCCCTGCACTACTCACCAATGAGTATTGCCCAGATGTGCATGAACGTTTGGTAATTTATAAACGCCTAGCCAACTGCAACGATGACGATAGCTTAGATAACTTGCAAGAAGAGCTAATTGACCGCTTTGGCTTACTGCCAGAACAAGGTGAGGCACTGATAGCATGCCACCGCTTGCGTATTGCTGCTAAGCCGCTGGGTATCATTAAAATTGACGCCTCGGATGCGGCGATTCAATTACAATTTAACCCTAAAGCCGATATAGATCCGCTGAAGTTAATTAACCTATTACAACGCGACAGAAGATGCCGCATGAATGGGCCAGATAAACTTAGGGTGTCAGTAGAGTTTGAAGCGATTAATCTACGTGCGGATTTTGTGAAGAGTTTACTCAAAGAGTTTGCATAGATAATGTTTGAAAGTTTGCACGAGGAGGTGCTTATTCACACAACTTCGTGTAAATTATCTTAAAATTTACATCCTCACTGAGTAAATGTAAATAATTAACATACTATTCAAACAGTTACCATTAAATCGCATAATATAAAAATAGCGCTAGACTGCATAAGTAAATCTTGTAACACCGTAAAATCAATTTACAATGCTAGCTAAAAGCAGGTAAAGGCGTAGTGTAGTGAATAAGCTCTTCAATCAGTTATTTAGTAAAAAAATACCCAAGCTAGATTTAATCGTCTTGCGCATCGTAGGCATCTACATTGCATTCGGCTTGCTTTGGATATTAACGACAGACTCAGCGCTATTTAAGCTCATTACTGATCACGAAGAGTTCTCATTGTTTAACACCTATAAAGGTGTCGCCTTTATTTTGGTCACAGCAGTTATCCTATACTCCCTGTTCCGCCAAACCTTACAACAACAAAAATGCATTGAAGAATCACTGCAAGCAAGTGAAGAGCGCTGGAAGTTTGCACTTGAAGGCTCTGGTGATGGGGTATGGGATTGGGACATACCATCCGACCATGTTTTTCGTTCCTCTCGCTGGCATGAGATTTACGGTTACGCAGAAAATGAAATAGCCGCCACCGCTACTGCCGGCAGAGAGCTGGTTCACCCCGATGACTTAGCAATACTAATTGGTGATGTTCAAAATTACTTCTCGGGCAATAATGACGTCTACATTTCTGAATTTCGCCTACGCTGCAAAGATGGCTCTTGGAAATGGACATTGGCTCGTGGCATGACAGTGAGCAGGTCTAAAGATGGGAAACCGCTGAGGATGATCGGCACCCATACCGACATTACCAACCGTAAAACATCAGAAGCTCAAGTCACGCATTTAGCGCACTATGACCAATTAACAGGCTTACCAAATCGCGTGTTATTTCTTGACCGTTTTAGACAAGATATTAAAAAGGCACAACGCACAGGGCAAACCGTAACACTCATGTTTTTAGACTTAGATAAGTTTAAAGAAGTGAACGATTCACTCGGACACGACATGGGCGATATGCTACTAAAAAACGTAGCGCAACGCCTTGAAAGTTGCGTGAGGGAATCCGACACTGTGGCGCGCATGGGCGGTGATGAGTTCACCATTATTCTGAATGACATGAATAGCCAAATAAACATCGAGCGTATTGCACAAGATATTTTAGATAAAGTGACCAGCCCCTTTCACCTTGGCGATGAAGTCATCCATGTTTCAACCAGTATCGGCATTAGTAACTATCCTAAAGATGGGAGTGAAGTAGAACTCTTACTCAAAAATGCTGACCAGGCAATGTATGCGGCTAAAGAGCAAGGACGAAACCGCTTCCAATATTTCACGCCGATCATGCAAGAAGAAGCATTAAAACGTATGCGCTTAATCAGCGATTTATGGGGTGCTTTAAATGACAACCAATTTAGAGTCTACTATCAGCCGATTGTGGACCTTGCAACAGGTGCTATTTACAAAGCAGAAGCGCTGATACGCTGGCAACACCCAACGCGCGGTTTAGTGAGTCCTGATGAGTTTATTCCAGTGGCTGAAGATACTGGCTTAATTGTAGATATTGGCGATTGGCTTTTTAATGAAGTGGCCAGTCAAACCGCAAAGTGGAAGCAACACTACCCCAACCTGCAAGTCAGCGTGAATAAATCACCGGTGCAATTTAGAAGTGTGCACGACAACTGCACTAATTGGATAGAACAGCTAAAACTACTAGGGTTATCAGGAGATAGTTTTATTGTCGAGATTACAGAGGGCTTGCTGCTTGATGCTAGGGAGTCTGTGATTAACCAACTGAATGCGTTTAGAGAAGCAGGGATAAAAGTTGCGATTGATGATTTTGGCACTGGCTACTCATCACTCGCATACCTGCGCAGATTTGATATTGATTATGTCAAGATTGACCGCTCTTTTACCTCAAACATCAGTCCTAACTCAAGCGACATGGTGCTGTGCGAGGCAATTATCGAAATGTCACACAAACTTGGCATGCAGGTAATTGCTGAAGGCGTTGAGACCCATGAGCAACGTGATTTATTACGCAATGCTGGTTGTGACTTTGCGCAAGGCTATTTATACTCAAGACCAGTGATGGTCGACCAGTTTGAAAATTTACTGAATGCTACACAATCTAACTTCTCGTTAAACTAATTTAATTCTTTCACTTAATTTAACACGTTCACTGATTTAACGCTTTCACTTAGGCTTAACGCTCTCAGTCAGCTTTTTAATTGCATTAGGCTCTCCGCGCACTTTAAAAAACGCACCCTCATGGTCAGAAGTTTCTGCTAATACTTGGCAATTCGCATAAATATCTTTACGTAACTGCTGTGCTTCCCAAGGCAGAAACAGCTCGGTCTCCACTTGGTCCTGCTGATAAAACGCTACGATCTTTTTATGTAGCTTCGCTACATCTTCAGGCCGCTTCGCACTCATCACCACGCAATCTGGGTAACGGCTTTGCAAAGTAAGCGTTAATGCTGCTTGTGCCGCATCATCACCTACAAAATCAATTTTATTAAATACTTTAATGCGTGGTACTTCATCTGCACCAATCTCGCTTAGTACATGATTGGTCACTTCAAGTTGACGTTCAAACCCTGGGTCACTGGCGTCAATCACGTGTAGCAACAGCGATGCATCTAGTGCTTCATCTAGTGTTGATTTAAATGAGGCCACAAGGCCGTGTGGCAGGTTCTTAATAAAACCAACTGTATCGCTCACCAGAATACGCGGGATACTCTCTGGGTAAAGCGCACGCACAGTGGTATCCAATGTGGCAAATAATTTATTAGCCACTAGCACTTCACTGCCTGTCAGTGCTCGCATCATGGTAGATTTACCAGCGTTGGTATACCCAACCAGTGCAACCCCAGCCAAGCCTTGGCGCTCTTGCCTGCGCGCACGTTGTGTTTTACGCTCTGCTTCCATCGCGAGAATATCTTGCTGCAACTCAGCAATGCGGTCACGTATTTTACGTCTATCCAGCTCAGTATGTGACTCACCAGCACCGCGCCCGCCTTCACCACTACGCTGCCGGCCTTGAGGCCCGGCTAGTTTTGCAGCTTCACGCAAGCGTGGTGCCATATAACCTAAACGTGCAATTTCAACTTGTGCACGTGCTGCACGAGAGCGGGCATTGCGGTGAAAAATCTCCAGAATCACCATGGTGCGGTCCATCACCTCACAACCCACTTCTTTTTCAAGATTACGCGCTTGTGATGGCGATATTTCATGGTCGACTAGTACTGTGTCAATTTCCCAATCGTTGATATTAGGTGGCGCTTTATCAAACTCGATATCATATGACTCATGATTAACAAAAGCGCGAATTTCTTCACGCTTACCTTCACCGAGATAGGCTTTAATATCAAACCCGGCTCGTTTCTGTACAAAGGTCTTCACCACATCGTAACCTAAGGTTTTTGCAAGTTCGCGTAGCTCGGTGAGTGAGGCTTCAAACTCGGCATCACTGACGTTGGGCAATTGAACAGCCGCGACTAGCGCGAGATTTGAACGCTCTTTAACTTCTTTTTGCATTAGGTACTTTGTGTCTTAATTTGTTGAGGTCAGATAGTACCTGAAAAGTGCGATTTGACCTTATTGAGTTTCAAGGTTGGATACTATTTATTTACGTTTAATTATTCAGTTAAGTTTTAAGAATCATGCTCTCAGAAAAACAACTAGGCACTTTCTTCCATCATACATTTACAGCATGCCCAAGGCTTCTGCTGGCTCATGAAAAGCAAACCCTAATGCAGTAGCCACAGGTAAATTAGTCACTTTGCCTTGATGAATATTTAAGCCATTTCTCAAATCTTCATCATCGCGCAATGCTTGTAAGCCTTTATCTGCCAGCGCAATCACATAAGGCAAAGTGGCATTATTAAGCGCATACGCTGAGGTGCGGGGCACAGAGCCCGGCATGTTTGCTACGCAGTAATGAATCACGCCATCCACGATATAAGTCGGTGCATCGTGCGTAGTGGGATGCGCTGTTTCACAGCAACCGCCCTGATCAATCGCCACATCGACAATCACACTACCAGATTTCATACGCGCTACCACTTCACGCGTAATCAGCTTAGGGGCTGACGCACCAGGAATCAAAACTGCACCAATCACTAAATCAGCCATGATGCAGTGCTGTTCAATCGCATCGGCTGTTGAGCTAACAGTATGCAATCGATGGCCAAACTGCTTTTGAAGCTTATGCAATACATCAATATTGCGATCTAATACGGTGACATTAGCACCCATGCCAAGCGCAACATCAATCGCATGTACCCCTACTACACCGCCACCAAGCACAGTGACCATGGCAGGCTCCACTCCCGGGATGCCTCCCAGCAATATGCCTAAGCCGCCATGCGCTTTTTCAAGAAAATAGGCACCCGCCTGCACTGCAAGCCTACCTGCCACTTCAGACATCGGTGCCAATAATGGTAATCCAACTTTACCCGTTACCGTTTCATAAGCAATACAGGTTGCGCCAGAATCTATAAGCTCACTTGCTTGCTGCGGGTCTGGCGCGAGATGCAAATAAGTAAACAGCATCTGCCCTGACTGTAACCACTGCCGCTCCAAGGCTTGCGGCTCTTTGACTTTAACAATCAATTCAGCGCTTTTAAATAGCTCTTGTGCAGATTGAACAATGCTTGCACCAGCCGCCAGATAGTGTTCATCTGTGGCACTAATGCCAATACCTGCGCCGGCCTCTACCATCACCTCATGGCCTCGTGATACTAGCTCACGCACGTTCTCAGGTACTAGGCCTACTCGGTATTCTTGTACTTTTATTTCTTTAGGCACACCAATGAGCATGAGCAAACACTCCTTCATTATTTTCTTGTTACGGTACTTTGGTTACGGTACTTTGGTTACGGTACTTTGGTTACGGTACTTTGGTTACGGTGCTGGCGCTGTAGCAACTGACTAAGCTTTACCCAAGCTAATTGCACAGTTGTTATATAATGACTAACTTTCCTAAACTTAAAAACAGAATAGCCTTTTGTACAGGCGCCACTTGATCTGCAAATAGTGTTGCATAGTCTTCTAACTGAGCACGATATTGCGCGGCAATTGTTTTCAGTTCACTATCTGTCAGATTACGCTCTAAACTCACTGATTTGTAATCAATAATCCAACGGATACCATCTTCAATAAACGTACGGTCTATCACATAGCTTTTCACCACATCATTTTGACAGCGAGTAATACCCAGCTCAGCGCCTGCATCAGGTCTTGTTTTTAGCACCCACTGACCATCTGCACTATTCAGGGTCTGTTTTAATATCTTTTGTACGGTAACCGCTGCATCGTTGGCTATAGACTCTACGTGCCCTCGCTGACGCAACCAGTATTGCATGGCAGGCGAAAGTGTTTCGATGTGAGACTCCGTCCAATGAGACAACCCTTGTTGTGCAATCATCTCCATATATCGATGAGCCAGGGTACCAATATCGGCTTCTAGACTACTCTGGTAACTAGGTTTTGTATTAGGTTTTGAATACAGTGCTGTCGCTTTATTCGTCTGTAGAATTGACGGCACAGCAGGCTTGGCAAGCCTTACCAGTTGTGGCGTAAAGCTTGTAATATCCTTGTGCTCTTGATGACTAGAGTCCAGTTGCAAATCAGCTTCAAATATCGGCGCAACTGTAGACCATAATAAATCCAAATAAGTATTTTTGGTGGCGCTAATCTCGCCCTTTGCATTTTGATTAGCAATGCCGACCAAATGCAATTTACGCTCTACACGCGTTGCCGCCACGTAAAGCACCCGTGCAGATTCATTGGCATCCCGCGCTTTTTCACGTGATGCCAAATAATCATAAGGGCTCACCGACTCTTTATCGCGCGCGCCTTTAGGAATATAGGGCGCAGCAAGCAACTCATGACTGTATGGCGTTTTAACCTCTTCCCATAGCACTAAAGGTTGATCGCTATTATTGCCGCCAGTTGATGCGCCTAGCCCCAACAAAATGACCGTATCAAACTCTAAGCCTTTAGATTTATGTATCGTCATCATTTGCAGATGCTCACCATGGCTATCAGGTGCGGCAAACAACTTGGTAATTTCACCTTGCATGCGCTCTGGTGAAAACTGATTACTACGGTCGAGATTATCCAAACAAGCAAAAAACGCTTGTACATCTATCACATCAGCCTGCTCCCACAAGCAATCTGGCCCGTTTAGCATTAACCACACGCCACGAATCCAACGGCTTACATTCATACGGCCTTGGTTTGCATAAGCTTCTAGTAACACTTCACGCACATGAAGTAGACGCGCTTGCCCATCGGCAGACAAACGGCCAACAAGCTCGTTATCCTGCATTAGCGACCAAATCGTTTGATGATGCGCATGCCCAGCCAACGTATATAAATCCTGCAAAGTTAAGCCACACCACGGTGCGCGCAGAATCGCCAACCAGTGCACGCGGTCCGCACGATGGTGCAATGCATGCATCAGTGAAAGTAAATCTTGCACAATCTGGCGACCTTCAAGCGCTTCAATCTCCACCGCCTGAAAAGGAGTCTCTTTATAATCGCGGCGCAATTGGCTCACCAAATTTGCCAAGTGTTTTTTAGAGCGCACTAGCACCGCAATTTTTTGGTTCGGGTTAGTTGTACGCTCTTTTTGAATAATACGAATGACCGCTTCAGCTTCACGTTGCGCTGCGGTTTCGTAGTTTTCATCGGCTTGCTTAATAATAGGGTGCACTTCTACACCCGCATCTGGTAGTGCCTGCTTTGTCGCAATAAATGGCCGGTAATGAATCGACCCTTGCATCACTTCATCATGCAGTGGAAATATCGGTGCGAAGGTCTGGTTAATCCAATTTACGACTTCAGGACATGAGCGATTGTTACGATAAAGCTGTAAGCGCTCCAGATAGATACTACCAATGCCATTGACAGCGGCATCAATAAACAGGCCAACATTTGCCTTACGAAAACGGTAGATAGACTGCATCGGGTCACCTACCGCAAACAAGGTACGTCCATCATCATCAGCCTGCCAGCCAAGCGTTAGCTGCTCAATCAACGCTACTTGACTAGGGCTGGTATCTTGAAACTCATCTACCAACAAATGCTGAATCTGATAATCAAGCTTTAGCGCTAATTCTGTTGGCTCACCAAAATGGTCAGACAATGCATGTGTGGCGCGTTGGGCAATCTCAACAAAATCCACTTCTCCCGCACGTTGAAATACCAACCACAACTCAGCAACTGCAAGCGTCAGCAGCTTAGAAAGCGTTGTAATGATTTGCCAACCCGTGCTTTCATGACTTAAATTTGGTAATGAACGCACGCGATGCAGAGCATTAACATCCTCAATCGCATTGATGATCTCAACCAATGCACTCTTTTGGGCACGGCCTTCATCAGTAGCGGGAAGGCCAACTTTTACATTAAGCCCCGCTTCTTTACGTGCCTCACCTTTAGCAGTTAGTAACAACTCCGCCACAGCACACCACATAGGCAGCGCTTCTTGTTTTTGTACAATCGGCGTTTCCCAATCTAACAATAAAGCAATCGCATGGTCACATGGCAAGTTAGACGCGGCAAATCGTGCTATCGGCATTAACAAATGCTGCAACCTAAATGGCAAGGCAAGCGTAGCTGTTTCCAGCTCCTGCTCGACCAAATAGCGTAACGTTTGCTGCAATGCTTCTGCATCGACCTCATGCTGTGCGTGATGCAGCCATTGGTCGCGTTTTTCCAGCATTTTGACTAGCAGACTTTTAAGCTGATTTGCATCATTATCTACATAGCGCAGTGCAGCTTTTACCAACTCGCTATGCTCAGCACTATCCACCAAAGCAAGTGCCTGTTCTGCCGCTTGTGCATATAAAACACCGGCATCAACCGTCACCCCGGGCTGTGCGCCAAAACGACTCATTAGTGGCATTTGCCTTGCTAAATGCGCACATAAACTATCAATGGTAAAAATACGTAGCCGAGATGGGTTTTCAATCAATTGCCAACTGTGCTGTTCAGATTGTTGCAACGCCCTCAAACTTAAATCATAAGTAATTTGCTTATGTGGCTCTGCAGGCTTATCTTGGTTGGCAGCTCTTAATAAACTATCCAAAATCCGCAAGCGCATTTCTGCCGCCGCTTTATTGGTAAAAGTAATTGCAATAATCTCTTCAGGTGCCTTGACCGTTTGCAATAGCTTTAAATATCGCTGTGTAAGCAACTCTGTTTTACCCGCGCCGGCAGGTGCTTCAACAATAAATGAAGTTAAGTCGAGCGCACGTAAACGGTTTTGTGCATCATCCGCTAAAGCATCTGACGCCATGTGGTTCACTTGGTCTGGTCTCATACACGACCACCTTGTGAGTTAGCACCTTGAAACCGCTCAAATTGTAATTGACGCTCAGGCAGCCTGAGCAAGGTGGTCACTTCGCAGTACATCAAGTCTGCCTCATCATTAAAACGGGTGGCTGCTTCGCCCGCCCTCAGTTCGAGTGCAATTTCTTCGATAGATGCTTTCCAATGGTTTAACAAATGCTGCCAATCTACAAAATTTTGTGTGAAAGTTGGTTTACGTTTGGCTTGCTCAGTCTCGAAGTTATCCTCACCCACACCAGAAAATTCATGATCAGCAGTTTTTACCATCCCAAAATAGATGCCGGCAACATGGTCTGCGGTATCGGCATAAAAGCTGGCATAGATTGGCAACTGCGGCTCAGTAATACGGTCTTCACCCCAGTTTTTAGTTTTAGGCGTTTGCCCTGTTTTATAATCAATAAATTCTAAACCACCGCTCTCTAACTGGTGAATGCGATCGATTTTCAAAGTCACTTCAATCCCACAAATTTGCACGACTTTTGCGACTTCACAACCCACTATCTTAAACACCACACCACGTTCTTTTTCAAACTGTAGCCAATCACCAATCAGTTTAAAAAGTCGCTCATGCTCTAATTCAAGTATCGCTGGTGATGCAACATCATTTTCTGACACAAAAGCCTCTAATGTAAGCGTCACCGCCTGCGTTAACGCTTTGGTGAAATCATCAAAACTCATGTCGCGTAAATCTGCAAAATGACGTTTACGCCAAAACCGCTCCAACACATCATGCACTAATGAACCACGCGTGATACTGTCTAATCCGCTGGTAGGTACTTTGAGCGCTTTCGCCCCTAAGCGGTATTGATAAAATGCCCAGGCAGGGCAAATCGCTTGTGCTTTCAACAAGCCAGTGCCACCGGAAACGTGCTCACCTTCGTTCACAATCGGCGCCATATGGTCATCAATATGTGCCAAAGTTTCGTTTGCTTGGCTCTCGTGTGCTTTAGCGCTTAACTGTTCAGCTAATGTCTCAGCCAACGGTAACTCAGTGTTAAATACGGGTATGTTTTGCATCAAAGGTGATGCACGTAGTTGGCTCTCACCTTCAGTACGACTACTTGAAAATATAAGCTGCCGCGCAGAATGCAATAAGCGCTGGTGTATGGTTGCCGCAAACGTCGCCTGAATACTATTATCTGCATTCGGCAACCCTGCCAAACGCTGAATAAAAGCAGGTAGCAACGGGTTAGGGCGTGCAGGGGGCGGCCAAATATGGTCATTCATATGCATACACCAAATCGCATCGACTGGTGCGCTCAGCCCTTCCATAATCCCCAATATCTGAATCACTGGCACCTGCTCGGTTTCAGGCTGAAACACTTGATTCGTACAAATTTGCTGCAAATAAGCCACAGCCTGATTTGCTGATAGTCGTTTCCCCAGTACATCCAATTGTGCTAACTGCTGCAATGCCTTTTGCCATGCATTCATCGCCTGATACTCAAGGCTACTGATATTGCGCTCACCTGGCCAACGCAAATGGTCAAGCAAGCCGTCCAACAAACTCCCCCACTGTGATGCATACACGGCTTTGCTTGGAATAGCTGCAATCACTGATTTAATATCATGTAATAGTTGCGCTAAGTTCAGGCCATCGTCATGCTGCTTTTGCACAAACTCAATAAAATGCACCAAAGTAAACTGCATAGGTAGCTTCTCGCGCATCTTTGCATCAAGCAAAGCTCTTACATCCGCCTCTTGCTGGCTCGCAGACCAAAATGGAGAAAGCAGCATGGCAGATACATCTGCATAGGCTAACTGATACGCTGTCACTAACCTTAACAGATTCAAAGCCGCTTGAATCACAGGCTGTTGAGCTAGCGGTGTACCTAAAGAAAAGTTATAGCGCCGCGGCATTGCAGCCAAGCTAGGACGCACACTCTCAGGGTAAAAAACATCATCCAGCAAATCGGCTAGTTGATTTCTCACCTCGCTTAATCTGGGTGTGACAATGGCAATCGTCGCGCTAGGATGCTCGCGCAGGTACTCCTCTGCCCACGCCACAGCCGCCCTACATTCTGCATCACCACGTTCTAAACATGCATGCTGCGCGCGCGCAGGCTCACTTGCTGTGGTGATATAGTCAGCCACCTCTACACCACGCTGCATTAAAATATCGCGCAATCGTTTTTCTTGTGGTGCGGTTTGGTCAAACCCAGCAAACTCAATACGAGACGGCAACACACTGCTGACATTAGCCAAATGCGATAACTGCCAATCTAAATAACGCACGCCTTCCAGTGCATTCAGCTCACCGCAGCGCGCCTGAAAAGCATGCTGCCACAGCATAAACTGACGCGACTCCTCTGCTTGGTGCTCGCGTGGTACATGCAAATTCCAAGCGACCACATAGCGGTTAGCCTCCATCGCTGCTTTTGCCAACCCAGAAACATCAAACAACTCGCCAAATGCATTTTTCTTCAGCGACTGTGTAATGACTTCTTCCCATAACAGCTGTTCGTTGAATGTACTCAAAGCGTACGGAGATGATTGCGCTACAATCTCACCTGTCAGCAAACCCTCTTCAATGATACGATCTAACCATTGCGATAAAGTCTGCACATCAGGACTAACCCACTGGTTTTTCTCTGCCGCAATCTGCTGTTGTGCAATGTCGTTTTGAATACTGCGTGCCAAGCGGGCTGATGGGCAAAGAATAAGAGGCTGTAAAGTCATTTCACAATTCTATTGGATTATTTGCAATAGGCAAATAAAATAGCTTCATTCATAACCGAAAGTCTGAAAAGAACCATGGTCAATCGATTTCAAAAAATTCTTACTTATTTCATCTTTTTATTACTCTTGCCTGCCAGCCTGTTCGCACTTTACACATTGGCTTCATTGAGCTGGGTTTACTCCTCTGGCGAGCGCGCAGGCTATGTACAAAAGCTATCGCAAAAAGGCTGGGTTTGCAAAACCTATGAAGGTGAGCTCATCTTAGTCTCAATGCCAGGCACGCAAGCTGAAAAATTCTTTTTCACAGTCAGAGATGAAAGCGTAGCCAAGAAAATCAACACTACCGTTGGCGAACGTGTGCGATTGATTTATGAAGAGCACAAAGGCGTGCCCACCACTTGTTTTGGCGAAACCAGCTTTTATGTCAAAGATGTGCAATTGCTAGACGAAATTAAGGCCACCCCCTAATCATCTCATGGCCGCTACCGACGAAAAAAACTACATTACCCCTGAAGGTTTTGCCGCACTTAAAGCAGAGTTTCATCAGCTATATAAGATTGAGCGCCCAGAAGTCGTTCGCACTGTTTCTTGGGCTGCCAGCAACGGCGACCGTAGCGAGAATGGTGACTACATTTACGGGAAACGGCGTCTGCGCCAAATCGATAGCCGTTGCCGCCACCTGATGCGACGCATGGATTTAGCCGAAATTGTAGACGCAAGCCAGCAGCAACACCTAGAAAAGGTATACTTTGGCGCATGGGTTACTTTATACAACCTAGATGATGACACAGAGCTTACTTATCGCATTGTAGGCAAAGATGAGCTAGAACCCAGCAAAGGTTATATCAGCTGGGTTTCACCATTAGCAAAATCCATACTAGGCAAATCCGTGGGCGATACCGTACGCGCTGCCACGCCCAAAGGTGAAGAGACTTTTGAAATCATTGAGATTCAATACCTAAAACCATGAGTTATCTCATTATCAAATACCTGCTGACTGCTTTAGCTATCGTCCTTATTTCCGAAATCGCCAAAGTCAGCGATAAAGTTGGCGGATTAGTGGCCGCGTTACCTATCATCACTATTATCAGTTTAATTTGGCTATACGTTGAACACCAACCCACGGCTAAAATCGCTAACCACGCGTACTATACGTTTTGGTATGTGATACCAACATTGCCCATGTTCCCTGTCTTCGCACTACTCTTACCCAGACTTGGATTCTGGCCAACACTAATCGCCTGTATTTTACTGACCATCGTGCTGTTTTATTGGTACGCCCAATTGCTCAAAGTTTTCAACATCCACTTGCTGTAGATTCAAATGGCAACCAACAAGCATTGGGATATCTTCTGCAAAATAGTCGACAACTTCGGCGACATTGGTGTGTGCTGGCGCCTTGCCAGACAACTCCAGAAAGAACATCACTTAAACATCCGTTTATTCATTGACGACCTTAACGTTGCCGAACAACTGATTCCAGCGCTAGACACCTCACTAGCGCAGCAAACCATTCAAAACATAACCATTGTTTCATGGCATACAGAGACCACATTCACCCATGCTGCTCAGGTGGTGATTGAAAGCTTCGCCTGCGAACTGCCACCATCCTATTTAGCATTAATGCATCCTGATACTATCTGGATCAATTTAGAATACCTATCAGCTGAAACTTGGGTAGATGACTTTCATGCAAAAAGCTCAAAACGTGGCCAGTTAACACGCCACTTCTTTTTCCCCGGCTTTACCACCAACACTGGCGGACTACTACGAGAACATGAAATTGTTAAAACTAAGCAAGAGAGCGTAAACAACCAAGCTCACCAACAAGACTTTTTAAAAAGCTTAGATTTACCGGCTAATGACGACCTAAAAATATCGTTATTTTGTTATCCGCACGCACCTATCGCCTCATTATTAACAGCCATGGCGGCGTCCAACCAACGTGTAAGCTGTTATGTACCTGCCAGCAGCATTTTACCTAGTGTAGCCAACTTTTTTGGGCAAAATGCTGAACAGGGCTTATTGCATATAGGCGGCCAACTTACACACCACAACCTCACCGTGCATGTCGTCCCGTTTTTAAGCCAAGACGATTACGATAAATTAC
Organism: Methylotenera sp. L2L1; assembly: GCF_000744605.1. NCBI lineage: Bacteria > Pseudomonadati > Pseudomonadota > Betaproteobacteria > Nitrosomonadales > Methylophilaceae > Methylotenera > Methylotenera sp. L2L1. The sequence continues at coordinate 2,483,860 of NZ_JQMG01000001.1, forward strand.
TCAGCCACTGCGATATCAACTTTGTACGTGGTGAAGATAGTTGGATACGCGCCATTTGGGCAGGCAAGCCGTTCATTTGGCAACCCTACCTACAAACAGAACAAACGCACATTAAAAAACTCCATGCATTTTTAAACCTATATTTTTCTGAATGTGAAAGTACTGATATAGAAGCAGCATTTGCTTTGCATGATGCATGGCAATCCGAACAGGTTTCAAGCGCCATATGGCAGGGCTATTTAAACAAACTGACAGCACTCAGCACATACAGCCTGCAACAGTCCGCCACTTACTCACAGCAAACTGACCTTGCTACTAAGTTAGTGATTTTTAGTGAAAAAATGATAAAAAATATCGCAGAAAATAAGGTATAATGCGCGATTTCACGCATTTAGAATTTAAGGCAACCTATGAAAACAGCACAAGAACTCCGCGCCGGCAACGTGATTATGGTGGATAGCGTTCCACTCGTTGTAGTAAAAGCAGAATACAACAAATCAGGCCGTAGCACTGCGGTTGTAAAAATGAAGTTCAAAAACTTATTAACAGAAGCGCCTAGCGAAAGCATTTATGGCGCTGGTGATAAGTTTGACGTAATCGTACTTGAGAAAAAAGAAGTCACTTACTCTTACTTTGCTGACCCAACTTACGTATTCATGGATGCTGAATACAACCAATACGATGTAGACGCAGAGTTCATGGAAGATGCATTACCATACCTAGAAGACGGCATGCCAGCTGACTTACGCTTTTACGATGGTAAAGCCATCACAGTTGAGTTACCAACAACTGTTGTGCGTGAAATCACTTACACTGAGCCAGCAGTTAAAGGCGACACCTCAGGTAAAGTAATGAAACCAGCTAAAATTGCATCAGGCTTTGAATTACCAGTACCACTATTCTGTGCTCAAGGCGACAAAATTGAAATTGACACACGTACAGGCGAATACAAAAACCGCGTGATGAAATAATTTGACTATCAAAAAATAGAAAAATTATTTAAAAAGGGAGCAACTAGCTCCCTTTTTTTATGACTAAGGAAAGTAAATAGCGTTAATATAGTCATAACAATAAGTACAAAAGTCATGGAGATGCAAAATGAATGACAAACAATTAGTCGCGCTACATGCAGCTAAATACGTAAAAGATGGCATGCTAGTTGGTCTAGGTACAGGTTCAACAGCAAACTTTTTCATTGAAGAACTTGCGCGGCTAAAGCAGGAACAAGGCCTAAAGTTTACAACCATCGCAAGCTCTACCATCAGCGCACAAAAAGCACAGTCATTACAGTTACCCATCGTTGCAATAGAGCATGTCAGCAGCATTGACTTATATGTCGATGGCGCAGATGAAATCACCCCAGACAATACCTTACTCAAAGGCCGTGGCAGCGATCTTGTGAAAGAAAAACTGTTAGCCAAAGCTGCGACACAGTTTATCGTGGTCGCAGATGCAAGCAAATTAGTCAGCCATATCGGGCAAAATTTCACTATCCCTATTGAGGTCATCCCGTTTGCTTGGCAAATGGCAAAAAAGAACTTAGAGGCGATTGGCGGTGCTGGTGACCTACGTCCAAATGCAGCAAAAGATGGTTTTTGGATAACGTCTCATGGCAGCTATGTGCTTGATATGAAGTTTGACAGCAGGATTGATGCCAGCACATTGAACGCACTAATCAACAACACGCCAGGGGTGGTTGAGCATGGGATTTTTCATCAACTCACTGACCTTGTGTTAATCGCCCAAGATGGCGTTGTGAGCGAGCGCTAAGCTTGTTAACGCTCATCCAAAATATACAGTCGATGCGCGCTGTCATCATCGCATTTCTGTGTATTTGTGTTATTGGCTGTAAACCGGCAGATGAGATTGATAAAGCCCCTGCCATCGACCCCAAGAAAAAAGAAATTGTGTTTGTTACACACAATGGTCCATCGACCTATTATTTAAACAACGATAATCAGCCGTCAGGGATTGAATACGACCTAGCCACGCTATTTGTGAAAACCTATTACCCAGAGCATGAAGTTCGTTTTTTAATAGTCAACAGCATCAGCGATGTGATTCCGAGCCTACTAAAAGGCAAGGCGCACATTGCGGCCGCTAACCTAAGCGTCACTCACCTGCGTAAGCGTCTCGTGATATTTTCAACACCTTATCAGGAAACCCAGCAGCAACTTATTTTCAATAGTGAGGTGAATAAAAAACCAAACGACATTACCGACACTTTCGGTAAGAAAATTACAGTCCCAGAAGGGACAAGTTACGAAGAGCACCTAACTGCCCTACAGAAAAAACATAGCGCACTTAAATGGCAAAGTGCGAAACGTACCAATACCGAATCTTTACTAGAAGAAGTTGCAGACGGCTTACTAGATTACACGGTCTCCGATAGCCATCTGGCTGCTTTAATGCAAAACTATCACCCCTCTCTTAGCGTTGCCATGCCAATAGGTACTGCCGATAAAATTGCATGGGCAATGTCTAAGAACTCAGACCCTCAGCTGATCGCTAAAGTAAATACGTTCTTTTCCAAAATCAAACAAGATGGCAGTTTACGTAATCTGCTTGATCGCTATTATGGTCACAACAAACGTCTTAATTCACTAGATGTCACTACATTCCTCAAGCGCAGCAATAGCTTACTACCTAAATATATACATTTATTTAAACAAGCACAGGACATTACTGGTATCGATTGGCGATTACTTGCAGCATTGAGTTACAGAGAGTCACATTGGGACACCTATAACACATCACCGACCAATGTACGCGGCCTCATGATGCTAACAGAAGGTACAGCAGACCTAATGGGCGTAACAGACAGGCTAGACCCAAAACAAAGCATACCTGCGGGCGCCAAGTATTTGCTTAAATTAATCGACACCGTCCCTGACCGTATCCCAGAGCCAGATAGAACCTATATGGCACTCGCCTCTTACAATATCGGCTATGCGCACGTTGAGGATGCTAGAGTGCTTGCAAAAAGACTGGGATTAAATCCAGATAGCTGGGCCGATGTGAAGAAAACATTAGTGCTACTAAAAAACCCTGATTACTACACCACACTCAAATACGGTTATGCCAGCGGCGGTGCGCCCGTGATTTTTGTAGAATCAGTACGCAGCTATCAGCGTATATTAGAAAAGCATCAACCTAGCCACAACCCTGAACTAGATAAATTCAGAATTGCTCGCAATTAGCCTGTCTTGAATTTGGCTTAAATCAGCAATGTAGAATTAGGCAGATTGATTCAGATAGTGATGATTGCAGCAAACCAGACTCACGCAGGATAAGTGCAGCACTAAGCAATTAATACCAAGAGACTGCCGAGCATCATCACGATACTGGCCAGCAATTTCCTGAAAATATCCTTTTCATTGAACACTTGGTAGCCAATCAATACCTGCATGACCATCCCCAATTGAAAAAGCGCTAAAGCATAGGCTACCAGCATATGTTCAAGTAATAATAACGTCAGATACTGCATGAAAAAAACCATGAGGCCGATTAGCACGATGCTGTACAAATGCGGCTTAGTCGCTTTTATTTCTTGTTGTATTTTATTAGGAAGAAAAAAATAATTACTAATTAGGATAAGTGGCAGTCCGATTAATGACCAAAAAACCATGGTGACTAGAGCCCCGCCATCGCCCACTGATCTCTTAAGAAAAATCGTCCCTACTGAGAATAATACAATCGATAGAAAGCGTGCTCGAACGCCTTTATCTGCAAACAAACTCCCCAATCTGCTTACTTGATGTGTGCGTACGGGTGGAATCAAAAAGAAACTACCGACCACAATAATCAACACCCCTAAAAGACCTTGAACACTTGGTATTTCATTGAGAAACAACACCGCTAACAACATTGAGACCACCACTTTATAAGCGTTTAACGGCCCAAACACTGAAAGGTCTGTCTTAGAGAGTGAAAGCACCAAAAACATCCAACCAGCTACATCAAACAATGACGCCAGTGACACATTTAGCCAAAAGGTGTTGGTTACATGCTTAAGTTCAATCACACTAAGAAAAGGTGCGGCTAACAAGCTGAGGACACAATAGGTAGTGGCAACAATAAAGAACGGATGCAAGCCCTGATTTGACAGCTTTTTTTGATAGACATTGGACGCCAGAGAAAATATCAGGCGTCCACATACGTAAACGATTTCCACTTAAACTACGGTTTTACTGTATCTAGGTCAAGTTAGGCCTTGATCACGGTAAGATTATTCATATACGGTCTTAATACTTCTGGCACGGTGACGCTGCCATCTGCATTCTGGTAATTTTCCAACACAGCCACCAGCGTACGGCCTACTGCTAAACCAGAACCATTTAAGGTATGCACTAACTCTGGTTTACCGCTTTCATTACGGAATCTTGCTTGTAAACGGCGTGCTTGGAACGCCTCACAATTAGAAACAGACGAAATTTCGCGATAAGTATTTTGCGCTGGCAGCCATACTTCTAAATCATAGGTTTTTGCCGCACCAAAGCCCATATCACCGGTGCACAGCGACACCACACGGTAAGGCAAGCCTAATGCTTTTAAGATATTCTCGGCATGCCCGACCATTTCCTCTAGCGCGTCATAGCTTGTTTCAGGATGGACGATTTGTACCATTTCAACTTTATCAAATTGGTGCTGGCGTATCATGCCTTTGGTATCGCGCCCATATGAACCAGCTTCAGAACGGAAACAAGGCGTATGTGCGGTAAGTTTAATTGGCAGAGATTCAAACGGTACAATTGCATCGCGCACCGTATTGGTCAGGGTGACTTCTGAGGTCGGAATCAGATACAACTTGCTGTCATTATGCGCTAAAGAGAATAGATCTTCTTCAAACTTCGGCAGTTGACCTGTACCAGTCAAGGTTTCAGTATTGACGAGATATGGGGTATAACACTCTTCGTAACCATGCTGTTCGGTTTGAGTATCCAGCATAAACTGCGCAAGCGCACGATGCATTTTGGCAATCTGCCCACGCATTAACGTGAAGCGTGCACCTGATAACTTAGCGCCAGTATCGAAATCTAAACCAAGTGGGGTGCCAACGTCTGTGTGGTCTTTAATTTCAAAGTCAAAAGACCGTGGCGTGCCTACTTTGCGCACTTCTACGTTATCAGCTTCAGACTTACCTTGTGGCACACTTGAATGTGGCAAGTTTGGTACATTCAGCAACATACTTTGCAACTCTGCCTGCAACTCTGCCAAACGTGCTTCTCCTGCTTTTAACTGCTCACCCAAGCCAGCCACTTCAGCCATGATAGTGCTTACATCCTCACCTTTAGACTTTGCAAAACCGATTTGCTTAGATGCATTATTGCGCTTTGCCTGCAAATCTTGCGTATTGGTTTGAACGGTTTTACGCGCTTGCTCTAATGCACTGAATTTAGCTGCATCAAACTCAAAACCACGCGCTTTTAACTGGCTCACTACGCCATCTAAATCATTTCTTAATGCTTGAATGTCTAACATTTGAATCCCTTATTTATGCTGTTGCATGCTGATTAAGGCCACTACATTAAGAGGCTCTTTTGAATAATGATAATCAAAAGGCTCAACTTAAATAGTTGACTAAGACAACTGCCTTATCGCTGCCTATTTTTTTGCTTTTTTATCAAGCTCACGTAAGTGTGCTAATTTTTCCGCTATTTTACCCTCAAGACCGCGCGGTGTGGGAGAGTAAAACTGTTGTGGCGGCAAATCGTCTGGAAAGTAACTCTCCCCTGCGGCATATGCGTTTGGCTCGTTGTGAGCATAACGATACTCTTTACCGTAATCTAATGCTTTCATGAGTTTAGTAGGCGCATTTCTTAAATGCAGTGGAACCGGGCGAGATTTATCCTGCGCAACAAAGGCTTTAGCCTGATTGTAAGCCATATAAGCGGCATTGCTTTTTGCAGCCACTGCCAAGTAAATCACGGCATTTGATAATGCCAACTCGCCTTCGGGCGAGCCAAGTCGCTCGTAAATCTGACAAGCTTCTAAGGCCATGGTTTGTGCACGCGGGTCCGCAATGCCTATATCTTCAACCGCCATCCGTACAATGCGTCGCCCTAGATAAAGGGGGTCTGCGCCGCCATCAATCATACGTAAAAACCAATATAAAGCAGCATCCGGGTTAGAGCCGCGGACTGATTTATGTAATGCAGAAATTTGGTCGTAGAATGCCTCACCACCTTTATCAAACCGGCGTAGCTTACTTGCCATCGTGGTTTGCAAAAATGCTTCATCAATTTCAGCAATGCCTGCACCTTGCGCCGCGTTAAATAAACCTTCTGCAAAGTTGAGCAGTCGCCTTGCATCACCATCAGCATAGGCCAACACTTGCTCACGTACTTCTGCTGTAACGGTTACCCCTGCCGCCACTAGTTGTTGCGCACGATCAAGTAACAATGATAATTCCGCTTCTGACAGCGAGTTAAGCACAAACACCTGTGCTCGGCTTAGTAACGCACTATTGACCTCAAAAGATGGATTTTCAGTGGTGGCGCCAATAAAAGTAATCAGGCCACTTTCAACAAAAGGCAGAAACGCATCTTGCTGACCTTTATTAAAACGATGCACCTCATCTACAAAAAGTATCGTCTTACGCCCATGCTGTTGCAAGGTTAGCTCTGCACGCTCTACCGCTTCACGAATATCTTTGATGCCAGATAGCACGGCAGAGATAGGAATAAATTCAGCATCTGCGGTATTGGCAATCAAGCGCGCTAGCGTCGTTTTACCAACGCCAGGCGGCCCCCACAAAATCATCGAAGGCAACTTACCAGACTGAAACGCTAAACGTAAAGGCTTACCGACACCAAGCAGGTGTGACTGCCCCACAACCTCATCTAAGGCCTTAGGACGTAGCCGCTCAGCTAGCGGCGCCTCTGGTGTGTTAGGTGTAAATAAACTATTCAAAATAAATTGGCATCTTTCACCACGTATTACTCACCCACCACATCAACACCCTTAGGTGCTTTAAATAAAAATGATTTTTCATTGAGTGATGGATTAACTTCTACGTTCGTAAAAACAATTTTCGTATGGTGACCAAAGCTGTCTACCAAAGTCATTTCTTGAATTCGATTATCTTTAAACCCCAATAATATCTTCTCAAATCCAGACTCTTTGTCTTTAGGTTGTGCGCTCACCCAATCTAAACTATCTTTATTATTTGTATTGGTCAGCGTAAAGCTCTCTTCAATCGCTTTTCCACCAGCTAATAATGCTGCCGGGCTAGAACCAAGGGCTTTAGTGGTATCACGGACAGTTACTTGTGCTAGCTCTGTGTCATATAACCACACCTGCTTACCATCACTAATAATCTGCTGTTCATAAGGTTTGTTGTAATCCCATCTGAATTTATTAGGCCGCTTAAGCTGCATGGTGCCATGCACTTCTTGCACTTTACGCCCCTGCCTATCAGTCACTGTTTGGTGAAAGTTTGCACGCACCGACTGTGTTTTCTCATAGAACATCTTTACACTATCCAAGCCGTCCGCTTGTACTTGTTGCACTGTTAGCAAAACGGGTAAAACAAGCAGACTTTTTATCAGCTTGGGGTACAAAGAAGTAAGGTTTTGGGGAGTTATCATTTTCATTAAATTCAACGTGTCATTTCTTTTAAAAATTAAGGCTCTTAAAGTTAAGGCTCATGGTGCGGTGCTAATACCTCGCGATTACCATTACTCTGCATTGCAGAAACCAAGCCTGCACGTTCCATGTCTTCAATTAAACGTGCTGCACGGTTATAGCCAATGCGCAGTTGACGCTGTACAGAAGAGATACTGGCTCGGCGCGATTTAAGCACAATGCCAACAGCCTCATCATAGAGTGGGTCAACTTCTGCACCGCTATTACCAGAAGCGCCAGCGACAAAGTCACCGCCCCCCTCTTCAGCTTCATTCGTTAGAATGCCATCAATGTAATTCGGTTCACCTTGGGCTTTAAGATAATCAACTACCTTATGTACTTCTTGGTCGGATACAAAAGCGCCATGAATACGCGTTGGGTAACCCGTACCTGGCGGCATATACAACATATCGCCTTGGCCCAATAAGGCTTCTGCGCCCATTTGGTCAAGAATGGTACGTGAGTCAATTTTGCTAGATACTTGGAAAGAAATACGTGTAGGCACGTTAGCTTTAATCAAGCCGGTAATCACATCGACTGATGGGCGTTGCGTTGCCAACACCAAGTGAATACCTGAAGCGCGGGCTTTTTGTGCTAATCGCGCAATCAGCTCCTCTACTTTTTTGCCTACGACCATCATCAAATCAGCCAACTCATCAATTACTACAACGATTAACGGCATTTCTTCTAATGGCTCAGGTTCATCTGGCGTTAAGCTAAATGGATGCGGAATCTTCTCTCCGGCTTTATCTGCTTCTTTAATCTTTTGGTTATACCCAGCAAGGTTACGCACACCAAGCATAGACATCAATTTGTAGCGCCGTTCCATCTCAGCCACACACCAATTTAAGGCATTCGCAGCTTGGCGCATATCCGTCACAACAGGTGCTAATAAATGTGGAATGCCCTCATAGACTGACAGCTCCAACATTTTAGGGTCTATCAATATCATACGCACTTGGCTGGCATCTGCTTTATAAAGCAAACTTAAAATCAGCGCATTAATGGCAACAGACTTACCAGAGCCAGTAGTACCGGCAACCAGTACGTGTGGCATTTTAGCGAGGTCAGCCACTGCAGGTTTACCGCCAATGTCTTTACCTAAAGAAATAGCGAGTGGCGAATGTACGTCGGCATACGCTTGACTACCCATAATTTCAGATAAGTATACAATCTGACGCTTAGGATTAGGAATCTCTAAACCCATGCAGGTTTTGCCAGGAATTGTCTCTACTACACGTACACTGACCACAGATAAGGCACGTGCCAAGTCTTTCACCAGATTAGTCACTTGGCTGCCTTTAACACCCGCAGCAGGCTCTAATTCATAGCGGGTAATCACAGGCCCTGGCAAAGCGGTTAACACTTTCACTTCTATGCCAAAATCCATCAGCTTACGTTCGATTAAACGCGAGGTGAAATCCAAAGTTTCAGCAGAGGGCAGCTCCACTGAACCAGATGGCTCATCCAACAAATGTATCGGTGGTAATGGGGTATCTGGATGTGTATCAAACAATGGCACTTGTTTTTCTTTTTGCACACGAGCGCTCTGTGCAATTTCGAGCACTGGCGTTTCAATTTGTACAGGCTCACGATCCACCACGCGCTTACGCTCACTTTTTACGTATTCAATGCGCTCTTGCTCTACTGCTTTACCTGCTTTTCTATCTTGCCAGTCTTGCCATTTAAGTTTGATAAACTCATAGCTAGTAATCAAAAATGCACCAAACTTCTCGGTGATCATAATCCAAGACCACCCCGTGAACAAACTAAACCCAACTACAAACATAAGCAATAACAACATGCTAGAGCCGGTATAGCCAAATAAGCCACGTAAACCAGCATCTACAGCAACCCCTAACATCCCGCCGGAACTGTCTGGCAATAGTGCAGGTAATTTAACCAGATGCCCAGCCTCTAGTGCGCTTGATGCAACCAGCAACAAAGCAAAACCGAAAAAATTAAACAGCAGGAATGGTTTTTCACTCTGATCAACAGCTTCTAACGCCAAATAGACAAACCACATGGCATAAAAAGCCAAGACTGCCCACCACCAGGCTGAAAAGCCAAACACATAGAGTAGTAAATCTGAAATCCAGGCGCCTACACTACCACCGCTATTTTGGATCATAGCGCCATCTGGCGCGATGTGCGACCAAGAGGAGTCATTGGGATTATAAGTAAAAAGAATGACAGTAATATACAGCCCGATAAGCACTAAACCCAACCACCAAGCTTCTTTAATGAGCGTATTAGCTAGGGCATTAGATTTAATTACTTCAGCTTCACGGCGAGCATTAACCGGTTTAGATTTTTTGAAAAACAAGATAAACCTTTAACGTATTTTGAATGTCAGATTTAATTATAGCAGTATCAAAGTCGCTGCGTAGGGATTAGAATATCATTCTCAATTATGAATCATAAAACGTTGTAAGACCTTGAACAAAGGTCCTATCAGGAGTTCACTATGGATATTGGCATCAAAGAAGAAGATAGAAAAAATATTGCACAAGGCCTTTCGCATCTTTTAGCAGACACTTACACCTTATATTTAAAAACCCACTATTTTCATTGGAACGTCACTGGTCCAATGTTCAACACGCTACACTTAATGTTCGAAACGCAATATAACGAGTTAGCACTCGCGGTAGATTTAGTGGCTGAGCGCATTCGTGCCTTAGATGTATATGCACCAGGCACCTATCGAGATTTTGCAAAGCTTAGCTCTATTAAAGAGTCTGACTCTGTGCCGAAAGCACAAGACATGATTGCTGAACTAGTGGCTGGTCACGAAGCCGTTTGCCGCACAGCACGCGCTGTATTTCCTAGCGCCGATTCAGCATCAGACGAGGCAACTGCCGATTTACTCACACAACGTCTACAAGTACATGAAAAAACCGCATGGATGCTACGTAGCTTATTAGAAAAATAATAAAATATTTTTCAGCACCTTTGGATATAAGCCCAGCTTAAGTAGCACAATGTTAACTATCTAGTTGGCCTAAAGTCTAAAAATACTTAGATATTATGCTGTTTACTTGAAAAACACACCGACACACCCAACGTATAAAACTCAATATTAATCAAGAAAGCAATACACTATGGCAACACGTCACGCCAAACTACTCATTTTGGGCTCAGGTCCAGCAGGTTACTCGGCCGCTGTTTACGCTGCACGCGCTAACCTTAAACCAGTGTTAATTACCGGTATTGCTCAAGGCGGCCAACTGATGACCACCACTGAGGTTGATAACTGGCCAGCTGACGCAGATGGCGTGCAAGGCCCAGAGCTCATGGAGCGTTTTCAAAAGCATGCAGAGCGTTTTAATACTGAAATGATTTTTGATCATATTCACACCACTCACTTATCTGAAAAACCTATTCGTTTAGTGGGTGATAGCGGTGAATACACATGTGATGCATTGATTATTGCGACTGGTGCCTCTGCAAAATACCTAGGCCTGCCAAGTGAAGAGGCATTCTCAGGTAAAGGTGTATCTGCATGTGCAACCTGCGATGGCTTTTTCTACAGAAACCAAGAGGTTGCTGTGATTGGTGGTGGCAACACTGCGGTTGAAGAGGCTTTATACCTAGCAAATATCGCAAGCAAAGTGACACTAGTTCACCGCCGCGATAAATTTAAAGCTGAAGCAATTTTGGTCGACAAGCTGATGGCGCGCGTGGCTGAAGGTAAAATCGTACTGGAAACATTTGCTACGCTAGATGAAGTGCTTGGTGACAACACTGGCGTGACTGGTATGCGCATTAAAAATGTGAATGACGGTAGCACTAAAGACGTTGCATTACAGGGCGTATTCATTGCGATTGGTCATAAACCAAATACTGATATCTTTGAAGGCCAACTGGAGATGGAAGGCGGCTACATTGTGACGCACATGGGTCGTGCCGGTAATGCAACCGCAACTAGCGTGCCTGGTGTTTTTGCTGCAGGTGATGTGCAAGACCATATCTATCGCCAAGCTGTGACTAGTGCAGGCACAGGCTGCATGGCAGCACTGGATGCAGAACGTTATTTAGATCACGCAAAATAAGTGATTATTTGAAATAGGTACAAGTGAGTGTGGTATCCCTACCACCCTCACTTACTCAACAGAGCCTCAACATTGTGGAAGACGCAAACGACAACGAAGTTGAACTGTTTTTAGAAGCAGTTAAAGATGCGCGCCCACTCAAACCAAAACGCGTGCACCACGCACCGCTACGCCCAAAACCAATCCCAAAACAATTCATTCGCGACGAACAACAGGCTTTGGCTGACTCGCTAAGTGACTACTATATCCCAGCACATGATTTAGAAACTGGCGAAGAATTACTTTACCTACGTGATGGGCACTCTCCTGACATTTTAAGCAAATTACGACGCGGCCATTGGGTAATACAAGCAGCCATTGACCTGCACGGCTTAATCAGTGACGAAGCAAGACTTTACGTTGCCACTTTTTTAAATGACTGCAAAAAACGTGGTATCCGCTGTGTACGCATTGTGCATGGCAAAGGATTAGGCTCCCGCAACCGCGAGCCTGTGCTTAAACATAAATTACGTGGCTGGTTAATGCAGCGCGATGAAGTGATTGCCTATGCAGAGGCGCGCAAACAAGATGGCGGCAGTGGCGCAGTGATTGTGCTGTTAAAAGCCTAAAAGAATTACAAATTAAACCGTTTAGAATTAAACGGTTTACAAATAGTGAAAGCAGTTTAAATACATCAATAGTATTTAAACTGCACGATTACCAAGAGGCACTGATGCACCTCTTGATTTCAATCTCAAATCTACCTCTATCTAGGCATGTAAAAAATAGATTTTTGTGTGATGCGCTCTTTACTACCTAATGCTTCAATTTCAAACATAATAGGATGTGTACCGCTACGTACCGCACCATCGGGTAATTGCAAGCTCACCGCCACCAATCGTTCATTGGCAGGATCTACCGTGAATTGATTTCTTGATGCCATTGACAGTCCATCTAAACCGCTCACTGTCACATGATAGGACTCCACCACTTCAGTGACATTAGTTATTTGTAATTGATAAACATTCTCTATCTTACCGCCAGCAACCAACCTAGACATCACGCCACGGTCACGATTGATATCCACCTTAAACGCTGGTCGCATTGCTAATGATGCAACCAACCCAGCCGAAAGAAGTAACAATAACGCGCTATAGATAAGCACTCTTGGACGTAGTATCTTTTGTATGACTTGATGTTTTGTCCAATGCTGAGCAAGGCCGTTTTGGGTAGTGAACCGAATCAGACCACGCGGATAGCTCATCTTATCCATAATGCTGTTACATGCATCTACACATAGCCCACAACTAATGCACTCATATTGCAAACCATTGCGGATATCGATACCTACCGGGCATACTTGCACGCAAAAGTTGCAATCAATACAATCGCCCAAGCCCTCTTGTTTTGCATCCACTTTTCTAGAGCGACCGCTACGAGGCTCTCCACGCTCCTGATCATAAGTCACAATCAGCGTATCGTTATCAAACATCGCACTCTGAAATCGTGCGTAAGGGCACATATGCTTACATACTTGCTCACGCAAAAACCCTGCGTTGCCATAAGTCGCTAAGCCATAAAAGAAAATCCAAAATGTTTCCCAAGGGCTTAGGCGGATCTGAACAATGCTATCTAATAAATCACGGATGGGTGAAAAGTATCCCAAGAACGTAAAGCCAGTCACCATCGAGAAACTAATCCAAGCAAAATGTTTTAGGGACTTTATGTACAACTTTTTAAACCCAAACTTCATGCCATCTAAACGCATACGAGCGGCTCTATCCCCTTCAATCTTACGTTCCATCCATAAGAATATCTCCGTATAGACGGATTGCGGGCATGAGAACCCACACCAAAGCCGGCCTGCAACCGCTGTAAATAAGAATAAAGCTAATGCAGCAATAATTAAGATGACCACTAAGTAAATCAAATCTTGCGGGTATAACACCAAGCCAAAGATGTAAAAGCGATGCGTACTAATGTCTAACAACATGGCTTGACGATCGCCCCACTGCAACCATGGCACGCCATAAAACACAATCTGCGTGATCCATATCATCACCCAGCGCCAGTTCTTAAAGAAACCAAAGGTATTGCGTGGGTATATCTTAGCTTGTGCTTCATACATCGGCATAAACCCACCCTTTGCAGGGTCACTGACAATCGGGATTATTTTCTTAGATGTGGCTTTAGTATCTGTCATTTGAGGTCCTTGCTTACAATTAAATGACTCACGTTTAAATTATTTAAGATTGCTTGTTTTAAGATTGCTTGGTTAAGGTTACTTGGATAAGACTGCTTAGTCCTGCTCACTTAACCTCTGAATCGGTTGGCGATATGATTTTTGATAAGTATCGGTAAATGTGTTTAAAGCTTCTAATGCCAATTGAGAATCGTGCCCTTGCTTCACAAGAAAGCTATCAAAACCGCATCTAGCCAAGTAATACACTGTATCAATCATCACATCCCCCACAGCTCTTAGCTCGCCAGTCCATCCGTAGACATTTCTTAATAATTGCGCCAATGAATATCCGCGGCCATCGGTATAACTAGGAAAATCTATCGCAATAAACGCAATATTTGCTTGGCACAACGCTTTTATCTGCTGATTGGGGTCATCATCAAGATCAGCATCTGATGGGATTAATATCGCGACAGGAAATTGACGATTAGCCAATGTCAGCTGATGCTTAAACCAGCTATCTAATGTCATCATCCAGTCTGTTTCATCAGGTGGAACCGACAATGCCAATTCATTCTCAACATCAAAGCATTGCACATGATTCACTTCAAGCAGACCACCTCGTATTAGGTTCATGTTAGGCTCAGACATTAGATTCCCTCACTAAGTTTGCAGTCTTTGAAAGTAGCGGGTCTGCATAGACTTCTTTTTTAAAAGGATCAATGCCAACTCGGTCAACCACATCAATAAATCGCTCAACATCACTTTCTCTTAGCGTTAAATATGTTTGAATTAAACGCGCGATCACATCTGGCACTTGCTCACGTGCAAATGAAGGGCCTATAACCCGACCAATTGCCGCGCTTGCGCCACACCTTGAACTTTCATCGTTGTCTTTACTTGATTTGGTCTCTGAATGGAGTGCACCAGATTGTCTACCGCCAATGGTGATTTGGTACCACTCCTCACCTGCTTTATCCACGCCCAAAATTCCAATATGGCCAACATGATGATGCCCACATGAGTTCATGCAACCAGATAAATTAAGATCAAGCTCACCAATTTCATGCACATAATCTAAATCATCAAATCTTTGCTGAATCGCAGTTGCAACTGGAATAGAAACAGCATTTGCCAAACTACAATAATCACCGCCGGGGCAAGCAATAATATTGGTAATTAGCCCAATATTAGGCGTTGCAAGATTAAGCACATTGAGCTCTTGCCATAAGGTATAAAGTGCATCGATTCTCACATCTGGCAGAATAATATTTTGCTCATGAGAGACACGCAACTCACCAAACCCATAGCTATCAGCCATTTCAGCAAGCACCTCCATTTGGTCAGCCGTAATATCGCCAGGAGCAGAGCCCGTCGCCTTTAGTGAGACGGTCACTGCTGAATATCCTGAAACCTTATGCTGATGAACATTAGTACGGAACCATCTTGCAAACGCAACATTAGACGCCAAATGTTGGGTCATGACAGCGTTATCATTTTCACTCACCGTGTCATAGACCGGCCATGAAAATTTATTGGCAATACTGCGCACAAAGTCTTCAGTCACCGTGTCAGCCCCACCCTTAATGAGTGCCCACTGCTCATTCACTTGTTGTGCGAACACTTCTGGTGTGAGGTCTTTTACAAGTATCTTGATACGTGCTTTATATTTGTTATCTCGTCTGCCATGAAGGTTGTACACACGTAGTGTCGCCTGCAAATAAGTTAACAAGTCATACCAAGCAACAAACGGATTGATGAGCTTGCCTACGATAGGTGTTCTACCCAAGCCACCGCCTACAAAGCACATAAATCCGAAGACACCATCCTGCTCAATTGCTTGCAGACCTATGTCATGCACACCAATCGCGGCTCTATCTGCCTTAGCCCCACTCACTGCAATTTTGAATTTACGCGGTAAGAATGCAAATTCCGGATGTAACATTGACCACTGCCTAATGATTTCACACCAGATGAGTGGGTTAATGATTTCGTCATGCGCAACACCCGCAAAATGATCTGTTGTCGTATTACGAATACAATTGCCACTTGTTTGAATCGCATGCATCTGCACGGTTGCAAGCTTAGCTAGAATATCCGGAGCATCTTCCAACCTAGGCCAGTTGAACTGAATATTTTGTCTGGTAGTTAAGTGG
Source organism: Methylotenera sp. L2L1 (assembly GCF_000744605.1). Classification (NCBI taxonomy): domain Bacteria; kingdom Pseudomonadati; phylum Pseudomonadota; class Betaproteobacteria; order Nitrosomonadales; family Methylophilaceae; genus Methylotenera; species Methylotenera sp. L2L1. The sequence continues at coordinate 2,499,855 of NZ_JQMG01000001.1, forward strand.
GCATAACCTTTATCCCAACGCCGAGCAACATACGCTAAAGCACGCAGTTGTTTTGAGGTTAGCATGCCGTAAGGAATCGCTACGCGTAGCATGGGTGCATGCCGTTGAATATACAAACCATTTTGCAAACGCAAAATACGAAACTCATCTTCAGTAAGCTGGCCATTAAGGAACCGTTGCGTCTGCCCTCTAAACTGGGCGACACGCTGCTCCACCAACTTCTGATCTATTTCATCATAGATATACATTTAATCACCTTAAAAATTTAGCGTTGATAAACAGCCAAATGATTATTTTTAACAGTGACTAAAGCTTAAGGTTTGGAAACAATTAATAACAGAGACAGATGCAGATAAAAAAAGCATAACAGATGAGCTGTGGCACTATGTCGATGATGAGCTCATCATCCCGAATACTAAAGTACCTAGCGTTGACAATGCCGCCTCGATACGCGCATCCCAAATATGTCCGTAATTCAGGCGAACATAGCTGGTGAAGTGACGCTGTGCAGAAAATATAGGGCCAGGCGCAATACTAATACCATTACTCAGTGCGAGCTTATGCAGTTCAAGCGCATTCACATCATCTGGCAGTTTCACCCATAAGAAATATCCACCTTGCGGTAACGTCAAACACGTTCCTTCCGGGAAATAGCGCTCAATGGCTTCTACAAACTTGATTTGATTCACCAATAAGGTATGGCGCAAATTGCGTAAATGCTTGTCATATCCACCTTTTTGCAGATACTTGGCAATTGCCACCTGTGCCGGCACAGATGCAGAGATGGTTGTGGTTAACTTCAGCCGCGCTAATGCTTTGGCATATCTGCCAGGGGCAACCCACCCCACTCGATAGCCCGGCGCAAGGCATTTAGAAAATGACGAGCAATGCATCACCAAGCCTTCTGTATCAAACGCCTTGGCTGGCATCGGACGTTTATCACCAAAGTATAACTCGCCATAAACATCATCCTCAATCAAGGGGATTTGGTATTGCGTGATAAGCGCCACCAATACCTGCTTCTTCTCATTCGAGAGCAAACTTCCCAACGGATTCTGAAAATTAGTCATCAACCAGCAGGCTTTAGGCTGATGCTGCTGAATAGCACGCTCCATGGCGGCTAAATCAATGCCATCTTTAGGGTGACTAGGAATCTCGACAGCGCGCAAACCAATACGCTCTATGGATTGCAAAGCTGCATAAAAAGTGGGGGATTCGATGAGAACAGTATCACCAGGGCGGGTAACCGCCATCAAACATAGATTCAATGCTTCCAAAGCACCATTAGTGACAACAATATCATCAGTTGTCACATGCAGACCATCAATCATGTAGCGCAATGCTATCTGGCGTCTAAGATTAATATCACCAGCACTTAAATTATCAACACTTGCCCAAGGATCCATAATCTGAACACTTGACGCCATGGTCTTGGCTAGACTAGCCCTGGGAAATAATAACGGGCTAGGAAACGCTGACCCCAAAGGCACAACACTTTTGAGCCGAATAGATTCCAGCACTTCAAATACAAGTTCGCTGACATCCACTTGCGTTGACTCTAATTGATTGAGAGTAGCTGGCGCTGGCGAAGATGGGATACTGACAGTACCGCTCGTCACAAAATAACCGGAGCGCTCACGCGCAGTAATCAAGCCTCGCGCTTCTAAAAGATAATAAGCCTCTAATACAGTGGCAGGACTGACGCTACGACTTGCACTGGCTTGGCGCACTGAAGGAAGCTTATCTCCACGGCAAAGCACACCCTCCTGAATCGATTGAGCAATAGAATTAGCAAGTTGCTCATAAAGCTTCATAACGTTCCGATTATCTTAATGTGTACAAACAGAATGCTACCTTATGCACAGAAAAATACTACCCACGCATAACACCTGATTCTTATCATTGATATATGAATACTTAGAATTAAACGAATAAATCAATAATGAAAGACTTAGAGAGTAAGCTTAAATAGTAGTTTTAATGGTGAATAATTTAGATACCGAGATAGATATGTGATGTTTTAATCCAAAAATCTCAGAATAATATAAAAAATATTAAAAAAATAATCAGTGTAAGTGATTGAATAAATTAATAACTTATAAAAATATTAAATTATTTTCAATTATTTTTGATACTAGCCCTAAATTATCTAAATTTGCTGCCGATAAAGACCTATGAGATACGGCAAGATTTAACTTAATTTATTAACCAATAACAATTTAAGACACGATTTTTAAGGGCTAACATGTTCAACTCTCCACTAGATGCTTACGGCGGCATAAAAATGCCAATCAGCACGCAACAAACAACCGATGCCAAATCAGTTGCTCAGGCTGCTAACGCTAATCGCTCAGCACTAAAATCTGCAGAAACAACGGAAAACAGAACTTCAACTGAAGCCAATAAAGCAATGTTGACTGCCGCAGTGAACAAACTGAATGAGCTAGTGGCACCTGCATTACAAACAGTTCAGTTCTCCATGGATGAAGAAGCTGGACGCATGATTGTAAAAGTCATTGATACAGCCACGCAAAAAACGATCAGACAAATTCCTAATGAAGAGGTGTTAGCCTTCTCAAAAACGCTAGGCAGATTGCAAGGCTTAGTAGTAAGAGAACGCGCTTAAGAAGCTTTTCACTTCATGACATTAGGCGCGTTGTTTGTATAGCGCCTATGAAATGAGCATTTGCATATTGCCACAATATTGATTGCAAATGCTCCGCCCGTAATATAAATTCATATTATCCGTTGTTAATAACCAAGATTTTAGTGAATAACCACGATTATTGGTATAACAATATCTAAATCATTATGCCACTCATAGGCAAATCGTACTGCGATATGGTTTGGTCAAATGCTCATATTTCTTTGATTAAGCGATACTCCAATTCACGTACCCATGTCCGAGTTAAAAACTCAACAATTGGCTCACGCCCTTTCACAAAATAGGCTAGCAAGCCACGCTATGGCTAATTAAATACTTAACTTCGCACTTAAAACTTCTAAATAAGTAGTGAGCGGCGACCATTCACTTCAAATAAAATTCATGTTGACGCGCTATGTATCAACATTGCAATATATCGCAACACAATTATTTTTCGATTAAGTAATGAAGTGTTCCATATAGAGATCTTTATAGAGGCCTTTTATTTAACGTCTAGATATTGAGGATTGAAATGGCTTCAGGTTCCGGAACAAACTAGTATAAACTAGGCTGGATTACCGGATGTGGCGTGGCAGGTTATTTTTCCTTCCCAGCAATCCTTTAACAGGACTAATTTAACGGTATTACCTACCACTGGAGCAGACCAATATGTCCCGCATAGATTCCGCCAACCCTTACCGCGTGCAAGGTACGGTCATTTCCATTGCCGAACTGGCGAAGAAGAATCCGAACTTTGTTATTTCAGCCACACCAGCTCAGATTGAGGAACTTAAACTGCACGACGAGCAGACGGCGCTGCGCGAGGCCGCTGGCGCGCGCTACGCCAATCAGCATCCCGATCAGATCTATGCGCAAGTGGTGTCAGAGGGTAAAGTGCTAGCGACGGTTTATGATTCTGGCATAACGACCACCCAGCAGAATATACCCGGCCTTAAGCTGAGCGAGAATGGTCAAGGCTTAGCTTTGGCGAAAACCCGCCTTGATGAACTAATGCAAGCAATCTCAGGCAAAGTAATCTATAGCAATTTTGTGCAGCCGAAAGTTTCGCCATCGTCCAACATCCCAGACTCGGCCCTTCCATCAGTGACAGCGCGCGGCCTCAATGAAATGGTGCGGGACATGGACTGGGCTCGGGTGCGCTCACGCATGGTGGTTGATGAAACACCAAAAGCATAAGCGGCTGGCTAGAATAAATCATTTGCTTATCCAATAGAGCCTGTGCGGTAGTTTCGGCTCAGGAAGTCACCCAAGTACATGGATATAGCGCGACTTTCTTGATTCTGAACGTGCGAAACTCGTACAATTTTCTCATGGTCACTTTCACTCTGGAGTGTAAACAAGTGATACAGGTTGCAGGTCGCAGCTACCCCACCCATCCTCTGCTAAACGTACTTTCTGTATGGCTGTTTCGCGGGCTAAATGGTGGCAAGAGTGGTCTAACTTCATTTGTTACAGACATATTTAGCTCCGAACATTAAGTATTATTAAAAACTAACAATAAAATTACTGCCGGAATATTTACCAAAAATCTTACTCACCCAATTACTCTCCTAGGAAACCACCACTCTGATGTGCCCATAAGGTCGCATAGAGGCCGCCTTGCTTAATTAGCGCTTGATGGTCACCCTCTTCTACAATTCGACCCTCATCCAACACAATCAGCCTATCCATCGCGGCAATGGTCGATAAGCGATGCGCAATGGCCACAACAGTTTTCCCTTGCATCAAATCATACAAACTGGCTTGAATCGCCTGCTCTACTTCAGAATCCAGTGCGCTGGTCGCTTCATCTAATAGCAAAATTGGCGCATCTTTCAATATCACGCGGGCAATTGCAATACGCTGGCGTTGGCCGCCTGAAAGTTTCACACCACGCTCGCCTACGTGTGCATCGTATCCCGTACGCCCTTTGGCATCACGCAAGCCTAAAATAAACTCATGTGCCTCTGCGCGGTTAGCCGCATTGATCATCTCTTGTTCTGTCGCGTTTGGACGCCCATATAAGATGTTATCGCGCACACTGCGATGTAGTAACGATGTATCTTGTGTCACCATCGCAATTTGGCTACGCAAGCTATTTTGCGTTACATCGCGTACGTCTTGCCCATCAATCAATACGCGACCATGTTCCACATCATAGAAACGTAGTAACAAATTAACAATGGTAGATTTACCAGCACCAGAACGCCCGACCAAGCCCACTTTTTCGCCTGGCTTAATGGTTAGATTCAGCGTTCTCAATACTGACTTCTGCATACCATACGCAAAATCTACCTGATCAAATACGATTTCACCCATGCTGATTTTTAAAGGTTTTGCATCGGGCTTATCGACAATCTGTTGCGTTAATGAAAGCGTATTAACGCCATCCTGTGCTGTGCCTATATGCTCATAAAGTGAAGTAAGCTCCCACATCACCCAATGTGAAATACCGTTGAGGCGCAATGCCATGGCCGTTGCGGCAGCAACACCACCGACACTGACCTCGCTCTTCGTCCACAACCATAATGCAACACCCGAAGTTGCAATCACCAATAGCATATTCAGAATATGATTGGTAAATTCCACACCCGACACATAACGCATTTGTTTGTGCACAGTGCCTAAAAATTCACTCATGGCAGACTTCGCATAATAGGCTTCACGCCCTGCATGTGAAAACAACTTAACTGTACTGATATTGGTATATGCGTCAGTGATGCGCCCAGTCATTAACGAGCGTGCGTCTGCCTGATTTTGTGAAACTTTAGCTAAGCGTGGCACAAAGTAGCTGAGTGAAATCACATAACAGACCACCCATACCAAAAATGGCAGAACTACTACTACATTAAAGTGCCCGACGACCGCCACCATGGTGACAAAGTAAATCACCACAAACACCAAGATATCCGCAACAATAAACCAGACATCACGCACCGCTAATGCTGTTTGCATCACTTTTGCAGAAACACGACCAGCAAATTCATCTTGGTAAAAACTCATGCTTTGGCCGAGCATTAAACGATGAAAGTTCCAACGTAAACGCATTGGGAAATTCCCTGCTAGAGTTTGATGCTTAATCAACGTTTGTACGGCAATTAATATTGCACTAAACACTAACAAACCAGCCAACAGCAATAGGCGGTGTTTCTCTGTTTGCCATAGTAGCTCTGGTGAGGTTTTACTCAGCCAATCTACCACCTTACCCATCACTGCGAACAGCATCGCCTCAAAGCCACCAATCATGGCTGTGAAGAATGTCATCACCAGAATAAATAACCGCGAGCCTCTAGTGCAGGACCATAAAAATGGCCATAGCGCATTAGGTGGAGGTGCGATTTCGTTTGCAGGAAAAGGATTTAATAGATTTTCAAACCAGCGCAGCATAGGGTTCTTTTCGGTCTGCGTTTAAATAGATTGCAACAAACATACTGCTTCAGCGGCAATGCCTTCACCACGTCCAGTAAAGCCAAGCTTTTCAGTAGTGGTCGCTTTAACGTTGATTTGTGAGATCTCAACACCACAATCTGCGGCGATATATGCGCACATCGTTGCAGTATGCGGTCCCAACTTAGGGGCTTCACACATGACAGTAGCATCAATATTGCCCACTACATAGCCACTATTTCTAACCAAGTTCACGACATGCTTAAGCAGCTGACGAGAATCAATACCTTTATAACGCATATCTGTAGGCGGAAAGTGTTTACCAATATCACCAAGCGCTACAGCACCCAGCAACGCATCACAGATTGCATGTAACAATACATCAGCATCTGAATGCCCATCTAGCCCTTTTTCAAAGGGAATATCAACGCCGCCAATGATGCATTGGCGCCCCACAACCAAGGCATGTACATCAAACCCATGACCAATTCTCATCATACTATTTCCTTTTGCATGAAGACTTCCATCAATGCCATATCTTGTGGATAGGTCACTTTCATGTTTCTTAGTGAGCCGGTCACTAGTTTAGGTTCCAAGCCCAGCGCCTCTACCGCCTGCGCTTCATCTGTGGGAACACCATCAAAACTTTCTAATGCATTGGTTAATAAGCTATAACGGAACATTTGTGGGGTTTGTGCTTGCCACAAACCATCACGAGGAATCGTAGCTTTTACGCGACCATCAGCACTTGATTGCTTTAAAGTGTCAGCCAACGGCAATGCAAGTAGCCCGCCAACAGCATCGTTCTCTAAACTATCTAGCAATATATCTAACAACGCTAATGTTAGCCCTGGCCTAGCTGCATCATGCACAAGTATCCAATCATCTGCGTCAACTTGTGACTTTACTGCATACAAAGTGTTCAACACCGTCTGCGCGCGTGTTTCCCCGCCGGTGTAATGTAGTTGCAGTCGGCTATTAGCTGCCAAATCTAAATTACGCCAAAAGAAATCTTCTGGGCTAAGTGCTAAGTTAATACTGGCAATGCGTGGGGATGCAAAGAATGTTTGAATACTGTAAGAAATCATTGGCTTACCAGACAGTGGTAAATACTGTTTGGGAATAGCGGTTTCCATTCTATTACCAATACCCGCTGCTGGAATAACGATGTGAAAGCGCGCCATATTAATCTGTGAGTAATTTAAAAATCATACTTAGATTTTAACATAGCCACCTTATTGACCCTGAAAATAAAGTGCACAGCATCCCCTGCACCCAGAAAAATTTAGATTAGATTAAATTAATACAATAAGATCAAGCAACCATTTACGTTTAGATAATGAATTATATTGAAGAACTTTTTTACCTGCGTACCAATCTGAACGGGTGCTATTTTTAAAAAGGAAAATGTAATGAAATGCCCAACATGCATCAACACGACTTTAATCATGTCTGAAAGACAAGGGGTAGAAATTGCCTATTGCCCCGAGTGCAGAGGCGTTTGGTTGGACCGAGGTGAGCTAGACAAAATAATTGATAAAAACCATGGTGTGAATAATTTAGCAAAATCAGCAACATACAATACTGACAATCAAAAATATTCCGAACCGACTCAGCAGGAGCACTATCACCAAAAGAAAAAAAGAAAAGAAAGTTTTTTTGAAGACCTATTTGACTTCTAGGTAACATTTTTCACGTAACGCGTACCTTCATACAAAAAAAGCCCTGAATATATACTCAGGGCTTTCTCTTAATGCTACCAGACAAAGATTATTTAAAAATCAATCGTTTGTTGTAGATGGGATTTTATGAATCGTCAAATCGGCACCATCGTATTCCTCTTCAGCCGTGAGCCGAATACCAACAAATTTTTTCAATAGACCATACACAACAAAACCACCAATCAATGCAACGGCAATGCCGATAGTTGTGCCGATTAACTGTGATGTTAAACTCACACCACCAATTCCACCCAAGGCTTTAAGCCCAAAGATACCTGCGGCAACCCCGCCCCACGCACCGCATAGCCCGTGTAGTGGCCAAACACCCAATACATCGTCAATTTTCCAGCGTTGCTGCGTTAACGTAAAGGTCCAAACAAATAGCACACCAGCAATTGAACCAGTCACCAATGCACCTAGTGGGTGCATCACATCTGAGCCAGCACAAACTGCAACCAACCCAGCTAGAGGGCCATTATGTACAAAGCCTGGGTCATTTTTACCAATGATTAAAGCAGCTAAGGTACCGCCCACCATCGCCATCAAGGAGTTCACTGCCACTAGCCCAGTAATGCCTTGAATAGATTGAGCAGACATCACATTAAAACCAAACCAGCCAACGGTCAGTATCCATGCACCTAGCGCTAAAAATGGAATGTTTGAAGGTGGATAAGCATGTAATCGGCCATCTTTACTGTAACGTCCATTGCGTGCACCAAGCAAAACTACGGCTGTCAGCGCAATCCAACCGCCCATGGCATGCACAACAACTGAACCAGCAAAATCATGGAATGCCGCGCCTGTTGTTGCTTTTAACCAATCTTGCAATCCGTAATGACCATTCCAAGTGATGCCTTCAAAAAATGGATAGACAAAACCAACGACTGCAAAAGTAGCAACCATTTGAGGATTAAACTTCGCGCGCTCCGCAATACCGCCTGAAATAATGGCTGGAATCGCGGCTGCAAAAGTTAGTAAGAAGAAAAATTTAACTAAATCAAAACCATTTTTAGCCGCCAACACTTCAGCACCGCTAAAAAAGTCCACACCATAAGCAATACTATAGCCAATAAAAAAGTATGCAATGGTAGATACTGAGAAATCTACCATGATCTTCACTAATGCATTGACCTGATTTTTATGCCTGACGGTACCAACCTCCAAAAAGGCAAAACCTGCGTGCATTGCAAGCACCATAATGGCGCCAAGCAATACAAATAAAACATCATTTGCTGAGACTAATGCTTCCATTTCAATCACCTATTAATATTTTAAGCCCCGCAAATTAAGCAAATATCACGCCAAAACATAACCTATTGTTTTGTATGGGGATGAGAAAATACACCATGAAAATTATGCACTTATATTGTGCCATCATGAGTGCATTGCACCAATTTTGGGCAAAATGACTTTAGGGGTAGAGTTGACGAGTTAAATTAATGCGTTACCAGAACCTTCTTTAAGTACCATACTGGCAGCACTTGGGTTACCGGACCAAAAGTGATAGAACTCACGCACCACCACTAAAAATAAGCGCCGGCTATGCTTAATTGTAAATAAGGGTAAAGTAAGATCAACTGCTGCACGGTAGGCTTTATTGTCTTTATCTGGTGCAGTGCGCAAACGAATTAATATAATTTTGGCTAACTTGATGCGGGTATCTACCAAGGATTGCTCGGCACCTTCAAAGCGCAATGCTTGTGTGTATGCTTTTAAAGGCCAGTTTTCAGAAGCTTCAAATTTTTCCGTTTCCAAACTATCTGAAAGCAATTTTAGTGTTGCCTGAACCGGCTTCCAATCAATCGGCTTCACATCAAAACCTGGGTTAATATTTAAAGCGGCAATCGCTTTAAAATCCTTGACCCAAAATGGATAAAATTCACGCGCTGTTGTGAGGCTATCATGCCAGCCATCAGCAGGAATCGACTCCATCACGATCTCAACAACATCTCGATAAGTGTCGCCATCTAGCGCTTGCCCTACAAGAGCTGTCGCTAAACGATCTAAGAACAATGAACGTTTATGCAACACGCCACTGCTCGCGCCTTTCACTTGTAGCAACTTTAAATAAGCATCGATGGCTTCTTTTTCACGCATTTCATTCATTCAGTGGTAGCTCTTATCATTAATCGTGTAAAACAATGGCTGATGATACGAATGTTCGCTTACAATTAAGTTAAATACAATGACATCAACAACCACTTTGGTTATGAAGTCTTGTTTAATTATGAATTAACTCGTGCCATATTGTAACCCCAATAGATAAGGTTTATTGAATGACAAACGAACAAGCGCTTAATTACATGCATAATCTTTTACGTGGCATGCTTGATAAAAAAGCCTCGGACTTATTTATCTCGGCTGACTTTCCACCCGCAATGAAAATCGATGGAAAAATGACACCAGTTACCCAGCAAAAACTGACTGGTGAGCATACCAAAGCGTTTGCGGATGCACTGATGAATGAGAAGCAGCGCTCTGAATTTAGTACTGAGAAAGAATGTAACTTTGCTATTTGGCCTAAAGAGATAGGCCGCTTCCGCGTCAACGTCTTCATTCAGCAAGAAAAAGTTGGCATGGTGCTACGCACTATTACAACAGATATTCCCAAGTTTGATGATTTAGGCTTACCTCATATCTTAAAAAACGTCACGCTTTCTAAGCGGGGCTTAGTGATCTTAGTCGGTGGCACTGGCTCTGGCAAGTCAACCACATTAGCCGCGCTAATTGATTATCGTAATGAAAACAGTTACGGGCATATTATTACGGTAGAAGACCCAGTAGAGTATGTGCACCAAAGTAAAAACTGTTTAATCACGCACCGTGAAGTCGGCAGAGATACCAACGGCTGGTTTAACGCCCTCAAAAACACATTACGCCAAGCACCTGATGTGATTTTTATTGGTGAAATCCGCGACAGAGAGACTATGGAGTTTGCGTTGGCGTTTGCAGAAACAGGTCATCTTTGCATGGCAACTCTGCATGCAAATAGTGCCAACCAAGCGATTGACCGCATTATCAACTTTTTCCCTGAAGAGCGCCACGCACAGTTGCACATGGATTTATCGCTCAATCTACGGGCATTTGTTTCGCAACGTTTGGTTTCAAGGACAGGTGGCGGCCGCTGCGCCGCTATTGAAATTCTGCTCAACTCTCCGTTAATCTCTGATCTCATTCTAAAAGGTGAGACCAGCATGATTAAAGAGATTATGGCTAAATCTACAGAGCTTGGTATGCAAACATTTGATCAAGCCCTCTTTAATTTATGTGAAGAAGGCCGCATTACTGAAGATGATGCCCTGCGTAATGCAGACTCCATCAATGAACTGAGACTCCGATTCAAACTTCATGGCAAGAACGCGGGTAATGCTAACAACGTATCAAAAGTTGACAGCCTATCACTACATGACGATGAGCCTGAAGAATCGGCAATAGAACCTTTATAGAATGAGCATGCATTAATGGAAACAATCTTAATTATTATATTATTGGCCATCGGCTGGTTTTGGATCGACAGTCTAAATAAACGTGAACGCGCAATCTTACTGGGTAGCGAACTTGCGGCAAGATTTAACTTGCAATTACTAGATGAGTCTGTCGCTTGTAGCAGAATATGGCTGGGGCGCAACCGCCGCGGACATGTGCAGTTTTTACGCACTTACGAGTTTGATGTCAGCGCTAGTGGCAATGACCGCCTACATTGTCACCTTATGCTATTAGGTAATCAGCTAGGCTATTGGCATATTCCACCTTATCTACAACCAGTCAATTAAACCAAATTGCTATGTACGTTGGTCGCTTTGCACCCTCACCCACTGGCCCTTTGCATTTTGGTTCGCTAGTCGCTGCTGTCGCAAGCTACTGCGAAGCAAAAGCTAATCAAGGCCTATGGTTAGTCCGCATGGAAGATGTAGACAAACCACGCGAAATGAAAGGTGCAGCGGATGAGATTTTGCATACTTTGCTCGCATTTGGCTTTGAATGGAGCGGCGAAGTCGTCTATCAAAGTCAGCGCACATCCCTCTATCAGCAAGCTTTTGATCAGTTACAAAACAATGGATTTATCTACGCATGCAGTTGCTCACGCAAAGAGATTGCCGACTCAGCAACTAACGGCATAGAAGGTCTTGTCTATCCTGGCACTTGCAGAAGTGGCATGCTTCAACCACGTGCTCAACATGCCTGGCGTGTCAAAGTGACAGATGAGATAGTGAGCTTTAATGATGCAATACAGGGCTACCAAGTACAACAACTGAGCCGAGACATTGGTGACTTTGTGCTGAAACGTGCAGATGGATTATTTGCTTATCAGCTAGCAGTAGTCGTTGATGACGCACTTCAACACATCACACATATTGTACGTGGTGCTGACCTACTGAACTCAACCCCTAGGCAAATCTATCTACAACAATTACTTGGATTTAATCAGCCACTTTACACGCACATCCCGCTTGCAGTGAACAACCAAGGTGAAAAGCTCAGCAAACAAAACCTTGCATTACCCATTAACAAGCAACATGCACCACAATTGATTTTTGATGCACTAGTATTTTTAGGACAAAACCCTCCTCTCGCTATTAAGCAAAGTTCACTCCCTGAAGTTTGGCAATGGGCTATACAAAACTGGCAAAACTCCAAAATCAGCCACCAACAATCCATTAATATTTGATGATAATCAAAGACCTTGCATATTTTTATTGCACTTACGAATAAAAACAATTCTCATTTGTGTTAAAATTTGGAAAATTTAAAATATAAACCAAATGGAGATAGCAATGCAGTTTACTGGCAAGCAGGTTCTTGATAACGAGCAACCTAACGATGGATTTAAAGTATCTAAATTAAAATTAGCAATTCATGGCGTATTAATCGGTACAAGCGCAATTTTAATGACTAATCCTTTAATTGCATTAGCAGAACCGAATGCTGAAATCACACTTCAAGAAGTGGATGTTGTTGCCCCAGCATTAAGCGACACTCGCCCAGTAAAAGGCTATAACGCCAAACGCAGCTCTGCTTCAACAAAAACAGACACAGAACTACGTGATGTGCCACAAGCAATTTCAGTCATCACACAAGACCAACTTAAAGACCAATCAGTGCAAAGTATTGCAGAAGCCGTACGTTACGTACCAGGTGTGCAAGCTGCACAAGGTGAAGGTAATCGCGATGCATTGATTTTCCGTGGCAATGCAACTACAGGCGACTTCTTTTTAGATGGCGTGCGTGATGACGTGCAAACCTATCGTGACGTTTACAATACAGACCGCGTAGAAGTACTAAAAGGCCCTAACGGCATGATATTTGGCCGTGGCGGTGCAGGTGGTGCAATTAACCGTGTGTCAAAAGAAGCTGGCTGGGACCCTATCAGCGAAATACAAGCTAGCTACGGTGCTTTTGATCAAAGACGTGTGCAAGTTGATTTTGGTCAAGCGATCAATGATGTAGCGGCGTTCCGTATCAATGCAGTGCACGAGAATTCACACTCATACCGTGATGGCGTAGAGCTTAAACGTTATGGCGTGACACCAACCATTACTGTAAAACCTACAGATAAAACTAAAATCACATTAGGTGTTGAATACTTTAAGGATGAACATACCAGCGACCGTGGTGTGCCATCATTAAACGGTGCAGGTAACTCAACTTTGAAAAATCGTCCTTATAAAATTGGCGATACTGATCAATTTTTTGGTAACGCAGCACTAAGCCCTAACGAAACTGAAACTAGAGCTTTTAATGCCATGGTTGAACATGCATTCAATAACGGCCTAACGGTTCGTAACCGCTTACGTTATGCAGATTACGATAAGTTTTACCAAAATGTTTTCGCTAGAAACTCAGTTACTAATGCTGACACAATTCAGTTCGGCGCATATCGCGATGAAACCGATCGTAAGAACTTAATTAATCAAACAGATTTGATGTTTGATGTAAAAACAGGCGCTATCGAACATAAAATGTTATTGGGTATGGAACTAGCCAACCAAGAAACATACGGCAAACGTTACCAGCCAACGACTGGTTCATCCAATATTGCTACCGTGGTATCGGCAAGCAATCCATTTGTTTCCACTGCTTCTTTTGCAGCGCTGGCAACCAATAGAAAAAGTGATGTAGACGTCACTGCTTTTTATGTCCAAGACCAAATTGTTTTAACATCAAAATGGCAGGCAATTGTAGGTTTAAGGCACGATAAGTTTGCAACCGATTTCACAAACAAACTCAACAACCAAGAGATTAACTCAAGTGATAGCTTTATCTCTCCACGTGCGGGTCTTATCTTTAAACCTGTAGAGGCAGTTTCACTTTACGGTAATTACAGCATCTCTTATGTGCCACAAGCAGGTGACCAACTTTTAAGCACCAGCCTTGCAAACGGCAATCTTGATCCAGAAAAATTCATTAACTATGAAATTGGTGCAAAATGGGATATCAACCCTAAACTAGCATTTACCGCTGCTGTATATAAATTGGAACGTGAAAACGTTGCGATTACAAACCCTGGTGATGTTACGCAACAAATCTTGGCAGATAATCAAGAAACAAAAGGTATTGAGCTAGGCATGACCGGTAACATTACAGATAAATGGAGTGTAATCGGTGGTGTAGCTTTCCAAGAGGGAGAAATTACAAAAGACATCATTACTTTCAATAGTGGTGTAAGAACTCCTCAGAACGACATACTGAAAGGGAGTGAATTAGCGCAAACTCCAAACCGCACGTTTTCATTGTGGAATAGGTATGACATTAACTCTGTCTGGGCAGTTGCTTTGGGGGTAGTTAGCACATCAGACCGTTACGCAGCATTACCTACAGCGACAACAAGCACTGTAATGCCAGGCTACACACGTTTTGACGCAGCGGTTTACGGAAAATTTAGTGAAAAACTGCGCCTACAAGTTAACTTGGAAAACTTAACAAACAAAGAATATGCGCTGTATGCACATAACAACAACAACATCACACCGGGCTCACCAATCACTGGCAGAGCAACGATGATTTATAACTTCTAATCAGTTATAAAAAAGTAATATTGCTTTAAAACTTGGCCTAATCAACTTAAGAGAATGCTTCTTAACTGATTAGGCCAAGTTGTATCTGGCTTTCATCAACCTTAAGTAAAATAGCACCTAAGCATTACATCAGATTTTCATCACGCGATATCCCCACCCTAGCAATCATCAGCAATCTACAGACTTAAGTGATTTAACTTCCATTACTCTCTATCCGCATATCCGTACTGAATTAAATAAAAAAATCCACGCAAATATTTTTAATCATCAACGCAACTGTTAAAATGCTGTGATGAATAAATTACCAGATACTCTCCAGCGCTTTGTGTTTGAAAACACGCCTATACGCGGCAACCTTGTCAACCTAACAAGCACCTTACAATTGGCCCTAAATAGACAACACTTACCAGCCGGCTTAAAACGTGCGCTTGGTGAATTAATGGCCGCCAGCACATTGCTGACGGCAACCCTCAAAATGAGCGGCTCACTTGTACTGCAAATTCAAAGCAAAGGTGCATTAAAACTATTAGTTGTAGAGTGCAACTCTGAGTTTGGCATCCGCGCCACCGCCAAGTGGAAAGGTGAAGTGCCTGATGAACAGAACCTGTTTGACCTAATCTCTCACGGGCAATTTATGATTACGCTAGATCCTAAAGATGGTCGCCAAGCTTATCAGGGGATTGTTCCGCTAGAAGGCGATAGCATAAGCACCATTCTTGAGAACTACATGCTGCGCTCTGAGCAGATTGACACCAGAATTTGGCTACATTGCGACGGCAACGCTGCTGCTGGCATGCTGCTTCAAAAGCTACCTGACACAATGAATCAGGTAACGCAGACTGAAGACTTAAGCGCACAAGATTTAGACGCATGGAACCGCGTCGGCCATCTAGCAGGCACGATCACAGATGATGAGCTGCTTAATCTACCAACAGAGCTTTTATTAAAGCGCTTATTCCACGAAGAAGATGTACGTCTTTTTGAAGCAAGCAATACCAGATTTTATTGCAGTTGCTCACGCGAAAGCGTTTCAGGCATGTTACGTATGCTAGGTAATGATGAAATTACAAGCATTATTGAAGAACAAGGCAAAATTGAAGTCAATTGTGATTTCTGCAACGCACACTACAGCTTTGATAAAGTAGACGCTACACAGCTAGTGGTGAGTGAAGTCGCCACTAAGCCTAGTCCGAAGATACATTGATAACAACATGTTCTAGATTTAAAGAAGCTGTCACAACGGCTTCTTTAATCAAACCATCTAAAGTAAATCGTAAATCAAAACAGTTAAACAAAAATTCCTACCGTGACTTCTGGGATGTCTCTGGGGTATCTAAGCCCCCCCCCACACCCAATCAGCTAAACCAGTATTGACTGACAGAATATTTACTTCAATATCTTTATACTTAACACAAAATCTTTTACTTACATAAGCCAGGCAAAAACTCTGGTGGAATATTAGTTCTGTTTTCACCTTTTACTGTCATATTCTCTGGGGCTTTAGCGTTGCCACACACCCAAGCCACCGGCACTACTTTAGACTCCTCAATCACTGCAGGTCTTAGTGTCAGTACCTTATCTTTAATTTGAGGGTGTGCTTTATTACCAAAGGTCAGATGAATAGCGCCATTATCAATTTCCAGCGCACTGATAAAGTTACTCACCACTTTGTCTGGGCTAGGTAGGTCGGCTTCTGCATTATCAGCCAACATTACCTCAGAAAGTGACCAAGCTGCAGCAATCGGCGCTTTAGCAATATCAGCCAATGGCAAAGCTGCGGTAATTTGCTCTTTAATGATGCGACTCATGCTCGATGGAATCGCCACCATTGCCAATATGCCTAAAATAGCAACCACCACCATCATTTCTATCACGCTAAACCCACGGACTACAGGTTTGGATTGCTCAGATTTTATTTGCATATCTTTTGACCCTATACTTAAATCATCAGGCTAAATTAAAGTGGCCTGCCGCATGCGTTCATATAAACAAACAGCAGTGGCTGCACCCGCGTTTAAAGATTCAACCGAGCCAAACGCGGTCTGTGCCATCGGAATAGTAATCCGCTTAGTGGTGGCAGCAATGGTTTGGCTACGTAGCCCTGCACCCTCGTTACCAATCACGAATGCGGTAGGTACAGATAGATCTTGCGCATAAAGAGACTCACCCTGCATGGCCGTGGCGTAACTATTACCTTCAAACTCCTGCAATGTTTTCACTAAATCCGCGCGCTCGATAATCGGCAACACAAATTGCGCACCCTGCCCGCCTCGCAATGCCTTAGGTGACCACGCATCGGTGCAGCTAGTACTTAAATATACCGCCTCAACCCCAGATGCGGCCGCTGTGCGCAACATGCTGCCAATATTACCTGGGTCTTGTATGTCTTCTAGCATTAATGCAAACACTGGCTTCTCAGGTACAGGCAATTGCGGTATTTTGACCAACGCTAAAATACCTGTTGCGTTAGTCACAGGGGTCAACTCAGCAAACATCAAAGTTGGCAGCATGATGGTGGGAATATCAACTAACGCTTGTATAAGTCCGGTTGCTTCTACGGTACTTTTACCTTCTGGAATAATCACCAATTCAGGCTCACCAAACGTAGCCATATAGGATTCGATAAGATGCACGCCATCCAACAGTGTTTTGCCTTCAGCACGACGCTCTCGTGCATTATCGGCAAACTTCTTAAGTTGTTTAAAAACTGGATTGTCGCGTGAAACGATGTGCTTAAAAGACATATAACGATTGTTTACAATATAAAGGCCTAGTTTAACCTAATCTTGCTTGTAGTCACATCACGATTGCAGTAAATTAGCGATGCAATTGATATACATGTTATCCATTAAATATCTAATAATCATTATATTATCGGAGGAATTATGTCATTATCAAAACGTTCGCTTGCTGAGTTAATCGGTACATTCTGGCTGGTATTAGGCGGCTGTGGCAGCGCAGTGCTTGCTGCCGGCATCCCAGACTTAGGCTTAGGTTATCTAGGGGTTTCATTTGCTTTTGGTTTAACAGTGGTCACCATGGCCTATGCCATCGGCCATATTTCAGGCTGCCACCTAAACCCTGCCATCTCTATTGGCCTAGTTGCTGGTGGTCGGTTCGACGCTAAAGAACTTCCTCACTATATTATTGCGCAAGTATTAGGGGCTATTCTAGCCGCATTGCTGATTCGTACCATTGCCAGTGGTATGGAGGGGTATGCTGGCGGTTTAGCATCAAACGGTTTTGCTGAGCACTCTCCACACGGTTACAGCATGATGGCTGGCTTAATCACAGAAATCGTGATGACTGCCATGTTTCTATTTATCATCATGGGTGCAACAGATAAACGTGCACCAGCAGGTTTAGCGCCATTAGCCATCGGCTTCACATTGGTGCTTATTCATTTGATTAGCATCCCTGTGACCAACACCTCAGTCAACCCTGCACGTAGCACCGGCCCTGCATTGATAGAGGGTGGCATCGCATTACAACAACTATGGCTGTTCTGGATTGCACCTATCATTGGTGCTGTGATTGGTGCAGTGGCTTACAAAACCATTAGTAAGCCTGATTAAGTTCTAGCACAGCTCAATTCTAAATAGCATAGTTCTATACCAACGTCCGCACTTAACCGTACGGACGTTTTTGTTTGTGCTTTATAATGGCGCCTATGGCTAAAAAACTTTCTATCGAACGCATTTTACACAACCAAGGCTTTGGCGCACGCAAGCTATGTCGCATTCTAGTCATCAGCGGAGAGGTCACCGTTAATGGTGAATCCTGCGATGACCCTGATGCAACATTTGAGCTGGAGAACCTGCACTACACCATTAAAGGTGAGGCGTGGGACTATCGTGAGAAGTCTTACCTCATGATGCATAAACCTAGCAACTACGAATGCTCGCACAAAACCCAGCACCACCCAACCATCTATAGTCTGCTGCCACATCCGCTGGTTGAGCGCGGCGTACAATGTATTGGTCGACTGGATGAAGATACCACTGGACTGATTTTAATTTCTGATGATGGTCAATTTATCCATCGCATGAGCTCGCCCAAACATAAAGTGCCTAAAGTATATGAAGTGACTTGTAAGCATGCGGTAAGTGATGAGCAAGTTGCCCATATTCTCAATGGCGTGCAATTAATTGATGAAGATGCACCGATTGCGGCTTTAGCCTGTACAAAAATCAGTGACCATGTGATTCACATGACGCTTGCTGAGGGTAAGTACCATCAGGTTAAGCGCATGGTTGCCGCAATTAGCAACCGTGTAGATGCATTAAAACGGATTAAAATCGGGCGTTTGGAATTACCACAAGACTTAAAACTCGGAGAATGGCGCTGGCTAAGTGAAGCTGACCTTAATGCTTTAAAGGCAGAGAATCAGAGCCAGTAATTCATACATTGACAGCCTTCACGCAGCACCCGCAACCAACAGCATGTTATATGCCATTTAGAACGGAAGCCCTATGAAACGCATTTATCAATACTTCTTTCGCGGCCTACTTACAGCGTTGCCATTAGGGCTTACTGTATATCTACTGTATGCGTTCTTAACGTGGGCTGAACATATCGCCATGTGGTGGGTGCGCCCCATCATAGGTGACTTCTACATCCCAGGCTTAGGCCTAATGTTGGGTTTAGGCGGCATCGTGCTACTGGGCTACCTCGTCTCCCACAAATACATATACAAAGTGCTCTCACTCATCGAGTTTCCATTTACAAACCTACCGGTTGTAAAAAGCATCTATTCGTCATTAAAAAGTTTTGCAGATTATTTTGCCCCGCATAAAAAAGGCAGCTCACAGCAGGCGGTAACTTTAAAGGTTCCGGGGCACCCGCTTGAAATAGTTGGCTTAATCACCAGAAAAAATACAGATGGCCTACCAGAAGGGTTTATTCAGGGCGACCGTGTTGCCGTGTATTTACCTATGGGCTATATGATTGGTGGTTATACTGTTTTTGTACCGCGTGACTGGTTAACACCGATTGATATGTCGGTCGAAGAAGTGATGAGTTCATCACTATTTGCGTGGATGTCTAAGCCAGACTAATGCCAGCCAATGATTTAAAAGCTAGCGATAGAATTTTTAAATCGCTTAACAGTCAGACTGCTAACTACAAAAAAGATTAGACTCGCTCACCATGACACAGTTCAACATACGCTACTTACTTATATCTATCTGCCTACTGCTTTCTTCATGCATGGGCGTACCCGATAAGGTAAAAGTGATAGAAAGCTTTGATGCAAACCAGTATCTAGGTACATGGTATGAAGTTGCACGGCTGGATCATAGCTTTGAACGTGGTTTAGATAACGTAACTGCAACATACAGCCTACGTGACGATGGTGGGATAAAGGTGATTAATCGTGGATTCAATCCAAAAACTAAAGAATGGAAAGAGGCTGTTGGCAAGGCCTATTTTATTGATCCCGCTAACGCAGATAAAACCAACACAGGTAAGCTAAAAGTCTCGTTCTTTGGGCCATTCTATGGTGCGTATAACATTATCGAACTAGATAAACCTTATTACAACTACGTGATGATTTGCGGTCCGGATAAATCTTACTTCTGGATACTTTCACGTACGCCACAATTATCCTACCCAATTAAGCAACACTTAATTGCGCAAGCCAAAGAGCTTGGATTCGCAACAGATAAATTGATTTACGTAAATCAGTCGCCAGAAGTGGTCAACTACGAAGCTGGGCGCCACGTAACGCATTAGTTACGTGCTGACTTAATTGTTATTTAACAGCGCTCAAGGTGTAACCCGCTTGTTTCAATGCAGCAATTAATCCAGTTTTACCAGCAAGGTGTGAAGCGCCTACTGCGACAAACAGGCTTGCATTTTGTGCTTTAGCTAGCATACGCTCAGCCATCACCAAGTTACGCTCGTCTAACAATTTAACACGCATACGCGCCCACAAATCCGCAGGTAGCATACGGCCTGTCATCTCATCGTTCATTGCATAAATTTTATCTGCGTCGCCTTTTAGGTAAGCTTTAACTAGCCGCTCGTAATCACGCTCTTTAGTTTGCTGACTGCGCTTTAACACCTTGCGTAAAAAAGCCACTTGCTCATCACGACTTAAACCATCCATCGCAGAAAAATGCTCAACCGCAGTTTCTAAGCCAACAACCTCTTTACCTGAGTCTTCAGCCAAGCGCATCAGTAAATTATCTTGCGCATAAGGCGTTAATGGTCTTGGCGAATCAAACACCACAGCTAATAGCCAAGGTTTGGTACGTAACGCGGCTTCCCGATGCATCACATGAAAGTCAGCTAATGCATATACTTGTTCTAACTCCTGCGCACTCAACATTGTGCTGAGGTTAGTATCTTGCATCTGCAAAATAGTCGTGTTTTTAGATGGCTCAACTTCCATCATAAAAACATCGACTGATTCTAATGCTGCGATGACTTGAGGAGAAAAGTCAGTGACGCGGTTATCGTCAGTATGAATCGTACCAAACAGATAGATAGGTTTACTTGAGTTAGACTCAGCCTTCCAGAACAGCCCTTGCTCAGCAAAAGCTGCTGTATTGAGTAAACAAAGCAATACAGCATAAATGAGGGTTTTGCAAATATTAAGCATCCATGACCTTAAAATTACATCACCCTCATGCAACATTGCTTAAGAGTATTTACGCTTTTTCTCTGTGGTGCGTCTAGGCCGCACAGTTCGCTCTAATTGCTCACCGCGCACCGTCGTCACCGGCTTAGTTGAAAGTGGTTGCCAAGCAGGAATCAAACAATGCTTGCCACTACCAATTAAATCGTCACGCCCCATTTTCTTTAATGCTTCGCGTAACATTGGCCAGTTATTAGGGTCATGATAGCGAATAAAGGCTTTATGTAATTTACGTACATTGCCTGCTTTTGGGATAGGCACATCATCAGAATCCGCCGTCACTTTACGCAAAGGATTTTTGCCTGAGTGATACATTGCGGTTGCCATTGCCATTGGCGTAGGCGTAAACGTTTGCACTTGGTCTAATTTAAAGTCATATTTCTTTAACCACAATGCCAAATTAAGCATGTCATCATCCGTAGTGCCCGGGTGCGCAGCAATAAAATACGGAATCAAATATTGCTTCTTACCGGCTTCGGCACTGAACTTCTCAAACATGGCTTTAAATTCGTCATAAGCACCCATGCCCGGCTTCATCATTTTGCTCAGCACGTTTTCTTCTGAATGCTCAGGCGCAATTTTCAGATAGCCGCCTACATGGTGCTGTACCAGCTCTTTTACATATTCGGGTGACTTCACTGCCAAGTCGTAGCGCAGACCAGAACCAATCAGAATTTTCTTCACACCTTTAAGCGCGCGCGCTTTACGGTACAACTGTATCAAAGCGCTATGATCAGTATTTAAGTTTTCACACACGCCAGGGTAAACGCAGCTTAACTTACGGCAGTTTTTCTCGATGGATTCAGATTTACATGCAATACGGTACATATTGGCAGTAGGCCCGCCTAAGTCTGAAATCACCCCAGTAAAACCTTCGACCTTATCTCGAATTTCTTCCACTTCTTTAAGGATAGAAGCTTCACTTCTGCTCTGAATAATGCGGCCTTCATGTTCAGTAATGCTACAGAAGGTACAACCGCCAAAGCAGCCGCGCATGATGTTCACGCTAAAGCGTATCATCTCCCAAGCAGGGATTTTTGCATCTTTATACGCAGGGTGCGGCTTACGTGCATACGGCATGTCATACACATAGTCCATCTCTTTGGTAGTGAGCGGGATTGGTGGCGGATTCAGCCACACTTCTCTGTCACCATGCTTTTGTACCAAAGCACGCGCATTGCCCGGGTTAGCTTCTAAGTGCAATACTCTTGATGCATGAGCATATAACACTGGGTCATTCGCCACCTCTTCAAACGCAGGCAAACGCACCACTTGCTTAGATCTATCCGCCTTAGGCGCTTTTAACCTGAGGTTGGGCACGATTTCAATGGCGCTTACGCCATCAGGCAATTCTGTTTTATTAGCATCATCCGTAGCACAGCTAGCGTCAGATTTACCCATTTTCATTTCATATGGGTCAACTGGTTTATCTACTGCACCAGGACGATCAAGCTTGGTACTTTCTATCTCACTCCAGCCGTCTGGAATCTTTTTACGTAAAAAAGCAGTGCCGCGGATATCTTGAATATCGGCAACTTTCTCGCCTTTCGCAATTCTGTGGCTAAGTTCAACCAACGCGCGCTCTGCGTTTCCGTACAATAAAATATCGGCTTTAGAATCCACTAAAATGCTACGGCGCACTTTATCTGACCAATAGTCATAATGCGCAATACGCCGCAAACTCGCCTCAATACTACCTACCACCAGCGGCACATCAGAATATGCCTCACGGCAACGTTGGCTATACACCAGCACCGCACGGTCCGGGCGCTTGTTAGCTGCAGCATCAGGCGTGTAGGCGTCATCGCTACGGATTTTTCTATCCGCCGTATAGCGATTCACCATGCTATCCATATTGCCCGCAGTGACTCCAAAGTAAAGGTTAGGCTTACCTAACACTTTAAACGCATTGGCGTTTTGCCAATCAGGTTGCGCAATAATCCCTACTCTAAAACCTTGCGCTTCTAACAGGCGTCCGACTAAAGCCATGCCAAAGCTAGGATGATCAATGTAAGCATCCCCAGTAATCAAAATAATGTCGCAACTATCCCAGCCAAGAGCGTCCATTTCGGCACGTGACATCGGTAAAATTGGCGCAGGCCCAAACCGCTTCGCCCAATAAGGGCGATAGCTAGGAATAGGTTTTGCTAACATTGTTGAGTATTGTTCCAAGGTATCTGCTATAAATCGATAAAAGTGCGCGCATTTTACGCGCTAATCATATGATTAAGAAGCTTTTTTTATAGTTCAATCCATTTAGAAAGCAAACTTAATAAATTTAATCTTACTTTTTAACCACAATCACACCCGATATTACATACAATATAGCCACAAACTATCGATGAAATCATATTAAAACTTATGCTTAGTTACGCGGATCTAGTAAAAACTTTGCATCAATTTGCAGAAAATGCAAAAGACAAACCCTTAACCATCGGTGAGGCCTTAGATACGCTAGATGAAGCAGGTTATGCATTCATTTGCATCATACTGGTACTGCCATTTTTACAACCCATCCCATTAGGCCCATTTACCGTGCTTGGCGGAATAGCTTTTGGCACGTTAGGCTGGCAATTATTACGTGGCCATGAATCCCCTGTATTGCCAAAAAAAATATTAGCAATTGAATTTAATGAAAAAACTTGGAGAACTTTAGCTAAAGTCTGCCTGAAAATTTTGGATTTATGCAGAAGAATCAGTAAACCACGCTACCCACGGATTGCCGAAGGAAGACGCGGTCAAAAAATTGGGGGCTTTATCTTACTGGCAGCTGGCGGATTAATGGCAATCCCTTTTGGAGTATTACCATTCAATAATTTTTTACCCGGCTTGGCTATACTGTTTTACTGCATAGGAGAGCTGGAAGATGATGGGCTGATGTACTTTATTGCATTCTTTTGGCTCATCGTCACAGCAATCTATTTCAGCGCATTCTTTTTTGCGCTATGGTACTTTGGTGAAAAAGCATTAGCTTTCTTTAAAATACTTTAAACCCTGTGCACATAGACATACCCTAAAAATTTGTAGGCTAATACTGAGCTTCTATATTTTTCTTAAAAATGCGATTATTTTTGAAGTAATGAAATTACGAGTGACTAATCTTAAAGCCCAAAGCAATCATTCAAGAAGTCAAAAACTTCCCATACAAAGCAACTTCGTCTAGAATCATTTGGCAATGACTCATTGCCTCTATATTAATGAAACTCAGGACACAAAAATAAGAAAGTGCAACGAGATCCGGCCATATATCCATTTTCCATTTATTCATATAGAGACCTATAGGTCTCTATAATTACTGTTAGATATTTATGTCACCTGAATACAAACTCGACCTAACTGCGTTTTGGGGAATGACCGGGCCTGAGCTGATTGCTGAAGTGGCCCCAAACGCTTTGTATGAGAAATTTGGTTACCCACTACTCAATGACGGTGATAGCGAAAGTATGGGAACATATATTTTCGTTTCGCGCGCTGGTGACGTCGTAACTATTTACTACCGAGCAAACGATGTTTGGGAAATATTGCTTCGCTTGGTTAAACGCTGGTTCTGGCGAGGCAAGGAGCCCATTCGATTAACAATTGGCGCAGACAAAAGGTTTCAAGCAGAAGAGTTCTCCAAATGGCTCAGTAGCGAAGTTCCCTGTAAAATTGGAAATTGGCCGTGGTGATATCGAACCCATCATTCAAGCGGGACTGTCTAAAGCCAGCCCTTTAACCCTAACGTTAAGTCTTCATGCGTACCCAGGCAGCACTAGACGAATTTACACAACATTTGACCGATGTTTTTCGACTGTTCGGATCAATCTCCTTACGCCGAATGTTCTCTGGCTATGGCGTCTTTCACGATGGAATTATGTTCGGTTTAGTTTCTCAGGAAACCCTGTACTTGAAGGCCGATACCGAAAACTCTGCAGATTTTCGAGACCAAGGGCTTAGTCAATTCGAATATGTTCGACAGGGAAAAGTTATTGGATTGTCCTACTATCAGGCTCCAGAGATCGTGCTTGAAGACGCCAATGAAGCAGCGCTCTGGGCGCGACGCTCGTTTGAAGCTGCTCTACGTGCTGACGCATCAAAAGCAAAGTCTGTTCGGAGCCGTCATAGACATGAAACCTAATCCATCATTCAAGCCGGGTGCCTAACTGCCCCCATTAACTCAAACGTTAGCCAGATTTAAGTCATGGAAGCCCTATCACTTGAACTAAGTATCGCTTGCAAAGCCGACGCTAAAGAAATTGCAGCCCTCGTGAACAGAGCCTACCGACCTTCTTCGCAGGAAGCGGGCTGGACACATGAAGCAAATCTAATTGCTGGTGAGAGAATTTCCACCGAACAAGTGCTTTCCCTATTTCACGAACAATCTACGATTTTGCTCTTACGTCTTGGGCAAGATATCGTAGCATGTGTGCATGTGCAAGGTGGTCAGTCCAGTGCTTACATTGGCATGCTGGCGACTAATCCAACAATGCAAGCGCAAGGTCTTGGTAAGCAATTGTTACTTCACGCAGAGGCGTATGCCATTGAACATTACGATGCTTCTGTACTCAAAATTTCGGTTTTATCTTCACGGCCAGAACTCTTAGCTTTCTACGAACGACGCGGTTATGCTCTTACCGGGCAGGTAGAGGAATATCCAGTGTCAGCCGGTGTCGGTCAGCCAATAGTCACTGGCATCCAGGTTTTGTGGTTGGAAAAGGTACCAGCTAACCCACCATTCAAGCAAGAATCGTAAAAATGTAGCTTAAACAGCTTCATCAAGCTACGTTATTACTTTATATTTAAAACTTACATTTAAATAACGCTTCTAAGGGATGATGCGCAAGATGTTGTATGTTCAGCGCAATATGGCAGAAGCTAGAAAATCAAGACTACGTTTATGAGCAACGGATACTATCAACTACCCAACGGTCGGGTTGCCAGTGTTGACGGTGATTGTGATTTCCCGCCACTGACCGAAGCACTAACAGACCCCAATGGCTTGGTGGCGATCGGCGGAGATTTATCTCTACCGCGCTTACTCGCTGCTTATCATCAAGGCATCTTTCCCTGGTTTAGTGATGGCGAGCCTATCCTTTGGTGGAGCCCTAACCCACGCATGGTGTTATTTCCAAACGAGCTAAAAATATCAAACTCGCTACAGAAAACGCTGAAGAAAAAAGTTTTCGAGGTTAGGTTCAATACTGCATTTCGCGAGGTCATCACCGCCTGTAGCGCTACGACACGCGCTCAACAAGCCGGCACCTGGATTACACAAGATATTATTGAAGCTTACTGCAGATTACATGAGGCAGGGTTTGCCATTTCAGCAGAGTCTTATTTCGACAACCAATTAGTCGGCGGTTGCTATGGCGTACGCATAGGCAATATGTTTTATGGTGAAAGCATGTTCCATC
Source organism: Methylotenera sp. L2L1 (assembly GCF_000744605.1). Classification (NCBI taxonomy): domain Bacteria; kingdom Pseudomonadati; phylum Pseudomonadota; class Betaproteobacteria; order Nitrosomonadales; family Methylophilaceae; genus Methylotenera; species Methylotenera sp. L2L1. Next base: position 2,526,656 of record NZ_JQMG01000001.1, read on the forward strand.
ACAAAACAGATGCCTCCAAAGTAGCTTTTACAAGCCTAGTACAACATATCACGGCACAAGGGGTGGGTCTTATCGACTGCCAAATGAAAACAGCACACTTAGCCAATTTTGGCGCACGTGAGATTAACCGTGTAGCATTTGCATTTCAACTAAAAAAACTAACAATGGGCCAAGCTACAGAAGATACTAGCGTAGCAAATACTCAATTAACACACGCCAGACTTAGCAACATCGATTAAAAATAGAGTTATACTTTTACCATGAGTTTACCTAGCGATACACCGCTGCACAAACTGCAGTTTTACGTCACCACGGGCTACACCTGCGGCTACCTGCCAAACAAAATGGCACAAAGTTTAATTGCCGCACCGCAGCACTTAGTCGACGCAAAGGTATACAGCGGACTAATTCAACAAGGCTTTAGACGTAGCGGAAAATTCTCCTATAGACCGCACTGTGAAAACTGCCAAGAATGCATACCAGTCAGAATTATTTTAGATAAGTTCAGCCCAAACCGTAGCCAGAAACGTGCTTTTAAACAGCACCACCACCTCACTACCACCATACTACCGATAGGCTTTCATGAAGAACACTATGCTCTGTACGCAAGCTACCAACGTGCCCGTCATAGTGAAGACAAAATACAAGCTGAAACAACCTCCCCAGAAAGCGATGTTGAGCAATACCAAAGCTTTTTATGCCAGTCCAACGTAGAAAGTGTCATGGTTGAGTTTCGAGAAAATGGGCAACTTAAAATGGTTAGTGTCATCGATATTGTCCGGGATGGCATATCGGCCGTTTATACCTTTTATGAAACTAACGACAGCACAACCAGCTATGGCGACTCTAGTAAACGTGCCAGTTATGGCACTTACAACGTGTTATGGCAAACACTTTGGGCTAAAGAGTTAGGGTTGCCCTATCTATATTTAGGCTATTGGATTAAAGACAGCAAAAAAATGGCTTATAAACAAAACTTTAAACCGCTAGAGAAACTCATCGACGGCGAATGGATCAAATCAGCACATCAACTTTAGCTAAAGCAGAAAAATAAGGTTCAATGCTACAATTGGGCATATTAATAAAAGAATGAATATGCTTTGAAAAATCAGGTTCTAAAAAAACTCGTTATTTTTGGCGTAGGTCTTATCGGCGGCTCTGTTGCATCTGCACTAAAAAAAGCAGGAAGCTCGGCAGAAATTGTAGGCGTTGGTCGATCTAGCGAAAGTCTGCAAACAGCCATCGATTTAAACGTCATTGATACGGCAACCAGCAACATCGCTGAAGCACTTTTGCACGCGGACATCGTATTAATTGCTGCGCCAGTTGCACAAACACCACTGATTCTAAACGCCATCAAACCACACCTGCATGCAGATACCGTGGTCACTGACGCAGGCAGCACTAAAAGTGATGTCCTCGCATGCGCAAAAGAAATCTTAGGTGAGCAATTTACGCAGTTTGTGGGTGGGCACCCGATTGCGGGCGCTGAAAAGAGCGGTGTGACAGCAGCAACCGCAGATTTATACATCAACAAAAATGTAGTATTAACACCAACTAACAGCACTAACGAAAATGCGGTTCAACGTGTTCGTGAACTATGGCAACACTGTGGCGCAAATGTCACTGAAATGCCAGCAGAAACACACGATGGTATCTTTGCCGCCGTTAGCCACCTTCCACACCTACTCGCTTTCGCGCTGGTAGATGACATTGCTTCACGCGCTAATGCAGAGCAACTATTTGGATTTGCTGCCAGCGGCTTTAGAGACTTTACCCGTATTGCGGGTAGCCATCCGGAAATGTGGCGTGACATTAGCTTGGCTAACAAAACAGCACTACTCAATGAAATCACCGCATATCAGAACGAACTATCTAGACTAAAACAAATGTTGGAACAAGACGACGGCGATGCCTTACATGCATTGTTTGAACGTGCCAGCATCGCTCGGAACAACTGGGCAAAACTTAAAGAACAATAACTTGTTAAGCACTGTCATTTTCTAAAATTACAAACTTAATGCGTAATCACACAAAGCTAAAGAATTAATCATGGAACAACTTACACTCGCAGCTAGCAGTCAGGCACAAGGCACGATAACCCTACCTGGCTCAAAAAGTATTTCAAACCGCACATTGCTGCTTGCTGCGTTATCTCATGGCACCACCGAAATTCGCGACCTACTAGCATCAGACGACACATCACGCATGCTGGAGGCACTGGAGACTTTAGGTGTAAAACTAGAGAACTTTGCTGATAATGCATGGCGTGTAGTGGGTTGCAGTGGCAACTTCCCCAACAAAGAGGCTGACCTATTTTTAGGCAATGCCGGTACGGCTTTCAGACCCCTCACCGCAGCATTGGCTCTAGCTGGTGGCGCATACACACTATCAGGCGTCCCACGTATGCATGAGCGTCCAATTGGTGACTTAGTTGATGCCTTAAAACAGGCTGGTGCAGATATTCAATACTTAGGCAATGATGGCTTTCCGCCATTAAAGATTGCTACGCCTCAAATTGACTTATCCAAATCCATTAAAATTCGCGGTGATGTCTCTAGCCAGTTTTTAACCGCCCTGCTCATGGCATTACCATTGACCAAGCAACAAGCCACGATTGAAGTCGTGGGTGAACTCATCTCCAAACCTTACATTGAGATTACACTCAACCTCATGGCAAAATTTGGCGTCAAAGTTGAGCGTAACGGTTGGCAAAGTTTCACCATTCCTGCCAATAGCCACTACTCTTCACCCAAGGAAATTTTTGTCGAGGGCGATGCATCAAGCGCCTCATATTTCTTAGCAGCAGGTGCAATTGCAGGTAACGTGTCGGTAGCAGGCTTAGGTAAAGACAGTATTCAAGGCGATGTGCGTTTCGCAGATGCACTAGCACTGATGGGCGGCAATATCAGCTACGGTGATAACCATATTACTGCAACTAAAGCAGTCAATATCAACACGATTGATATTGACTGCAACCACATTCCAGATGCTGCCATGACGCTGGCGATTGTCGCACTTTTTGCCCAAGGTGAAACAAATGAAGAGCGCACCAGCACCTTACGTAACATCGCAAGCTGGCGCGTGAAAGAAACTGACCGCATCGCTGCGATGGCAACTGAACTACGCAAGGTAGGTGCAATTGTTGAAGAAGGTACTGATTACATTAGCATCACCCCTCCAGAAAAACTTATACCAAACGCAGTGATTGATACTTATGACGACCACCGCATGGCGATGTGCTTCTCACTAGTGAGCTTAGGCGGCGTACCGATTACGATTAATGACCCCAATTGCGTCGCGAAAACGTTCCCCAACTATTTTGCCGAGTTTAAGAAATTAATTGCTTAAAATTAATCGCTTAAACCTCGTTGCTAAATCAACTTGGCTTCATGACAGTTATTTTTTTGAACATGCACAATTAATGAATATGAAGCCAACCAGCCTTGACAGCGCCAGCATTCATTTGAGGATCGGCTTCAGCAAACCGCTTCCAAGCCTTTTCATGAAAATGGAATACAACCGTGTTACAAGCAGGCTCAATGACAGCAAGCATACCGCCTACCATGGCACTGCCAGTCAATAAATAACCTACCGTAAACGCAACGGTAAAGTGTAAAATCGCAAATGAAAATGTTTTAGTCATGTTGCTCTCCAGAATTTGCTAACTGCAATGAGGCTATCATCCACCCAAGCAACAATTAAATCTAATTAATTGTTATTAACACTACGATAAATTTTACAAATGAATAAAACGCAAGTGAATACAACGCAATTACAACATATCCCAGTCATTACCATCGATGGCCCCTCTGCGTCTGGTAAAGGCACTGTCGCACAATTGGTTGCAGATAAGCTTGGGTTTGCCTATTTAGACTCTGGCGCGCTATATCGCGTTGTTGCTTATGCCGCACAACAAAATGGCATTGCGTGGGACGATGCCAATGCCGTAGCAGAATGCGCAAAATCACTAAATATCAAATTCAAAAATGATCAGGTATTCTTAAACGAGCATGACATTTCAAATGAGATTCGCACAGAACTAATGGGTAAAGGTGCGTCACAAGTCGCAGTACATGCACCAGTAAGAGCAGCCTTAATCGATTTACAACATAGCTTTCATCAAGTACCAGGCTTAGTTGCAGATGGCCGTGATATGGGCACAGTGATTTTTCCATTTGCACCGCTCAAGATATTTCTTACTGCATCGACTGAAATTAGAGCAGAACGCCGTTACAAGCAACTACTAGGCAAAAATCAGCCCGCTAACTATGAAAACATTTTGCAGGATTTACAAGAACGTGATGCCAGAGACAAAGGTCGAGCCAGCGCTCCCTTAGTGATGGCTGAAAATGCAATTTTGCTGGAAACTGACAATCTAGGCATCGCAGATGCTGTCAATACCGTTTTAAATGCGTATAAGAACGTTACAACTGACTAAAAACGCATATTTTTAGAGGGTTTCGCTTAAAACTTAATACTATCCATATTAAAATTAAGGCCATTCGCATTTCGAAATAAAATCAAGATTACAACGCAACATCTTGATTTCGCCAAAAATAGTATTATTTATATCAAAATTATTAGCAAAAATTTGTAAATAGTCTTTTATTTTTCAATGTTTTAGTTATAATTCCATCTTTGGGTTGCATAAACTCGGTATCGTCCTACGCATCGCACCGATTCGTAGCTTTTTAACTACCCCACTGCTAGGTGGGATATTTTAGGTAATTTTAATTAATGGCTTCTACTTCTAATTCTACTGCTTCATCTATGGAATCTTTTGCTGCGCTTTTTGAAGAAAGCTTAGCTCGCCAAGAAATGCGTTCTGGCGAAGTGATCACTGCTGAAGTTGTTTCTGTTGATAATGATCATGTGATCGTTAACGCAGGTCTTAAATCTGAAAGCGTTATCAACGCTGATGAATTCCGTAATGCTCAAGGTGAACTTGAAGTTCAAGTGGGCGACTTTGTTAAAGTAGCAATTGAGAAGCTAGAAGACGGCTTCGGTTCAACTGTACTTTCACGCGAAAAAGCTAAACGCATGGAAACATGGTTGGATCTTGAAGATGCAATGAACGAAGGCCGCATCATCAAAGGTTTCGTAAGCGGTAAAGTTAAAGGCGGTTTACGCGTATCTGTAAACGGCATCATGGCATTCTTGCCAGGTTCATTGGTTGACGTACGTCCAGTTAAAGACACTACTCCATTCGAAAACAAAGAATGTGATTTGAAAGTGATCAAACTAGACCGTAAACGTAACAACATCGTTGTTTCACGCCGTGCTGTAATGGAAGTTTCTGCTGGTGCTGACCGCGAAGCTTTACTAGGTACATTGGCTGAAGGTGCTGTTGTTAAAGGTATCGTTAAAAATATTACTGACTACGGCGCGTTCGTAGACTTAGGTGGCATCGATGGCTTGCTACACATCACAGACTTGGCATGGCGTCGTGTAAAACACCCATCAGAAGTATTAACAGTGGGTGAAGAAGTTGAAGCTAAAGTATTGAAATTCGATCAAGAGAAAAACCGTGTTTCACTAGGTATCAAACAATTAGGCGACGACCCATGGGTTGCATTAACACGCCGTTACCCAGTAAGCACACGCTTGTTCGGTAAAGTGTCTAACTTGACTGACTACGGTGCTTTCGTTGAAATCGAACCAGGTATCGAAGGTTTAGTTCACGTTTCAGAAATGGACTGGACAAACAAAAACATTCACCCAGGCAAAATCGCTCAATTAGGCGACGAAGTTGAAGTAATGATTCTTGAGATCGACGAAGCACGTCGTCGTTTATCATTAGGTATGAAACAATGCCAAGCTAACCCTTGGGATGATTTCTCTGCAACTCACGCTAAAGGCGACAAAGTTTCAGGCCAAATCAAATCTATCACTGACTTCGGCGTGTTCATTGGCTTGCCAGGTGGCATCGATGGTTTAGTTCACTTGTCAGACTTGTCATGGACACAAACTGGCGAAGAAGCAATCCGTAACTTCAAAAAAGGTGACGAGTTGCAAGCTGTGATCTTAGCTATCGACGTTGAGAAAGAGCGTATTTCTCTAGGCGTTAAACAATTGTCTGCTGATCCTTCAGGCGCAACTTCTGAAGAAAAATCAGATGCTAAACCTAAAGCTAAATCTGCTAAAACAAAAGAACCTGCTCCAATGCCTGATGACGGCGCGGCTGCTGGTACAACTAACCTTGGCGCATTGTTAAAAGCCAAGTTAGACAGCAAGAAATAATTAGCCCGTTATTATTTAGTATCAAGAAAAAAAGGCATATAAGCATGACAAAATCTGAGCTAATCACACTACTTGCAGAACGTTTTCCGCAATTAGTGATGAAAGATGCAGAGCTTTCAGTGAAGGCAATATTAGACGCAATGTCTGACAACCTAGCGACAGGCGAACGCATTGAAATAAGAGGCTTTGGCAGCTTTAGCTTAAATTATCGTCCACCGCGTTTGGGTCGCAACCCAAAAACTGGCAGCAAAGTTGAGGTACCTGAAAAACATGTACCTCACTTCAAAGCTGGTAAAGAATTACGTGAACGTGTGGATTTAAGCTAGCATTTGCTTTTAAGTTCCAGTCTAAACGGCAACCATTTGGTTGCCGTTTTTTTTATGATGAGATATACAATTAAGGTAAAATAACGTTTGTTTTGAGTTAACCCTCATAATCATATTTAGATATCGCATCGCTTTATTGACAAGCGCCTTATACGCTTAACACAACAACCTTAATCAATTAATAAAGTAGAATAAAATGGAATTTGAGTTCTGGTGGCTATTAGCATTACCTTTATTCTTTAGCTTAGGCTGGATAGCCGCACGTGTTGACCTTAAACAACTACTGGCTGAATCAACCGCCCTGCCAGCCGCCTACTTCAAAGGTCTTAATTTTCTCATCACCAATCAGCACGATAAAGCGATTGAAGCTTTTTCAGAGGCTGTGCAAGCAAATACAGATTCACTTGAGCTGCATTTCGCATTAGGTAGCCTATTCAGAAGACGTGGTGAAGTTGACCGCGCAATTCATTTACACCTTAATTTGCTCTCAAAAAAAGAACTTGAACCACAGCAGAAACTTGCTGTAACCGCAGAGCTCGCTCAAGACTACCTGAAAGCTGGCTTGCTTGATCGCGCTGAAGAACTGTTTGAGACTTTAGATGATGACCGTTATCGCCAACCAGCACTACGCGCATTACTTGAAATCTATGTACGTGAACGTGAGTGGGAACGTGCAATCAAGGCAGCAACAGAACTAGAACGACTATCTGGTGTACCTTTTAGAATTGAGATTTCGCACTACTATTGCGAAATGGCAGTTAAATCCAAGCTCGCCAATGATACTCACAGTGCAAGATTTGAATTGGACTTAGCGCTGAGCGCAAATAAGAACTGCGTGCGTGCAAATGTATTACTCGGAGATCTGGAAGCTGAAGCTGGTGAGCATAAAACTGCCATCTCTACTTGGAAGCGTGTAGAGTTTCAACAACCAGAGTACTTAGGTCTCATCGCACCAAAGTTGCTGACAAGTTACCGTGCTTTGAATGCAACATCAGAAGGGTTAGCTCTATTAAACACGTACTTACAAACATACCAACTCAGTTCATTACTTAACGTATTATATGAAGCTACTTTAGTAGAAGAAGGTGCGGAAAACGCAGCTAAACTGGCACGCACTGAACTGATCAAAATGCCTAGCTTAAACACGTTGGACTTACTGCTACAGGCACGCGCCATTGTTGAGACCAGCCAACCAGAACTTAGCAACCTGCAGGATACGCAACTCATGCAACAGGCGGTTCGCCATGCGATAGGCAACAAAACTGCCTACCATTGTGAACAATGCGGCTTTAAAGCTAAATATCACCACTGGCAATGCCCAGCTTGCAATGCGTGGGAAGCGCTTCCATCAGAACCAACTGCTGTTTAATTAAACGATACACACTATGACCACTTCATTACATACCACTCAACAACTTGACCCAAAAATCATTGTTGCGCTCGATTATGCCGACAGCGCAAGCGCGCTAAAACTAGTAGCGCAATTAGACCCTGCCCTTTGCCGCTTAAAAGTTGGCAAAGAGCTATTTACCAGTGCGGGCCCACAGTTTGTTGAGACCCTAACGCGCTCAAGTTTCGGTGTATTTTTAGATTTAAAATTTCATGACATCCCTAATACTGTTGCTAAAGCTTGCTCTGCGGCAAGTAATTTAGGGGTGTGGATGCTCAATGTGCACGCCAGTGGCGGCACCGAGATGATGCAAGCAGCTAAGCAGGCGGTAGATAGCAGCTCAACCCAACCTCTCCTTATTGCGGTTACCGTGCTCACCAGCATGAATCAGCAAGCCTTAAATCAAATCGGCATCCAAACAGATATCGCCACCCATGTATTGAATCTGGCAACGCTCACTAAACAAGCAGGCTTGGATGGCGTGGTTTGCTCAGCGTTAGAAGCCGAAATATTACGCGCTAAATTAGGTAGTGACTTTTGCTTGGTAACTCCAGGCATTCGCCCTGCCAATGCCAACAAAGATGACCAGTCGCGCGTTGTCACCCCTGCAGATGCACTAAACATGGGGTCTAGCTATCTAGTAATAGGCAGACCTATCACGCAGGCAGCAAACCCGCTAAAAGCATTAGAAGCGATTCATGCCGAGTGCGTGTCTTAACCTATCATTGTATTGAGCTTGTTTGATATTCACTGTTTAAGCTATGATGGGCATCACATTGTTTAATTTTTAAGACAATATTAATAAACAGCCTGAGAACATAACGGAGATTAAAATGAAAAAAATGTTACTAGCATTATTTGTTTTCTTAAGCTTTAGTATCAGTGCGCTAGCCGCAGTGAACATCAACACAGCAACTCAAGCCGAACTGGAGTCCCTCAACGGTATTGGCCCAGTAAAAGCACAAGCAATTATTGATTACCGCAAAAAGAATGGTAACTTCAAATCAGTAGATGAACTCGAAAAAGTAGATGGCGTTGGTGCAGCCACCCTGCAAAGCGTGCGAAAAGACGTCTCAATCAGCGGTAAATCTACAGCCGTAATAACAGACGCTAAAGCAAACGATAGCAAGCCAGCTAAAGCTCCTAAAGCGGTGAGCACAGAAAAAACGGCCGCCACAGGCAAAACTGCCAGCACAAAAGAAGTGAAGTCGACTACTGAGAAAAAGGCTACTAAAGCAGACAAACCAGCCAAAGAGACCCTAGCAGTAGGCACAGAAAAAGCAGCTACTTCAGGCAAATCTGCCGGCACTAAAGAAGTTAAAGCAACTGCTGAGAAAAAAGCGGCTAAAGCAGACAAACCAGCTAAAGAGACCCAGGCAGTAGGCACAGAAAAAGCGGCTACTTCAGGTAAATCTGCTGACACCAAAGAAGCCAAGCCAGCGAAAGCAGAGAAACCAGCAAAGGCTGATAAGAAAGCAACTGACAAAAAAGATACAAAAACAGAAAGCAAAACAAAGAAATCAACAAGTACAGACAAAAAAGCTGCTGCTGATAAAAAAGAGTAGTTTTCGAACGACAATAAAAAAGCCGCTAATCGCGGCTTTTTTATTGTCTAAATCTCACTCGATTATTTAATCATCATGGCCTTTATGTTTATTTTTGTGGTGGCCTTTACCATGTTTGTGCTTACGTTTGTAATCGCCACCGCGAGTTCTAGGTGCAGGCTCATCAATCACCTTACCCACCACCGCACCACCAGCACCGCCCGCAGCCGCTCCCACCACTGCACCAGCAGTACTACCACTTACTTGACGGCCAACATAAGCACCACCAGCACCGCCTGCCGCACCACCAATCACTGCGCCAGCTTGTCCTTTACCCTTGGTTGTGACTGCACCACCAAGACCGCCACCTACAGCGCCGCCAACAATCTCAGCTGTGCTACCACCAACCACGCTACCAATAGCGGTACCTGCTGCGGCTCCTAAGCCACCACCAATTGCAGTTTTGGCATTACTATCTGCAGCCATTGATTGCCCTGAAAGCAGTAACATTGCTAACAACGTAGCATTCATATATTTCATTTAAAATTCCTTCTTAATTTAAATAAGCTTGTACAACTTTTAGTATACAAGCCCAAGCTTTATTCACAACTACCAGTTTATTGCAATCTTCCTGTAGATTGCCAACAGGAAAATAAGTTTAATAAATATTTACTTAACACGCATGCCAGCTTGCGCGCCGCTGTCTGGGCTTAATATATATGGGCCACCACGCTCATCACTAGCGGCTAGCACCATACCCTCACTCATGCCAAACTTCATTTTACGTGGCGCCAGATTGGCCACCATCACCGTCAAACGACCAACTAAACTAGCAGGATCATACGCAGACTTAATACCTGCAAACACTTGGCGTGGCTTATCCTCACCAATATCGAGACTAAGTTTAAGCAGTTTTTCAGCACCTTCTACATGTTCAGCATTCACGATTTTAGCTATGCGCAAATCTACCTTAGTAAAATCATCAATGCTGATATATTCAGCTTCTGTGGCTTCTGCACTAGCTGCTTGCTGATGCTCTGCATGGCGCTGTTGAGAGTGTGGCACTGGTGTTGGTGTCGCTTGTAGATTATCTTTATTCGCCTCTGTCATTGCTTCAATCTGCTTACCTTCAACACGGGTAATCAAATGCTCATAAGCGTTAATACGATGTTGCGGTGACAAGGAGCTAGCAACAGCATCCCAGCTCAACGGTGCAATATTTAAGAACTGCTCAATCTCGCCAGCCAGTTTTGGTAACACTGGTTTCAAATACAGGGTTAATAAACGGAACATTTCCAATGCATCGGAACACACTTCTTGTAAAGCTGCATCTTGGCCTTCTTGCTTTGCCATCACCCAAGGCGCTTTTTCAGCCACAAAGCCATTGGCAACATCAGCCAAACGCATGATTTCACGCAATGCTTTACCGTACTCACGCGCAGTATAACTATCAGCGATGACGTTGGCAGAGACTTTAATTTCAGCTACTACAGGGTTATTAGCAGATGGATTTAATTGCCCTGCAAAACGCTTATTAATAAAACCAGCGGTTCTGCTTGCGATATTGATGTACTTACCCACCAAATCACTATTCACACGCGCCACGAAATCTTCCAAATTCAGGTCGATATCTTCCATCGTGCTGTTTAATTTAGCCGCATAGTAATAGCGTAAATATTCTGGGTTCTTGATATGGTCTAAATAGCTGCGCGCAGTAATAAACGTACCGCGTGACTTACTCATTTTCTCGCCGTTCACGGTTAGGAAACCATGTGCAAAAATTTGGGTAGGCTTGCGATGTTCGGAGTACTCTAAAGTGGCTGGCCAGAATAAGGCGTGGAAATACAAAATATCCTTACCAATAAAATGATAAAGCTCCGTTTGGCTATCTTTCTTCCAATACTCGTCAAAATCCAACCCTTGGTCTGCGCACAACTTCTTAAAGCTAGCCATATAGCCGATTGGTGCATCCAGCCATACATAAAAATACTTACCTGGCGCATCAGGAATTTCAAAACCAAAATAAGGCGCATCACGTGAAATATCCCAATCGTTGAGACCATTTTCAAACCACTCGCCCATCTTGTTAGCAGCTTCACCTTGCAGGGTGCCAGAGCGCGTCCAATCTTTTAAAAACTGCTCACATTCAGATAATTTAAAGAAATAATGCTCGGTCTCTTTGCGCACTGGTACGGCGCCAGAAACAGCAGAGTAGGCATTAATCAACTCTGTCGGGTTATACGTTGCACCACACACCTCACAGCTATCGCCGTATTGGTCTTTAGCGTGGCACTTAGGACACTCGCCTTTAATAAAGCGGTCTGGCAAGAACATATTTTTGACTGGGTCATAAAACTGTTCAATAGTTTTGGTGGAAATTTTTCCCGCGGCTTTTAGTTTTTTGTAAATACTTTGTGAAAGCTCTTTGTTCTCAGGCGCATTCGTAGAGTAATAGTTATCAAACTGTACCAAGAATTCTGAGAAATCTGCTGAATGCTCTTTGTGTACATTGGCAATCAATGTTTCAGGTGTAATGCCTTCTTTTTCAGCACGCAACATGATAGGTGTACCGTGCGTGTCATCTGCACACACATAATGCACATGATGACCTTGCATTTTATGAAAGCGCACCCAAATATCTGTTTGGATGTATTCCACTAAGTGGCCTAAATGAATACTGCCGTTCGCGTACGGTAGTGCTGAAGTAACAAGAATTTTACGAGGATTATTTGCTGTTGCCATGAGATAAATGAATCTATTGAGCTAAAAACCACATTCTAACAAATGCGGCATCGTTCACACAGCAATGATTACTGTTTTTAAGTATGCATACGAAATTAACCAATAATGGTGTGTAGTTTATGCAAAAGTTTGATGTAAAACATACAAGGCTGCACACAATCAGTTAAAATAACCCATTAAATTACTCAAGTTATAAACTTGTAGCGCTACCCAATAATAAATCAGGAATTTACGACATGGCAATTTCAGAACTACTCATTCAAAGCACATTAAAGCTATGTATAGACCCAAACATGGGCAAAGACTTTGTGAGCAGTAAATCAGCAAGAAACATCAAGGTAGATGGCAATGATGTAAGCTTAGATATCGTACTAGGCTACCCTGCTAAATCTGTTCTAGCAGACATACAAAACCACGTAGCACAAGCCCTGTTAGGCATTGAAGGCATCGGCAGAGTTGCGGTTAATGTCAGCAGCAAAATCGTCGCACACAAAGCGCAACAAGGCGTGAGCTTGCTACCGAATGTTAAAAACATTATTGCGGTAGCTTCAGGTAAAGGCGGCGTGGGTAAATCAACTACATCTGTTAACTTGGCGTTAGCACTAGCAGCGGAAGGCGCAAGCGTTGGTTTGCTAGATGCAGATATCTACGGCCCAAGCCAACCACAAATGCTAGGCATTAGCGGCCGACCAGAAAGCCATGATGGCAAAAGCATGGAGCCAATGGAAGCACATGGCATACAGGCAATGTCTATTGGCTTTTTAATCGACACCGACACGCCAATGGTATGGCGTGGCCCGATGGTGACTGGTGCATTAGAACAACTACTGCGCGATACAAAATGGCGCGATCTAGACTACCTAGTGATTGACCTACCGCCTGGCACTGGCGACATTCAACTGACATTGTCACAAAAAATTCCGGTCACTGGTGCGATCATCGTCACCACACCGCAAGACATTGCGTTGCTGGACGCACGTAAAGGTCTCAAAATGTTTGAGAAAGTCAGCATCCCTATTTTAGGCATTGTTGAAAACATGAGCACGCACATCTGCTCTAACTGTGGCCACGAAGAACATATCTTCGGTGCTGGTGGTGGTGAGTTGATGGCAAAAGACTACAACGTAGATTTATTGGGCGCATTACCACTGGATATTGATATCCGTATGCAAGCTGATAGCGGCAAGCCAACGGTGATTGCAAATCCGGATTCTAAAGTAGCCAATATCTACAAAGAAATTGCACGTAAAGCAGCAATTAAGATTGCCAATGCAAGTTTAGATCACAGCGGAAAATTCCCTAACATTGTGATCCAAAATACATAACGTTAATTTCAACAAACTTTAAGCGAATACTTGAAGTGTTTTAAATCTTAAAGGGTAGCGTGCGCTACCCTTTAGTTTTTTAGCTGTATGTGTAGATAGATTGAATTAAAACTCAACACCAAAGCTGTATACATCTACACCACAAGCCGGTGCAATCAGAGTTGCCGGGATCGCAACGCCATTCAACCAGTTATTCACTGCATCTTGCTTACCAGCACCAGTCACCAAGAAAATCACGCCATTTGTATTATCAAGACGATTTTGGCTAATGGTCACGCGCTCAGCAGGTGGTTTTGGCGAGTTAAACACAGGCACTGCATCTGCACTATTATCAACTGCTTGGTTTGGGAACAAGCTAGCGGTGTGTCCATCTTCGCCCAAGCCTAAAATTACCAAGTCAAACGTGCGTACACCAGCCAAGGTTTGTGCATAAGCTTTCGCGCCTTCAATATTACCCAACTCGGCAGGGATATCATGAATCTGATTTTGCGGAATCGCGACATGGTTCAACCATGCATCACGCGCCATTTTGCTATTACGGTCTACGTGGTCTACAGGCAAGCAACGGTCATCATTATGGTAAACATGCCAATTCGCCCAGTCTGCATTTTCTTTAGCAAGTAATTGATACACGCTTTTTGGCGTACTACCACCAGCTAGCACAATTAAAAAGCTACCGTGTTTTTGAATCGCCTCATCTGCAGCCTGCAGAATACGTTTTAATGTCGCCTGATTGATTTCATCTTGCGAATTAAACCGGTACCAACGTGTATGCTGATTATTAGCCAAAGTAAGAGATTTAACTTCAAGTGTTTGTGTGGTTTGCATAAAACAGTGCTGCCTTTTTCGGTATAATTACGTTAATTCATTTAAAGGCGCTATTTTAACCTGAGTGATTCATAAAGTTGCGAAATTATGAATCAATCTAACGAATGTAAAATAGCCGCAGTATTTACAAAAACCTATTTAAGAAAGTTTGAAATAATGGCAAAAAAAATAGATCCTTGTACCTTGGTGCTGTTTGGCGCGAGCGGTAACCTATCTCGCATCAAACTAATGCCTGGTTTGTTTCGCCTAGATGCAGCTGGTCGCCTACCGGAACACATGGTGATTCTTTCAGTTGGCCGCGGTGAAGTAAGCCGCGAAGACTGGCAAGCCGATGTTAAAGGTATGTTGGATGCCAAGTTCAAAAACGGTTACGATCAAAAAGTGTTCGAGCGTTTTATCGCACGTAACCACTATCATTCAAATCCACCAACAGATCCAGATGCGATGAATAAATTGCAAGCAAAACTGTCTGATGAGTCAGTATTCCCACAAAACTTGGCTTATTTCTTATCAGTACGCCCTACTGACTTTGCACCGATTGTTGCACAACTGGCAGAAGTTGGCTTAGTTGATGAAAGCAAATACTGGCGCCGTGTGTTAATTGAGAAACCATTTGGTACAGACTTGCCAAGCGCGCAAGCACTACAAGCTGAGCTGACCAAATACCTAAAAGAGAGCCAAATCTACCGTATTGACCATTACTTAGGTAAATCTGCATTGCAAAATGTGATGCTGACGCGCTTTGCTAACGCAATGTTTGAGCCATTGTGGAACAATGAACACATTGACCACGTACAAATCACCAACAACGAAACACTAGGCGTTGGCGACCGCACCACATTTTACGATGCAACTGGCGCCCTGCGCGACATGGTACAAAGCCACTTGCTACAGACCTTGGCACTGGTTGCGATGGAAAAACCAGCGGACATCAGCCCAGAGAGTATTCGTGCTGAAAAAATCAAGCTACTAGAGTCTATTCGCCCGATTCCAGTAAACGAGCTGAACAAGCATGCTTTCCGTGCACAATACAAAGCTGGCCGCGTGCAAGCTGGTGATGGTCATGGCGAGAACGTAACAGGCTACTTGGAAGAGTTAGCACGTGACGGCGTAACAGAAAGCGTGACAGAAACTTATGCAGCATTAAAACTGTTCATTGATAATCCACGCTGGAAAGGCGTGCCATTCTACGTGCGTACTGCTAAACGCATGCACGAAGGCAACACAGCTATTTCTATCCGCTTCAAAAAAGCACCGATGCAATTGGTAGAAGGCCAACACCAAAACTGGTTAACGCTTAATATTCAGCCTCGCGAATGCATCAAAATGGAAATCGAATCTAAGATTCCAGGCCTGGACGTTGCAACACGTACATTAAGCATTGATGCACCACAACGCCAACAAGGTGATGAGACTATCGATTCTTACGAATCTTTAATGCTCAACTTGATGGAAGGCGACCCATCACTTTACCTGCACATCAGTGAAGTAGAAGCGCAATGGCGTTTGGTAGACCCAGTGGTAAAAGCTTGGATGGCTGATAAATCACCAGTACATCAGTACCCAGCCGGTAGCCGTGACCCACAAGAATCTAGCGTGATTTTCGAGTCTGAAGATCAATTCTGGCGTTACAGCATCGAGCTAGGTGGCGACAAGCGCTAAGCTGTTTTTCGCTGACAAAAGCGTTTTAAGAAGCCTCATATCTTACTCAATAAGTGTGAGGCTTTTTTTCAATCCAAAACCTACAATTTTTCATTGTAATTCAGCGGTTAGGCCTTATAATTCGATTCACTTTAAACCTCTACCAATTTAAACAATTATGAGCATTAAATCAGACAAATGGATTCGCCGCATGGCAGAACAACACGGCATGATCGAGCCATTTGAGCCTAATCAAGTCAAAATGAATGCGGCGGGCGAGCGTATGGTGTCTTATGGCACCTCGAGCTATGGCTACGACATTCGCTGCTCAAAAGAATTTAAGTTATTTACTAACCTCAACAGCACGATTGTGGATCCAAAGAACTTTGATCCAAATTCATTTGTTGAAGTAAACGCAGACTACTGCATTATTCCGCCAAACTCATTTGCACTGGCACGCACAGTGGAATACTTCCGTATTCCACGTAATGTGCTCACCGTGTGTTTAGGTAAATCAACTTACGCACGCTGCGGCATTATCGTGAATGTGACGCCATTTGAACCAGAGTGGGAAGGCTATGTCACACTAGAGTTCAGTAACACCACGCCGTTACCAGCTAAAATTTATGCAAATGAAGGTTGTGCGCAAGTGCTGTTCTTTGAAGCAGACGCAGATGACATTTGCGAAACCAGCTACAAAGACCGTGGTGGCAAGTATCAAGGTCAAGTTGGCGTGACTTTACCAAAAATCTAATACTTGGTGCCTTGGGGCATCAAGTTTATATAACGGGCCAAAAGCTGACGAAAAACAGCTAAGCTAAGCGTATTAAGAGTAAGCGGCAGCGCCATATGCGGAGTCGCCCTCACCATATAATTTAAAGGCATTTGAATGAAATTTCGTTTCCCTGTCATTATCATCGACGAAGACTTCCGATCAGAGAACTCATCAGGCTTAGGTATCCGCGTACTAGCTAAAGCGATTGAAGAAGAAGGCACAGAAGTGCTTGGCGTCACTAGCTACGGCGACCTTACCTCCTTTGCACAGCAGCAAAGTCGTGCCTCAGCCTTCATTCTATCGATTGATGATGAAGAGTTTATCGAAGAAAAACCTGAAGCGATTGAGCAACTACGCAAATTTGTAACGGAAATTCGCCACCGCAACGAAGAAATCCCTATTTTCTTACATGGTGAAACCCGCACCTCACGCCACATTCCTAACGATGTACTGCGCGAATTACATGGCTTCATTCATATGAATGAAGATACACCAGAGTTTGTAGCGCGCTTAATTATCCGCGAAGCCAAAGCTTATCTGGACAGCCTGCCGCCACCATTTTTCAAAGCGTTGACGCATTATGCGGCGGATGGCTCTTACTCATGGCACTGTCCTGGTCATTCTGGAGGTGTAGCGTTTCTAAAATCTCCTGTTGGACAAATGTTTCATCAGTTCTTTGGTGAAAACATGCTACGTGCTGACGTATGTAACGCGGTAGATGAACTTGGTCAACTGCTTGACCATACCGGCCCGGTAGCGGCTTCTGAGCGTAATGCCGCGCGTATTTACAATTGCGACCACTTGTACTTTGTGACTAACGGTACTTCAACCTCCAACAAAATGGTGTGGAACTCTACCGTAGCGCCAGGTGATGTGGTGGTGGTAGACCGCAACTGCCATAAATCAGTATTGCACTCTATTATTATGACAGGCGCAATCCCGGTATTCCTGATGCCTACACGTAACCATTTCGGCATTATCGGCCCAATTCCAAAAAGTGAATTCTCTTGGGAAAACATACAAAAGAAAATTGACCGCAACCCGTTTGCAACCGATAAAACTGTGAAGCCGCGTGTACTCACTATCACGCAATCCACCTATGACGGTGTGTTATACAACGTAGAAGAAATCAAAGAAATGCTGGATGGCAAGATTGATACCCTGCACTTTGACGAAGCTTGGCTGCCGCACGCTACGTTCCATGACTTCTATGGTGACTACCACGCCATTGGCGCAGATCGCCCGCGTTGTAAAGAGTCTATGGTGTTTTCAACGCAATCAACCCACAAACTGCTAGCAGGCTTATCACAAGCCTCGCAGATTCTGGTGCAAGATGCGGAAAATAACCAGCTGGATCGCGACGTATTTAACGAAGCCTACCTCATGCACACCTCTACCAGCCCACAGTACTCTATCGTAGCGAGTATTGACGTTGCTGCTGCTATGATGGAAGCACCAGGCGGCACAGCCTTGGTAGAAGAATCTATCATGGAAGCCCTAGATTTCCGCCGCGCCATGCGTAAAGTGGATGAAGAATGGGGCACTGACTGGTGGTTCAAGGTTTGGGGTCCAAACGATCTGTCAGAAGAAGGCATTGAAGAGCGTGACGCATGGATGCTAAAAGCCAACGAAGGCTGGCACGGTTTTGGTAACCTGGCAGAAGGCTTTAACATGCTAGACCCAATCAAAGCCACCATCATTACCCCAGGCTTGGATATTCACGGTGACTTCTCCGATGAGTTCGGGATTCCAGCTGCAATCGTTACCAAGTACCTTGCTGAACACGGTGTGATTGTTGAAAAAACCGGCTTGTATTCATTCTTTATCATGTTCACCATAGGCATTACCAAAGGCCGCTGGAACACTATGGTAGCCGCACTACAACAGTTTAAAGACGATTACGACAAGAACCAGCCGCTGTGGAAAGTGTTACCTGAATTTGTACAAAAACATCCACGTTATGAACGCATGGGCTTGCGCGACCTATGTGCACAAATTCATGGTGTATACAAAGCTAACGATGTAGCACGCCTCACCACTGAAATGTATCTGTCAGACATGGTGCCGGCAATGAAGCCAACTGATGCGTTCGCAAAAATGGCACATCGTAAGATTGACCGTGTGGCAATTGATGAACTTGAAGGTCGCATTACTGCTGTATTGCTAACCCCTTACCCACCAGGCATTCCGTTATTGATTCCAGGTGAGCAGTTCAACAAAATTATTGTGAGCTACCTCAAGTTCGCACGCGAATTTAACGAACGCTTCCCAGGCTTTGAAACGGACGTACATGGCTTAGTGAAACAAGTGGTTGACGGTAAAGCAATTTACTACGTGGATTGTGTAGAACAGTAATTACTAATAATTAGATTGACGGAATTGAAGCTGTTACTTTCAGCTATGTGACTTACTGATGCGCATTGCTATGCGCATCAGTTACTTAGAAATAATTACTTACGGATGCCAAATTACTTCCGCATGTAAGTAACGTAGCTGAAGTTCAAACCTTTTTCAGAGGTATGTGCTTCGCGTTCAGTTTCTTGCCATTCGGTAGAGGCTAATTTGGGGAAAAACGCATCGCCTGCTACGTCAAGCTCAATTTCGGTGATATACAGCTTATGCGCGAGTTGGAGGCCGGCTTGATACAACTCGGCACCGCCGATTAAGAATACTTCATCATCGTTTTCACATAAGGCGATGGCGGCTTCTAGTGAGTTAGCAACCAGAGCACCCTCAACCTTGTAGCTTTCATTACGCGTCACAATAACCGTGGTGCGGCCCGGCAGCAGTCGCCCGAGCGAATCGTAGGTCTTGCGACCCATAATGATATGATGCCCCATGGTTAAGGCTCTAAAACGCTTTAAATCCTCAGGCAGATGCCAAGGCAGGGTGTTATTGACGCCGATGACACCATCATGCGCAACTGCAACAATAATTGATAACTGCGTCATTAAACAGCCACCTGCCCTTTAATTGCTGGGTGTGGGTCATAGCCTTCTAAAGTAAAGTCTTCAAATTTAAAACCAAAGATATCTTTTACTTCAGAGTTGATGCGCATCGTTGGCAATGGACGCGGATCACGCTTTAGCTGTTCGTGCATTTGCTCAAAATGATTCGAATAGATGTGTGCATCACCTAATGTATGCACAAAGTCACCTAATCTTAGATTACATACCTGCGCTACCATCATGGTAAGCAAGGCATAGGAGGCAATGTTGAAGGGTACACCAAGGAATATATCGGCACTGCGCTGATACAGTTGGCATGAGAGTTTTCCATCTGCAACATAAAACTGAAAGAATGCATGACAAGGAGGCAGTTTCATTTGATCAACATCCGCTACGTTCCAAGCTGATACGATTAAACGACGCGAATCCGGGTTGTTTTTAATCGCATTCACCACCTGTGTAATCTGGTCTATATGCGTACCGTCTGGCTTAGGCCAGTTACGCCATTGGTAACCATATACAGGGCCTAGGTTGCCATTTTCATCGGCCCACTCATCCCAGATG
This sequence comes from Methylotenera sp. L2L1, assembly GCF_000744605.1. NCBI lineage: Bacteria > Pseudomonadati > Pseudomonadota > Betaproteobacteria > Nitrosomonadales > Methylophilaceae > Methylotenera > Methylotenera sp. L2L1. Next base: position 2,546,982 of record NZ_JQMG01000001.1, read on the forward strand.
CGTACGCCATTTTCTTTTAAATATGCAATATTGGTGCTGCCTTGCAAGAACCATAGCAGCTCATGAATGATAGATTTTAAATGTACTTTTTTGGTAGTAAGTAAGGGAAAACCCTCTGCCAAATTAAAGCGCATTTGGTAGCCAAATACAGAAACCGTACCGGTGCCGGTACGGTCTTCTTTTTTATTACCATGCTCAAGCACGTGTTGCACTAAGTCTATGTATTGTTTCATCTTTCTCCCATCACTCTGGTCTCTGTCATTCTGGCGTAGGCCAGAATCCAGTCAAGTAAGTTCATGATACAAATCGCGCCACTCAGGATTTATCTGCTCAATAATGCGGATTTTCCATTGCCTGTGCCAGGACTTAAGTGCCTTTTCTCTAGTAATGGCAGATTCCATAGTTGCATGCGGCTCAACCCAAACAAGGTGATGCACCGCATACTTTTTAGTAAAACCATCTACGACATTATTTTTATGTTGCCAAACTCGGCCGATTAAATCGGAGGTAACTCCAATATAAAGCGTGCCATTTCTTCCGCTAGCTAAAATATAAACATACGGCTACATATTTACCTTGCCTAGATTCTGGCCTGTGCCAGAATGACGAGGTTAAACGTTTTTAACAATAAACTCTTTAATAGCAGCAGCACTAGCATCCATCACGGTAAACTTCTGCGGTAATGCTTCGATACCATTTAATGCTGCAGGACGCTCAGGAGCGTGACCTAAGGATTCAACGATAGCGTCTTCAAACTTGGCCGGCAATGCAGTCTCCAACACCACCATTGGTGTGTTTGTATCTAAATGCTCTAATGCAACTTTTAAGCCGTCTGCCGTGTGCGTATCAATTACCACGTCATATTTAGCTTTAGTGTCGCGTATTGTTTGCATACGATGTACATGATTACTGCTACCAGATACAAAACCGTAATCAGCGATTTTTGCGAAATAGCCGTCCGCGTTCAAATCAAAGCTGTCACCGCTATCAACCTTGCTCCACAGGGCGCGTGTTTTATCGCTATCACGCCCTACCAAATCAAACACAAAGCGTTCGAAGTTAGAGGCCTTGCTGATATCCATAGATGGGCTAGAGGTGTGGTAGGTATTAGCTGAACCGCGTGGGCTGTATACGCCAGTTTTAAAGAACTCGTCTAATACATCGTTCTCATTGGTTGCAACCACCAGCTTATCAACTGGCAAGCCCATCATGCGCGCAATATGACCGGCACATACGTTACCAAAGTTGCCTGACGGTACTGAGAAGCTAACCTTTTGGCTGTTATTTTGCGTCACGGCAAAGTAGCCTTTAAAGTAGTAAACCACTTGCGCTACGATACGGCCCCAGTTGATAGAGTTTACTGCGCCAATTTTATATTCTGACTTAAATACTGCGTCGTTAGATACAGCTTTCACCATATCCTGACAGTCATCAAATACGCCGTTCACTGCAATATTGTAGATATTGTCATCTTGCAGGCTAAACATCTGCGCAGTTTGGAAGCGGCTCATTTTCTTATGCGGTGATAGCATAAACACACGAATGCCTTTTTTACCGCGCATCGCATATTCAGCTGCTGAGCCAGTATCACCAGAGGTTGCGCCTAGAATATTGGTGGTTTTGCCTTCTTTCGTCAGCACATATTCAAATAAGTTACCCAGTAACTGCATGGCCATATCTTTAAACGCTAATGTAGGGCCATTAGAAAGGCTGAGCAAATATAGGTTTTGTTCCAGCTTTAATGTTGGCGTAATATCCGCAGCATTTTGACCAGCACGGGTAAATGCATACACGTCAGCACGGTAAGTTTTATCGATAATCGCTTTTAAATCAGCGGCAGGAATATCATCGACAAAGCGTGACAAGATGGCAAACGCCAAATCAGCATATGACATACCGCGCATCGCGGTTAAATCAGCATCAGTGAATTGCGGGTAGGTTTCTGGCAGATACAAACCGCCATCTGGCGCTAAACCGCCTAATAAAATTTGGCTAAAACTTAAAGCAGGCGATTGCCCGCGCGTACTGATATATTTCATAAAATCTCTCAAACATTCTTACGTCATACCGACGGAAGTCGGTATCTAGGGTCTTATTAACTATCTCTAACTTAACAGCTTTAAGCCACTAGATTCCGTGTCAAGCACGGAATGACAGGCTCTAATTAAATAATACTTGGGTACAAATCATTCCAGTACGGGTTGAACTTCTCAATCAACTCTAACTTCCATTGAAGCTTCCACTCTTTAATCTGCTTTTCTCGCAAAATCACAGATGCAATATCATCTGCCAGCTCGTACCACAATAAATCGTGAACTGTGTACCTTTTGGTAAATCCTTCTACCAAATCATTTTTATGCTGCCATATTCGCTTAGGTAAATCAGAGGTGACACCTACGTACAAAGTGCCATTCCTCTTACTCGCCAAAATATAAACACAAGGCTGCACAGACTATGCAACCTCGTTGTGATTATTTTGCAAGTTCTTCCATACGAATGCGCACTACTTTGCCGGTAATCGCCTCAAGCGCTTCGATAGCGGCAATCGCGGCATTGATGTTTTTCTCAATGGTGATATGCGTCAATATCACGATATCCGCTTCCGTTTCGTTCTCGTCCGGCTCTTTTTGTAACATTGCATCGATTGAGATGCTGCGATCACCTAAGATTTTAGTCACATCAGCCAATACACCTGGTTTATCGCTCGCACGCAAACGTAGGTAATAGGCACTTTGTACTTCGTCAATTGGTAAAATTGCCAAGTCTTGCACTTGCTCTGGCTGGAACGCTAGGTAAGGTACACGCTGCGCGCTGGTTGCATCGATTAAACGTGCAACATCCATCAAATCAGCCACCACAGCACTTGCTGTAGGCTCTGCACCCGCACCCGCACCGTAATAAAGTGTTGGGCCAACGGCATCACCCTTCACTACTACCGCGTTCATGGCGCCATTCACGTTAGCCACCAAACGCTTCTCAGGGATTAAAGTCGGGTGTACGCGTAGCTCAACACCATTATCGTTGCGCTTAGTAATGCCAAGCAACTTCACACGGTAGCCTAGTTCTTCAGCGTACTTGATATCGACCTGCTCTAGTTTGGTAATCCCTTCAGTGTAAGCTTGCTCAAACTTCATCGGCATACCAAAAGCGATAGCAGACATAATGGTCAACTTGTGCGCAGCATCGATGCCTTCTACGTCAAAAGTCGGGTCAGCTTCGGCATAACCTAAGCGCTGTGCTTCGCCTAATACATCAGCAAAATTCAGGCCTTTTTCGCGCATTTCCGTCAGAATAAAATTAGTCGTGCCATTGATAATACCGGCGACCCATTCAATGCGGTTAGCGCCAAGACCTTCACGTAAAGCTTTAATAATAGGGATGCCGCCAGCCACCGCCGCTTCAAACGCCACAATCACGTTGTTTGCTTTTGCTGCTGCAAAAATCTCGTTACCGTGCAAAGCAATCAGCGCTTTATTCGCTGTTACTACATGTTTTTTGTTGGCAATCGCTTTTAACACTAGTTCACGGCTTAAAGTATAGCCGCCAATTAACTCGACCACTACATCTACCGCTGGGTTGTTTACCACAGCAAATGCATCATCGGTCACATCCGCATCAGCAGCCAGCGCTTTAGCATTCGCTAAATTTCGATCTGCCACTTGCACTACATTAATTGCCACACCGGTACGGCGTGTAATTTCAGATGCATTTCGTTTTAAAACTGTATAAGTACCACCGCCTACTGTACCTAAGCCCAATATCCCAACATTTAACTGTTTCAAGCTTTTGCTCCATCTAATTTTGATTCATGCTTTTTTCTATAATTTTCTAAGAACCTAGCAATACGTTTAATCGCCTCAGTTAAATCATCCACATTTGGTAAAAACACCACGCGGAAATGATCTGGCGTTTTCCAATTAAATCCTGTGCCTTGGACTAATAGCACTTTTTCTTCTAACAATAAATCTAGGATGAACTTTTGGTCGTCTTCAATTGGGTAGACTTTTGGGTCTAACCTTGGAAATAGATACATCGCAGCCTGTGGCTTAGTACAGGTCACACCCGGGATTGCAGTAAGCAGCTCATAAGCAATATCACGTTGTTTACACAAGCGACCCTCTGGCGCTACTAAGTCTTCAATACTCTGATATCCACCTAATGCGGTTTGAATGGCTAATTGACCCGGCACGTTGGCACATAAACGCATTGAAGCCAGCATATTCAGGCCTTCAATGTAGTCCTTCGCATGTTTCTTCTCACCACTTAAAATCATCCATCCTGCACGATAACCGCAAGTGCGGTAGTTCTTTGATAAGCCATTAAACGTGACAAACAAGACGTCATCTGCTAGCGAGGCTATCGAAGTATGCTCGTTACCATCGTATAAAACTTTATCGTAAATTTCATCTGCAAAAATCACTAAACCATGATGGCGTGCAATTTCTACAATACCTTCTAAAATCTCACGTGGGTAAAGTGCACCTGTCGGATTGTTAGGGTTAATTACCACAATACCGCGCGTATTGGCTGTGATTTTCGACTCAATATCTTTAAGATTTGGCATCCAGCCGGTTTCTTCATCACAGAGATAGTGACGTGCAGTACCGCCTGCCAAGGTTACCGCAGCAGTCCATAACGGATAATCCGGCATTGGTACCAAAATCTGGTCACCATTATTCAACAAGCCTTGCATAGACATCACAATCAGCTCAGACACACCGTTGCCGATAAAGATATCGTCTACAGTCACGCCTTTGATATGCTTACTTTGCGTGTAATGCATGATTGATTTGCGCGGTTCGAATAGACCTTTACTATCTGTATAGCCACCCGCTTTCGCCATATTGCGAATCACATCCTGCTGAATCTCTTCAGGCACTTCAAACCCGAATGAGGCAGGGTTGCCAATATTAAGCTTGATGATGTGATGACCGTCTTCCTCCATCTCGCGTGCGCGCTGTAGCACAGGGCCACGAATGTCGTAACAGACATTGTTAAGTTTATTAGATTTATGTAAAGGCTGCATAATGCGTGAATTCGTGCTTAAAAAAGCTTATTAGTGAAAGGCATTAGTTTACATTAGAATGAGGCTTTGATTCAATGAAGCTAAGAGAATTAAGCCTCAGAGATTAAAGGCAAAATAGGCAATGAAACTACATTTAACCACCGCTGAAAATCACAACCTAATTACTGCGTATAGCGAAAGCTATATTGAAATTAACAAACAGCGATACTCACAAAACCTGATTGTTATGCCAGAGACCATTATTCTTGATTGGAATGCAGAAAATGTGCACACATTGAATAATGATCATTTCCAACAGATAATCAAATTAAAACCAGAAGTTGTGCTACTAGGCACAGGTAAAACACATTTGTTTTTACATCCTAAAAACCACCAAATACTTACTGAAAGTGGCATTGCGATTGAATGTATGACAACCGCCGCCGCCTGCCGTACCTATAATATATTAATGAGTGAAGGCAGATTAGTTGCTGCTGCACTGATACTTTAGTTAAATCTAGCTCTGCGACCGCTTTTAATTAAGCGTTTATTCTCAAATTCCGAGAGTATTGAAGGTCTTGCCCTTTCAATTCAATCATGCCGATCAATCCAGATGTAGTTCACAAAGCGTAAGTTCGAAGGGGTAAGTAAATCCCCCTTCTACCTAAATTAAATACTATTTAGTCCGCTGTCGGACTTTTATATCTGGATAACCAATGCGCATAGGGTGGAGGCAATGTCCAAGCAGGACTTTCTTTGCCTAACTCTTTTGCTGCTTGATATGACCAATTTGGATTCTCTAAATGAGCGCGACCTATCATCGCTAAATCCAACTCTTCATTGAGTATCGCTTGATCGGCAAGCCTAGGTGCTCCAAAGCCCCATGCGGACGAAACCGCTATATTAGCTTCATTGCGAACACGTTGAGCAATAGGTGCAAGAAATGCCGGTCCCCAAGGGATATTGGTTTGTGGAATAGTGAACCCAACACTGACACTTAACATATCCAGCCCAAGTTGCTTCCACTCTTTCACCAATTGAATAGATTCGTTCAATGTCTCTTCATCGTTGCCATCGTATTCTAAAACGCCAAATCTAGCCGTTAATGGCAAGTTATCTGGCCAAACCTTCCTAACTGCCGATAACACCTCACGGCTGAATCGCGCTCTATTCTCGTAGCTACCACCATACTCGTCTGTTCTGGCATTTGAATGCGGTGAGAAGAAACTTTGCCCTAGATATCCATGAGCCATGTGCAACTCTATCCACTCAAAACCTGCGTCAAGCGCACGTTGAGCAGCTGCAACAAAATCATTCTGCACACGCTTGATTTCTGTCACTGTCATTTCTGTTGGCACTCGGGGAAGATCACCACCGAATGCGATTGCAGATGGTGCAATCGGTTGCCATGCATCATTATTTTCTGCGGGGATGTGGTCATCACCTTCCCATGGGATATTGGCACTTGCTTTACGTCCAGCATGCGCAATCTGAATACCCGGAACAGCACCTGATGCTTTGATTGCTGCGGCTACTTCACGCAACTGAACAGCTTGATCATCATTCCACAGCCCTAAGCAATGTGGCGTAATACGACCTTCTGGCGATACTGCAGTGGCTTCTACAATCACCAGCCCGCTACCGCCACGCGCCAAGCTAGCATAATGCACTTTATGCCAGTCATTAGCTAAGCCATCGACAGCCATGTATTGGCACATCGGAGGAATTGCAATCCTGTTCTTTAATTTAACGCCTTTTAATTGATACGGAGAAAATAAATCTGCCATGGTGATCCTTTGTTTATCTAAATGATTTACTGAAGCAACAAATAGCATTGTATCATTGTTCGAATAATATAGAACAATAGAATTTTAAGCGTGAATGTGTTAAATTTAACGCATGCGACAAATTAAACACCCCACCATAGAGCAAGTCGAACTAACAGACATCATGTACGCGCTTGCCGACCCTACTCGCTTGGAAATTATTGCCCTGCTTGCAAAGGCTGGTAGAAAACTGACCTGTGGGGAAATTAACTTGAATCGTCCAAAATCAAGTATGTCGCATCATTTCAAAATTCTTCGAGGTGCAGGTCTTGTTCAAACCTTAATAGAAGGTACAGAACACATGAACTCTTTGAGGCTTGAGGAAATTGAACAAAAATACCCAGGAGTGTTGAACGCTGTTTTAAGGGTAGTAACAAAAGATTGAATTTCAGCCTACGGCTAGGCTAACTGCACTCAAACAGCTTTGCTTGGTTACTGATTTGTAAAGTAGCGACAATGGCGCCTGCCACTTCTTTACAAATCGCAATTTAAAGATTAAAACTCTTCCCACTCTTCTGCATTAGTACTTTTAGTTTTGATTGCCGAATCAACACTTACGAGCTTAATTAAACTACTTTGTTTAGATTTAATTTTAGGAGTATTGTTTAACTTAACTTGATTGAACTCAGTAGCAGAGGTTTTAAAGCCATTAACAGCTTCAACCATTTGGTGCGCCTGTTCCATTAATGACTCGGCAGTAGCAGCAGCCTCTTCCACTAAAGCGGCATTTTGCTGGGTAGTCTCATCCATCGTTGTAATAGCTGTATTGACCTGATCTATCCCTAAGCTTTGCTCCTGGGATGCGGAACTAATTTCACTAATAATAACCGAGACACGTTTCACTGACTCAACAATCTCTTCCATTGTATTAGCGGCCACTTCAACTTGCCTTGTTCCTTCGGCAGTTTTTGTTACAGAGTCCACAATTAGCTCTTTAATTTCTTTAGCAGCACTTGCAGAGCGTTGAGCTAAGTTGCGAACTTCACCGGCTACTACGGCAAATCCACGGCCTTGTTCTCCAGCTCTTGCAGCCTCAACAGCTGCATTTAAGGCAAGAATATTTGTTTGGAATGCAATACCATTAATCACTGAAATAATATCTTCAATTTTTTTAGCGCTATTATTAATCGCACTCATACTGCTGATGACTTCCGATACAACGTCCCCACCCTTAACTGCAACATTTGATGCAGCTAAGGCGAGCTGATTAGCTTGGATTGCATTGCTTGCATTTTGTTTAACTGTTGAAGCCAGCTCCTCCATGCTTGATGCAGTTTCTTCAAGCGAAGATGCTTGCTCTTCGGTGCGCTGCGACAGTGCATTGTTGCCTGAGGCAATCTCTTGAGCAGCATTATTAATAGACTCAGCAGCTTGTTTAATGGTAATAATAGGCTCAGTAATGAGTGCTAAAGTATTATTGACACCTTCGACAATTTTTCTGAAATCACCTTGATGCATATTGACATCTGCACGCACATAAATATTTCCATCTTTTGCTGACTCAGCTAATTTACCAGTGTCCTGAATTAAAAGATTAATTGCATGAATACACGTGTTAAGGTTATTTTGTATCTTAATAAAATCACCTTTGTACGCCTCATTAATGGGGTTCGGAATATTGCCACTTGCAATGCTGTCCATACACTGAGCAGCCGCGTTTAACGGACTAATCACAGAGTCTAATGTGTTATTCACACCCTGAACAATTTTCTTATAGTCACCCCAATGTTTGGAAGTATCCGCTCTCACTGACAGTTTGCCATCAGAAGCTGCATCAGCAAGCATTTGAGTATCTGTAATAAGAGATTTCAATGCCTGCGCACAAGCATTTATATTTTGTTTTAATATATTAAAATCACCGTTAAAGTTCTCAGTAATAGGCTCAGGGATATTACCGTCAGCAAAGCTTTTAATGTAATCAGCAGCTATCCCTATAGGGCCTACTACAGCATCTAAAGTTGCGTTAAATCCTTCTACAATTTTACGAAAATCCCCTTGATGTTTACTATTGTCAGCACGTATATTTAAATTCCCAGCAAGAGCAGCTTCTGACAATAAATTTACATCTGAAATTAAGCTTTTTAAATTTGCTCTCACTTCCTCAATGGTGTGATTGATAAATACTTTTTTACCTGGAAAAACTTCAAGTGGTGCATTAAAGTTACCTTTACCAAACTCATTGACGACTGATAATGCCTTCTTATTCATGTCAATATGACCACCAACCATCGAGTTAATCCCAATCACAAGTGTACTAAATGCTCCTTCAAACTGTTCTGACTTAAGAGCATGGTCAATATCCCCCTCATCATGCTTTTTAGACATTTGGTTAAGCTCGCTAACAATTGTCTGAATTACACCACCCATATGTTGCATTTCTTTAAGCAACTTTCCCGTTTCATCATTGTAAAAGTTATTAACTTTTGAATCTAAATTGCCTTTTGCAATATTCTGTGAGATTTTTAAGGCCTGACTTAAAGGCTCTGTAATTGAATAGGTAATTAATAATGCTGTTGCGATTCCTATAACAATTGCAATTAATACGAAGATTTCAATTTCAAATATAGTACTTTTAACAATATCAGAAAGCGCTAATGACGATGCCTTTGTACTCTCACTATTAAGCTTTAATAACTCTTTAAGGGCTTGGTTTAGTGGCTTATCAGCACCTTTAATAGATGCATCAATTTCAGCAATTGATACATCGTTATTTTTAAGCTGCACTGCCTCACTCATCGAGCGCTTATAGTTTGCAACACCTGCATAAATATTATCCAGAAGACTTATCTCGTCTTTTGTTAAGCTACCAACGGCTTTGTATTGATCAACAGACTCAATAATTGCATCCATGTTTTGATTAAACTTTTGCTCATAATCATCCCCACGGAGTATAAAGTTTTTAAAATATTGAATACCGTTACTAAGACCCGTTGATGCGTTTTCAATGTAGTTTCGTTTTTGTAAAGTGACAGACTCAAAGTCAGACCATGTAGATTCCACATTTTTTAACCCTTGATACGAGAGTATTGATATTAGGATTGTTAAGCCAATAATGACTGCATAACTAAATCCCAATCTAGATCGAACACTTAAATTCATAAAAATTGAAAACATTAGGCAACCTTTACATGACTTATAGAATTTATTTAGAACTGTAATTTACATCAACAATAATTTGACATGACGAAGAATCATATTATTTATTTGCACAATTCGCCCAAGGACAAATATTTTGCTTACGTGAGTAGCAACAATAGCTGATTATCAGTCAAATAAAAATGTTATTGGTGAAATATGTCGATTGTCATAAAAATTTAATATTTAATATATATTTCAGTCAAAGATAGAATTTTAGACATATCAGAACATCAGCGATTAGGCCGTCACTATATTCTGCAACAATGGCTTCATCACTTATTCGACAGCACAATTACTCAAGGTAGATAGTTAAAAAGTGGCTAGTAAAAATAGCTAAGCTGGATAAAAACCATGAAGCTAAAGAATGAAGAGTTCTGAAAATGCAGGCAGAGTAAAATCTGCCTATAAGACCATTAGGAATGGACTTGATTAGGTTGATTACTGGTTATTAAATTTGTGCTGACTCTGTGTAAATATTGATTGAATCATCAAAGAAAACCACCCTTTAATGATTCAATCATGTTTTTAAAAATTTACAGTGACTTGCGACGGCGTGCTGTAAATCCTAACAAACCTAGACCTGCCAATAACATGGCATAAGTTTCAGGTTCAGGAACAGCAGCCAAACTATAGACTGTAGTTGTATTTGATACTTCATTTGCTACGGCAAGGTAATGCATACCATCCATTGTGAAGCCTTCCAAACCTTCTGGTGCAATATCGCCATCAGATACGATCATATCGATAAAGCTTGCGTTTGCTGGATCAGTAATATCAAAAATGCCAATTGCTGACTTAGTTGTACGCTCAAGACCAATAAATGCATAGGTGCGATCACCTATCACCATTAATTCGACACCTTCAGGCTCTACACCTTTATCATCACTTCGAGTGTCATCATAAATACCCAATTCAATTGCTTTAGCATCTAATTGACTACCACTGTCAAAAACGATATTGCCCGCCTCATCTCTAATTGAGAATGATCGAGCACCAAAAGTTACCAGACTTCCAGATACAGAATCAGTAGTAGAAACATTTAAACGCTTAATATCGTTAGCTGTTCCACTCAAAGTTGAGGCGCGGGCTTTATCACCATCATCTTCACGTGTATCACCTTCGTTAGCCATGACAATGAATGTTTGACCATTTGCCTCATATGCTGCCATGCCATCGGGCTGATATAAGCCCACTACGGAGCTAGCACGAAGCACAGTTTTGGTCGGGCCTGATGTACCTGAAATATAATCACGGTCATTAGGGTCAATATAATTACCTGCCAAACTGAAATCTTTAGCGCCAAGACCAATGACACTAGAAAAAGTGTTGGTATTAAGATCAAGCACACCCATTGCATTTGCTTCTTGTAATGAAACATACGCTTTAGTGCCCGCTGCATTTACTGCAATATACTCTGGCTCAAAATCCATCCCTGTATTGGTGCGAATATAACTACCAGTTTGAGCAACCCCAGCAAAACCAGCTGTCGCTTCTACAGTACGTGTGCTCATATTAACAATGCTAACACTACCTGCTGGGTCAGCTGCTTGGTTGCCATATACCGTAGGCGTAGCCTCATTTGCAACCAATAACTTGCTACCATCTTTAGTAAAAGTAATCATGTCAGGCAGTGCACCAACAGTCACAGAGTTAACACCAGCGCTAAGCGCTCTAGTCGTTGTATCGAAAAATTTAATTGTACCTGCATTAGTGCGCGTATTGGATTCGATTGCAAAAGCAGCAATACCGTTATGAATAGCAACACTATTAATACTGCCAAATGACGTTGTATCAATATGTTGAATTAAACTACCATTAGTCGCGTTGAGTACATCAACGCCAGCAACACCTGCTACCCACAATGAATTAGTGACACTGTCATAAGCTGAAATTTCAGACATCTGCCCAGCGGCGCCAGTTAAAGCATGGTTATATGTCCATTGTTTTGTTAGGCCGGCAAATGTGGTATCGGCAGAAGCAATAGCTGGTAAAAAAAGTGCCGAAACTAACGCGGCTATCATGGTGTTTTTCATTGAGAAATCCTTAAAGTTAAAGTAGTGACTAAACTTCAATTGAGTTCAGTAATTAAGTTCAGTCATCGCTATATAAAACTAAGTATTATCCTAATGTAGCGCCGTTACATCCTGAATATTCAAACATAACTGCATATAGTCCGAATAGACTATTTTGTTGTGTACTTTATCTACTTCTTTGAATACGTCTTTTAAAGTAAATCACGAAAATTGCTAGCCCAACCCCAACAACATCAGCTAACCAGTCATCTAAACCTGCAAACCTACCTGGCAACCAAACCTGATGAAGCTCATCCAGCACACCTATCAGCAAAGCCAAAACTGCAGTTACAAACGTGCTAAAATTGAATCCACTCGAAAAAAACAAAGTGAGCATAAAAAAGAACACAACATGTGCCAGCTTATCCCAAGGGTTTGGAAATAAAGAGCCAGCACCATTTTGAGCACCGCCAATAAACAAAGCAGCCAGCATGCAAAAAAAGGCAATGACAGGTAACCATCCTTTAATATAATGATTACGTGCAATCATACTGAATTCTTTTTCATTGAGTTTCTGTAAACTGAAACTGTTTCACCAGCAATCTTATTCCAGTCATACTTGCTAGCAACAAACTCACGTCGAGCCTCTCGTGAGTGGTCATCACGCGTTTTTTGCACAACCTTTCTCATCATTTTTGCCAACTCATTAACATTTCCAAGTCTAAAATAACACTCATCGGGTAAACCAACTTCTAAATTTGCAGGAATATCACTGGCAATCACTGGCAAGCCGAAGCTCAAAGCCTCCAGCATTGCGATTGGCAAGCCCTCATGTGAAGATGGCAACACAAATAATCCTGCATGCGCATAAAGCTGATGAAGCGGCAAACCTTTCTGAAAACCAGCTAATACAACATCATGCGTTTGCTGAGCTGCGGCGTAAACTTTACCAGCATAGGCATCATTGTGGTCTGATGCGCCTACTAACACTAACTTCCAACCTGCTATCTCTGCACGAGAAAAAGCCTCAATCAAATCAAGATGCCGCTTCTCTTCAACCAGCCTACTCACTAATAAAATATATCTATTATGAATCAGGCCATGCTCATGCAAAGCGTCCATCGTCGTGGGTATTTCAGGTATTACAACGCCATTGGGAATAAGCGTAGATTTCACACCATGTTTGGCATATACCAAATCTGCGATTACTTTTGAAATTACAATACGACCATTTGATAAACGCATCCCCCACCGCTCACCCAACCGCAAAACAGTACGCGCAAAATGTCCCCATTTTTGCCTATCATAATCAGGGCCATGATGAGTCACAACAACGGTCAGTCCTAATAATCTTGCAAGTAGAGTAAGGATAGCGGGCCCAATAGCTTGAATATGCAAAATATCTGGTCGCTTGATTGCAGCATACAGCACGCCTAAAAAGCTGTGTAAAATTGCCTCCAACCCTTTAGACTTAGGTGCCCAAAGTGGTATGAACCTCACACCATTCCACATAGGGGAAACTTCAGCAGGCTGATATGGTGAACGAACTAAAACCGTCACATCACAACCTAACTTAGCTAGTCTTGGACATAAATGTTCAGCATGGGTCTCAACCCCTCCTTGTACGTTTGGAAAACCACGCAAACCCAACATCATGACGCGAATCGGACGTGTCATGGGTTGTCTTCCTTTGAGAAAACATCCAACACATCACGAGCTAATTTTGACCAACTATATTCAGACTCAAGTAAAATTCGCCCTTTTTTACCCATTTCTGTTGCAATATCAGGATGCACTAACAAACTGAGAACTTTATCTGTCATCGCAGAAAAATCATTAGGCGCAGCTAAATAGCCAGTACTACCTTCGACGACCAATCCACGGTAAAAAAGAAAATCCCATACCACGGCTGGTAACTCCATTGCCATTGCTTCTAGGCATGTACCTGGCAATCCCTCATAGTATGAGGTTGAAACATAAATACGGCTACGGTTATAAAAGTCAATTGTTTCAGAGAATGGCACCTTTCCCGTTAACAAGACATTCTCACTGTGAGCTGTCAAAGCATCATTCACCCAAACATCATCATCACCGTATCCCACGATAACAATCCTAATATCAGGCTTTTTTGCAATCAACTGACGGCAAACCTCCACCATTGGTCGACTGCCCTTACGAAATTCAATTCGCCCACAAAATAAAACATCAATATCTTTTTTAACATTAGCATCTGGCGTAAACCGCTTTACATCAGCACCATTAGGTATCACTGTTATAGGGCCTTTGAACCCATAAGACAGCACTTCCTGCCGACTTTGCTCTGTGAGCGTAATCACTTTACTGGCCAAACCAAAAATACGGCGCTCCATCCATGATTTGATTGCCAGAGAAGTTTTGCTCCATTGACTTTCGAAATGCTGAGTTTCATAGAACCGACCAGACATCCCAAGATAGGTAGTATGCGCGGTGAGTACAACAGGTATATGCAGTGGTAGAAAAAGCCCTGGAATCAGTGGTGGAAAGTGCAAGTTAATCCACTGAATTTTTCCGTCTGCATACATACTCGTTAACAAATTTCGTACCTGCAAGCCCCACGTAAAAAGATTAAAGCGACTGGATGTGAACGGAATATGAATAATCTCTACACCAGAGTAACTGCGTGCGACACGATTTTCATCGCCGGTAATCAGATATACCTGAGGGTGGTCTGGCGGCAAGTTAGAAAGAAAGGAATCTAAATAACGTGCAATTCCACCGACACCATAGAACTGAGGATAGACAATAGCAATCATTTCAGTGAGCCAAATAAGTTTTCAAGTTCGCAGACTAAGCGCTCCCATGTGTACCCAGAAATAATTTTCTGGCGAGCATTTGATTCCATTTCTTTTAGCATGGTTGTATCACCTAAGGTCATGCATACAGCTGTTGCAAGTAACTCTGGATTAGCTGGCTCGACTAGAACACCAGTTTGACCACTCACCATTACTTCAGGCACGCCACCAACCGCTGTACTAACCAAAGATGTACCAGATGACATAGCCTCAAGTACCACCAAAGGGCACGGATCTTGCCATACAGACGGCAGGACAATAATATCTACTATAGAGTACAAATATTTCAATTTTTCGTGCGGCAAATAGCCCGTGAAAATAATTGCACCATTCACAGACTCAGCCAAATCAACCAACTGCTGTTCATAAGCTGTTTTAGCGGCTCCACCAAAGAATGAAGAGCCTGTGATAATCAAGCGAACATCTGGCATTCTTCGATGAATTTCACTAAAAGCTTCAATCAAGACATGCACGCCCTTAACAGGACTCAATCGTCCTACATAAAGCAAATACCTCTTTCCCTGCTCTAGCCGAATGACGTCTTTAAGCTGATATTCAGCCTCATCCCCATATGGCTTGAATATATCGGGGTCAGTCGCATTAAATACAACTGAAAATTTATCAGCATATTCAGGAAAATGTGAAACCGCCTGACGGCGAATATAATCGCTGACACAAATTACACGGTCTACTTTTGTTAACGCCCGACGGTATAGTGGACGAAACAGACGCATGGATAGATGATCGTTATGCATATGCAGCACAACCTTCTGACCAGTGCGCTTACGCAGAAACAGAAGAATATTGGGCTCATTATGCAAATAAACGATATCAAAATCTCGTACTACTTTTGCCACACGTTGCCCATAGGAATAGACATTCTGTATTTTAGCTAGATAACGTAACGGGTTTTTCCAAGTGACACAATCTTTGATTCGACTAAAAAGTCGCTCCATTCGCGTCCAAGGAATGCCGATATATTCAATAGCATCATGTCCTGTAGTTCCTGCTGGCCGAGAAACAACAGTCAACTTACGACCTGTAGCTAACATACGGCGACTAGCCTCATCCACCCAATGTTCTACTGCTCCTCCCTGTACAGGTGGAACTGGAAGCAACTCAGGTACTACTATCACAAGAGAACTAGATATCATTTGTTATGCTTTCAATTATCAATTCGTGTCACAAGGTGCAATAGCAATTGGGCATGTGTTATTTAACCCACCAGTTGGGTCACTCTTCCAGTCAAAATGATTAAAATAATTTAGTACATCTTGCCAATAGTTTGAGCCATTAGAGGGTTCTTTAGTCCGGCGCAGCCAAAACATATAATTTGGCTTTAGTTTACTTACAGCAAATTGATGTATAGAAGAAACACTAGGTTTATCGAACGGCCCGCCACCACCTACGGAGGATTGGTAATTATGGTAATCAACCCCCATACCAATAGGAATTACCCCTGATATTTTTGGGTAATAGGTATAAACTCCTTTAGCCAAATGTGTATTATTTTGATATGTATCTGGTCCACCCATACCAATACCAGCAGATTTCAGGGTACTTACAATCAGAGGAAGTGATGATTCTGGATAGTTGACGTATTGAATAACAACTGTGCTTGGAAAGGACTGTTTGGCAGCGGCAGATACCCTCAGCATGCCACTAATATAGTTTTTAATATGGGCTCTGTGCCACTCTGGCTCAGTTCGGCTTGGGGAGGTCTCCTCAAGGTTTACAGCTTCAAGATTAGGATGGCTATCAAATTCCTTACCTAATGCCTCGAGCAACTCAACCAAGCGATCTTGAACCCGATGATTGTAGTAGGCAACATTAAAACCTTTTCCTGAGTTGATGGGATAGACCCCTCCTTCATACTCACTAGCAAGCAAATAAGGTGGCACAAGTTTTTCTGAGGTGATAAATGATTCAGCCTGAATCGTTATTATTAGACGCTTATTAATTCTTGCCAGATTTTCCAAATCGGCTCTAATTTCTGAAAAATCGTAAACACCATAGCTTGGTTCTAACTTATTCCAAAAGTACTTCTTTTGCACCCCTTTAAAACTAGGGTTACCTCGCAAATCAATCATGGCAGAATAAAAATAGTATGGTTCTTTTTGGTTAGGATAAAGAGAAATGTAATGTCCTGGATGCCATTTGACCCCAACATTAGACACACTCACTTTGCTTTGTGGGTTGGCAACAAGAATTTCCGAATCTGCGCTCGCTTTAAAGCATAAAAAAAGAGAGCCTATTAGTAAGTAAATTTTTATAGATTTTTTCAGCATATCTGCACTTAATTATAAATTCCGCTAAAGTTAATTAAGAACATTGCTAGCAATTGATTCTGATGGATTTATCTGCTTCCGCATCAACCCAAGCACCATTCCTGCCGATAGATATTGCCATGCCACTACAGAATAAATACCAAGTGGGAAATTTCCTTTCTTAATTACCATAGCAACGAAAGGCAAAGCTAAAAGCGATATGAACATCGCCAGCATGATTGACCAAGGTCTCACCATTACAAGTATCATTAATAGTGACATCCACCAAAACATGACACCTAAATAAAGTTTTATGTCAGTCATTTCTCTCATCAGCAACGACATGTGATCTTTTCCAAAAGAAGCTCTGATAAGTTCACCTAAGCCTTGTGAGTATCTAGATTTCCAGCGTTTTCTGAGTAGCCGATATGCGGGCATCGTGTGTCCATAGTGTTTTACAGAAATGATAGGTAACCGCACCAATCGCCAACCAGCGGTTCTTAAGCGTATGCCTAACTCAAACTCTTCGTAGGAATGAAGGTTCCTGTTAGTTAGGTAACCTATTTCATCTATGGCAGAATGCCTGTATAGTCCACCACCGCTAATATGGTTAACATCTCCTGCTTGCATGTCTACTGGCGCACGTTGCACTCTAGCCTGAAACTCTAAATTATCTAGATGCATTTCCTGCAGTATTCCCCCTATTCCTGCAAGGCTATGGTTAGTTGCCATCAACTCTAGCGCTTGGCGCAAAAATTCTATTTCTATTTCCATATCAGCATCTAGAACGTATACAAACTCACCTTGAGCGTATTGATATCCTAATTGAGCGCCTATTCCACAACAACGCTCATGATGATTAGTTAGCTGAACGATTTTTACTGGGAATTTTTTAGCAATTTCAATGGTGTCATCTGTAGATAGAGAGTCTGCAAGAATGACCTCTCCGTTGACTTCAGATGCTGCAGCAAGTGCAGACCTTAATACGCGTTCAATATTATCTTGCTCATTAAGAGCCTTGATAATGATGCTCACTTTTACACTCATTTACGTGCCCCTAGCATTTCAGCTAAAGTGTCAACCGTCTTGTACGCATTCCACCTAAACACAGACATCTTCTCTTGTAACAGCGCCTTAATTGAAACTTCTTCCTGAATAAGTAAATTCAATGATTGATGAAGAGTTTCCCTACTGACTAACGGTGTATCTAACACAAAGCGAGTGTCTCCAAACAAGTCCTTATTAATTCCTTTAGCTTTTACACTATATGCAATCGAGATAGTGGGCACATAAGTTGAGAACGCGCCTATGGTAGCGTGCGTACGAGCACCGATAAAGAATCGGCAATGTGAGATCAAATACTTGAGTTGTGCCGCATTTAAGTGACGAGGCACTAATTTGACTCTATCGCTATACTGCGACAGTTGGGATAGCAATCCTTGCATATATGATGAGTCTGAGTTAACTGAAGAACCATCTAACGGATCTACGTGTGGCACCAAAAGCACCGACATGTCAGTTTTAGTCACTACATCTCTAATGAAATCTACAACATCACGATCTAGTTGCGCTCTAGATGACTCATCTTTTCTGTACCCTCTTACTAACGGACTGACATTCAAACCTAGAATATTTGAGTTATTGCCAAAAGTCAGGTCAGCTACATCAAACGCTTCTGGCAACATCGTAAAAGCTGGATCGGCAACCTGTGTAACGCCGCTCACGCCTAGCCCTTGTAAATACTCATAAGTCGCCGACTCACGCACAGTAATTGCCGCATAGCGTTTTAAATGCTTAACCATCTCACGTTCCACAGCTGGTTTAGCAGTGAATGGGCCTACTGAGGCACCCCATAGAATCGCTGGAACTCCCACATCTATACTTTTTTCGGCAAGGTTAGCCCAGTGATATAACGAAGCTACGCCATAATCCAAACTCAGATTATCCCCACCAGTAAATATCATGGCGTTAGATGAGCTAATATCTTGCGTACAATTATCGTAGCTCGCAAGTCTTGGTCTTGTTAAGCGCTCAAGTGCTGGTAGTACACGACAACCTCTAGCCCACCATTGAAGCGATTTGGGAAATTCTGGAACTGAGGTGAAAATCACACCCTGCTGACTAGCACTTTTCCATTGAACCTCATCAAGGCTTGGCGCTCTTGATGGGCAAAAGAAATGCGCATCTTGGTATTTATTCCTGACTAGTCCAACTATTGACCTGACTAAGGCCTCACAGCCGCGATTACCAAAATTACTTTGCCCAGCTAGATAGAATTTCATATTTGAACACCATGAATTTTATAAAAAAGTTCAAACATCATTGACATTTAGAACACCTCAACCAAAACATTGTCAGTGGACTTTCTTGGTGACCTTGGAACCAATACATCAGTTTCAGGGTAACCAATAGCCATCAGCATGATGACCACTTCGCTATCAGCCAAAGGTAGTATATTTCTGAGTGCTACATCTTTATCAGGTGAAACACACCAATTAAGACAGCATGTTGCTAAGCCTTGCGCTGATAGGGCATACATCAATGTCATTGAAAACAATCCACCATCTACATATGGCTCATGTCGCTCACTGGCATCAAAAAATGCAGCGCTATCAGAGGTAATCACGGCTAACGCAGGTATTGAGTGTCCAAAACCATTATTGCCATTTTGCAAGGCTAGTAATGCATTTTTTTTAATATCGTCTGTGATTAAATAAACTCGACATGGCTGCCTATTACATGCAGATGGACTAAGCTGAGCTAAACCAACGGTGTGCTTTATTATTTCTCGTGGGACTTCCATCGAAGTAAATGACCGCACACTTCTGCGTATAGAAACTAACTCGTCAAAATGATGTGGATTGTTTGCTATATCACTGTTCATACTGACTAGTTGATGAGGCGTAGCAAGTAATCTAGTTCTGGTCGGATGGTTGATTAAAAATGATTGAACATACGACAGGACTTTATCGTTTTTGTCTAAAGACTCTGACTGCAAACGCTCTTTATAAGCATGTAGGGTTTCAAGTGCACCCAAATAAACAGGATCACCTAACGGCAAACCTTTTAAGTCCCATGTATTTAATAGATTGATGACTGCACGAGCTGGTTCTTGCCCAAAAAAACGCCTAGGTCCCGGCATTACTAGGCCTTTTTCAATTTTATGAAATTGAAAAAGAAGCTCTGATGTTAGCTGCAAATTAGATTTAAGATGTAATGGCCAATACATATTCCGATAGGCATTGATAATGTCACGTAAAAAGTACGTTAATAGCCATAACCGCTTAAACTGCACTTTAACGGCTTGATATGTATTCCAAACGATTGGAAAAGTGCTAAGTTTTTTCTTTAAGATTTGTCGCATCGTCATGTTCTGATTAACCGCTGTGTAAAGTTTCATAAAATGACCATTCACCACACGAACACTGGATGTGGCAGTATTTTATTGATGAGATTACGCTCATCACTGGTAAAGGGTTTAATCAAATAGGCCAAAAATGTAAAAACTGTGCCAACGATTATCATGTCCATGCAAATAGCAACAAATTGCGGCATTTCAAATAATTGCTTAATTAACTTGGCCATGAGTAATCCAATCAGGCTAAAAATAAATATTTTTCCAATACCAAGCCAATCGCTTTTTAGTTCCAAGCCTTTCTTATAAAGTGAAGTAAGCACATAGCCACACCACATCACTTCACTGACTACCAATCCAACACAAAGACTGTAAGCACCAAATTTTGGTAGGAATGCCACCCCAAACAACAGCCCTAACAGCCCAAGTAAAGTACCATACAACCCAGAAGTCCCATCTTCTAACGCCAATGTCACTAAACTTAAGACTGCATGCCAAGTTTGAAATACAAGCAACACCATTAAAATAACAAAATAGCTGCCAGCCTCTGGAAACTTACCCCCTGAAAGAAAACTAGCTAACGAACCTCCAGAGGCCACCATGAACGCTATCAATGGGAATAAAACAAATAAATTTAACTTAAGGACTATATTGCTTAGTTGATTCAATCGCTTATTACGATCAACCAAATCGTGTGTAGATACAAATAACGGTCTTACTAAGCCTAGCAATAAAAATACTGGTAAATATCTTTGTAGCATTGCAGTGAAAGATGCGGCAAAACCAAAAGCTCCAACGTGTAGAACACCTGCAACTTTAGTTAGTATTAACTTAGTGGTTTCAGGGCCATAAACTAATCCAACTAGTTGCGCCAAATAACTTGGCCCAGCAAAACCAAGATATCTGCCTAACCCTGTATTTTTATCTTTAAGACCAGGTGACTTTCTTTTTAAACTCAAGCTGTATTTGAATAACATTAATACTGAAGAAATGGCACCGATGAAACTTGCTAACAATTCAACTTTCACCCAGTTGATGAGTGACACATCGCCAACTACATTAGCCATCAATAAAGCCAAGCCAATTAAACGCAAACCATTGCGAGCAAGAATGGCAATTTGTGAATACTTTTGCAGCAATAAGGAATCAAACAAAATGTCTATATATCTTGCAAAGCCTTCTGAAATGATGACAAGCCCATATAAAACAAACACTGGCTCATAAGCTTTTACATTCAACAGCTCAACCATCGATTTAGATAACAAAACCATCGCAGTAACGGCTACTATTAATGTAAGTAAACGAAAAGCAGATAATCTAAGTAGCAATCCGTGTAATGCTGAACCTTGGTTTTTCGACCTAAGCTCTGGCACATAACGATATGCTGCAGCAAAAACACCTAAGTTGCTTGCAAGCTGAGTTATCTCCAATACAGCTAGTAGCGCTATATAAACGCCATATTCATTTACCGGCAAAGCGCGTACTACAAGTAGTAAAAGCGAAACTCCAATCATTGCAGTTGCACCCTTGCCAAAAATAAAATGGATTAGACTTTGCCTAACTTGATATGCACTGTATGGGTGATTAGTATGCATAATCGCTTTTTGTTTTAGCTGTAATCTTGTGCTGGCTAACGCTCTGCGAAACATAGCCAAGAAAGAACATCAGCAGAACACCAAGTGCTGGAACTTCTGTGACATCCTTGCCATAAGGCAACATCACTAACACCATCAATAACCCACCAAAAATGGCTTCCGATACAGCGGCCTGAAATGGTTCAAGATTTATTAGCTTTGAGGCTTTAAGGGCTAACGATAATCCCTTAAAGATAATAAACAGATAGCTCAATACACCAATCAGACCAATATCCCACAGAAAAATACTTAAAGTTGATCGGTTAATATCAAACGAATATTTACGGGCAACCTCTCCTACCCCAAAAACACCAGATGAGCTACTGGAACCTGGCCCGTGACCAAATAAAGTATGCAATGGGTTGTTAAAACCATTTTCCTGCCACCAATGAACGAAGCTTGCTACTCGGCCCATTTCTCCCGTAACAAAATTAATATTGTTAGGATCAAGGCTGTACCAGAAAGCATCATTTAAAATTTCGATAATATCTAAATCAAAGCTACCAGTTTTACTTCGTAAAAAACCATAGAGAACAAGCACGCCAAATGCTACTAATACGCTGACTAGTAGTGCCAGCATCACCTTAAATGGATTTTTTTTCAGATAAGGGGCAAAAATTGCAGCCATACCAAGTGGCAATAGCAAAACAACCACTTTCACTTCCGCCAAGCCGATACAAATTGCACTAATAACAAGCGCTCCTGCCAACAACCATTTGCTTATCAGGTTGCGTCGATAAAGTGCAACACAAAGTACCGATGTAAAAACAAGAAACCATGCCATGGTGCCAGATGCCCCACCACCCATCGGGTCACCACCAAAACCACCAACAATTGCATCCCAACTTACCCCATGCAAGCCACCAAGATTGCTTCTTTTAGATGCTACAAATAAATATTGATAAAGTACCAGTGGTAACTGAATAAATACAACCAAGATACAAAAACGCCATAATTTATTTAACGTATCAAGCTTTACACCGAAATAGGCAATTAAGAGAAATACACTCCATAAAAATATGTAGCTCTTAGCTGCGCGGAAAGCCTGAAATGGCTGAGAGGTATTGATTAACATCGACAAAATGACTGCCCCAATAAAAATCAATACAGGAAATACCAATGGTGGAGAAATACTTAGTCTTGAAAATGGGCTATTGGCATAAACCATGGGCATTCTAAGAAAAAACAGCATCCCAAGTCCGTAAGGAATCCATACCGCCTGATTGAACCCAGCAAAATACATTGCTTGACCAACCACTAACAGCGCCATCACAGCGACACCCCATATTAAAGTTGCGTTACTAAGTGCTAGTAATGCAACGCCGCCCAACGCAGCAATCCATAGCATATCTAACTGTTTAACACCTAGCGCAGTGATAAACCCAGTGATAAGCGAAATTGGAATGACTAAAAGCAGCATAAACAATACTGTTTTTAGATTCATCTGGTTAGTTTTAAAAGCCTTAATCATGAGACTCTTGATAAAAGCTTGGAAAAATATGAACGAAACCGTGAGTGATCATCTTGTTAAGCATGATTACCATCAACTTCACGATGCTAGGGATAGCTTGTTACGTTAGAGGTAACACCAGCTATTTTTAGGCGGTTATAAGGTTGCATCCCGGTAAGAATGTCTTTCAAAAACACATCCTGGAGCAAATACCCCTGATCTGCATTTTCATTAATAGATGAAACTCTGAACAATAGTCCATCAGGAATTTCACCCCTAAAACCATATCGCAACTGCTCTAGCTTGGTCTCCTTACCGCCCATCACCACTTTGTCGCCAACAGTACTCCAATAAGTTAACGGCTCATTCCTATTACCTAGCGTTGTCATGATGCGTTTAACGCGGATACTGCCAAAATTAGTGTTTAACTCATCATTTTTTGAAGAAACAATCTGAAATCCCTGTGCGGGGTAGCAAACCTCAGGATAATGTAACTGTTTAGCGTCGCTTTGATCTGCTCCATAAGCAATTGAAAGCATTATTCGATCACCTTTAGTATTGACATAAGTGCGAGCAAGCGTCTGCGTATAAATTTTCTTCAGCATCTCTGTCTGCTGTGGGTTTACAATTTGGCCAAACCGTTGTGGCTCTTCTTGCCAATCTCCAAACTGCTTTGGAATCATCACATCAAGATTGACCGCAGCTCCTTCTTCAGCAATTCTCTTCGTAGGGCGTAATGCTAAAGCTGCACCAGATGTACTTAGCATCAACACTGCAATCACTATATTTTTATATACGCGATTCATTTCTGTAAATCTCCGCCACTCAAACGCATATTACGCTTATCCCAACGTTTAACTCCCAACTGCAACATAGAGTCAACACCCATGATTAAAATCAGCGCAACCATAAACAAGACCATTCCAGCAAACCCGTGTATAAACCCTTGGCCGGCTTCATCGCCAAAATGATAAGTGACCAATGTGAGCACCATGACGCGTATAACGTTAGCTGTGAACGAAATCGGCACAATTAAAATAGCGAGTGTGATGTTGCGAAACAAAGAGTTATGTTTAACCAAGTTTAGATATAACAGCCCCAACGCTTCCAGTGAAATCAACGTGTGCATACCAGCGCAAGCATCTGCTACCAACAGTTGATACGGGCCAATCTGCAAAATAACGCCGGCTCTTGCAATAGGATAGCCAACCCAAAACAAAACATTTTCAGCCACATATGAAACTGCCATCTTCATGGGTAAAGTGACCGCATCAAGAAATACGCCTGGAAGCGGAATCATGAATAAGATAAAAAACAACGGAAACCACATTGCTTTAAGTGCAGGCATTCCTCTTGTTAGTAACAAGATGCCAGCCAACACTGGAATCTGCGACCCAATATCTAGCAAAAATATATCTTGTGAACGCCCTAAGGTATAACACAGAAGGCCAAAAGCAAGACTAAAGCTACCCAATACTGGCCATGTTTCAACACTTGGATTAGGTTTTAAAGTTTCACGACTTTGCCAAATTAAGAACAGCACAACCATCAGTACAATTGGTCCGTGCGCTTGATCATCACTACCCCACAGTGATGTACTCAATGCATAATAAGTTGGAATATAGAGCGCTATTAAACCAAGTAAAACTGGCCACCATTCTGTTAGATTGGCTGAAACTGCATTACGCTGATTTAAAATGCTACTGGTCATGTTAAATACCTAGAAATCATTGATAACTGCGCCAACAACACGTGCACCAGTCATCGTTATTTGGTCTCTCACCGCAGTTAAATCTGAAAGACGCGTATGATTAAGTTTTGAAATAAGGAGTGCGCCTCCACAACGTGCGACTGTTGACTGGGCATCGGCAGTAATAGCGGCAGGAGTGGTATCTAAAAGTACAACATCGTACTCAGCAATTGCTTGATTCATAAAGTCAGTGAACGTTGCACGACTTAATAGCTCTTGTGGGTTCGGTGGTAACGTACCAGCACCTAACACTGAAAGGTCAACGAAAGAGTCGACTTTAGTGACAATATCTAAGCCAGCACGTCCTGCTAGAATGTCTGACAACCCTCGATTCTCTTTAATATTAAAAATATTATGCTGGCTAGGGTTACGTAAATTAGCATCTACCAATAACGTTTTCTCGCCTAATTGCGAGAAAACGATTGCTAAGTTAGCAGCAAGATAACTGCTGCCCTCATCATCGTTAGCACTCACGATAGCAAGCGACTTATAGCCTTCACTAAACCATCGCATCATCAACTGGCTGCGTAGCGCTCTTAAAGCCTCAACTTGTTGGGTAAAAGGCTGATAGGCAGCAACAAGCTTAGCACTGTAATTGCCCTGCCCTGGCTGCAAGTATGGATAATCAAACTGTAGTGCTAATACTTGCCGAATATCAGCCTCGGTAATTAAACCTAACTTCAACGCTGCATCCCCGAAACGTAAACCCTGCTTTTGTTGAGCGAATAAAATATTCTCAGCATCTGCAGGGGTTATTTTCCCAAGATGCAATAACAATCTGCCGATAGAACTTTCGCGTGCTGGGTGAGAAGCTAAAGGTACATCTACTATATTGTGCATGGTATTTTGCATAGATATTTCCTTAAGCTGTCTTGAACGGATTATTAAATAAACCCATAAAATTCTTACTAGTTTTGCTTGGGTTATCTTGAATCAAAGCAAAAACAGGTATTTCTAGCAGCTCACTAATATCTTCTCGACTACGAACTCTTCTATCCATCATCTCAGCGATTAATCCAAAGCCAATACCTAACATCGCACCTAAAAATATTGACAGCATAATGTTCAACATAATTTTGGGGCTTGAGTGCTTTTGTGGTGCGATGGCTGGGTTAAGCACTGCAACATCAGTTTGATTCACATTGCCCTCAAGCGTGGTTTGAGTAAGTCGTTGGCTGGCGGCATCTAATGCACGCTGTGCGTTCTCAACATCACGCTGCTGGACGGACTGCTGGTCTCGTGAAAGATTCAACTCCAAAACCTTGGCTTTTTGTGCAGCTAATGCGGCTCTAATTTCAGCTTCGCGTTGTTTATGAATATTTGCGGTACCACCAATAGTGCGAGTGGCCTTAATAGTCTCTTCCAACAACTGGCTTTTAAGGTTACTCAGTTCTGCTTGAGCAGACTGATATTGAGGATGACTTAAACCTACACGTTGTGATAGTTCAGAGAGTTTAGACTCTGCGCGCACAATATCAATTTTTAGATTCTGCACAACAGGGTTAGCTGCAACGTCTGGAGACTCATCGCCATTACCGCGAGTTCGTTGCTGACGAGAGGTGGCTTCATAGGTTTGCGACTGGGCCATTACCAACTGTGATGAAAGGTCATTAAGGCGCGCACTCTCAACGTCCAAGTTACCCATGACACTGGTCAGCCCTTTTTCCTGTTGATATTTTGAAAGTCTAGCTTGGGCTGCTTCAAGATTTTCTCGTAATGCTTTAGTTTGCTCGCCCAAAAACTCTGCAGCCTTTTGTGCTGGCTCAACTTTAAGTTGAATATTAGTTTGCTGGTAGGCATCAGCAAATGCATTAGCGACTGCAGCAGAAAACTCAGGATCTGAGCCACTAAACGATATTTCAATCACACTGCTTTCACGCGCTGGTTTTACATCAAGTTTTTGCAGCAATAAGTCAGCAAACCAAGCACGGATATCGCCAGCACCTTCAGTGGCTTGATTAAACTGTTCTTTTGCAGCATCGCTTTCAGTAAACTTTAGTTTGTCTACCACTTTCATTGCCACATTACGACTGGTAATAATGTCCATTTGCGTAGCCATATAACCCGGCATTAACTGTGCAGGTAATGCCAAACCAGTGACAGGGTCCATCCCTTTGTAATTAAGCACTAATGATGTGGTTGCTGTGTAAGACTTAGGCAACAACAAGCTAATCACAAGCGTTGTTAATACGGTGATACCAAATGTAATCAGGATAATCCTGAATCTTGCTTTTAGAATAAGTAGAAACTGAGTGAAATTCATATGGGTTCCTAGAACAGGCTTTCTTGAACGTAAAGTACATCGTCCTGTTTAAGAGCGTCAGTCATTGCTGGAGATAATTTCTCTATCACACCATCAACGTTACGTCTGTGCAGTTTAATGTTACGTTGGGAGCCACGTGCAGTTGGGCCGCCACCTTGCGCAAGCGCCTGAATTACCGTCATATTACGCTCCAAGCGGAACGAACCGGGGCGCTGTACTTCACCATAGATGTAAACCATAGGTGCGCGTGGAACATAAATACTGTCGCCACTCATCAGTGGAACATTTAAATCATTGTCACCAGTACGGAAAAGGCTATCAATATCTACTTCGAAACGGTTTATTTTTCCATCTCTCACAGTTGTCACAGTTGCAGTATCCGAGCCAGATGGATTAGCGCCACCCGCCACACTTAAGAAATCAGCAACAGTTCTAACGCCACCTACAACAGCATACTTACCTGGTCGGTTGACTTGCCCCATGACTGAAACATCTCTGGCATGTACATAAACAATTTCACCGCCTTTTAACTGCACATTCTGTACACCATCTCCTTTGAAGACGATATTGTGCAGGTCATACTCAGCTTTACCAGACTTACCAACAATAGTGACAATATCAGACCCATCTTGTGTGGCACCGCCGACAAGCGCTAGTAAGTCAACAAGGTTTGTAGCGCGATCTAATGGATATCTACCTGGTTTATAAACACTACCAAGCACAGAAACCATTTTGCTTTGAAACTGAACGACTAAAATGTTAATTTGTGGCTGCTTAACAAAGCCGCCACTCTCAAGCAAATCTGCAATCTTCTTCTCTGCGCCCGAAGAGGTGATGCCTGCAAGCTCAACCTCACCAATAAGCGGGAAACTTACTTTCCCCGCTTCTGATATACGTGTTTCAAGTGTTAAATCTGGATTGTTATAAACTGCAATCTTAAGCACATCACCAGGGCCAAGTAGATAGTTCGCCTCCTCGGCAGAGGCTACTAGTAGCCATGAACCAGTAAACATTACCATCATGAGCGTTAAAAAGTACTTAACAAACTTTCTTAATATCAACAATTTATCACTGTACATATAGACTTTAACTCTCTTAAGATTTAGCAACTGGTAGGTTGTGATAAAGCTACAGACCTGATATGCCTTTTTCTATGTTCTTTTGATGAGTACTTTGATTAACGGCAGCATCAACTTTTGATGCTGCTTTGAAACCTGCGTCAGGTTTAGTTAACTCTTTGTCAGCATTAACACTTTTTGACACTGGCGCATTTGAAGCTGGCACAGTTGCGTCAAATTTCTTCATCTCTGAAAATGCACCTACAAACTCAACTTTTGCTTTTGATTTAAGTAAGTCCATTTCTTTTTTAGCAAGTTTTGATTTATTTTGATTTAAGAAATATTGCTCAATAAATGGCGTTGCATTCTCACGTGAGATTGGTGTCAATTGTGATGCTGCCAAATGTAAAACGTTAAGCGAACGTTCAGTAGGTACAAGCATGAAATCACCATCTTTGAGCGACTGTAGCTTTTTAAGCATATCTAATGGCAATTGCTCAGCGGCTCTTACATTGCTGTTTGCTGTAAATGGATAGTTTTTCACTTTGAGCCAAGCGGCAATTTCACTGATATTTTTTATATCTTTAATTCCATCTTGAACATCAGAAAACTTATCTTTACTGACATCAATCACAAGCTCTTGCAGACGATAAATTCTGCGGTTAGCAAATAACTCTGTGTGTTCTTGATAAAAAGTGTCGATTTCATCTTTTGTTGGTTTAACCGCTTTAGTCATTAATTGATCCAAATATGCCTGTGCCAATATTTCATCTTTAGATGACTCAAGCGCCTGTAGAATCGCTGGAGAGCGATCAAGCTTTGCTTCTAACGCTTGTTGTTTTAGCAACTGTTGATCAACCAATCTAGTTAATATTTGTTCAGAAGCCTGTTTGCTTTGCGCTTCACTTACCTGCCCCATTCGAGCAAGCTGAAAATTAACTTGGTGAATTGAAATTTCATCACCATTTACTTTAGCCACAACTTGAGTTTCTAATTTACCTTCTTCAGATTGATCTTTTTTTCCGCAAGCTGAAGTTAAAACTGTCGTAACTACCAATGTCAGCAACAAGTATTGTTTTATGAACCGCATATTAATCTCTCATTTATATCTAAAGTGATATCACTATAAGAATTTAATATGACTTTAATATGTCAGATATGCGTAATATTTATGATGAATAATGCAGGCATAACAAAAGGGCTACTAAATCAATATTTAGCAGCCCTTTTATTTGTGAAATCTTATTAAGATTTAGTTTTACGACGGAACGCCATGAACCCAATCAGCATCAAACCTGCTGATAATGAACTCCAAATACCCGGCTCTGGAACCAAGCTAACGTTATCTAAACTGCCACCAAAACCATCACTTAAACCAGTGGCGGCAAAAGAAAGTTTGTCGCTACCTGTGCCCATCACTGAAAAGCTAATGGTGTACCAGTTATTGCCATTTTTACCAATACCACTACCAGTGATTTGTGATAATAATGAACCGTTCCAAAACGCTTTAATTGGGTTAGATTGACTAGTAACACCTTCACGTGGCGAATAGTCAAAAGACAAATCATAAATAGAACCAGCTGTTGTGCTAACCATTTGAAAAATTGAGTTATTGGCATTAGTATCTAATTCAACATAGTTAACCCCATCGGACGCTACGCCAGAAACATTGTTACGCAACTCGACATTATTAACACCAACCCAACCTGTTAGATTGTTATAGATACCCCAAGAACCATTAGCTTGTACATCAGCCTCAAAAGAACCATTAGTCACTAAGTTAGCATTTGCTAACGATGGCAAAGACAGCATTGCCAATAAAAATGCAGCTTTTCTCATGTCATTTCCTTTATCAATAAGTAAGTATGTTTTACATGCACTAATTATTCATGGCTTGAATGACAAAAGGTTGATTCCACCCACTCCATTCGGACTAGGCTGACCAATTAAAATGATATGCAAATTTTTGCTTAAAAATCGTAACGCATTAACAAATTGACGTTATTGTATTTGTAGCCAAAATTTGTAATTGTTGATGTGCGATGCTCACCTTGATATTGTATTTGTAATACAGATTTGGTGGTTGGAGTATAGATTAAGGATAAATTGGCTAATTTTGATTCGTCGTAACGATTGCCGTCCACTAACAAAAGTCCTGTGTTACCGAGGTAATCTCTTTCTTCATAACCAAGCCCAGCACGAACTGCAATTTTACTCGTTGCATTCCAAACCTGATTAACTCCAAAACCTTTGGTTTCTAGATAAGTTGATAACACATTATCAACCGGTGATACATCTTGATAGGCTGTAAGATTGACGGATGTTTTAGCTGTAAGCATGTGATCTAGATTCCAACGCTGACTTAAGCCACTAAAATCCCGTTGTGGGGTATTTTTATATTTGATATCAACCTGCGATAGTCTTGCTGATATTTTAGTTTTTACACTAGGCAGCCAAGTTGCGGTGACGATAATATCTTTCTTTGTACTTTCATCACCAAAAAAAGAGGATGTTCTGTTCGGAAAATCTGAATCTTGTACACGATAAGCCAAGCCTAGTTCTGTACCAAGTGGATTTTGATAATGTACACCTACTTCAGAAACATCATCGTTCCTATCAGCACCACTGAAGCTGATTAACTCATTCTCAGTTTTAATATCCTCTTTTGTAAAGTCCAGCGTCCAGCTTGGATAAAAATTCCAGTGGGTCACCATACTTTTACGACTTGTTTCTCTTAAATTCTTAACTGGCTGCTTGATTTCATTAAAGCCTGAAATAGCATCATTCTGACTAGCACTAATCTCTCCATAAAGCTTGTTTCCAAGGCGCCAATTCCAGCCTAGTTTGTTTGATTTACCAACATTATCTAGGATGGAAAATCGGTTATATCGACTCTCATTGATATTGGATACTAACGTTATATTTTGCCTACTTAACTTAACATTAACGTTTACACCCAAATCGACTCGCTTTACGACATCTGACATGTCCGACGAGCCGAACGCAGCATTTGCCTGCTCTGCCGAAGGAAACCTAAACACATTGTCATCATAACTAACATTTGTGCTTACGTAGGGTTTGATATCGATCATACCTTCAGCAAATGCCGATACAGCAATACACATTAGAGAGCCAGCTAGTATTGATCTGTAATCTTGCTTAATCATTACCAATACTGCCAATTTCCAGTTGCCACAATCCACATGCCTAAGAACCCATTAGTCACAGCATGCGCAAAAATGGGTACCCATAAATTTCTAGAAATTTTGTATAAAATCGCATAAACAAGACCTGCAAATAGCCCAGCAAGCCAAAGATGATGCTCTAAACCAAATAGAATAGAACTTGTGACAATCGCAAAAAAAGAAACACTTGCAGGAGAAACATTGAGAAATGCATGATTATCAAGCCAGCGCATCAGAAAAGATCGCCAAAATAACTCTTCCATGACGGGAACAATCATAGCAGCCCCAAATAGCCGTATAGAAATCCATAAAATGACATCAAGCTGTTCTTGGCCTTCACTAGGGTTAAACCCTTGTACATCACCACCTAATGTAGCCCATGTAGGATAAGGCAACACCCAAATTAAAAACACGACTAAACCAGCATTTGCAGCGTAGATTAAGTGTGTCATTTTTGGAAAAATGCTTAGCTCTACATAACAACGTCTATAGCTAATCATTAAAGCAAATACTGTAAGAATTTTTACAGCATAGAGCCATTTAGCATCCATGCCTAAACTATTAAACAGTGGTGTTAAATAGTCTCCTACTGCTAAAAACAAAATGTAAATGGCAAAGGGTAAAACTCTTGGGATGATGTGATTTTGATTTGTCATGTATTCACTTTTTAAGTCAATACATATGCTACGCAACAAATATGACGGGATTATTTCTATTTTATAGTTTTAGATTCAAAATCACGCTAAGGTACTGAGCATAATAAAAATTAACATAATTTAAACTGATTAATTTTTCGGCGACGTAAAACCAAACCGATCAAACCTATCCCGGCGGACAACATACCGTAGACCTCTGGCTCTGGAACAGGAGTTAATAAAAAAGCGCGCGTCTGCCATTGCGAGTTATATCCATAGCCTACAATCTGGCCTCGGTTGTTTATGTCCTGTGCGTCAGTCAATGTCCACCCAGTACCAGCAATACCATTAAGTGCGTTAAGGTCTGTCATGATGCCATTTTCGTAAATGAAAGCGTGGTTATCATCGTTTAAAGTATTAGCATAACCAACAACAACGCCATGATTGTTGACTTCATTTGCCCCACTGAACCTTCCGCCCAAAGTGCCAATATCAACCATATCGCCGTCTTGATAGATAAAACCATGATAACCATCATTGTTTGCTAAATAAGCGGCGCCTACAATCTGCCCTGAGTCATTAATACCTGACGCCCAGCTATAAGTGCCTCCTAAAGTACCAAGATCAACGATATCTGTCCCGTTGTAAAGAGTTGCGTGCTGTTCTTTATCATCTGCTGTATATGAATATCCAACAATCTGACCGGAATTATTAATATCATTCGCACCGTTTACACGGCCGCCCAAAGAATCCAAACCTTGGAAATTACCATTATCGTTAAGGTATGCCGATGATGATGAAAACCATTGCGTGTAAGCGCTACCTACAGACTGCCCAGCTTCATTGATGGCACTGAGGTTAGTATCGCTATAACCCCATGTACCTAGATCTCTCATACTTTCGTTGCTATATTGAAATGCGTGGCCATATATATCATCACTTGATGTGTACGAGCTTCCTACAACCTGACCATTGTTGTTGATATCGTAAGCAAAGCTATCTGTTCCACCTAGTGTTCCGAGATCAGTCATCTTGCCATTTTCATAAATAAAAGCATGCCTAACGTAATCACCCAGCATATATGAGTACCCGACTACTTGACCTAAGTCGTTAAGTCCAAATGCATAACTGTGGTTACCCCCTAACGTACCGAGGTCTGTGATTTCGTATGTGGGAGTAGCTACGACAGGCTGAGATATCATTAATCCCAACAAAGTAGACGTATAGATAAAATAATTAACACTCATGATTTAGTTCTTAAAATTGAATAATTACAAATTCAATCTTAACTTCAACCGCAAGCGCTATGGTTACCAATTAATGAAGATACTATAAGCCGAATGAACCAAGAGGTTTAGTCATTTAACTTAAACATACATCTAATCTATGCAACTGTTTATCTATAAAACTATTGAAGCTAATAAGCTCACAAAAACATACGGTTTAGTTAGCGCAAACAAATATCAAGCAATGACTAAAAGTTGATTGATTTTCTTAATAAGAAGATTTATGAATGACCACTTTTTCTTCATCAACATTATCTTGTTGGTGCTGCAAAATGTTTTCCAACTCTACTCTTTTTAGCTGAAAAAATGGCTCATCTCTCATCACGGCAGTGTAAATACCGGGCTTATCATAGATATCAATCAGGTCTGTACTAAATTGATGTAAATTGCTATTTTTTTGCTCGCACGTGCGTAGTGAAAGATTACTGCTGGCAAGATTAGTCGATAATTTTTTTCGCTGACTATCATTTACCTGAAGATCAGTTTGTGCTTGCTTATGTTGCAATGTAAGATCGGCTAAGTTTTGTTGTGTAGCCTCTAGTAAAGTTTGCATCTCTAACAACTTGCTTTCAAGAGCAACTTTATCTGCACTGGTTTTAGCTAACTCAGTTTCCACACTGCCTAGTTTGCGCTGTGTTGCTCCCAGAGATGCGCTACGTTTTTGCAACTGTTCATCATTAGTTTTAACCTGATCTTCCAGCTCTTTTTTTTGTAGCTCAAACTGTGCTTGCATGTTCGCTTTTTCAGCCTCCATCTCTTGCTTAGCTTTTTGTACCATCTGCTGAGCACGTCTGGCAGCTTTATCTTTTTTTTCTGCTGCATTGGCATTATCTGGATAAACAAAACCAATTGCCAATGATGCAACAAGCAACCAAACTACTTTAGGATTTATCATCAGCTTCATTATTATCTCCAATCAATTAAAACTTGGCATTAAGGTCAAGCATCAATACATCGATTGATAATGGATTCCCTGATGCAACTCTAGGTTTAATTTCATCTGCACTAAACCATCTTGCAGTTAACCAAGTATTTTTATCCAAGCCATAACTACCGCCAATAATCCAACCTTTTGCATTGGTGCCACTTTGATAGAAATCTGAATCTGTATAGGCATCTAAAACCGCATCTGCCTCCAATCGTTTATAAGCGACAAAAGCTTGCCAGTCATGCGCTTTGAAAGTGGTTGGCATACCAACGGCAAGCCTAACTTGATAAGCATCTACTTGTTTTTTATCAAAACCAAACTCAGTCAAGCCTGCAGTACCAATTCTTTTAAGAATCTCACTTTTGTCATAGCCAATATTTCTTGCATAATCCCCTGTAAGGGTAATATGTACAGGGTCAAACGTAGCCAAGTCTAATTGAGCAGTTAAGTTTATATTGCGAAATTTAGAGAGTAGTCCGTATTTTGCTATTTCATCTTGTGTTTGACCTGCTCCCGGTGTGGTGGATCGATTAATGTCAAATACAGAGTTCCCTTTAGTGCGATAAACAGGAATCGTCGCATCATATGGAGGAAAGTCATCTAGTCCTTGAGTACCATTTGATACACCTTCTACATTATCAAACTCATACAAGGCCACACCAAATTTAACGGATGATTTATTCGCCGACGTCCATTTAATACCAGCTTGTGAACCATACATCCATTTGCCTTTAGCTAAATTTGTTTCCGACCCTTCAATTTCATCAAGCGGAAAAGCACCCAAAGTAGCAAACGCAGACCAGCTATCATTAATATTAGGCGTGAAACTTGCCGCTACACCATCAAATGCAAGATCAGGATCCCAAACTAAATCAGTTGAAAAGAACGGGTTCTCAAAGCGACCACCTACTACATTTAGCCATGGTGTCACCTGTGCATTCATATATGCACGATCTAAGCTAACAGTGTACTTAGCACTGGCGGCTTCTTGCGTTTGGTTTGGAGATATCGGATCATTCAAACCACCAGTAGTCATTCTTATGCCACCGTTTAACCAATCATTCACCTTAAGCTTTACACCCAAGCGTGCACGAACACGCGCTCTTTCTTGGTCTTCTGTCGTGTTTGATAATGTAGTGCCACCATTTGCAGCATTAAAATCTTGTGTTAATGGGTTATCTTCTGCAAATTTATCAGCCTGATAACGCAGGCGGAGATCACCTTCAAATGTAAATCGGTCCAGCCAATCAGGCAAACCAAGGCGCTCACCAGCCTTGTAGTTGAGCTTAGCCATGACTTCTTTTTTAATTTCTTCTTTCATCTCTTTTTTGACAATTTCAGGGACATATTGCACTCTGACCATTTTGTCTTCAACTGCGCTATCAACAGCGTTTTCGTTTTGTGTGTTAGCGGTGATCACAGCATCTTTTTCTTTGGCCTTAGCAGCATCTTGTGACGCCTGCTTTAACAGTTCATCAGCTTTACCTTTACTCAACACACCTTCTTCTACAAGTAAGTTAACTAGATTAACTGTAGTAGAACGTAATTGCTCAAGTGACTCTCGCTCACCTGCGCTTGCTGAAACCATTGATGTGGATAAGAAAAGGGTAGCAACCGCTACAGAAATTGTTTTATGCGTCATTCGAGTATGATTCGACGGATCACTAGAGGCAAACCCATGTTTATTTGAGCCAGCCTTGAGTTGGTGCACTCGTGCCATGTTAACTTCCATTTCATTTTCAAAAAAATTTATCATCTCATTCTGCTTTAAGACTTAACCGACAGAGCGTGCTGTCACTCTTAGTTTTACAGGTTGAGGCATATCATTTGGGGGTGAGTCTAAAAGTGGCGGCATACCGTCAAGTGCTTTTTTAAGCAGCATGTCTTTTTCAGAATCACCACTAGTGCCGACTAACTCATATCGTTCAATACGGCCACTAGATGCTATCCATATCTTGACCACTACTTTGTAAGCACTATTGGCAAGCACTTTATCTTTTGCCATCGCATCTTCAATTTTGTTTTTAATTAAATCGGTATACCAAGCAAACTGATACTTACTAGGTCCTCCGCCAATTTTTGTACCTACATCTCCACCCTTATATTCGTTATTCACAGTGCCTGCGGCAAAGGGGCTTGGCCCATCACCAGCAGCACCCTCCATTTTCAGTACTTCAGCTGGTGGGGTTTGCTCAGGTTTAGGCTGTGGAACCTCTTTAACTTCTTTAGGTTGATCTTTTGGCACCTCCTTGGGTGGCTCTTTAGGAGGTGGAGGTGGTGGTGGAGGTGTATCTGGCAATAGCTTAATAGTTGTGACTGCCTTTTTACCGGTAGAGCTGCCAGAAAACAGTCCTTTCACCATGTAACCCAATGACGCTAGAACAATTATTACGACTAATACAATCGCTATTCTCTTCACCCAAATAGCCTTAGCACTAGGCTCGTGCTCATCATCTTGATTGATATCTACGTTATGCATTACGTACCAATCTTTCCAGTCACAAGACCGACATTAGTAATTTCCATTCTTGTCACTAAATCAATGACACTAATAACGCCTGCGTATGGGGCGTTTGCATCACCACGAATCATGACTGAAAACTCAGGGTCTTTTGATCTAGCTGCGTTAAGTTGCGTTTCAAGCTCACTCAGGCTAACACCTACACCGTTTATCAATACGCCACCGCCTTGCTGTACCTGCACGATTTTCACATCATGCTTTTCAGTGCTGGGTTTATTAGAAGGCTTAGGTAGGTTCATGGTTAAACCTTGTACACCCGCAGTTGTCATTAAAATAAAAATAACTAGCAGCACATAAGCCAAATCAAGCATTGGCGTGATATTGATAGTGTCATAAGGTTGTGCGTCGTTTTGTACTTGCATGTTGTTAACCTGTCTGCTTTTTAGTCACTAAGCCAACTTCAGTAATGTCTAGCTTTTTACATATCCCTAACACTTCAGAAACCTTATCAAAATGTGTAGACGCATCAGCTTTCAAAACAATCGGTAACTCAGGATTACCACTTTTCATTTCAGCCAACCGTTGCTCAAGCGTGGTCATGTCTACAGGGTAAGCATCAAGATAAATAGTGCCATCACTAGTAATCGTAATTGCCCGCATTTGTGGTTTAGCTAATGGCGCTGTTGACTGAGTGGTAGGTGTTTCAACTTTTACACCTTGCACAGATGCTGTCGTCATAATGATAAATATCACCAACAGCACATACGCGAGATCTAACATCGGAGTGATATTAATCTCGTCGTATAACTGATTCTCTTCTTTGACGCCTTCAGACATAGTCGCTCATTTTTCTAAAGGTTACGGGCTATTTACCGTACAGTTCAGCTGTACGAGTGACAAATTCATCAACAAATATCTGCATTGCAATTGTGATATTTTTGATTCGGCTAGCCAGATAGTTGTAGCCAAACAGCGCAGGAATCGCAACGCCCAAACCCGCAACAGTCGCCAGCAAAGCTGCTGCAATACCTGGAGCAATAGCGTTCACGTTCACGTCACCTGCTTCTGCAATCGCCGCAAAGGTAATCATCACACCAACAACTGTTCCCAATAATCCTAAGAAAGGTCCTCCGGAAATTGCGATAGTGAGCAACACCATACTTGAGTTTTGTCGTTGAGTTTCGCGCACTAAATCAGCATCGATTGCTGCCTTAATTGCATCCATTGATGCCCCACTTAATGCTAACGACTCACCAGCAACCTCACGTTTACGTATTTCTCTCAAGCCAGCAGCGTAAAGTTTAAATAATGTCGAATGTGGATACTTCCCGCCTTTATCAAGGCTCAGCAGGTCATTACCAGCATTTTGAAAACGTGCTAAGAATTTTTTGTTGTCTTTATCAGTTCGTGACACAAGCGCTGCCTTAGACCACATGACCCAGACACTGATCGCAAACATAACGGCCAAGATAGCGATAACGATTTTTGCATCGAGGGTTAAACTATCGATCAAAATACCGATGTAATTTGCTTCGCCCTCTTCTTCGCCCTCATCTCCTTCTGATGCTTCTATTTTAAGTAACTGACTATCCATGCCCTGAGAACTAGCAGTGAGTTTTAACCAATCAGCACTACGAGCTACATTAGCAATCTCTAACTGATCCATCTCACCAGTGTAACCATCGCCGATTTTGATATCAGATGCAGCATCTACAACTGATGCATCGCCTGTGCCAGCCGACACACCGTTAATAAATAGATTTGCTTTACCGCCATCTAAAGTGAACGCAACATGTTGCCAGGCAGCTGGTTTAATTTCACCGCCAGAGATATTGTTTGCACCTACATTTAAGCTTAGCTTAAGGCCATCAATCTTCAGCACGACTGCATCACTTTGGTTATACAGGGTAGCTTGTTGTGGCAAACTAGCAGGTTTAATCCATGCTGACCAAGTGTAGCCAGCACCTGCAGGACGTTTTACTGCCGGATTAGCGGGAATAACAAAAGGTTTTGCTGTCAAAACTGCAGCCTCACCTATCAATGCGGCTTTTTGCACTGCAATCTCGCCACTTGCCACAAGACCGGTACTTGAACTATCTTGAAACAGTGCCTTCTCTGCAAAGTTAAATGCAGCAACTGTATTTAAATCCCAAGTTGATTTTGCATCAGCACTCGCCGTTGCTTTTTCGTTACCTGAATATAGTGAGAAATAAGCATCTTTATCAGTTGGGTCAATTTTTGGTAGCTTTACCCAAATGACAGCAAGCTCATTCGCTGAATCATATTTTTCAATGTAGTGTTTCAATTCAGTTTTATCATCTGCAGCAATAAAACGTAAATCGGAACCATCAATATTGGCACTTAAAAAATCAAAGTTACCAGAATGTAAGCGAACGACCACTGCGTAATCGCTAACTGCGGAGGCAGTTTTAGCCTCAACCTTAATCTTCTTCTGAGAGCCCCAATCTTCATTCCACTGAGAGAATCCAGATAATGGACTTAGTCCAATCATCAAACCCAACAACATTAACAACTTCTTCATACAATATGTCCCTTGAATAAATTACTCCGTACTACCCACAACCCATTAACCCTAGAATCAACGATTAAAATTCATACCAAACACGCATATGGCTTCTAAAATCACCTTTTTTAGTCGCCAAGCTATCTTTAAGCGGCCAAGCAAAATCAAGATTGATATTGAAGCCTTTAGAGGTATTTACCTTTAGCCCCATCCCCGCTCCTGATAAAACAGATGTCCTATCTTGCCCCTCGGTTGGATCGATTGTTCTTAATTGTGAAATGTCATAAAACGCTGACAATCTAAAATCTTGCACCCAGCTAACGCTTCTGAATAATGTTGGTGTGCGAATCTCTAGTGTTGAATGCAATCCTTGGTCCCCAGAAGCCTCTGCCTCCAAATACCCCCTGACAGTATCAACACCACCAGCGAGATATTGCTCATTTGAAATTAAAGGTGATCCAGAAAATTGACCATCAACTTTGGCAAACCCCTGAAAGCCAAATGGTAAATTTTGTGTTCGTTGCAAATCAGCTTTTGCGACAAAGAAATTAGGCTTAGCGCCAACTCTCTTAGCCGTAAATTCTGACGCTTCAGAAACCACACCACGCAAACCAAATATGGCTCCGGTGTTAATTTGAGTAGTTGTCACACCTTCTTGCCATGTACCGTTATAAGATGCAGAAAGTGGTGCATAAGTGATTGGTGTATCAAAACTACCCCCAAAAACCACTGTTTGACCAAAGTCTTTGTAATCAAGACCTAATGAAATTGAGTGGTAATAATTATCAACGGATGGTAGTGGTTTTATTAGGCGCACCCCCAGAATGTTACCGTCACCTAAAATATTAATGCCACCAACGGTTGCGACACTACTTTTAGAACTAACACCATAAAAAGCCATTAATGCATCGCTTTCATCGAAGCGCATTAAATAGTTTGCTGAAATGACTTTTACTTCATCAGTATTTTCAGGTGAGGTTAGGAAATTTAAAGATAAGCTATGTTCGCGTTGCCACAAATTGTCATATTTAATCATGCCAGATAAACGCAAACGGCTAGTATCCTGACTATATCGATCATTCAATTCCAGATTTGCATGAACGGGTAATGTATCTTCAACCTTTAAATCAACATCTACCGTACCAAAATTCTTACCTGCCTTCATGACAGGTGTTACGCGTTTATCTGAGGTGCGGTTTAATCTTGCAATATCTTTTTGAACCGTTGGGAAATGGGGGATTTCACCTTCTTTAACTGATGGCGCTAAGGTCTTGATTCGCCCTAAAGAATAATAATCAGAGTCTTTAACACGTAGACGACCTACTTTTCCCTCTGTCACGTTTAGCTTAACAATCTTTTTATCTACATCCTGCTCTGGAATATCAACCAAAACAGTAAGAAAGCCAGCTTCATGATAGGTTTTCTCTAAAGACTCTCTTGCCTTTTCAACATCTGCAATTGTCTTTCTTTCACCCATCAGCGGATAAACTGCAGCCTCAATTTTTTCAGCAGTAAGCTTAGTGTTACCCTCAACTTGAAATTCTAAGATATCAAAATAATTAGCATCTTCTTCATTGTCGATAGGCTTAACTGGAGCGTCTTTAACAAGTTCATTTTCGAGATTATTTACTGGTGATGAAAAAGATGCATCAGTGCCTGATATAGCATCAGGAGTCTCAGTTGCATACAAAGGCAAAGCCTGCCCTAGTAACAAAAGACTAAAAATAACTGTACTTTTTTTATAGTTATTATGCTCACGCATGCCGAAATATAATCCTTAATGTAGTCAAGGCTAGAACAGTGATTGCTCTAGCCTTGATGAGTTATTGGCAGTGATAATAACTACTCTTTATTACATGGGAGTTACATAAGGACTACTAATGTCATGCTTAATTTTTAGCTTTTTTACTTTCATCAGATTGCTTATTACTTGCTGATGATTCGTCACCTAGTGAGATAACTTCAACACTAATTAACGATGGCATTGCCGCAAGTTTGGTATTTGCTGCCTGCTTGGCAGCATCACCAAGTTGATTACCTTGTTTGCTATTATTGGCAGAATCAGTTGATGCAGGAGTACTGATACTTAAACCAGCAGTACTGGCCACCGGCGCACCTGTTGTAACGCCACCTGCACTAATATTATCTGCACCGATAATTACCCTAGCCCCAAGATTAATGTTACCTGCTGAGCGAATACCTGCCTCACCAGCATTAATCTCACCATAAGGTGCAAATAAGTCAACATCTCCAGGCTTACCGCCTGTTGCAGTGAGTGCGGCAATACCGCTACCAGATACCGCACCAGAGTAGTCATAGGCTACCTTACCATCCTCGATACGTATCACTGGTGGAGGTGTAGATGAAGATGTTTTTGCACCTTTACCGGCATCAATATCAGCTAAAGCAGAGTAAAGCATTAAGTTACTGCCACCTAGTGTAAATACGCGAGATTGATTCACTTGGAAATCATTTCTCACCATTGCCACTAGCTCACCACCACGCAGTGAAACAATGCCAAGCTCAGTATCTGATTTTTCCAGATTACCCGCCACAGCCAAACCTGCATTCACTAAACCACCGGGCACCAGCAGTTCAATACGACCACCACGCTCACTTCTGATTTGGCTATAGAATAAGCTTAAATCACCAGGGTGAGTTACCTGCTCATTAGCAATGTCACCAAACCCAGCCATGATAGAACCTGCCTGAGAAATCAGATTCTGGTTAGTAGTAAATGTTGGGAACATCTGCAATATGGCACGTTCAGATCTTGAATAATCACCAAATGTTTGACTAGTTGCATTAATTGCATCCAAACCGCCTGCCTTTAATTCAGCAAAAAATACTTGGTTGATAAATGCAGTTTGCGCTTGCCTATCTAGCAATTTAAAATCAACTAGCGCTTGACTGGCTGTCAAACTATCATCCCCAGTTAGTGCTTGCATATACTTACTTAGTAGAGGCAAGTAAACGCTAGAGTACTGCGATGACGGCTCAACATATGCATTCAGTATGCCGTTGTAATCAGCTACAGCGGCAGCCCCTGGCTGCACCATAATATCTGCGCCCTGCTCACTTAGATATGGGTTATATAAATTACCCACTGAGCGAACACCGTTTGATGTGCCTAAATCAATATCGCCATCTGCGATTAAATGAAGTCTTCCTGGACCAGCAACTTCTATCCCAGCTTCCGTCGCCTCAATTGAATCACCATTACGCACAGGTTCGTTATAACGTATAGCATTACCAGCTTCAATCGTTGAGACATCTGTTGCTTTTAGGTTTTGAACGATGATATTTGGATCAACCACATCATGCCCAGCTTTTACTTCGACGCGCTTAGGTGTTACTAAAGGATTTTGCACCTTAAACACTACGTCGTTTTCTGCATAAACACGCACAGGATCAGGGTCATCCATGTGCAACAAACCTTCTGTATGGCTTGCAATATCCTGATAGCTATTTAACACAGGGTTAACAGCCACCTTAAGATTCTCTGTAGAGATGGTTGGTAAGCTATTTGGATTTACTTCAGACATTATCAAGCTATTGATGGTGACATCATTACCAGCCAACAATGTCACATTACCTTTTGCTGCTGGGTACAAAACTACCTTTTCTACATTGACATCACCACTTGCAGCAACTGCAGAAAGTTTCGATGGAAACACGTGTTCATCGCCTTTAACGGTCACATCACCATCTACAGACTTAGTACTAATCGAAGTTTGCTCATCGTAAGTATAAAATTTAACTCTGTTACTACTTACCGCACTATCTCCAATAGTGGGGTTAGAAGCACTAATAACAGCTACATCCCCAGTAGCAGTTAAATCTACTTGGGACTTCATGAGTGAAAGCGCAACATTGATATTAGAGCCTGACTCAACTTTAATTGTACCTTTACCTGCGTGTAATAAAACTTGATCTACAGACCCATCAGTTTTAATACTGACATCACCACCACCAAGCTCAGAAAAGTTAGCTATATCTGGTGCAGAGTTCACATCTCCACCCATACGTCCATTGGTTGCAGCAGCAATTTGCATATTACTTAATGCTCCACCTGCTA
Source organism: Methylotenera sp. L2L1 (assembly GCF_000744605.1). Classification (NCBI taxonomy): domain Bacteria; kingdom Pseudomonadati; phylum Pseudomonadota; class Betaproteobacteria; order Nitrosomonadales; family Methylophilaceae; genus Methylotenera; species Methylotenera sp. L2L1. Next base: position 2,590,668 of record NZ_JQMG01000001.1, read on the forward strand.
CCACCTTAACATCACCGCCACTGAGTGCAGCTACCCCATTGGTAAATCTATCGTACCGACTCCACCATCTAGCTTGAGCATTGGCTATATTTCCTTCAAAGGCAGCATGATACAGCCAAGCTCCAACTCCTTGAAATTCAGCACTAGATTCGGATCCTGTTATATCAGAACCTGCTTTCAGGAGCACGTCGCCGCCGCCATCTGCATAAAGCTCTCTTTCTGCCCCCAACAAACTACCAGTTACTACACCAAATTTAGTGTAGTTGAACCCCAGAGGCATGAATTTACTATCATCATGCAGGCCCTCAGTGTATATAGCTGCACCTGAACCTCCTGTATCACCTAGTTGAATATTATTTCCAGCGATTGCGTGTATATAACCTTTACCTGTTCTTATGTATCTACCATCAGCAACTATCAGATTTTTTGTGTCCGCCACGCCGTCTGAATTAGTCGCCTCTAAATTTGCAGAAGCAGTATCAGCACCAGCAACTAAACGATAACTCCAGCTATTTTGCTTCTGCCTTAGGGATGCATGTGTTGAGATAACAGTAAAGTCTTCGTTATCAATATTTCCTTCTATTTTTAGGTTATTGCCTGCACGAAGCGTAAGAATGCCACCACCCTGAACAGACTGTGCTGCAGTAGCATTGGTGATGTTTGAGCTTCCTAAGTTCCAGTTATTATCAATGGTTAAATCACCCGATGCCCTCACTTCTACTCCAGGAGTAATGACAACAGATTGACCATCTTTAGTTGGCGAGAATCCACTAGCTATTGAAGCTGCACGAGACGCAAACGCATTAGTATCAGCTGCGATCAATGTCCGGTTTCTAGCGTCAATTGTAAAGTCTCCAACCTTGTCATATACCTTTACAGCCTCAACCAACATCCTGCTAGCACCTGTTACTGCAGCGGTCGATCCTACCTCAACATTAACGCCTGATCCTATGACATCAGAACCATTCGCTTGATTAGCGGATGACACCAACTGAAAATTGGTGCCATCAAACACTGCGATATAAGTTTTCCCTGCTACCAAGTCACCCGATGATAGTGTGTTGCCGCCATCTTTTCTAATGAATCTGGCTCCTAGTGAATTTACGTTTAGTCTAGTTGTTGTGCTTCCATTCACATTTGGCTTAAATGCAACGACCATACCTGGAGTCAAAGTAAAATCAGCTACAACTGCATTGAGGGTTGCACTACTACCAGTTGTGGTAACGGGATTAAATACTGCGTTGTCAGTGCTCGTTTGCATAGCACGGAATATGACTTCACCACCTTCTCCTTTGATACTGCCTACTTGATCACCAGACACATCAATCAGAGCGCCTGACAAGCCACCAGCATCGGTAGACTCAACCTTTACTACCCCAGTCTCGGAAGAAATTAAGACATCACCTCCATTACCTAAACTACCTGCTGTACTATTGGTATCTGCAAGCCCTTTTGCAAAAATTTGAGAGCCTCGATTAACAGTAACATCATTTTTTGCATAAACCTGAACGTTTCCACCTTTATCGCCCGATGCATCAATCTTGCCATTTATTGTGATCGCACCATTATCTGCAATAAGTTTTACTTCTGTCGCAGAAATATTATCTGCGACACCTATCTCTAAATCTCCACTACGTAGTCGATAAGTTTGCTCACCAGAAAATGTACTCAACGTAGCAATGGTTCGGCTAATATCAGAAATCACCTTGGCATCTACAATCGCCGCTGCATTTTTGCCCTTAGCACCGGCTGTTGCTGCTTTAATTTCTCCCGCCAGTTTAGCCTCACCATTGATGGCAGAAACCACCAACTTGCCAGCATCGCCATTACCAGCTGCGGTTAAATCAACTAATGCGCCTTGCTGAACATCAACATCACCTTTTTTAGAAGTCAGCGACACCTGCCCTGCTGGTAAAGCAACTGTTTGGTCATTCAACGTGTAAGTACTGCCTTGAGCCAAGATTCGTGCACCATCTTCTAGCACAACATTGCCAGTCGAAGCTTCCAGACTAGTTTTAGCACCACGCATATCAATGGTTGCACCATTGGCTAGCAACACTTGCTCACCACTCAATTTAAGCTGCGTACCTTGTGATGTTGCCGCAGCCAAAGCTTGCTGAGATGTTGCGTCACTTTGGACTTTAAGTAAACCGTTAGTGGCTTGAATCGCGTAATCGGCTTTGTTACTTGCTGTAATGCGTGGTGTATTAATAGTTAAGTTTTTATCTGCCACCAGTTTATTTGAAGAAGCCGAATCACTCACGCGCGGAGCGTTGCCTTGCACTAACAATTCTTTGCTAGCTGCAATATCCACTTGGTCAAAACCAGCTAAACGAACAGTGTTATTTCCAGTAACGACCTTTTCAGCTTTAATATTTAAGCCACCTGTACCTAATGCTGGCACGGTGTTTGCACCAAGTGCTGGAGCAGGCTGTACGAAGATTGCATTATCATTATTAGCCAAGGTCAAATTACGTGTAGTAATCGTGGTTGTTTTGCCTGCATTTTGGTAGCCAGCAACACCTGCACTTTGTAACGTGAGATCAAAACTGTTATTACCAAAACTTGCATCGCCATATAAATCGACGGTTGATTTACTTTGTAAAAACAAGCTGCCAGCATCAACAAACTTGTCTAATTGAGGCTTTTGCAGCCATAAACCATCTGTGACTGCCTCATTATTATCAGGCGAGCCTAAGCTAATATGACTTGATGAGAAACCTAAAGCTGCGCCATCAGCAAACTCAATATCCCCTGCTACATCCATTTTTTTGGATGCATCTAAGAATACCGAGCCATTGCCTTCTACAGTCGCACCTGATTCAACGGTTAGTTCACCACGGTCACCATCAGTATTCAAACGAGTTACCTTTGTTGCTGTACCGCCAGAAACTCTCACCAATGCACCGTCACCATCAGCGCCATTAACAGCACCTATCGTTAAATCTTTTGATGTTGCGCCAGCACCTGCACCTTTTAGGTTTGCGCCTGAATCTAACAGCACATTATTAGTTGCCGCCAATATGACTTCCGGGCCAACTAAATCAGCATTTTCACTCAGCCGCACATCGCTAGAAACCACATCTAACGTACCGTTGCTACGCGTACCACCCAACAGCAAGCTGGCTGCATTAAAATTGGTGAGTGTTGCCTCATCAATTGCAAGATATGTCTCGCCATCTTTTGTTACCAAACCAGTTTGCTCACCTGCACCAACAATAAGTAATTTAGGGGCAGCAATATCAACTTCTGCACCTAACCCATTTTTCCCAGGTAAAGCTTTTAGTAAACCATTCAAAACCAAGCTATTCGTTGCAGCAATTGAAAGTCGCCCTGCATCTGCAACCTGCTGCGCCTGTGTGTTACTTTTAAAATATGTACTTGCTTTAGTGGTGTTGTATTGCGCTAACTTGTAAGCATCAGTGCCTGCACGTACCACAAATCCAGCAGTACGAGAGCTCTGCACATAACCATTAGAGGTATAAGCCGCCAAATGACCTGAAACCAGAGTGCTACCATTAACAAGCGTTTGCGATACTCCAGCCGTTCTATCTTGATGGCCTGAAACTGACGACACCAACATTGCACCCGGCAGTAAGGCATAACGCGCTGGCAACAATGTGTAATACCCGGCAGCCAAGCCAGGAACACCAGAAATATAAACCGCATCACCAGCTTTAATATCACTGCCTTGCCAATATTGTGCATCAAAGCTAGCGAAGGTTTGGTTATTAGCCGGCATGATCGCCCACGTATCTTTAGCATCTTTGCCAAAAGCGCTCTGATTGGCATTGCTAGCTAAAACATCGCTGCTACCGCCAATCCCAGGCACCCATTCATAAGCAAATAAATCTCCGCCACCGCTTACATCCACTGTACTGCCATCATTCTGATTAACATTTGGCGCATTGAGCTTTACTACACGCTCTGGTGGGGCAGTGAACTGCTGACTATTGGGTCCAAAATCGTATAAGTAATCGAGACCATCTCTATCGGTATATCCAAATGGTATTAATGCCCCCTGCGCTGAAACCGAAGTCACACTACCTGAGTTCAGGTTAAGCGTATCACTGGCATTTAAAGAAATAGTGCCAAAAGGCGCGAGTATCACCCCATTTTGATCGATTGTTTCTGCGTTAACCGTGAGCTTTCCGCCAGCAGACAATACTTTATCGTAACTATCATTGGGGTTGATTTTATTAAAGCTGACTTTACTACCAGCACCATTTACCGTGACTGTGAAATCTGAAAGTGACGTTGGATAAACTTGACGCGCATTAAAGCTAAGTTCGCCTGTCGTTAGCAACTGCCCCACTGGCGGCTGACTCAGCCCACCAACAGAGACATTCGGGTCGCTCACACCAGTCATTCGAATATCACCAGTGCTGTTAAGTGCTGTAGTTGCAAAACGAGAGAGGGAAAATTTACCTTTTAAATCCAACAAATTAGCATTAACAGTCAGATTAGCAGTGCCCGCCACAGGCGTAGTTGCCTGATACTCACTATTAGGTCTTAAAGGTTTAGTCTCAACATCATTTGCAATCACCACATTCGGTGCACTTAATTTAACAGTAGCGCCATCAGTGGCTTCAATTACCCTAGCGTTCAAGCTTAAGCTGCGCGATACGGCTAAATCCACATCGCCCGTAAATCTCACGCCATGTTCAGACTTTAGTGCAACATCGCTAAAGCCAGCATTCATCATGTTATCTGCTGATATTTTTGCAAGACCTGCCGCTGATTGCTGTATTGAGTCACCAACAGATAAAGTATTTGAAACAAACGTACCGCCTTGACTCAAATCTACATACCATAGCTGGTCTGGCAGATTACCAGTAAATCCGTTATCAATACTTGGTGCAGTACCTGGGTATATAGCGGATATAAGACCAATAGTACGTGAGCCACCACGTGTTAAGCTAATGTCTAAGCTACCACCTAAACCATCAGGCGATGATGCACTTAATGTTGAATCTATCAACATCCCCTCACGTGCGCTCAGCGAAATATCTCCGCCATTACTCGCTACTTTAGTTGGTGTATATCGATTCAGGTTTTTCACATCAAATACTGCTGATGTCCCAGAAACATCCATGATTGACCCAGCTTCAGCAACCACATAACCTTTTTTAGCGTCCAATGTAATATGGCCACCGTCGTAGACAACACCCTCCCTCAACAAACTACCAGAGGGTAACGTACGCGTATATCCAGATGCTACCAACTTTGCATTCTCACCCAGCCATATTGCCTGTGCGGCGTTATATCCAGGGTCACTATTCGCTGTTGGATCACCGTTCATCGTCAGTGAAATATCACCACCTAAAGCCTGTAATGTACCATCAACATATAGTTGATTATCCCAAGCTGAAAGCGCGATACTGGGTGGTAACTTTTCACCATCTGAATTTGTTCGCATACCATTGGCATCGACTTTTATGCTGGCACCTGTTTCTACTACTATGCTGCCCCTTGAAACACCGCTAGCTGCAAACGCGTCAGAGGGTAAATCAACATTAGTAGATTGGGTGGACAAAGCTAGGCTGGTAGAGCTACGCATATAATCAGGCAGAACAGTGATCATAGATAAATCATGAACATGTCCGCCACTGGCTTTAAGCTCGTAGCCTCTATTGAGAAAATAATTCTTGGCGATTACATCAACATTAGTATTGGTACGCACTAAAACACCATCGCGACCAGTGAGGTTAAAACTTGCGAAACCACTATTCTGAAATAAATCAGGCGTTGCTAAAAATTCTCTAGGATCACCAAGACCAGTATTTCCAACCGTAATAAATGGCGCAGTAATTGATAAGTCACCACCTGTTCCCATTGCAAAGCCACGTAACTCACCGTTCAATTCAGGTGCAACATACGTAAAAGGGTTATCTTGGCCACCTTGCCCAACTTGAGTAGCAATATCGATGCTACCGGCATCACCTTTTACTAAATTACCGCCCTGCTGCAACCATCCACCACCAGATACATCAACCAGACTACCGCTGCCTAGCTTAACCTCATCACCAGAGTTGATTGAAACCTTACCACCATCAGTGAGTACACGTCCTTTAACAGAGCCAGCTAATTTATCATTTACCCAATTACCGGATACATCTAAGGTAACGCCATCTGATACTTTGATATGAGTATCATCTGCAATGACAGTGCCCTCGGTAAAAGAGCTTTTCAATGCAATACTACCGCCCCTAGCAATAATATCCTGATTAACCTCCACATCGCGACCTGACAGTGACAATTTACCACCATCTGCAACTTTAATCGCAGCGTTTACTTTCACATTAGCTGCAGTGCTGATTGAAATATCTTCAAAACCACTTCGGTTAAGCATCGCTGCATCAACTTCTACAGTATTGATACGTGATGCTGGCAGTGCATCTGTAGCACTAAAGTTAGCATTAAGCGTTGTTGTATTCCCTACGTTGACGTCATGCCCACCAGCACCTGTTGGTGTCATCACATGAATATCTAAGGTACCGCCCAAGTTTTTAGATTCACGCTGATGTTCACCATAAGTCGCACCACCTGATATTTGCCCATCTAAAGCCAAATCATAAGTATCAATGGTCAACTTACCTGCAGCCTTGCCCTCCGTGTACCCAGCCTCTTGCAATTTTCGCGTATTGGTTCCGCCTAAAAATCTAGTAAATAAAGTATCTACAGGCGCATCACCCAGCGCATATGCTTTACCATCCTGAGCAACGACCCAGCTCTCTTTATTCCAACCACTATTAAATTTGAGTGAGCCTCCAGAAACATCTACTGTCGAACTACTGCTCTGAATCAAATCACCTTCAGACTTTAAACTTACTGCACCGGCTGTTGCCAGCTTTTCACCAAGTGAACGTGGCACTTGCTTCACAAAGCCAGCTAGATCAGCTACGCGAGAGTCTGGCGTATTGCGAATATCAAACCAAACTTTTTCTCTATACAAAAACCCATCTCGGTTGATGGGGTCATCTTTTAAATCAGTCAAAGTGAGTAATACTTCAACAAAGTTACGCTCCATATCCACTGCCACGTTTTTCAAACCAGCAGCGTCAATCAGCGTGTTTTTGCCAAGGAACAAACGAGATTCAGCGTCTTTTGTATCGATGGGTGTACCTGCACCGCCTACATTAAAGCCTTGCCCAAACTTTTGCGCAGAAATATTGATAAATCCACCAGGCGCAACAATTTTAGCGTTATCACCAATCGTTACTTGGTGACCAACCGCCTCTATCGTGGGCGCGTTAAATACTTGGTCGTCAGTGAGTGTAGAGCCTTTAACGTTAACAGCACTCAACACTGTGTCAACATAAGACTTTTCACCAACTTTAGTTGCAGGCACTCCTGCTTGTGTCGTTGCAAAAATTTCATTTGCTTTAGCAAGTGCGGCACTATCTTCTGCAAGGACAGTAGTAACACTATTAGCACCTACTCCTAGCTTGCCAGTACGACTACCATTAATAATGGTATTTTTTGTCGCTGTCGCTGTGCCATTCTGTTGAAGCCTTGTTGCAAAATCTATTGGTTCTTCGGTGGTACTTGGTTCGATAGATGCAAAACCAGCAACGGTGGTATCACGAGCCAATAGTCGGATTGAACCTTTTTGAGTAGCAGATGAAGTGGCGGTAACTCGACCATTCTGATTAACTAAAAATGAAGCCATCGTGACATTGCCGCGCTGAGAAAGAATTCGGCCCATCGTATCGTTGATTACTTCACCAGTAAGTTTGACTTTTAAAGGGTCACCATTTGCATCTGTCACAACATTACCATTGGTATCTTTTTGGTCGACAATATAATCGGGTGAGTCCACCTCGACTAAAACACCAGCCAAACCTCTATAAGGCGAATCTTGAGTATAGTTATAAACACCTTCTGAAGAGCCCGCGTTTAAATTAGGTGCAACAGACAAATACACTTTATTACCTGCTGCCATTGCAATTTGGCCTTCAGTCGCTTGTATGCTGCCTTGGTTGATGACTTTAGATCCAAACAACATCACAGATCCGCCTAGAGCAGCTTTAATATGCGCATCAGGTTCTACCTGTATTAACGCATTTTCATAACCAGCCGCATCCCCACCCCATACGTATGCAGCTCTACCGTCGTTGACATAAGCACCAAGGTGCCCAAGATTACTCAGAAAGTCACTATCTTTAATATCCAAGGTTGAAGCGACCAAACCATTTACGTCAACGCGTGCACCATTACCAAACAAAATACCATTTTGGTTAATGAGATAAATAGCACCTTTAGGCGAGTTAAGTGCACCTTCGATAATACTTTTCGGCCCATTAATACGAATAAGCGTTGCTGAACCTGAACCAGCTGTATGATTGAAATTGACTGCACTCGCATTACCAATATTAAAATTGGTGCCGCTCATAATGCCTTTGAGGCTAGCTTGATCAATATTAAGTAACTGACCATTGATATTGGCTGGATTTATAACTGGCGCGTGTATCGTAATGTTTCCTGTCACAACATTTAAGCCTGTAGGAATCGTATTTGCAGGCAAATTTGGGTCTGCAAACGCAACACCCATAAAGCCAGTAGTGCTAGTCCCTAATAATAAAATGTAGAGACAAGCAGCTTTAGAATTTAACGCATGCGCGTTGCCAAGAGATTTTTTGCTAACTTTATCTTTACCACTTTTTCCTGATTGATGACTACGTACATGCTCACCCACAGCCATCCACAAGCCGCGTGATTTGTTGAAAATAAGACGATAAATTCCGCTATTCATATCCGTAAATCCTTTACCAAACAAAAGTTCATGTCGATTAAAAATGCTTCGCGACAACCTTTTTAACTAAATCTCTAAATTAATCAAAAGGCTCTCGACAAGCGATGCTCATCGAAAACACAAAAGCCCTCCCCTGAATTCAGGGAAGGGCTACTCAAATCACATGTGATTCACACGCAATTGATTCAAATTACAAAGCTGGGAAGCTTACTAACGGTGCGCAAGTGTTACCGTTACGTGAGAACTTAGACACATAAGCTGGTTTAGTTGCGTAGCTAGCATACTGTGGTAATGATGCAAAAGCGTTTGGTACTGTAGTTGGGAATGGAGCAACTGCAACGCCGTCATTACCTGTGTACTTAGTAGAACCAGCACGTTTTACAAACTCATTGTAGAAAGAATTTTTTACAGAATCAGTAGTGATAGGTGCAACAACATCACCATTGACATTAGTTACTGCTGCATTACGTGCTTGCATTGAAAGCTCAACCACAAAGTCATATTTACCAGCTAACAAGTTAGCTTTTGATGGAGCAATACCAGTTGCACCAGCAGATGATGTTTGAGTAGCGCCGTTAAATGTACCAGCACCATCTAAATGACGGAATGTGAAGCCAGAACCAGCAGTATTAGCATTGTTGTAGCTATCTAAAGATAAAACACCAATTGCTTTAGATGCGCCACCAACTGCTGAAAACAACACTTTATATCGTTGGTTGTTTGAGCCAGTTACTGTGAAGTCTGTACCAGCTTGAGCTGCTTTTAAGCAGTTACGGACATCACCAGAACCTGAGTTCTCGATGATGGTTAAACCAGCTGTTGGGTCGATAATAAATGGATCTGCAGCTGTACCAGCGTGAGCACCGTCAAAACCGAAACTGTTTTCTACAGTTGCTGGAGGTGTATCAGCAAAACCGCCAGTTGAAGTGTTACATGGGAAACCAGTAAAGAACGCGTTATATGAAGTTTGCGTACCAGAACCATTTACACGGCGGCAAACTACCACTGGATCTGTTGTGCCATCTACTTGTTCCCAAGTATCTAACTTACCAGCCAACATAGCGCCGTATTGTGCACGGCTGATATGTGTTGTAGCAGCAACAGCATCAGTCGCCACAATACCCATCATGATTTGATTGACTGGTTTGTTAGATAAAACACCTAACTCTGCTGAACTTAAAGCAGGTTGGCCATTTTCAGTATTGTACGGCTCTTGGAACAATGCTGGCTCAACATCTGATACACCAAAGTCAGCCACTAAACCTGTGTTAGCTGCAGTTTCGTGGCCAACTACACCTGGGTCAATACCTTTAGTACCGCATGACCATGCATATGGTGCCGCACCAGCAACGCAGTTGTTCAAATCTAAAGTTTCAATACGTGCTGCACGTGCAACTGGATCTACACCAAATACTGAACCACCTTTAGAGCGTTTGATGAATAAAACATCTGTACCAACAGCAACGCCTGGGATACCAGCAGCAGCTTTACCCAAGTAAGCACGGTGCAAGATACCTGAATCGTTGCTGCGAATTGCAGTCACACCAGTCATCATGCTTGAAGCAATATCAGCTAAAAAGTTATCTGGTGCTGATGCACCTGACAAAAACACTACTTTAGTACCAGCTGGGATTGTTGGGCCAGCAGCCTGTGCTGACATTGTAGCTAATGCTAAACCACATGCAACTGCGATTTTTGTATATTTCATGATTTAATTCCCTTAAATATATTTAATAAAATATCGAAATAAAAACGTTTTGCAGCTAACCCTTAATGCTTTTTAAAAAAGATTAAGGGCAGCAGAAATTACTAAAACTACTTAGCTAAATTGTTACGACGGCGACGAGCGATAAAGCCCATTAAACCCAGACCAGCTAACATCATTGCGTTAGTTTCTGGCTCTGGCACAGCTTGTACTGCTGCTACTTGTAGGCGCCACTCATTGCCTTGCAAGTATGTTTTTGCAACGATAGCTTTACCGTCAAAAGAGAAGAGTTGTTGTTGTAAAGCTTGTGCAGCGCTTGAAGCCTGAGTAGTTGGGGCAAGGAAGTACATATTTGCACTAGCACCTAAGAAGCTTGATGTATCAGCAAGGTTACCGTTAAAATTATTACCACCAAATGTAGCACTACCAGCGTAAGCATTGCCGTTTGTGTCGTTTGTTACAGCATAAGTATCATCTGCAGGCGCTGTAATAAAGCCATTTGTTGCCGGTGTGTAGGCACCGAATAAGGTAACTGCCGCTTTTACTTGGTTGTTAGTTGAAACAAATGGCAATCCAGAGTCGCCTTGAGTCATCAGTAGGCGAGTACGACCTGCATTGTCAAATGCACCCAAGTTCCATTGCACATTTGAAGCACTTGCAAATGGCAAACCAGTCAAGGCGCCATCAAAAATAATACCATTTGTACCGATTAGTGAAGACTGCACTACTGCATTAGCTGCTAATAGTGCATTACCTGTAACTGTCGTTGCTTGATCAATACCTACAACATCTGTGAAAGCTTTGTCCCAGTTCAGATCGTAGGTATAACCAACACCTGCTACTGAATCCCATGCACTAAATACGAATTCAGAGTTACCGTTACTAGCGCCAGAAGAAATAGCAGCATTAGCTGATGTAGCAACTGCTGATAATGCCAATGCAGCTACTAAAGTTTTCAATTTAAAATTCATTTCCATACCCCTTTAAAAGTCATTAAAAAATAATTACATCTATTACTAAACAAACCACTTAAATTCTTTGCTACTTAAAGCAGCGATGATTCAAACTTCTGTGTCTATAAAACATCAATCTGCTATAAATCAGCGCAACACCTTTTCGCGACTGTTGCTATGTTATTCAATGAATATGTTCAATATGTTTTTGAAACTAGTCCTATCGGCTTACAAAAACATCTTTTTTTCATGATTCGAAAAACATTCAAAATTCGTTTAAACAAACTTGGTTAGCACGGAATAGGATGATGGTTTAATTAGATGACATGCATTTTCTGCATTACTAGTTCTAAAGGACTAGATCTAGATTTTTAGCAACACTGATAGATATTTAGAGATAAGGTAATGCCACACTAATCAAAATGTGTAGTGAGCGGCATTCATTTTTTTTGTAAATAAAAGTTAATACACACCTACAAAGTCACATTAGCGTCACTTTTTAAAAGTACGATGCAAAAATTGAATTAACCACAACTCCATTTTTTACAACGTACAAAGGACCTGTATGACTTTTTCAAAGAAAGCATTAGCATCACTTTTATCGGTAGGTTTATTATTTGGCGGATCATCATTACTAGCTAATGCAAGTGAAGCCGATGACATCAACGCGATTAAAATGAATTTAGAGAAAAGAACGCCACCGCTAAATGCCAAGAGCATTAAACTATCTCCACTAGCAGGTGTTTATGAGGTTTATGCAAACGGTAATATCTTTTATGTAGATAAGACCGTTTCTTACGTGATGGTTGGAGGGTCGTTAGTAGAGGATGCAACAAAAAGAAATTTAACGACTGAACGCTTACAAGAATTAACGACGATTAAGTTTGATAGCCTGCCGTTTAAAAATGCGATTGAGATTAAAAAAGGCAATGGTCAATATAAGTTTGCAGTGTTTTCAGATCCAGACTGTCCTTTCTGCAAAACGCTAGAACAAGGACTAGAAAAGATGGGCATTAGTGATTACACCGCTTATATCTTTTTATTCCCCCTTAAAGAATTACATCCTGACGCAGTTGCTAAATCTGAGTCTATCTGGTGCGCGAAAGACAAAAATGAAGCATGGAGCAACTGGATGGTAAAAGGCATTGCGCCTGTAAAAGCAAACTGTGAAAACCCATTAGCCGCAAATGAAAAACTGGCTGATGATTTAGGTGTTGCTGGAACCCCAACCATTTACATGAATAACGGTAAGCAGACGCAAGCACCACAAGAGCTTGTAGCTGCCATCAAAGAAAGTAAGTAGGAAAATAGAGTAAAGTTGTTGTGGCAAAATAAAACCTGCAATTGCAGGTTTTATTTCAACATTTTAATTAAGCCAACTTTTGCAGCCTTAACTGCCGCTTGACTACGATTCTGCACATTAAGCTTGCGTAAGATATTTTGAACATGGTTTTTTACTGTCAGCGGGCTGATATCGAGAATAGATGATATTTCCCAATTAGTTTTACCCATATGTAGCCACTGCAATATCTCTGATTCTCGGTTGGTGATAATGCTGGCAATATTGCTGTTATCAAATACCGTGTTACCTCGATGGCTTGTTACCCTAATCAAGGCACAATGCAGATTTGGCATAATCAATTCAAAGATGCGCGCTGTATTGCCACTAGGTGGTTTGTGTAATCTAGCAAGTATCACTACGCTAGATATTTTGCTGTTACTGTCACCAAACCCATGCAGCACAAAACTTTTCAACTCAGACTCTTTTAGCGCGTCTTCGTCAAAATTTACCACTGAACAATGACCATCTTCCATTGGCTCTACTTCATTGGAAACAAATAAAGGTAAAGTGATTTTCTTCCAACAGTCTAATGCTTGATGTATTAAACCAGATTCATGCTCTATCACACTAGAAAATTGAGTCTGATTAAAATAACGCGTACTCGTAAAATACTCAAAATGATATGAGTCAGTATCAGATGACCGAATACCAAAAATCATCACCTCATGTCCAAGCAAATATTGAAACTCACCTTGTAGCCAATTAAATAGATGTATGCGCTGAGAAACACGCAACGACTCAGTAATGACGTCCATAAAAACAGAACGCTGCTCGTTACTCAAGTCGTCTTTGGCGCTTGCTGATGCATCAAAATTTAGATTAGTTTTAATGACGGTTCTTCTAGTTTTTTTAACATAAAGCATTCTCAACTAGTTAAATGACAGTTTGATTAAAACCAGATAGTACTTTTCTTACAGTTTTGTAAAATAATTTCCATAGAATTTATTCACTACTTAATAAAAAGTAACTACTGAGACATTCTAAAAGGTGTCACATTTCTAATGAATAATAACTATATGAAAAATATATTATTAGTGACATTTTCTGCTTTGTGCCTAATGGTCATTAACGCTGCAGTTGCAGATGTTTTAATCAACTTAGAGCAATCAGATGAAATTCAGATTAGTAATACACAATTAAACCTGCGCTACACACTTAAAATTGAAGAACCTGCACTAGCTTATGAACTTACACCACCGGCCTCTAGTAACTTATCCAACCTCCCATACAGCACTGAAGTCATCAGTGCTGCACATGAAACATCAATAGAACCAGCTTTGATTCATGCAGTCATTGCGGTTGAATCTAGACATAACCCTAGTGCACGTTCAAAAAAAGGCGCCTATGGCCTTATGCAGCTTATGCCAGCCACAGCACATCGCTTTAAGGTAATTGATAAACACGATCCAAAGCAGAATATTTTAGCTGGCGCAAAATACCTACGCGAACTACTGAACTTGTTTAATGGGGATTTAATGCTAGCGCTAGCGGCATATAACGCAGGACCAGGCGCAGTCATGAAATATAGGGGGCAGATACCGCCCTACAAAGAAACAATAAACTATGTACCAAAAGTACTAAAGCTTTATCGCGAATATTCATAAGCAAGTTTAGTAGTAAAAAGTGCTGCTCTTCTTAATTACATTTACTCTGTCAATAAGCCCATCATTCAATCTGGACGCCTAACGGCCCTTTAACCCCAACATTGCAAGTCTGCTTAGTTCCCGTATCAACAGAGTACCCATGCTGACGTTCATAAAACCTTAATATTAAATTTTAACTAGTCTAGAATCATTTTAGAATGACATACCGTTTCTATAATTACTGTTAGATGCCATGAACAAACTCTCCGACGATCAATTCTACGATGCAATAAACAGCCAAGACGATCTTGGCCTCGTGATACGCGCGCACATTCATATTGAGCACTGGATCGAGCAGTTTCTCGAAGCCGCCCTTCCGCAATACGAGAAGTATTCGAAGGACCTCAACGCTGACTACGAGACGAAAGTTTTACTCGCATGCATTGCAGGCTTACACGCCGACCTCAAGGCACCACTTTCGGCGTTCGGTAAGTTGCGCAATCGGTTCGCCCATCGTCCAAACTACAAACTGTCCGCTACCGATGCCGAGAACATCTACTCGGCACTATCTTCTCACCATAAGCAGCAACTTCAGCAAGCGTACCAGGAGTTGGCAGATGCAAGTAAACGTGAGGTGAAGGTTTACAGCAAACTGGATGCCGAGGCAAAATTGAGCTTACTTGCTATGCTTCTACGGTCCATGCTCAAGATGGCTTGTGCCCGAGTGCGTGGCTCCAAATCCTTTGGTCTTGCCTTAAAAACGTAGACACATCGACCTAACTTTTAGGTGATGTGCAATGGCTAGAACAATCAAACGGACATACACACGTTTTTCAGAATCAATTAATGTTGTAATCGATTAATTAGTACCAAGAAAAGACTCTGAGCCTACTGTATATATAAACTTCCATTCGCTATATTTTTTTGCTGAACCAAAAGCTTCATACTGCGGCAAAAATCCTGTTGTTTTAATTGGTACTAATTCAGATAGGCTATAAACCCCAACTATTTGATCTTGTTGCATCATTAGCCCCCAATCAGCATCAGAGGAAAAAGGGTCTGTGTATACCTTACGTAAATGTCGCTTAGTCACTGGGAAACGATTATCCAAGAGTAAATCTTCCAATTTCTTTGGGTATTGCTTAACGCTATCAGGCGTGCTCTCGTAATAACTACCAATTGCATGACGAAACTCTTCACCAATAAAAAGTAGTTCTTTTTCACGCTCACGTTGTGCATCCTGATGCCAAACAATGCCCACACCAGCCAAACCAATGCCAGAGACTGCCACCAACATTAGTACACCAATATAAGTAAAGCCCGAATGCTTCTTGTTACATTGTATTAGTCTATTACCAGTCGGCATATTTGCTACCATCTTTTGCTATGCCTGTAGAGCCACTATGAATATCATAAACATTACCAACCAATGGCGGCTCTGGTGCTAATAATACCCAAGTTGCATCGCTACCGGTAATTGGATCTATCGGTAATTTACGGATGTATTTCCGCTCTACTAAGCTCTCTAAAGACTCAGGGTACTGTCCTGTATCTGCGTAAAATTTATCAATACTTTCTCGTAAGGTATTCAGGTCTTGCTGTAAAGCGGCTTCTTTAGCACGGTCTATACCAATAAAATATCTAGGCACAGCAAGTGTCAGCAATAATGCCAAAATAGATAATACGACCAACAACTCTACTAAAGTAAACCCTTTACCTTTGGCATAACAACCTTTTAGCTGTTGATAAAAACATGACTTCATATTGTTTTAATGCCGAGTATATTTTTAATACTAATGATTGCAAACATGATTTTTACCATTGTGAATAAGGTATGCCATTAATACCTAGTTGCTGACTCTTGGAGTACACATCAAATACATCCTCACCCTCAGCCGGGTTATTAAACTCACTGGCATAACTGCGTAATCCCCAGCCATGCTCTGCTGCGTGACCATCGCTAGTTACATACTTACTCTTAGAGATCATTGGGTCTATCGGTATTCTGCGTAAGAACTTTATCTTAAATTTATCAGGGCTTTTAACATCAACAACACCATCCACCAAAACCTCTAAACTTGGTGGATATCCTGTTTGCTCAACACTTTTCAAAATACGGCCCTCATCCACCGCTTTTTTGTATGCATCAATCGCATCGCGAATTTGGCGTAGATTTGAGCGTAACTCACTTTCCTTGACCCGTTGCACTGTTATCTGCAGCATAGGCATGGCCACACTGGCTAAAATAGCAACAATAGCAACTGTTACCACCAGCTCAATCAATGTAAAGCCTTTAGTCATTGATTTCAAACAAGCGCTCATGGTGCTGCTGGAGATGTTGCAGGAGGCGCTACTGACTCTACAGCCGATTGAACATTATCAGCCGTTCCTGGCAATGCTAAGCCCTCAACAGTACCAGACTCAACATTCTGTATATCTTGTGCTGGCTCTTGTTCTGTTGCTAAAGATGCTTCTGGTTGGCCATCAGGGTTTGCCTTTAATTGCTGCTGCCTGATTCTTTCTCTAAATTGCTCTTTAGGCGTTAAAGCGCCAGAACCTGTTGGCATTACCGACTGTGGTTTATCTGTAATTAAATTTTCAGTACCAGACCAATACTCAGAAACCTCAGCTTGAGGCAGATTGACATTACCAATCACCCTTGGCGTAATTGCCAAAACGATTTCGGTTTTACTTTTCTTATCTTCCTGATTTGAAAATAATCGACCAAGTAACGGAATATCACCTAAACCGGGCAATTTACTCGCACTTTTTCGTTCATCATCTAAAATTAAGCCGGCCAGTATTTGTGTTTCACCATTTTTTAGGCGTAGAACAGTACTAGCGTTGCGAGTACCAATGGTATAAACCGTAGCACCATTTTTGGTGGTTGTTTTTTCGCCCAAAGAACTAACCTCTAAGCCAATTTTAATATTCACAAAATTATTCAGTGTAATTCTCGGTTCAACATCAAGCTTTAAGCCGACATCAACATATTGGACATTCTCTGAAATGCCAACGTTGGCAGTAGAGGTAGTGGTAATGATGGGCACTTTATCACCCACTAAAATCTTAGCTTTTTCGTTATTCTTAACACGAATTCTAGGGTTTGATAGTAAATTGACATCACCAGTCACTTTTCTAAAGTTAACCGCAGGATTGGGTGACACATCTAATCTACCTTTATTAAGGTTCATCAACCCTTCTAAAGTTAATTGTGTTGAGGTATTAACAGTAGAACTTGCTAGCACTCCAGTTGCTGAAGTAACCGTTGTGATAGGAATAAGACTATTTACACTGATGCGATTTGGGAAATCAACACCTAACTCTTGCAATCGACTGCGGCTAATTTCTAACACTTCAATATCTAGCATCACCTCAGGCTCTTCTAAGTCATTTGCAGCAACTAATTTTTCTGCAATTCGTATCACGTCAGGTGTATCACGCATCACCAACATATTGAGTCGCTCATCTACAAAAATATCTTTTGTTTTAAGCATTGTTTTTAACATTGCTGACACTTGCTTTGCGCTGGTGTTAGAAAAATAAAAACTGCGAATCATCAAGTCTTGATAATCTTTTAACTTAGCTTGCGTGCTCGGAAACACCAATGCAGTATTTTCTGATAAAACTTTTTTTTGCAAACCGTTGCTTGAAAGCACCATTTCAATGGCATCTTCAATTCTTGCTTTTTTAATAAAAATAGTCGCTTTTGTTTCGGGCTTAATATCTTTATCTAAAATAAAATTAATGCCAGTTGCTCGCGACAATGCTTCAAACACTACCTTAATATTTACGTCGCGTAACTCTAACGTAACAGGCTTATTAAACTGAGGCTTAAGCTCTGTTGGTTTGCTTTTAGTAGATGCCGATTTTTGGTTAATTTGTTGCTGTAATTCTATTGCCTTAGCATGCTGAGAATTTTCTATTAGAATATCTCGCACGATTTCTCTAGCAACTTCGAGCTTGTTACTCTCAATTAACTGTGAAGCCTGATCTAGTCTTTTGAGTTGTGCAACCTCGCGCTCAACGGCAATCTTTCCATTTAAGGCACCCGAATCCTCTGGCAAAAATCCTAGTACACGATCATAAAGGCCAATGGCCTCTGTAAATAAGCCTTTTGATTTAGCTTGCTCTGCTTGAACAAGCAGTTTTGTAGCTGCTAACTCTTGTGTGACTAATAGATTTTTACGCTTTATACTTGCTTCAGGGTGATTACTCGCCTCTTTTCTCATTTCAGCCACTTGTGCTTCAGGTGTTTTAAGCTTATCAATCGATTTTTCCCAAGGTGCAAATGCACAACTTGATAGCTGCGTCATGAACACCATGACAAAAAAACAAGCCCGATAAGTATGCTGAGATGAATACACTTTATTGCTAAACGTCATGCGTAAGTCCTTTTACTGAATCAACTCAGCGATAGCGAGTGGTTTTTCTGCTGAAGCTAAGGGCTTTGCAGATTTTGATAATATTTGAACCAAATTAAGTGGTAGGTAATTTAGTCGCAGCACATTTGCATCTTCCGATTCAAATCGCCATTGCTGGTTTATCTTTTCACCCTGCACTACAGCGTAAAGTTTGCCGTTTGACATCAAAAATACTTGTGTTCCTTTTGGAGAGTCTTCAAGTTTTCCAACATACGTAAACGGTGCAGGTGGTGCAACTGGAGGCGGAGGCGGTTGTGGCTTAACTTTCTTTACAACTGGGATTTCCACCCATGAATGTACTTTAAATAAATCGTAAGGTCTGGCAGATAATGGTTCACGCTTCAATTTATGCCAAGGAATAAGCGTTTCATTACTTGATGAAACGCTCACGGCTGAGCCCGCACTTTTTTGATGCCTATTAGCTGTTGATTCATTGCTGACAGATACCTCTCGGTGCGGTCTTGAGGGTTTTGAAACGGTGATATCATCTACGGGTTCATCTTCTTGCAGTGCTGTCCACACGGTTGTAGCTAAAGTGATGAATAAAACCAACATCAAAAACTTGTTAGTCTTTTTCACTTTTGTATCGGAAGCAATGTTAGCCATTACCACTGATCACTTTGCAAAAATAAAACAAACACAACCCTAGCTTCAACCATTGGCGAGATAGAGCTTTCTCGCTTAATCTGCATATCGGTAACTGCTATTGTGGGTATCTTGTATAGTATGTCGACTAAGAACTGGCGAATCTGTGAATACTTTCCAATCACTGGTAGCACTATTTCGTAACGAGTCAACTTGCCTTCTTTAGTTTGTATCAGTTTGTAATCACCACGATTCAGAACAAGCCTTTGCTTTACTGCACTATCATCAATCTGTCCGAGTAACTTAGATAAGCTTGCACCAGTCGGAAATGAGTGATAAAAATCAATAACCTCTTGCTCTGTAGTCACTGCAGGAGCAGCTATGGTTTGAGCCGGCACAGGCTTATTAGTCTGTAACTGGTTGTACTGAGCTAAAGCTAGATTTAATTCTTTATCTACATCCATCATTTTAGTCAGATAAATTAGTAGACTGAAAACACCTAAAGTAAGCCCTAACAAGCCCCATATACCCAAGCTTTTTGCACAATAGTTGGATACCCAATTCAAGTAAGATGTGTTTAATTTTCTCATGGTGCTATTGCACTTCTGCTGAGTTCCACTGAGCTATCAAAGTAAACCTTGTCCGCTTAGATGTACTAACTTCATCCACACTATGCTTTTGGAGATATACTTTCGACAACATAACTTGCTCTTCTAGTCGGTTAATATAATCAATGACAGCCTGCAAGTTTTTAGCCTCCCCACTCAAGATGACTTGCTCTTTTTTTCGGTTTGGTTCTAAACTTAAAATTGCAACATCTTGTATATCAGACTTTTCTACAGCAACTAACAATTCATTCCAAGGTATCGTTAAAGCCTCCACAGTTGCTTTAATCTGTTTTTTTGTTTCTAGTGGTATGTCCTTACGCACAGTAGTCACCTGTGCCGCTTTATGATCTTTTTCATTTAGATCGGTCAGTCTTAACACAGCAGCATTGCGCGCATTTAACTTGCTTTCATAAAGTTGCCATGTGAAAAACAGTAGCAATACTCCAGCAAGAAAAATAGTTAAACCAAGCCAAGTTAAGCGGGCAAATGAAAATGGTGAGTGATCAATAAATTCCAGCTCTAGCTTTAAGCTCATACCGAGGCCTCAAGCATTGCAAACTGATAGTTTTTCAATGTATTTTTTAAGGTACTAATACGCTTTATCTGCCAGCCTTCTATCGCGTTAATCGCAATATTTTTTTGGGTAGGTGCATATACTAATATTTCACGATGATTGGTTTCCGCCAAAAACAACTCGCGCATCATTAGGCTTTTAAATTCTATTTGCCAACCGTTTGCAAGTGGATAAGTACGCACATTCTGGCAATTACCTTGATTCAAATTAATCAACAATAATCGTTTAAACTCCACGATTACCAGATACCCATTGGTTTTAGCTATCTGACTAGATAAGCTGTTAAAAACGGTCATTAGGTATGGCTGAACACTGATTAAGTTTAATTGATACTTTTTTGAAATCTGCTTGAGAGCATCTAATAGTTTTTTATCAATCGCAGCAGCAATCGTACCTATATGGTTTGGCGCATCATGTAATTTAATTTCCCACTCATCAACCACTGCGCCATAGACATCTCGATAGGAAGCTATTGCATAGGCAGTTTTTTCAGACTTACTCATAGCCACTTGCTGCGGGGGTAGCGATAAATACCTCACAAAATCACTTGCCAAAGTAATTTGGAGCTTTGCCTTTGGTTTAACCAGCATTGAGGCTAGCATCCCATCAAGCTTAATAACCGCTCGATTCCATGCTATTTCTTCCGACTCTTGAATAAAGTTCATATGCTGCTGATCAAGTATTCGATTATGTAAACCTCTTAATCGACTAACAACGGCGACACTATCCGTCCCTAACACCGCTAATAGTTGATTAACTGATAAAAGTGACACGATTGATCTCCTGCAAAGTTGTAAGTCCGTTACCAACAGCCTCAATTGCCGCCTCACGCATCGTGCGCATACCACTTCGTTTAGCTGCTTCTTTTAATTTCCTGATAGGTTCGCGCGCAACAATCATTTCGCGCAACTCATCATTTAGAATAAGTAACTCTGCAATCGCCTTACGACCGCGGTAGCCAGTGCCACGACAGTGCCCACAGCCTTTCGCCTGCTTAAAGTTCATCGTTGATTTCATCAATGGCGTAATGCCAGAATCCTCTAAAAGCT
Organism: Methylotenera sp. L2L1; assembly: GCF_000744605.1. Classification (NCBI taxonomy): domain Bacteria; kingdom Pseudomonadati; phylum Pseudomonadota; class Betaproteobacteria; order Nitrosomonadales; family Methylophilaceae; genus Methylotenera; species Methylotenera sp. L2L1. The sequence goes on from NZ_JQMG01000001.1 coordinate 2,612,246, forward strand.
GCTCGTCTGGCTGATAATCTTCTGCACAATGAGTACAGATTGCACGTATTAAACGCTGTGCCATAATGCCGTTCATCGCAGATACAAAGTTATATGGATCAACCCCCATATGAATAAAGCGGCCAATCACATCCAACACGTTATTGGCGTGAACCGTTGTAAAGACCAAATGGCCTGTAAGTGCTGCCTGAATGGCAATTTGCGCTGTTTCAGAATCCCTAATTTCACCGACCATTATCTTGTCAGGATCATGCCGTAAGATAGAGCGTAGACCGCGAGCGAACGTTAGCCCTTTTTTCTCATTCACTGGAATTTGTAGTACGCCTGGTAACTGATACTCAACGGGGTCTTCAATTGTAATTATTTTGTCATGCCCAGTATTCACTTCAGATATCGCCGCATAAAGTGAAGTGGTTTTACCGCTGCCAGTAGGTCCAGTCACTAGCACCATACCGTATGGCTCACTCGCTAAACGACGAAACTGAGTGATGATTTTTTTATCAAACCCTAACGCCTGCAGGCTTAAGCCTTGCGCCTCTTCAGAGAGCGCTTTTCTATCAAGTACACGCAAAACCGCATCTTCACCAAATACACTTGGCATAATAGAAACACGAAAATCCACATCCCGACCTTGGACAATCACCTTAAATCGACCATCCTGAGGTGTTCTGCGCTCTGCAATATCAAGCTGAGCCATGACTTTGATTCTGGATATTGCTTGATCAGCATTTTCAAGGCCTTGCATACCACCAATACCAGTAATGACACCATCAATTCTGTACTTTACTGAAAGCCCAGCATTAGAACTCTCCAAATGTATGTCACTAGCGCCTACCTTTAATGCATCGTAAAGCGTAGAGTTTATTAGCTTAATAATTGGATTGGTGTCTTCATTAATTGATTTTAATGACAGGTTGGCAACAGCCTCATCCAAATCAGCCTCTGATGTATGTGCATCTTCATGCAATCCATCCATAGCGCGCATCGTTTCCTCATGCTTAGCTAGAAATGCTGCTATATCATTACGATGTGCCAAATGCCATGAAAATGGCTGCTTGATATGTTCAATCGCCCATTCTTGCAAGCTTTCGTTAAAAGGGTCTGCAAACACTAATATCAGACTCTGTGTTGAGCTATCTGCAATAGGATAAAAGGCTAAACACTCTTTATGTTGAGCATTTTGGAATGGAATAATATCGAACGCCACACTTAAAGCATGCAGCTCTTTCATCTGTATCGATGTGAAATGTAGCGATTGACTTAACGCATCGAGGAACACATCATGCGCATAACCAGTGAGCTCTTCCAATACTTCCACAATACGTCGTTGCTGAGCTGTTGCAATTAATTTTGCTTGGCGGATTTGATCCGCACTGATTGTCACTTTAGCAGCATCATTTTCTGTAAAGTGAGTATTGGCAAAATAATCCTGCTCGATAACTGATAAGTTGGTCATTGTATATTTCCCGCCAACTCAAAAATTGGCATGTAGAGTAACAAAACTACAACACCAATCACCAAACCTATCAGCAACATAAGAATTGGCTCAAAAAGCTTGGTAAACCAGTCTATCCAACGTGCCAGTTCGTCATCATAAAAAGAGGCAATCCTTTCCATCATTTCACCAATTTTCCCTCCACGCTCTCCTACTCTCAGCATGCGTAAGGCAATAGGTGTCGTTAATCCAGCTTGCTCCATCGCTAGAGAAATAGTTTGCCCCTCTTTAATAGCAGAAGAAGCCTGTTTCATCTTTTGCTGCAAAGACGCATCAAGTAAACCAGCGACGGACTCCATGGCGACTATGATTGATGTGCCGCCTTTTAACAGCATTCCTAACGTGCGGTAGAATCGCGCCAATTGAAAAACCCTAAGACGATCACCTAGTGTAGGTATACGCCAAATGATTTGTATCATCCACTTTCTCACTGCTGCCTGAGATAGGCCATATCCCAAAGCACCTAGACTAATGAACGTCATCATCAACAGCTCTTTACCATGGTTTTCTAGATACAAACCCCATGCAAGTAACACTTGTGATAAAAAAGGTAAGTTATCACCAGTACCTTCATAGATTCTGCTAAATTTAGGCACGACAAAACCAAGCAAAAACAAAATCACTAGTCCACCAACACCCATCAGTAAAATTGGGTATATCGATGCAGAAACAATCTTTTTCTTGACCAACCCCAACTGCTGCTCATAACTTACATATCGACCTAGCGCCTCTGGCAAATCACCAGTTTTCTCGCTTGCACGAACAGTGGCAATATAAAGTACAGGGAATACTGCTGATTGCATTTCCAATGCTGATGAGAATGTTTGACCTTGATATAGCGCTTGCAGCAATGTATCTAACGTTCGCTTAACTTCGCCACCTTGGTCTTTTTCAGCTAAAGTCTCAATCGCTTCGACAAGGTTGAGCCCGGCTTCCAGCAGTGCAAGTAACTCTTGACTAAATAATTCAAGTGGAAATTTTTTATTAACACCTTCAGACAAAGTGTGTTTTTTTGTTTGAACTACTATTGGCGTGTAACCTCTAGCCTGAACTTGGGCAAAGGCATCATCAGCATGGATAGCCGATATGCTTAAAAGCACAATTTCCCTTCCCTTCAGCGCTTTAACTTGATAGTTCATTCAGACACAGCTACCAACTCACAACGTCTTCAGACTCTTTAGCGCCGCCTTGCAGACCATCCTTGCCTAGCGAATAAAGATCATAGTCACCATGCTCACCCGGATACTTATAAAGATAAGGCTTATTCCAAGGGTCGTTAGGTACACTTTTTTTAAGGTAAGGACCAGACCATTTAGGATCGTTACTGGGGTTTTTATTGAGCGCTGCTAAACCTTGCTCAGAACTTGGATATTGACCCACTTCAATTCTGTACTGATCTAACGCTTTACCAAGTGAGTCAATTTGCGCACGTGCAGTCTTAGTTTCAGACTTACCAATTTGCTCAAAATATTTTGGCCCGACATAACCAGCAAGCAAACCAATAATCACCATCACAACCAATAGCTCAAGCAACGTAAAACCGCTACATCTTGAGTGCTGGTTGTAAAGTTTGGAATCCTCAGACTTATCTAGATTTATCATAATAGAATGCACACAATGTAATTTGTATGTCAATTCTAGTGAATATTGTTTTCAATAGAGTTTCAGTTTTATGACACTTTTGTCACAAATCAATCTATATAGTAGTAGCTAGATTCTAGCTTGTGCATAATTCATCGGGTAAATGACCTTTTCTCTTGCATCCGACCAAATCAAATCGCAAGTATCGTCATCTACATGCATCATTCTTCCATGCCTGTCTACGCAATACTCACCACACACAATCATTTCATCAAAACTATAGTCTTGCCCAACTCTTGTGTACTCGAACAATACGCTTTTCTTCACTTTCCCACCGCGTTGTACATGGCAGCCATTACTAATCCAAGTTGGCCCAATTATCTCGGCGCTTTTATCAATACGTGTACCAGAACCAATATATACTGGCCCCTGTATTTTTGTATTTTCCCAGTCCACACAGACATTCAAACCTACCCATATACCAGGCTTAACTTGTTTACCTGGCATACTCATAGATGGCACTTCACCTTGCATTACCTGCTGCATCACTTCCCAATAATCAGAAACCAATCCAATATCAATCCAGTTAAATTGATGATTAATTGCATAAAACGGTAAATTTTTATCTACAAGTAGCGGGAACAAGTCAGACCCAATATCAAACGTACTTCCAGATGGAATCAAATCCAATGCTTCAGGCTCAAAAATATAAATTCCCGTACTTGCCAAGTTAGATCGCGCCTCAGATTGATTTGGCTTTTCCTGAAATGAGATAATCTTCCCATCATCATTCGTGACGACAATGCCGTATCCGGAAACTTTATCCATCGGCACTTCTTTCGCAACCAAACTTACCAATGCACCTTTCTTACGATGTTCTGCAACGGCAGCTGTGATGTCTAAATCAATAATTGCATCACCACATATCACTATTGTCGTTTCATTGAAAAACTTCCCAAAATCTTGGATTTTGCGCATACCACCAGCAGAACCAACTGGGCTTGGAATAATCTTCCCATTACTGATATCCCCTTCAAACGAGTAACCAATTTCAATACCAAACCGTTGCCCATCGCCAAAATACTGCTGGATTTTTTCATGCAGATAACTAACATTGACCATCACTTCATTCACTTGATGTTTAGCTAAATGCTCAATCAAGTAAGCCATCACAGGTTTACCCAAAATCGGAATCATTGGTTTTGGAAGCTCATAAGTTAGCGGTCTAACCCGAGTTCCCTTACCTGCGGCTAAGATCAAAGCTTTCATTATTAAATCTTTCTTAAACTTGTAGAGTTAACTCATCATTCACGTGATAAGAATGGCAATCTATTTGAAACAACATAAAAACTATAGATGTGAATTATTAAGCGTTTATGACGGTTTACTATTAAACAACAACACCATATCAAAATAAAAAAGCGGCTAATTAGGCCGCTTTATTTCATTCATCAAGTCAATTACTTTGCCTTCTTAAGTCTAGAGGTACCTAACATAAGCAATCCAAGAAGCATCAATGCAGATACTTCAGGCTCCGGCACTGCTGGTCGAATCGTGACGTTATTCACTAAAAATATAACGTCGTTATAGTCTTTATCGCCACCTTTAAAAGTATCTTCAAATCCTACAATCATTGAATGATGACCAGACTTCTTATATGCAGTATGCAACTTATTGTCTGGGTTATTTTTTCTTTCCCCATTGTAAAAACTATATCCAGTGTTATTTACAAACAATCTAAATACAAGCTCTGTACCAGCTTTAAAACTACCTAAGGAAAACTGCTGCCCGCTTACTGCAGTTTGGTTATTGAAAATTGCTGTAGATGACCCTTCCAAAAAAAGGTTACTTGAGTATGCTGCTGATTTAGAAAGAAAAGTCACAACAACCTCACCAGCACTAGCAACATACAAGCTGCTCGCAGTTGGGGCTTTAAATACATTTTGCTTTTTCTCACTCGCAAATACCGGGCTGGCCAAAAACATCAATGCTAATGTCACAACGAAATAATATAGTCTCACGCTGAATGTCCTTAATTAATAATTACAAAAACATGCATGCAGAATATCTACCTATTGTTACAGGGATAGTTTAAAAGAGGGTGAAATCTAGTCCATACAGACTAGATTAACCCTAATGGGTTGTGAGATTGTGACAAAACGCAGTAGATACAAAATTAATCTTTAATTAATAGGCTTTTGAATCCCTAAAGACCAGCAATACTGTTTTGAGAATAATTTTGATATCTAACGATAATGACCATTTTTTCAGATAGTCTAAGTCATATTCTATTCTAGACTTCATGCTATCAACTGATTCCGTTTCGCCTCTAAACCCATTCACCTGAGCCCAGCCAGTAATACCAGGTTTTACTTTATGCCTCACCATATAGCCTTTAATCACTTTACGATATATTTCATTATGGCTTACGGCATGAGGACGAGGCCCTACAATACTCATTCGCCCTTGCAGTACATTAATAAATTGTGGCAATTCATCCAATGATGTTTTACGTATAAATTTTCCGAACTTTGTCACTCTTTTATCGTTCACTTTAGCTTGCGTGACTTTTTCACCATCTTCAGTCACGGTCATCGATCTGAATTTGTATACAACAATTTCATGTCCATCCAAGCCATATCGTCTTTGCATAAAGAGTACTGGGCCTGGTGAGCTCAATTTAACACCAATACTCAATAATATTAATATTGGGGAAATCAAACAGAGAATAATGCTAGCCAAAACTAAATCACTTACCTTTTTGACAATACCATTAAATCCGGAAAATGGCGTTTCACAAACAGCAACCACTGGCATGCCATCAATATCATCAATACGAGCCTGAATCAAATCAGCTATAAAAAAATTGGGAACGAAATAAATTGATGCCGTAGTATCTTTTAAATCATCTAAGACAGTAAGTATTTCCTCATGAAGTGACGGAGGTAAAGCGATGTATATAAGATCTATCTTATTTAATTTTACGTAACTAGGTAACTGAGTAACAGAACCTATTAACTGATTTCCAGTTACCTGAAGTTGGGAGAAGCTATTTTCTGACACAACATCAAAAAAACCTTTCACTTGGATAGCTAATTCAGCACTACTATTAATCCTATCGTGTAGTTGATGACTTAACTCATTCACACCAATAATCACTGCTGTTCTTTTAACACTCTCGATAAAATATTGGCTAGTCAAATACTTAGATACCAAAAGATGCGCAGAAATCAGCACTACCGGAGTAACCAATACCCACAGCAATACGATTTGCTGTGGGTATTGGTTCAAATAATTCGTGGCATATCCAAAAAACAGTAAAATACCAACCACAACAATCCATTGACCAATGGTATTAGCAATCTCCTCATAAAAACTGCTAGCTTTCTGCCATGATCCAGGAAAACTCAAAGCAAACAACATAATTGAAAGAACCACGTATTGCGACGTTAGTTTATCTTCATAATAAACTGCAAAAAACAACAACGTGGCAATCATTAACACTGGATCAATCAATATTTTGATTAACGTATGAAAATTTAGCGCCTTGTTAAAACTTAGTTGCTGCTGGAATCTCATTGTGTATGCTTAAAGTATGTCTCACTAAAGATACACAATGTAGATTACAAATATGACGTTAATATGTATTTTGTGTTAAAAATGTGTTGTGAAGTGTCTATTAAAAACAATATCTTAATCAGCCAATCTGGCTATGAGCCTATCGGCCTATTAGACTCAAACCATTTGAAACAAAACTAGTTAATCATGATTTAACTATTTAAATTTCTGAGCTAAGTATTCGCTTAATAAGTATTCGCTTAAAATTAGGCACTTACCTAAACTAAACGCTCACTGTCATATATTTCCGGAAAAGAAAATGTTGAAAATTAATTTAATAGCATTTGTAATCAACTTGTCTTTTTTATTCAATGTAAATATTACACTTGCTGCACAAGGCCCAACTAGCTCACAAACACCATACATTACCCCTACAGCCCTAGGCTGGGAGGTAACTTCAATAATGACAGTTGGCGATCAAGCCACAAACGGATTCAAAATGGTTGGCATCCCAGATGGCTTAGGCGCATATGACAACGGTGATGACACGTTCACATTATTAATGAACCACGAGTTAGGGCCTGGATTAGGTGCAGTTCGCTCGCACGGTGCGACCGGAGCATTTGTTTCAGAGTTTAAGATCAATAAAAATACATTAGCTCTAGTCAGCGGTAATGACTTGGCTGTTAACCACCAAATATGGAGTGGTACTGGTTACCAAGCAGCAACAGGCACAGCTAAAAGCTTTGCACGTCTATGTTCTGGCGACTTGCCAGCAGTATCTGCTTTTTATAATGCAAGCACAGGGTTGGGAACACAATCACGCATCATGATGAATGGTGAAGAGAATGGTTCAGAAGGCCGCGCATACGCGTTTATTGCGAGTGGTGCTAACAAAGGCACTGCCTATGAATTACCACGCATGGGTAATTTTTCGTTTGAAAACAACTTGGCAAACCCATACTCTGGCGACCAAACCATCGTAATTGGCACAAATGATTCAACACCAGGTCATGTTTACATATATAAAGGTACTAAAACCAATACTGGCAACGAGATAGACAAAGCTGGCTTAACTAATGGTCATTTATACGGCGTTAAAGTCAACGCCGTCATAACTGAATCAGAAGCAATCAACGGTACCTTCACACTTGAACCTGTCAATTATGACCAAACAGGTGCTGCTCTACAAGTTGAAAGCAATACTAAAGATATTACAAGTTTCGCACGTCCAGAAGATGGTCATTGGGCAGATGTTGATACATTTTATTTTGCAACAACAGGTACTGCTGCAGGCGGTTCTGCTAAATTATACAAACTGGACTTCAACAAAAATATGTCTGGCGGCACTATTTCAATGGTAAAAGACTCCGCAACGCTTCTCGGCACTGATGGCGAAACCGCTAGAAACTTCGACAACATGACAGTTGATACCGAAGGTAACATCATGATTCAGGAAGATTCTGGCAACAACGCCTATATTAGCAAAATCTGGAAATTTGATCTTGTAGCTAACACTTGGACCCAAGCGTTTGAATCTGATCGTAGTCGCTTCATCCCAGGTGCGCCCAAGTTTCTCACTCAAGATGAGGAAAACTCAGGCATTATTGACGTTACTGAAGTTATTGGAAGACGGGATGGCAAAAAATATTATATAGGTGTAACTCAAGCACACTATGCAATTAAAGGTGAATTGGTAGAAGGCGGTCAAGTTTATTTGTTAACAGGCCCTACACCAAAACTTAATAAATAACCCAGCTTGTGTTTATTGTGATGGGAAATGGTCACAAATAGAGTTTCATGCAATAAATCACTGGCAGTATTGGACTCAACTTTATACTTTAGTTAGATTAAGTTACTTAACCTTGTCATAGCCATTGGGGTTAGTTGATTGCCACTTCCAAGTATCGTTACACATTTCGTCCAAGCTTCTTTTTGCGCTCCATCCCAATAGCTCCATCGCTAGTTTCGTATCAGCATAATTGATCGCCACATCGCCCATGCGCCTTGGTAAAAATTCATATGGAATAGATTTATCGCTTGCTTTTGAAAAAGCCTGCACCACATCCAACACACTAAATCCCTTGCCAGTGCCTAAATTCAATGTGATGAAATCTTCTTTTTTTAACAAGTAGTCAACTGCATCTACGTGCCCGTCAGCCAAATCAACCACATGAATATAATCTCTTACGCCTGTACCATCATGTGTAGCATAGTCGTTACCAAACACACGCAGTGAAGGTAAACGTCCAACTGCAACTTGAGATACGTATGGTAATAAATTGTTTGGTATCCCGTTAGGATCTTCACCAATCAAGCCACTACTATGTGCACCGATGGGATTAAAATATCGTAGTAACGCAACTCGCCATGTATTATCGGCTGCATGTAAATCACGTAAAATATCTTCGATCATCAACTTTGTTCGCCCATACGGATTAGTTGCAGTAAGCGGAAAATGCTCTTTAATCGGTACAGAAAGAGGATCGCCATATACAGTGGCAGAAGAACTGAAAACAATAGTTTTAACATTGAATTCATTCATTACTTCAAATAAGTTCAAACTACCAACTACATTATTATCATAATAGAGTTGCGGCTTCTGATTAGACTCCCCTACCGCCTTGAGGCCTGCAAAGTGTATTACTGCTGATATATCATATCTTTCAAAAACCATTCGCATTGCTGCTTTGTCGCGAATATCGGCTTGAACAAATCTGATTCTTACTCCCGAAATTCTCTCTATTCGATTAATTGACTCAATTCTACTATTTGATAAATTGTCTACAACTACAATTTCATACCCTGCTTCTATCATTTGCAAACAAGTGTGTGAGCCGATGTAGCCTGCACCACCAGTAATCAAAATAGCCATAATGTAAATTCATTTTGTTTATGATGATTTAGACATTACCCAAGTAGTTATACGGAAATATTTTTTTCTATAGTCATATAAGACTATTGACAACAGTTTTTTTAATTCAAATATAGCCAATAGTAAATTGATGAGGGGTCGCTAGACACAATTAGGCCTTAACCCAAGTCAAACTAGGGCGGGCACCACATTGGCCAAAGTAAGATAGTTTTCTTTGGGCTTATCTTAATATAATCAATATATCGATATGTAAGATCGGTGACGACTGGCTGTAACACCTAATCAACAACTCTTATTGTCCGTGGCCAGTGCCTATAAGTGTCGCCCGCTTAGTTGTTCCTGACATCTGCTTCAGGGCCAGCAACTAATCGACTTAAAAGCAGAGTTATAGCCAACTGCCTTAATCTTAGATAGCGCAATAATTTACTAATCGCGAAATAGCAGGAGGTACTAGTTAAAAATTTATTTAACTTGTCGAGACTTATCGATACTTAATTTGATACTAAAAAATAGATTATTTCTCTGCCACAACTTTGCCACACTGCAGAGTAAAAAAATAAAAAAACAGGAAGAAATTGAAACGCAATTAATATTCTATTTAAATAGAAATTATTTCAATTATTAATTTGGTGCCCGGGGCCGGAGTCGAACCGGCACACGCTTACGCGCGAGAGATTTTAAGTCTCTTGTGTCTACCAATTTCACCACCCGGGCGGATGGAAGGTGTAGAACAAACAACGGTGCGTATTCTATAACAATTACTGAAAATTTTGCAGAAATATTTCATCATTTTTTAATTATTTTTCTAAATTTGCATTTTCAATAGTATTTTTACACATGCAACTCCAAAAAACCGTGCCTAGCCACGCCCAGTAAGCTCAAAAAAACAAAGCGCACCGCTAATATCATTAGGGTGCGCTTTGTTTGATCTATTGTTTGACTTTTAAACTATTTCAAACTAAATGACTTGAGCAACTAAAATTACTTAACTAGCTCGCGTGTAATTTTCCAATCACTACTTTCATTTTGGAACTGTAACTCTTTATTAGTATTATCTTGATAAGCAATAGTTGGGGTACGCTGCATATTACAAACTTCACAAGAGGTATCTGCCACTTTTTTAATTTTAAACGTCGTTAAAGTGTACACCTGTTTAAAAGTAGCTTTTCCAGTATCGCCATCACAACTGACTTGTAAATCTTCAATTTTCAAGCCGATCTTACCGTTAGAGCTAAGACGTTGACGACGTTGCTTTTCCCATGCGGCTTTGTCCAATGGTGGCTCGGGTGAAAATTTATCTGCATAAAATCGTAAGTAGCGATCTGCATCTTTTTGACGCCAAGCACTAGCCCAGTCGTTCACACGATCGGTAATGCCTTGAACATTACAAGCTTGAGCTGCAACGGGCGCCACGGCAGGCACTGCAACAGGTGAGACAGGTTTAGCCATTGATGGGTATATATTAGCTAATGGCTTAGCATCCGCCACCAAAGCAGCTTTATCTATTTGAATTTGGACTGGTGCGACTGCATGGCAAACGTTTTCGTTATCCAAATACTCTTCACGTGCATACTCAGGCAAATTTCCACGTCTTGCGCCAATTTTATTTAACAACTCACCTTGGCCGGCATAGGTTCTTGCATAAGCTAATTGCAAGTCATACTCAGTATTTGTCAAACTACGCTTTGCTTGAAAGTATTCATTCTCAGCATCTAATAAATCCAACAAAGTACGTTGACCAATATCATATTGCTTACGATATGCCTCACGTGCATTCTCAATAGATGCTTTATGCTGCCCTCTGTAAATGCGCTGTTCTGTTAACTGCTTAATATCGTTATATGCAATAGACACAATCTGACGAGTATCAATACACGCTTTATCGCGTATATCTTGTGCGCCGTTAAGTTTTTGAGCCGCAGTGCTAATCGAATTTTTATCAGAGAAACCGTTGAATAAATTGAAATTCATGGTTAATTCAAGCAAATCTGCAGCACTATTGCTATAACGTCCGTCAGAACTTGTGCCTAAGTTTTTACGTGCTTGTAAATCTAACCTAGGATAGTAGCGAGACTCATTTGTCTTAATCTCATTCTTTTTAGCTTGAATATCTTCAATGGTTGATAACAAGTCTGGATTTTGTTTATATGCTAGCTTTAATGCCTCTTCTGAGCTAGGCTCTACACCAGCACTAGAAATGGTCGGCACCTCTAAGGTTTCAGGTGGCAATTCACCATACAATCTCTGTAATCTAGCGGTCACATCGTGCATATTGGTAGTTTCAGTCAGCAAGTTAGCTTCAGCCAACGCTAAACGACCACTCGCTTGTTCCAAATCAACTTTACGAGCAACACCTGCATTCACACGCTCTTGAATGCGGTCAAACATTTGCTTATGGATAACATAGTTATCTTTTGCAAACTGCATTAACTCTCGATAACGTAATGTATCCAGATACGCACGCATAAACTCTAAGGTTGTAGTCTGCATCGTGCTTTGCAATTCAAAGTAGCGAACTCGACTAGCATGACCTAGACGCTTTACTTCACTGCTGGTTGCGAAACCATCAAAAATCATTTGTCTTAATACCAACTCGTTATTCATGCGTGGTATTTGTGTATTACCAGTGTTTCTTACAAGCTCTTCTTGTTTGCGATAAGTAGACACCACATCAGCTTGTGGTAAAAAGCCCCCGCGAACAGTGTCTTGTTCGTAACCTGCTTCTAAAAATTTATGGTATCTGGCCTGAACTTCAGGATTTGAAGTAATTGTTTTTTCAACCATATCTTTTAAGCTAATTAATGGCTCTGCAGCATTTGCCATAGTGGCTGTCATTACACTTAGACTTATTAACAATAAATGAATTAATTTATACTTAAACTTCTGATTCAAAACATTTCCCCAATTCTAAAACACTACTTTCGCTATGCATGTCTTACACGCCATGCTTCAAAAATCTCTAATTTAAAACATGTGGATTTAACAGCAAAAAACATACCAGATTTTAAAAATAGGAAGCTAAAGCCAAATCAATTTTTACAACATTGGCCGTTGAGAACTATTTAGAGCGCAAATATTACATAAAAGAATGATTACTATCAATCATTTACATTAAAATACCCAACTACATTACAAGAATTTACAATTTAAACATGCAATATATATTTATTTACATAAACTTAAAATTAGCGTTTTAACCTTTAAAAATCAACACTCAACCGACATCTCAACCATCAAAACCGTCTACTTTTCAACACTTAAGGTAATTAAAATCTACATGATCAACCATTAAATTACATAAATTGTGATGATATTTCGACAAATAGGCATAAAAAAACCTTTGGTAACATTACGTCACCAAAGGTTAAAAGTTAAATCTAATTACAAATAAATAACGGTGCTATCGCATGATTAATCTGTAATCAACTTCTGATTGTCGATAAGATTTTGAATAATCTGTTGATCATTAGTGTAAGAACCTACTAAATCAACATTTTGCAAGGTAATCGTCTGCACTTCAGCTGTTGGGTTATAGCCATTATTAAAACTACCATTACTGCTGATATGAACAACTGTATCAGCGCCCACTTTTTCGAAATGGAGGTAGTTTTCTAAATTAGCGCCTACACCCTCACCAATCTCTCCTTGCAGCAGATCACGTAAATCTAACTTATCGCCATCAACGGTTGTATCAAAATCAGTCACAACATCCGCCACCGGTGTGCCAGCTGTGCCTACATCTGCAAGCGACCATTTAAATACATCTGCGCCAAGACCACCAGTTAATGTGTCACTACCAACACCGCCTATCAACACATCGTTACCGGTGCCTCCACTGAGCGTATCGTTACCGATTCCACCTTCAAGACGATCAGCGCCTGCTCCGCCCAACAGCGTGTCGTTCCCACTGCCGCCGATAAGGACATCATTACCAGCACCGGCTATCAGCGTATCGTTAGTAGCTCCGCCGATTAAGATCTCATCCCCATCTCCACCAGTAATGGTGGTACCCACTACATTGTAAACACTAGCAGTTGCTGAACTGGAAACACCATCCTCAGTAACAGTGTATTCAAACTTACCACTTTCCGTCATCGGACCAACAATATCTGTCAGTGTCAGCACTAAGTTGTAATTGGTGTCTGTCGTACCAACGGTTTGCACGCGAACAAAAAACTCACCAGTCACAGGTGCTGTGAAGTAGCCATTAGGAGCTAGCGTAGTCCCTGTACCTGTTGTTGTCACAGTAAATGTTTGCAGAACACCGTTAGCATCAAAGTACTCAACAAATGCGTTAACTCCTTGAGTTTGATTATCAACATCAATAAACACGCGCTCCCCTGCATACATTTTGACTTTAACGTAATCAACATCTCGAGTGCTTCCACTGTTATCAAGCACACCGCTAAACACGATAGAGCTACCGCCCACAGCATCCACAGCCCATGCTGGCGTACCAGAAATTAGCGTGCCAAATCGACTGCGGTCTGTTAAATCTACCGCATTCTCGCGCGTAGTATTCTGTGTTTGCGACGTTGAATCAAAAGGTGCCTCTGTCACAACCTGTACCGTCTTAGCCGCCACCGCATTCGCGGTGAACTGTACAGTACCTGTACCACTTACCGTGCCATTCACCGCATTCTGCGTACTTGTGATTCCACCGCTACCTCTCACACTGTCGTTATGAAGTAACGCATCAGCAGAAACACTAATTGGAGTTCCTGTTACGACATTGGTAAGAATCGTATCTGCATTAGGGTCTAAGTTTGCAACATAATCTAAATTGATGTTGAGGTTAATGCTTCTAGTATCTCCATCCCCATCAATCGCGGTTACGAAGAATATTTCTTGCTCATTTTGTACCGTTCTATTGAGCAATAACTGATAATTGTACTCACCTGAGAGGAAGTCCACAGTCAACTCACCGCCCTTGTTAGTTTGCACGCTAATGCTACTTGGGCCACTTGCACTATAGGTATAAGTAACGCCATCCACAACAATACTGTTCAGCCTTCCGCCATCTGCTCCTAGTAGGAAACCACTAGTTCCACTACCTGAAAGTACAGACAAGCTTCCAACAACAACACCACCATCAACCGTTGCAAGTAAGGTATCTGCTAGCTCAGCCGGGTTATCAACACGAATCGCATAATCCTCAGTGCCGTTCCCGTTAGCATCCACATTAGGGTATGCAATTGGCGTGATTGCACTTAGTGATGCGGTGCCAATACCAACACCAAAGGAGATATCTCCATTAGCGCTGACAAAGTTTTGCCACTGTGTTTGTAAAGTTGCATCAACTTCATAACCAGAGTTTGGCAAACCATCAGTAATAAAATAGAACAATGTCTTATCTGCTACTGGTTTCGTGAACCCAGACATTGTTTCATTTAATCCGGTTGAGTATTGCGTACCACCGCCAGCCTGAATACTATCGACATAGCGCACAGCCCCAGTTACATCATCAATGTACCATTCACTTTCAACCGCATCAGATGCAAAGCTAACAATCTTAACGTTGACATTTCCTAGTCCATCATAACGATCAACCAATTGAGCAATCGCAGCTTTAGCAATCTCCATGCGGTTAGTAGTTGCATCATAGCCTGATTGATTAGACCATAGACCATTCCCATCTTGTGCCATACTGCCTGAACGGTCTAACACGATTACCACGTTAAAGGTAAGTGCATTAGTAGCCGCTTGTAGCGTTTCAGTAATACTGCCACCGACAGGTGCATCATCAACAATATTAATCACTAAATTAGCATTAGCTGTTCGGCCAGTAACGCTATCGGTTAGCACATAATTAAATGTCGGCGTGTCATTCACACCTTGAGTGGTGGCCGCATTTAAGGTGTAGGTATAAGCGCCTGTAGAAGCGTTCACAACTAAGGTAC
Organism: Methylotenera sp. L2L1; assembly: GCF_000744605.1. Taxonomy (NCBI): domain Bacteria; kingdom Pseudomonadati; phylum Pseudomonadota; class Betaproteobacteria; order Nitrosomonadales; family Methylophilaceae; genus Methylotenera; species Methylotenera sp. L2L1. The sequence goes on from NZ_JQMG01000001.1 coordinate 2,627,655, forward strand.
CCGTCGCGTTAGTCAAGGTAATCGTCCCGCCTGAAGCTACTGTGCCGTTAATGCTTGTGATTGTAGTGCTAGATGAAATACCTGCATCATTGGCAAGCAAGTTTCCTGTTACTGTGGTTGCAAGCACACCAGCTTGCGTACCAGTGCTAAGGCCCGATTCATAAACACTAGCAGAATCTGCTGTTGCAGTAATCGTAGTGTCCGTACTAACTGATAACGTTGCAGTATTAGATAACGTGCCATCACCATCAATCAAAGTGTAATTGAATACATCAGGTGTAACGCTAGTTAAATCTGGCTGTACAGTTAAACCGTTAATACGATAGTGAGTACCATTAGCTCCTGAACTAAATACGAGATACTGATAACTTGAAGATGCTGTAATCGTTGCAGTCACAATACTACTATTTGCGTTACTTCCAGAAATAGTACCACTATCAACCAATTGTCCTGATGCATTGTAAGCACGCCAGATAGCGCTCTCGCCACTTGTCAGATTGGTAAGTGTCACAATAGCGGAGTTAGACATAGCGTTAATATCCAACACTAGGCTTTCATTCTGCTCTATTCTGCCATTGTCATTAGTATTTATTCCCCCTCCTGACTCAACTCCCAAGCCATCGTTGGTAGTCCCACTTGGATTGCTATAGGTTACTTGCCCTGATCCAGAGCTAAGGTTAGCCAAAATAATATTTTGATAGTTACCAAATGTGTTTCCACTGCTACCTCCATATAATGTAGCTCTCTGTCCGTTAGTAGATTCAAAGCCGTATAATTGAACACCAGAGGTGTTCCATTGTGCAATGGTCGCACCAGTGTTTCCTGGAGAAGCCGCCACTGAAATAGTTTGATAACTGGAATTGTAGGTATAACTACCATCTTGCTGAATCACAAGAGTTCCATTTGCGGTATTGATTGTCTGCCCACCTACACCAACTGTGTATGTAACACCACCATATGTCACGGTGGATAATCTTGTTGGTGCATCAAGGAATGAGTCAGCACCACCAGAAGCAATACCGCCCGCACCAGTAATCACATTCCCTGTGGTCGTACCACCGATACCAACACTGTCCAAATCATTATTAGCTACTGGTGATGAATCAGCAATATTGATTGTGACTGTGGTCCAAGCTGAAGTTTGACCACCATCAGATGCTTTATACACAAAACTATCTACATCAGGGCTTGCATCACTATGATTACGTGTTGGCGCAGTATAAGTAAATGTACCGTTAGCATTCATCACGACAGTACCGCCTAATGCCGTAGTAATTGAACTCGTACCGTTTGCAGTTGTAGCAGAAGACCCACTATTTGTAGCAAATTGAGCGACTGTTAAATTAGCAAGTGCCGAATCCACATCGGTATCATTCGCCAACACATTGCCGCGAACAACAGTCGCTCCTTCCAACACACTGTTAGCGCCGTTAAACACGTCTGCCACACCAACTGGGGCATCATTCACAGCAATAACATTAATAGTGGCAGTAGCTGTGTTCGAGTTCGCAAATCCGTCATTGACAACCACAGTAATATTTCTAGGAGTTGTATTTGGTGCATCGCTTGTGTTTGCAAAAGTAATCGCACGAATTGCTGATTGGTAATTAGCCAAAGTAGCATTGCCGCTTAATGTCACCACATTACCTACAATGCTGCTAGCAATACCTGCAGGTAACCCGCCTGCAGCAAGTACATCACCAGCTTGCATATTAGTTAATGTAATCACTGCACTCACTAAATTGGTAGAGTCAACATCCGTGATTGCAATATCAGTATCAGCAATAGAGATACCAGCACCATTTTCAGTATATGTAGTAACAAAATTCACACCAGTTGATGTGGAGTTATTTGCATCAAGGTCTATTACAGGGGCATCATTTGTGCCGTTAATGGTGATGTTGAGCACGGCTGTCGTTGTCGTGCCGTCGCCATCGGTCAGCGTGTAGGTGTAGCTGTCGATCAAGGTTTGACCGTTGTTGAGCGCGTTCACCGCTGGGTTGGCGTTGTTCAGTGTGTAGCTGTAAGTGCCGTCGCTGTTCAACACCAGACTGCCGTACGTTAGGTTGCCACTGTAGGCGCTGATCGGGGTCGCGTTGCTGTCTGCACCGACCGTGTCGTTGCTGAGCACTGTGCCGCTCACCGTGTTCGGGGCGGCGTCTTCTGTGATGCTGGCGCTGTCGTTCACCGCCACTGGGCTGCTGTCGGTGATCACGATGTCGAGGTTATTGATCGGACTGGTGGCGCCTAGGTCGTCGGTCACGCTAATCGCGATGCTATCGGTGACATCGCCGTTGACGCTTTGTACGTTCGGGTCGTAGGTGTAGCTGACGACGCCTGTGCCGGCATTGTAGCCAGTCAGGATCAGGGTGCCTTCGCCAGTGTTGATGCTGACTGGGCTGCTGCCAAGATTGCCGAGTTGTGCTTCGGTCACGGTGGTGCCGCCTACGCTAATGCTGGCGAGGCCGGCCGGGGTGCTGACACTGAAGCTACCTGCCGTCGCGCCTGCGGTCTCAGGCAAGGTGCTGTCGCCAGCCGCAAGGCCGTTGGTGTCAGGGATACTGACGCTAGGCGCGCCATCGGTGTTGCCGTTAATGGTGATGTTGAGCACGGCTGTCGTTGTCGTGCCGTCGCCATCGGTCAGCGTGTAGGTGTAGCTGTCGATCAAGGTTTGACCGTTGTTGAGCGCGTTCACCGCTGGGTTGGCGTTGTTCAGTGTGTAGCTGTAAGTGCCGTCGCTGTTCAACACCAGACTGCCGTACGTTAGGTTGCCACTGTAGGCGCTGATCGGGGTCGCGTTGCTGTCTGCACCGACCGTGTCGTTGCTGAGCACTGTGCCGCTCACCGTGTTCGGGGCGGCGTCTTCTGTGATGCTGGCGCTGTCGTTCACCGCCACTGGGCTGCTGTCGGTGATCACGATGTCGAGGTTATTGATCGGACTGGTGGCGCCTAGGTCGTCGGTCACGCTAATCGCGATGCTATCGGTGACATCGCCGTTGACGCTTTGTACGTTCGGGTCGTAGGTGTAGCTGACGACGCCTGTGCCGGCATTGTAGCCAGTCAGGATCAGGGTGCCTTCGCCAGTGTTGATGCTGACTGGGCTGCTGCCAAGATTGCCGAGTTGTGCTTCGGTCACGGTGGTGCCGCCTACGCTAATGCTGGCGAGGCCGGCCGGGGTGCTGACACTGAAGCTACCTGCCGTCGCGCCTGCGGTCTCAGGCAAGGTGCTGTCGCCAGCCGCAAGGCCGTTGGTGTCAGGGATACTGACGCTAGGCGCGCCATCGGTGTTGCCGTTAATGGTGATGTTGAGCACGGCTGTCGTTGTCGTGCCGTCGCCATCGGTCAGCGTGTAGGTGTAGCTGTCGATCAAGGTTTGACCGTTGTTGAGCGCGTTCACCGCTGGGTTGGCGTTGTTCAGTGTGTAGCTGTAAGTGCCGTCGCTGTTCAACACCAGACTGCCGTACGTTAGGTTGCCACTGTAGGCGCTGATCGGGGTCGCGTTGCTGTCTGCACCGACCGTGTCGTTGCTGAGCACTGTGCCGCTCACCGTGTTCGGGGCGGCGTCTTCTGTGATGCTGGCGCTGTCGTTCACCGCCACTGGGCTGCTGTCGGTGATCACGATGTCGAGGTTATTGATCGGACTGGTGGCGCCTAGGTCGTCGGTCACGCTAATCGCGATGCTATCGGTGACATCGCCGTTGACGCTTTGTACGTTCGGGTCGTAGGTGTAGCTGACGACGCCTGTGCCGGCATTGTAGCCAGTCAGGATCAGGGTGCCTTCGCCAGTGTTGATGCTGACTGGGCTGCTGCCAAGATTGCCGAGTTGTGCTTCGGTCACGGTGGTGCCGCCTACGCTAATGCTGGCGAGGCCGGCCGGGGTGCTGACACTGAAGCTACCTGCCGTCGCGCCTGCGGTCTCAGGCAAGGTGCTGTCGCCAGCCGCAAGGCCGTTGGTGTCAGGGATACTGACGCTAGGCGCGCCATCGGTGTTGCCGTTAATGGTGATGTTGAGCACGGCTGTCGTTGTCGTGCCGTCGCCATCGGTCAGCGTGTAGGTGTAGCTGTCGATCAAGGTTTGACCGTTGTTGAGCGCGTTCACCGCTGGGTTGGCGTTGTTCAGTGTGTAGCTGTAAGTGCCGTCGCTGTTCAACACCAGACTGCCGTACGTTAGGTTGCCACTGTAGGCGCTGATCGGGGTCGCGTTGCTGTCTGCACCGACCGTGTCGTTGCTGAGCACTGTGCCGCTCACCGTGTTCGGGGCGGCGTCTTCTGTGATGCTGGCGCTGTCGTTCACCGCCACTGGGCTGCTGTCGGTGATCACGATGTCGAGGTTATTGATCGGACTGGTGGCGCCTAGGTCGTCGGTCACGCTAATCGCGATGCTATCGGTGACATCGCCGTTGACGCTTTGTACGTTCGGGTCGTAGGTGTAGCTGACGACGCCTGTGCCGGCATTGTAGCCAGTCAGGATCAGGGTGCCTTCGCCAGTGTTGATGCTGACTGGGCTGCTGCCAAGATTGCCGAGTTGTGCTTCGGTCACGGTGGTGCCGCCTACGCTAATGCTGGCGAGGCCGGCCGGGGTGCTGACACTGAAGCTACCTGCCGTCGCGCCTGCGGTCTCAGGCAAGGTGCTGTCGCCAGCCGCAAGGCCGTTGGTGTCAGGGATACTGACGCTAGGCGCGCCATCGGTGTTGCCGTTAATGGTGATGTTGAGCACGGCTGTCGTTGTCGTGCCGTCGCCATCGGTCAGCGTGTAGGTGTAGCTGTCGATCAAGGTTTGACCGTTGTTGAGCGCGTTCACCGCTGGGTTGGCGTTGTTCAGTGTGTAGCTGTAAGTGCCGTCGCTGTTCAACACCAGACTGCCGTACGTTAGGTTGCCACTGTAGGCGCTGATCGGGGTCGCGTTGCTGTCTGCACCGACCGTGTCGTTGCTGAGCACTGTGCCGCTCACCGTGTTCGGGGCGGCGTCTTCTGTGATGCTGGCGCTGTCGTTCACCGCCACTGGGCTGCTGTCGGTGATCACGATGTCGAGGTTATTGATCGGACTGGTGGCGCCTAGGTCGTCGGTCACGCTAATCGCGATGCTATCGGTGACATCGCCGTTGACGCTTTGTACGTTCGGGTCGTAGGTGTAGCTGACGACGCCTGTGCCGGCATTGTAGCCAGTCAGGATCAGGGTGCCTTCGCCAGTGTTGATGCTGACTGGGCTGCTGCCAAGATTGCCGAGTTGTGCTTCGGTCACGGTGGTGCCGCCTACGCTAATGCTGGCGAGGCCGGCCGGGGTGCTGACACTGAAGCTACCTGCCGTCGCGCCTGCGGTCTCAGGCAAGGTGCTGTCGCCAGCCGCAAGGCCGTTGGTGTCAGGGATACTGACGCTAGGCGCGCCATCGGTGTTGCCGTTAATGGTGATGTTGAGCACGGCTGTCGTTGTCGTGCCGTCGCCATCGGTCAGCGTGTAGGTGTAGCTGTCGATCAAGGTTTGACCGTTGTTGAGCGCGTTCACCGCTGGGTTGGCGTTGTTCAGTGTGTAGCTGTAAGTGCCGTCGCTGTTCAACACCAGACTGCCGTACGTTAGGTTGCCACTGTAGGCGCTGATCGGGGTCGCGTTGCTGTCTGCACCGACCGTGTCGTTGCTGAGCACTGTGCCGCTCACCGTGTTCGGGGCGGCGTCTTCTGTGATGCTGGCGCTGTCGTTCACCGCCACTGGGCTGCTGTCGGTGATCACGATGTCGAGGTTATTGATCGGACTGGTGGCGCCTAGGTCGTCGGTCACGCTAATCGCGATGCTATCGGTGACATCGCCGTTGACGCTTTGTACGTTCGGGTCGTAGGTGTAGCTGACGACGCCTGTGCCGGCATTGTAGCCAGTCAGGATCAGGGTGCCTTCGCCAGTGTTGATGCTGACTGGGCTGCTGCCAAGATTGCCGAGTTGTGCTTCGGTCACGGTGGTGCCGCCTACGCTAATGCTGGCGAGGCCGGCCGGGGTGCTGACACTGAAGCTACCTGCCGTCGCGCCTGCGGTCTCAGGCAAGGTGCTGTCGCCAGCCGCAAGGCCGTTGGTGTCAGGGATACTGACGCTAGGCGCGCCATCGGTGTTGCCGTTAATGGTGATGTTGAGCACGGCTGTCGTTGTCGTGCCGTCGCCATCGGTCAGCGTGTAGGTGTAGCTGTCGATCAAGGTTTGACCGTTGTTGAGCGCGTTCACCGCTGGGTTGGCGTTGTTCAGTGTGTAGCTGTAAGTGCCGTCGCTGTTCAACACCAGACTGCCGTACGTTAGGTTGCCACTGTAGGCGCTGATCGGGGTCGCGTTGCTGTCTGCACCGACCGTGTCGTTGCTGAGCACTGTGCCGCTCACCGTGTTCGGGGCGGCGTCTTCTGTGATGCTGGCGCTGTCGTTCACCGCCACTGGGCTGCTGTCGGTGATCACGATGTCGAGGTTATTGATCGGACTGGTGGCGCCTAGGTCGTCGGTCACGCTAATCGCGATGCTATCGGTGACATCGCCGTTGACGCTTTGTACGTTCGGGTCGTAGGTGTAGCTGACGACGCCTGTGCCGGCATTGTAGCCAGTCAGGATCAGGGTGCCTTCGCCAGTGTTGATGCTGACTGGGCTGCTGCCAAGATTGCCGAGTTGTGCTTCGGTCACGGTGGTGCCGCCTACGCTAATGCTGGCGAGGCCGGCCGGGGTGCTGACACTGAAGCTACCTGCCGTCGCGCCTGCGGTCTCAGGCAAGGTGCTGTCGCCAGCCGCAAGGCCGTTGGTGTCAGGGATACTGACGCTAGGCGCGCCATCGGTGTTGCCGTTAATGGTGATGTTGAGCACGGCTGTCGTTGTCGTGCCGTCGCCATCGGTCAGCGTGTAGGTGTAGCTGTCGATCAAGGTTTGACCGTTGTTGAGCGCGTTCACCGCTGGGTTGGCGTTGTTCAGTGTGTAGCTGTAAGTGCCGTCGCTGTTCAACACCAGACTGCCGTACGTTAGGTTGCCACTGTAGGCGCTGATCGGGGTCGCGTTGCTGTCTGCACCGACCGTGTCGTTGCTGAGCACTGTGCCGCTCACCGTGTTCGGGGCGGCGTCTTCTGTGATGCTGGCGCTGTCGTTCACCGCCACTGGGCTGCTGTCGGTGATCACGATGTCGAGGTTATTGATCGGACTGGTGGCGCCTAGGTCGTCGGTCACGCTAATCGCGATGCTATCGGTGACATCGCCGTTGACGCTTTGTACGTTCGGGTCGTAGGTGTAGCTGACGACGCCTGTGCCGGCATTGTAGCCAGTCAGGATCAGGGTGCCTTCGCCAGTGTTGATGCTGACTGGGCTGCTGCCAAGATTGCCGAGTTGTGCTTCGGTCACGGTGGTGCCGCCTACGCTAATGCTGGCGAGGCCGGCCGGGGTGCTGACACTGAAGCTACCTGCCGTCGCGCCTGCGGTCTCAGGCAAGGTGCTGTCGCCAGCCGCAAGGCCGTTGGTGTCAGGGATACTGACGCTAGGCGCGCCATCGGTGTTGCCGTTAATGGTGATGTTGAGCACGGCTGTCGTTGTCGTGCCGTCGCCATCGGTCAGCGTGTAGGTGTAGCTGTCGATCAAGGTTTGACCGTTGTTGAGCGCGTTCACCGCTGGGTTGGCGTTGTTCAGTGTGTAGCTGTAAGTGCCGTCGCTGTTCAACACCAGACTGCCGTACGTTAGGTTGCCACTGTAGGCGCTGATCGGGGTCGCGTTGCTGTCTGCACCGACCGTGTCGTTGCTGAGCACTGTGCCGCTCACCGTGTTCGGGGCGGCGTCTTCTGTGATGCTGGCGCTGTCGTTCACCGCCACTGGGCTGCTGTCGGTGATCACGATGTCGAGGTTATTGATCGGACTGGTGGCGCCTAGGTCGTCGGTCACGCTAATCGCGATGCTATCGGTGACATCGCCGTTGACGCTTTGTACGTTCGGGTCGTAGGTGTAGCTGACGACGCCTGTGCCGGCATTGTAGCCAGTCAGGATCAGGGTGCCTTCGCCAGTGTTGATGCTGACTGGGCTGCTGCCAAGATTGCCGAGTTGTGCTTCGGTCACGGTGGTGCCGCCTACGCTAATGCTGGCGAGGCCGGCCGGGGTGCTGACACTGAAGCTACCTGCCGTCGCGCCTGCGGTCTCAGGCAAGGTGCTGTCGCCAGCCGCAAGGCCGTTGGTGTCAGGGATACTGACGCTAGGCGCGCCATCGGTGTTGCCGTTAATGGTGATGTTGAGCACGGCTGTCGTTGTCGTGCCGTCGCCATCGGTCAGCGTGTAGGTGTAGCTGTCGATCAAGGTTTGACCGTTGTTGAGCGCGTTCACCGCTGGGTTGGCGTTGTTCAGTGTGTAGCTGTAAGTGCCGTCGCTGTTCAACACCAGACTGCCGTACGTTAGGTTGCCACTGTAGGCGCTGATCGGGGTCGCGTTGCTGTCTGCACCGACCGTGTCGTTGCTGAGCACTGTGCCGCTCACCGTGTTCGGGGCGGCGTCTTCTGTGATGCTGGCGCTGTCGTTCACCGCCACTGGGCTGCTGTCGGTGATCACGATGTCGAGGTTATTGATCGGACTGGTGGCGCCTAGGTCGTCGGTCACGCTAATCGCGATGCTATCGGTGACATCGCCGTTGACGCTTTGTACGTTCGGGTCGTAGGTGTAGCTGACGACGCCTGTGCCGGCATTGTAGCCAGTCAGGATCAGGGTGCCTTCGCCAGTGTTGATGCTGACTGGGCTGCTGCCAAGATTGCCGAGTTGTGCTTCGGTCACGGTGGTGCCGCCTACGCTAATGCTGGCGAGGCCGGCCGGGGTGCTGACACTGAAGCTACCTGCCGTCGCGCCTGCGGTCTCAGGCAAGGTGCTGTCGCCAGCCGCAAGGCCGTTGGTGTCAGGGATACTGACGCTAGGCGCGCCATCGGTGTTGCCGTTAATGGTGATGTTGAGCACGGCTGTCGTTGTCGTGCCGTCGCCATCGGTCAGCGTGTAGGTGTAGCTGTCGATCAAGGTTTGACCGTTGTTGAGCGCGTTCACCGCTGGGTTGGCGTTGTTCAGTGTGTAGCTGTAAGTGCCGTCGCTGTTCAACACCAGACTGCCGTACGTTAGGTTGCCACTGTAGGCGCTGATCGGGGTCGCGTTGCTGTCTGCACCGACCGTGTCGTTGCTGAGCACTGTGCCGCTCACCGTGTTCGGGGCGGCGTCTTCTGTGATGCTGGCGCTGTCGTTCACCGCCACTGGGCTGCTGTCGGTGATCACGATGTCGAGGTTATTGATCGGACTGGTGGCGCCTAGGTCGTCGGTCACGCTAATCGCGATGCTATCGGTGACATCGCCGTTGACGCTTTGTACGTTCGGGTCGTAGGTGTAGCTGACGACGCCTGTGCCGGCATTGTAGCCAGTCAGGATCAGGGTGCCTTCGCCAGTGTTGATGCTGACTGGGCTGCTGCCAAGATTGCCGAGTTGTGCTTCGGTCACGGTGGTGCCGCCTACGCTAATGCTGGCGAGGCCGGCCGGGGTGCTGACACTGAAGCTACCTGCCGTCGCGCCTGCGGTCTCAGGCAAGGTGCTGTCGCCAGCCGCAAGGCCGTTGGTGTCAGGGATACTGACGCTAGGCGCGCCATCGGTGTTGCCGTTAATGGTGATGTTGAGCACGGCTGTCGTTGTCGTGCCGTCGCCATCGGTCAGCGTGTAGGTGTAGCTGTCGATCAAGGTTTGACCGTTGTTGAGCGCGTTCACCGCTGGGTTGGCGTTGTTCAGTGTGTAGCTGTAAGTGCCGTCGCTGTTCAACACCAGACTGCCGTACGTTAGGTTGCCACTGTAGGCGCTGATCGGGGTCGCGTTGCTGTCTGCACCGACCGTGTCGTTGCTGAGCACTGTGCCGCTCACCGTGTTCGGGGCGGCGTCTTCTGTGATGCTGGCGCTGTCGTTCACCGCCACTGGGCTGCTGTCGGTGATCACGATGTCGAGGTTATTGATCGGACTGGTGGCGCCTAGGTCGTCGGTCACGCTAATCGCGATGCTATCGGTGACATCGCCGTTGACGCTTTGTACGTTCGGGTCGTAGGTGTAGCTGACGACGCCTGTGCCGGCATTGTAGCCAGTCAGGATCAGGGTGCCTTCGCCAGTGTTGATGCTGACTGGGCTGCTGCCAAGATTGCCGAGTTGTGCTTCGGTCACGGTGGTGCCGCCTACGCTAATGCTGGCGAGGCCGGCCGGGGTGCTGACACTGAAGCTACCTGCCGTCGCGCCTGCGGTCTCAGGCAAGGTGCTGTCGCCAGCCGCAAGGCCGTTGGTGTCAGGGATACTGACGCTAGGCGCGCCATCGGTGTTGCCGTTAATGGTGATGTTGAGCACGGCTGTCGTTGTCGTGCCGTCGCCATCGGTCAGCGTGTAGGTGTAGCTGTCGATCAAGGTTTGACCGTTGTTGAGCGCGTTCACCGCTGGGTTGGCGTTGTTCAGTGTGTAGCTGTAAGTGCCGTCGCTGTTCAACACCAGACTGCCGTACGTTAGGTTGCCACTGTAGGCGCTGATCGGGGTCGCGTTGCTGTCTGCACCGACCGTGTCGTTGCTGAGCACTGTGCCGCTCACCGTGTTCGGGGCGGCGTCTTCTGTGATGCTGGCGCTGTCGTTCACCGCCACTGGGCTGCTGTCGGTGATCACGATGTCGAGGTTATTGATCGGACTGGTGGCGCCTAGGTCGTCGGTCACGCTAATCGCGATGCTATCGGTGACATCGCCGTTGACGCTTTGTACGTTCGGGTCGTAGGTGTAGCTGACGACGCCTGTGCCGGCATTGTAGCCAGTCAGGATCAGGGTGCCTTCGCCAGTGTTGATGCTGACTGGGCTGCTGCCAAGATTGCCGAGTTGTGCTTCGGTCACGGTGGTGCCGCCTACGCTAATGCTGGCGAGGCCGGCCGGGGTGCTGACACTGAAGCTACCTGCCGTCGCGCCTGCGGTCTCAGGCAAGGTGCTGTCGCCAGCCGCAAGGCCGTTGGTGTCAGGGATACTGACGCTAGGCGCGCCATCGGTGTTGCCGTTAATGGTGATGTTGAGCACGGCTGTCGTTGTCGTGCCGTCGCCATCGGTCAGCGTGTAGGTGTAGCTGTCGATCAAGGTTTGACCGTTGTTGAGCGCGTTCACCGCTGGGTTGGCGTTGTTCAGTGTGTAGCTGTAAGTGCCGTCGCTGTTCAACACCAGACTGCCGTACGTTAGGTTGCCACTGTAGGCGCTGATCGGGGTCGCGTTGCTGTCTGCACCGACCGTGTCGTTGCTGAGCACTGTGCCGCTCACCGTGTTCGGGGCGGCGTCTTCTGTGATGCTGGCGCTGTCGTTCACCGCCACTGGGCTGCTGTCGGTGATCACGATGTCGAGGTTATTGATCGGACTGGTGGCGCCTAGGTCGTCGGTCACGCTAATCGCGATGCTATCGGTGACATCGCCGTTGACGCTTTGTACGTTCGGGTCGTAGGTGTAGCTGACGACGCCTGTGCCGGCATTGTAGCCAGTCAGGATCAGGGTGCCTTCGCCAGTGTTGATGCTGACTGGCTGCTGCCAAGATTGCCGAGTTGTGCTTCGGTCACGGTGGTGCCGCCTACGCTAATGCTGGCGAGGCCGGCCGGGGTGCTGACACTGAAGCTACCTGCCGTCGCGCCTGCGGTCTCAGGCAAGGTGCTGTCGCCAGCCGCAAGGCCGTTGGTGTCAGGGATACTGACGCTAGGCGCGCCATCGGTGTTGCCGTTAATGGTGATGTTGAGCACGGCTGTCGTTGTCGTGCCGTCGCCATCGGTCAGCGTGTAGGTGTAGCTGTCGATCAAGGTTTGACCGTTGTTGAGCGCGTTCACCGCTGGGTTGGCGTTGTTCAGTGTGTAGCTGTAAGTGCCGTCGCTGTTCAACACCAGACTGCCGTACGTTAGGTTGCCACTGTAGGCGCTGATCGGGGTCGCGTTGCTGTCTGCACCGACCGTGTCGTTGCTGAGCACTGTGCCGCTCACCGTGTTCGGGGCGGCGTCTTCTGTGATGCTGGCGCTGTCGTTCACCGCCACTGGGCTGCTGTCGGTGATCACGATGTCGAGGTTATTGATCGGACTGGTGGCGCCTAGGTCGTCGGTCACGCTAATCGCGATGCTATCGGTGACATCGCCGTTGACGCTTTGTACGTTCGGGTCGTAGGTGTAGCTGACGACGCCTGTGCCGGCATTGTAGCCAGTCAGGATCAGGGTGCCTTCGCCAGTGTTGATGCTGACTGGCTGCTGCCAAGATTGCCGAGTTGTGCTTCGGTCACGGTGTGCCGCCTACGCTAATGCTGCGAGGCCGGCCGGGGTGCTGACACTGAAGCTACCTGCCGTCGCGCCTGCGGTCTCAGGCAAGGTGCTGTCGCCAGCCGCAAGGCCGTTGGTGTCAGGGATACTGACGCTAGGCGCGCATCGGTGTTGCCGTTAATGGATGTTGAGCACGCTGTCGTTGTCGTGCCGTCGCCATCGGTCAGCGTGTAGGTGTAGCTGTCGATCAAGGTTTGACCGTTGTTGAGCGCGTTCACCGCTGGGTTGGCGTTGTTCAGTGTGTAGCTGTAAGTGCCGTCGCTGTTCAACACCAGACTGCCGTACGTTAGGTTGCCACTGTAGGCGCTGATCGGGGTCGCGTTGCTGTCTGCACCGACCGTGTCGTTGCTGAGCACTGTGCCGCTCACCGTGTTCGGGGGGCGTCTTCTGTGATGCTGGCGCTGTCGTTCACCGCCACTGGGCTGCTGTCGGTGATCACGATGTCGAGGTTATTGATCGGACTGGTGGCGCCTAGGTCGTCGGTCACGCTAATCGCGATGCTATCGGTGACATCGCCGTTGACGCTTTGTACGTTCGGGTCGTAGGTGTAGCTGACGACGCCTGTGCCGGCATTGTAGCCAGTCAGGATCAGGGTGCCTTCGCCAGTGTTGATGCTGACTGGGCTGCTGCCAAGATTGCCGAGTTGTGCTTCGGTCACGGTGGTGCCGCCTACGCTAATGCTGGCGAGGCCCGGGGTGCTGACACTGAAGCTACCTGCCGTCGCGCCTGCGGTCTCAGGCAAGGTGCTGTCGCCAGCCGCAAGGCCGTTGGTGTCAGGATACTGACGCTAGGCGCCATCGGTGTTGCCGTTAATGGTGATGTTGAGCACGGCTGTCGTTGTCGTGCCGTCGCCATCGGTCAGCGTGTAGGTGTAGCTGTCGATCAAGGTTTGACCGTTGTTGAGCGCGTTCACCGCTGGGTTGGCGTTGTTCAGTGTGTAGCTGTAAGTGCCGTCGCTGTTCAACACCAGACTGCCGTACGTTAGGTTGCACTGTAGGCGCTGATCGGGTCGCGTTGCTGTCTGCACCGACCGTGTCGTTGCTGAGCACTGTGCCGCTCACCGTGTTCGGGCGGCGTCTTCTGTGATGCTTGTCGTTCACCGCCACAGTATTTCATCTTGCGATTAATAACATCTGCAAAACTATTGCCGACAATGCTGTATCAATAGGAGTTGCAGAGCCAAATTCATAAGCAAATCTAAAATTATTAAGATCGTCGTTAATTCTCAGAAGATCAACAAACCCAAAACCATAGCTATTAGAAGAGCCACCAGGACCTGCGGCAGTTTCTTCCAACACCTCACTAATATCTTTACCCTCTTCAATCGCTTTAACAACAGTATCTATCGTGGCCACATTCACCGAACTATCCAGAGATGCAGGCACAAAGGCCTCAACAAGCTCATCTGCAAAAGCGATCAACTGCTCAGCCCGATATGGATTACTTGACCGTTGGCCAACTGCAACTCCACCTCAACACCTGCACCAGTTTTAATGGTATCCGCAGTTTGAATGTTGTCACCTAATCTCAAGTCACGCTGATTACCGTTATTTGAAATTAATGTCGCAGTACCTGTGATTGCGATGATTTTGCCGATTAATGCCATGTTAATATCCTAAGAAATATTAGAGCTTACGGTTAAGCTTTTATGCGTTACTTAACATTAAACACCTTGAAATAGCGAAAGCATATTGTACCAATGGCCAATATGTCACCAATCACTTTAAAAAGCATCAAGCGTCCTTAAAGTTTCAAGAATCAATGGTAGTTAAGGTATGATATTTCAGGGCATTAATGTCAATCTGACATTACATTTTGGAGCATGAGTGACTGCTATCATTAATAAAACATTAGGCACACAAAAGTTGCGATTATGCATCGTTGTGATGATGATGTTTTTGCCACTATGCTTTCACTATATTTCGGCAGAAGGCTATGACGCTAACAAACTCGCCACGCTAGCCAAGCAGAAATATGGTGATGAAGCCCACGATGACTTCGTGGAATTACAACAACTCATCACAACACTGAGAAATGC